>JAYTVC010000001.1:0-8696 GCA_043744215.1 Pseudomonadota bacterium
AGTATTTTTATCGACCACTTTCAGGATATGGCGCGCGGGCATTTCACCGTGCGGCGGCTGGAAAAAAAACATGGGGCGGAGGCGGTGCAGTTGGCGTACAAGGAAGTTTGAATGAATGCTTGCGCCATTCTGCGACTTATCTATTAGCAATTTTTTTATCGCGCGAAATCAAAAATCGAAGAGCGAAATCCCCTCCCCCAAACAGGATTGCGCCTAACGAGCCTTTGTAGGTCAGGTTGCGGCGCGGTTTTTGCGCCGTTACCTGACGCGGAGCTTTGAGCTTCAGCGGTCTTCAATACACTGCCGGGGGGCAAGCCTTTGTAGGTCAGGTTGCGGCGCGGTTTTTTGCGCCGTTACCTGACGCGGAGCTTTGAGCTTCAGCGGTCTTCAATACATTGCCGGGGTGGTGGCCCCGACCCGTTACCCGCGCTTATAATTTTAATGGGGGCTGTTTGCGGGAGCGGCCACCGGGGCACCGTTATAATTTTGTCATGCGGCCACACTAGGCACCGTTCCCGCCCCTGCGCTGCGCGTCCCGAGGAACGGTGCCCCCCGGCGGCATTCACTTTTTTGCTTCGCCAAAAAAGTAACCAACGAAAAGCGACGTCAACGAAAGCATTGTTAAAATGCTTTTTTGTTTTGGCAAATGGATTCCCGCTTTCGCGGTAATGACGCAGTAAAAAATTTAAGCTACCCCAAAAAAAATTCTATCAAACCCAATCCCGACCGATTAAAAAATCCGTATACAGTTTTTCTTCCGCGCTGCCCGCTTCGGGTTTCCAGTCATAGCGCCATTTCACGATTGGCGGTAGCGACATCAAAATCGATTCGGTGCGCCCGCCCGATTGCAGGCCGAACAGCGTGCCGCGATCCCAGACTAAATTAAATTCCACGTAGCGTCCGCGTCGATAGGCCTGGAAATCACGTTCGCGTTCGCCATAGCTTGTGTCTTTGCGGCGATTGAGAATGGGCAAATAGGCGTCGAGAAAATGATCGCCAACGGATCGCATCAAACCAAAACTGTTATCGAAATTTATTTCATTGAAGTCGTCGAAAAATATGCCGCCGATGCCACGCGGCTCTTTGCGGTGCTTCAAATAAAAATAGTCGTCGCACCATTTTTTGAAACGCGGGTAGGTCGCGTCGCCGAATGGCTCCAGCGCCAACTTGCAGGTGCGGTGAAAATGTTCCGCGTCCTGTTCAAAACCATAATAAGGCGTGAGGTCCATGCCGCCGCCGAACCAGAACACATCGGCCTCGCCGGATTTTTTAGCATTAAAAAAGCGCACATTCATATGTACGGTGGGCACATAAGGATTGCGCGGATGTAGCACGAGCGACACACCGATGGCTTCCCAGCTTCTGCCTGCCAATTCGGGCCGATGGGCCGTAGCCGATGGCGGCATTTTGTCGCCGAACACGTGTGACATGCCCACGCCCGCACGCTCAAATACATTGCCGTCTTCGAGCATGGCGCTGAGGCCGCCGCCACCTTCGCTGCGCATCCATTCGTCACGCGAGAATCTTTTTCCATCGACGGCTTCGAGCGCCGCGATAATTTTATTTTGCAGGCCGGTGAGATACATTTTAACTTGATCGCTATGCATCATTTATTTTCGCACAAGTTTTGCCGACTCAAAATCCTGGATCGTCGAAGGAGTTTTACTGCGGCCAATGCGGCCTGGAATCACCATCACACGCTTACCGAAGCGGCGCACACATTCGCGATACGTTTTCAGCGGACGCTGGCCCGTCACATTTGCACTGGTGGAAACCAATGCCATGCCCAGTGCTTTGCATAATCTTACCGTATCGGGATGCGCGTCAACGCGCACGGCGATCTTAGGGTGATGACCGCGCAACGCGGGAGAAGTTTTGCGCGACGCGCGCATCAACCAGGTGTGCGGGCCGGGCCATTTTTTTTGTGCGCGCATTTTTTCTTCCTGGTTTAACGGTGCGATGAAGGGCGCGAGTCGTGTCAATTTATCGGCAACGATGATTAAACCTTTGCTGCGAGGGCGATTTTTTATTTTAAGTAACTTATTGATTATAATGAATTTTTTTGGGTCACAGCCAAAGCCAAAACAAGACGCCGTGGCATAGGCAATCACGCCATGTTTGAGATGGGCGCGGATAGTTTTGATTTGGGTAGAGGTGAGGGTTTGCAACTGAGCGGTTCAAATTTAAGAAAGACAAATTTAAGAAAGACCCATTTAAAAAAGACAAATGAATCCTATACAGCAAAAAACCTTAACCCTTCTTCGCTCCCGGCATGGCGCGCCAGCCGATGTCGCGACGCATATGCATCCCATCGAAGCGGATCGGTTCGGCCAATTCGTAGGCAAATTGTTTGGCCTGTCGCACATTGACGCCTAGCGCCGTTACGCACAACACGCGGCCACCGTTGGTGACCACGTTTTTTTCGTCGAATTTGGTGCCGGCGTGGAACACTTGCGCCTCATCGCTGCCCTTCGGCAAGCCACTGATCACATCGCCCTTACGTGGATGGTCGGGGTAGCCACTGGCGGCGATGACGACGCCAAGGGCGGTGCGCCGGTCCCACTCCGCTTCGCAACGGTTTAACGTGCCGTCGATGGCGCGCTCAAGCATAAAAGTGAAATCCGTTTTCAATCGCATCATGATCGGTTGCGTTTCCGGATCACCCAAACGGCAATTGAATTCTACTACGCGCGAATTGCCTTGTGCGTCGATCATCAAGCCCGCGTATAAAAATCCGGTATAGACGATGCCGTCTTCCGCCATGCCGTGCACGGTAGGCAAAATAATTTCACGCATCACGCGGGCGTGGATGTCGGGCGTGACAATCGGCGCAGGCGAATACGCGCCCATGCCGCCGGTGTTGGGGCCCTGATCATTATCGTTGAGACGCTTGTGGTCTTGCGATGTCGCCAACGGCAGCACATGTTTGCCGTCGGCCATAACGATAAAGCTCGCTTCTTCGCCCATCATAAATTCTTCGATCACCACGCGCGCGCCGGCGGCGCCGAGTTTGTTGTCGGCCAGCATCATGTCGATGGCCTTGTGCGCTTCTTCCAGCGTGGTAGCGACCACGACGCCCTTGCCCGCCGCGAGTCCGTCGGCCTTGATGACAATCGGTACGCCTTGCGCATCGACATAGGCGTGGGCTTCCTGCGCTTCGGTGAATGTTTCGTATGCGGAAGTAGGAATGCCGTGGCGCTTCATAAAGCGTTTGGCAAAATCTTTTGAGCTTTCCAATTGTGCAGCGGCTTTAGTGGCGCCGAATATTTTCAGGCCTTCAGCGCGGAACGCATCGACAATGCCTGCGGCCAACATCGCTTCCGGCCCGACGACGGTCATGAAAATATCTTCGCGCCTGGCAAACTCCACCAGTGTGGCAACTTCCGTGATATCGATATTGGTCAACCGGTTATCCAGCGCCGTGCCCGCATTGCCGGGGGCGACGAAGACTTTTGATACGCGACGCGATTGCGCAATCTTCCACGCCATTGCGTGTTCGCGTCCGCCGGAACCGATGACCAGAATTTTCATTTTGTATTTTCCCTTTTCGTCATTCTGAGCGGAGCGAAGTATCAAGCGGATGCTTCGTCGCAAAGGACTTCGCAGAATGACGCTGTCCCAATTTCGCTAATGGCCAAACAATTGTCAGGCCGTGCTTCGCGCAACCTGACCTATAAAAACTCAATGGCGGAAATGCCGGATGCCTGTCAGCACCATCGCAATGCCATGCTCATCTGCCGCCGCAATCACTTCATCGTCGCGCATACTACCGCCTGGTTGAATAATGGCTTTCGCGCCGTTTTCCGCGATCACATCAAGACCGTCGCGGAACGGGAAAAACGCGTCGCTGGCGGCGACGGAATTTTCCAAACTTAATCCCGCGTTCTTCGCTTTGATGACAGCGATCTTTGTGGAGTCCACACGGCTCATTTGCCCTGCGCCTATGCCGAGGGTCTGGCCCTTGTTGCAAAAAACGATGGCGTTGGATTTCACAAACTTGGCGACGCGGAATGCAAACAGCAAATCTTCCAGTTGCGCGGGCGTGGGTTTCACTTTGGTGACGACTTTCAATTCGGCCACGGTAATATTTTTTGCATCCGGCGTCTGCACCAAAAATCCGCCGCCGACGCGCTTGTAGTCATGCACATTGGTGCCGTCGGCCAAATCGATCGTCAGCACGCGAATGTTTACTTTTGCCGACAGCACTTTTAACGCCGCGTCATCAAACGCCGGCGCAATCAGCACTTCAACAAATTGCTTGGCGACTTCCTGCGCCGTCGCCACATCCACAGGACGATTGAAGGCGATGATGCCGCCAAAGGCCGAGGTTGGGTCGGTAGCAAAGGCTCGTTGATAGGCCGCGAGCGTGTTGTCGCCAATGGCTGCACCACAGGGATTGGCGTGTTTGATAATGACGCAAGCCGCCATATCAAATGTTTTTACGCATTCCCACGCCGCATCGGCATCGGCAATGTTGTTGTATGACAGTTCTTTGCCCTGATGTTGTTTGAACGTGGCGAGCGAGCCAGGCACGGCCGGCAGCTCTTCATAAAACGCTGCGCCCTGGTGCGGGTTTTCGCCGTAACGCAAATCCTGCACCTTTTGAAATTGCAGATTCAATTTATTGGGAAAAGCATTTTTTTTGCCGTGTGCATCAACGCTGGTTAAATAATTGCTGATAGATCCATCGTAAGCGGCGGTATGACTGAACGCTTTTTTCGCCAACTCGAAGCGACGCTCGTCGGAAAGCGATTTTTGGTTATTTCGTAACTCATTGATTATATTGATATAATCAGCGTTATCTGTAACGATGGCAACGTGCGCATGATTCTTAGCTGCCGCGCGCACCATGGTCGGGCCACCGATGTCGATGTTTTCAATCGCGTCTTCCAATGTGCAATTCGGTTTCGCAATCGTTGCGCTGAATGGATACAAATTCACGACGACTAAATCAATCGGCGGAATATTATGCTCGCGCATTTTCGCCCTATGTTCGGGCAAATCGCGCCGACCCAAAATACCGCCATGCACTTTTGGATGCAGCGTTTTCACGCGGCCATCCAGCATTTCGGGGAAGCCGGTGTAGTCGGCCACTTCGGTGACTTTGATGCCGGCGTCCGCCAATAATTTGGCCGTGCCGCCGGTGGAAAGAATGTCGATGTTCAATTCGCTGAGGGCTTTGGCGAATTCGATAATGCCGGTTTTGTCGGAAACGCTGATGAGGGCACGAGTGATAGGAGTCATGGGTTTGCGATAGAAGAGGGTTGCATTTAATTTACTTGATACGGCCTTTTGTTTTGCTGCTTCCTTCTTGAAGAGGGGAAACCTAAAGGCGCTTCGCGGCTTTATTCAATGCCATACAAATTCATTTTTTTTCTCAGCGTATTGCGGTTCAAGCCCAATAACTCCGACGCACGCGTCTGGTTGCCATCCACATGTTCGAGCACCACTTCGATAAGCGGTTTTTCGACACTCGCCAACACCATGTCGTAGACTGCGCCGCAACGCTCGCCATCCAAATCTTTGAAATACTGTTTGAGCACACGGCGCGTGCTGGCCGATAGCTCACTCTCCCTGACTTCTTTATCTTTTATCATGCGGCTAATTCTTCTGTTTTGGTTTCTACATGTTGTTCATAGCGCAAACGATCATCGTTTGCCGCAAGCTCGGCAAAAAATTGTTCGATCGCATCGTACTGTTCCTGCACAGTCTGTAACTGATTCATACCATGGCGGAACGATGCCGAGCCGACCAGCCCCTTGGTGTACCAGGAGATGTGTTTGCGTGCAATTTTCACGCCAGCATGCTCGCCATAAAATTGATGCAGGTCTTGCATGTGCGCAACCAGTACGCGACGAATCTCACTTACTTCCGGCGGCGGCAAGTGGGTGCCCGTTAACAGGAAATGTTCAATCTCGCGGAAAATCCACGGACGGCCTTGCGCCGCGCGGCCGATCATCACGGCATCTGCTCCGGTATATTTCAAAACGTATTGGGCTTTTTCCGGCGTGGTGATGTCGCCATTGGCAATGAGCGGAATTTTAATGCGTTGTTTTACCGCTGCTATCGTGTCGTATTCCGCATCGCCCGTGTATTGGCAGGCGCGCGTGCGGCCATGCATCGCCAGCGCTTGAATGCCCGCATCTTCGGCTATGCGCGCAATCATGATCGCATTGCGATTATTTTTATCCCAGCCGGTGCGAATTTTCAATGTCACAGGCACATCGACCGCTTTCACCACGGCCTCAACAATCCGTTTCACCAATGGTTCGTCTTGTAACAGCGCTGAGCCTGCCATCACATTGCACACTTTTTTCGCCGGGCAGCCCATGTTGATATCGATAATCTGCGCACCATGATCGACATTGTATCGGGCCGCTTCGGCCATCATGGCAGGATCAGCCCCGGCGATCTGTACCGAAATCGGGTCAACTTCCCCCTCGTGATTGGCGCGCCGCTTGGTTTTTTCCGAGCCCCATAGCAGTGAGTTGCTCGACACCATTTCCGACACCGCCATACCCGCGCCCATTAGTTTGCACAACTGACGGAATGGCCGATCAGTCACGCCCGCCATGGGGGCGACAATCAAATTGTTTTTCAGAATGTGGGGACCGATGCGCATTGCAGCAATAAGAGCCTTGCGGAAAGCTGCCTATTTTATACGCAATCGAGAATGGCGTAAAAAAATTTGTCGGGAATTTTTATTCTGTTAAAACAGGGAACGGTTCCCATGTCAATTCATTTTGGAAATGCTTGTTTTTAATGTTCAAAAAATAGTCAGTGTATATTTTTTACCGGCAAGCGCCGGGTCATCACCAAAAAAATAATCATGCCAGCCATCAGCAGCCAGCCCACCCAGCCCGTGATGCCCGCTTGCGCTGTGTCTACCACGTAATTTTTATCCATAAATAAATTCACTGCACCGGCAGAGCCGTTGAGCGCACCATGGGCGATAACAGCGGGCCACACGCTGCCGGTGGCAAGGCGCGTCCAGCCGAAGAGGATGCCGAGCAGCACGCAAAATATCAGCATGTAGAGCCAACCCAGGTGTGGATGCAGCGGATAGTTGTAGCCGAGCAAAATAATCGGCATATGCCACAAACCCCAGATGCCGCCGCTGATGAGCAGCGCGGGCCATTGGCCAAGTGGCAATAGCTTGCCGAGCAGATAGCCGCGCCAGCCCCATTCTTCACCGAAGGCGAAAACGGCATTCATGATAGGTGCAACCAGCAACAAGCCGATTTGCAGGGCGACCAGGGTTTTGACCGATACGTTATTGAGCAGGGCTTTGCCAACATCACTTTGCTCCAACATGGATTGCAGGCCGGAAAAATTTTCCAGATCGGCGTGATACAAACCAAAGACTGCGCTGAGGGCCAGCGAAGCGAGCACCAAAGCGGGAATGCCAAACCAACTGAACAACCAAAAACGTGGCCAGATTTTTGCCGGGCCCATGCGAAGGCCGGTGGCGGTTTTGATATCGGTTTCGGGGCTGACCCAGCGCGCGACAATGAATGCCGAGATAGCGGGCGCGAACATGATCAACGGTATCAGGAACGGCGCATAGAAAGTTTGCAAGCCCGCGCCGCTGATCCACAACGGTGATGCGACCGTCCACGCGATGACGAAGGCAACGGCAATGAAGGCGATGACGCCGTTCCAGTCGAGCGTTTGCTGGTCGTTGGCTCGCTGCGTGGTGGTGAGGTTCATGGGCGCACTATACCTTGATACGGATCGGCGTATCCCAGCTTCTTCATAATCGCCACTTCCAATGCTTCCATTTTTTTGGCGTCGCGGATTTTTTCGTGGTCGTAGCCTTGCAGATGCAGTGCGCCGTGTATGGTGAGATGAGCGTAATGCGCTTCGAGGGTTTTGTTTTGCTGTTTTGATTCATCGGCCACGACGGGTGCGGCGAAAACAATGTCACCAATTAACGGTTCGGTGTGCTCATAAACAAAGGTGAGCACATTGGTAGCGTAATCTTTTTTGCGGAATTGTTTGTTGAGCGTGCGGCCTTCATCTGCATCAACAATGCGCAAGGTAATGTGCGCCGCTTGCTCAAGCGCAGCTTTCACCCAGCGGCGGAATTGCGCACGGGTGGGCAGCGCAGATTTTTCGGTGGCGTATTGAATGGTGAGGGAAAGAGCAGGCTTCACGAAATTATTATTTTGTTTTGCGAAATGGGTCATGTTGTGATGACCATTCACACGTCGACAGGCTCAGTGCGAATGGTTTGGAGATCGTGTCTTTGCAGTTGATATGCACAACCGTATACATGTGTAACATATTGATTATATTCAATATTTATTCGCTCTTCGCCTGGTGTTTTTCATACGCATTCACGATATGTTGCACCAGTGGATGACGTACGACATCTTCGCTTTGAAAAACAGTGAAAGCAATGCCGCGAATATTTTGCAGCACCAATCGCGCTTCATTGAGCCCACTTTTTTGTCCGCGGCCCAAATCGATTTGCGTCACGTCGCCGGTGATAACGGCCTTGGTGCCGAAACCGATGCGCGTCAAAAACATTTTCATTTGTTCCGGCGTAGTGTTTTGCGCTTCGTCGAGAATAATGAAAGAGTGGTTCAACGTGCGCCCGCGCATGTACGCGAGGGGCGCGATTTCAATGGCGCCGCGTTCGAACAACTTGCCGACTTTTTCGTAGCCCATCAAATCATACAGCGCGTCGTACA
>JAYTVC010000002.1:0-33062 GCA_043744215.1 Pseudomonadota bacterium
CTTTTTGCGAAGCCCATCGCGGCGCGACTGAACGCACGATGGAAGTCATCGTCAGTACGCTGAAGTAATCACGCCGCGCGAAAATACTCCCAATCAAAATCGCGCCGTCCTGTATCGGGCCGAGGCCATGGCCGACAAACTCGCGGTGCTCCATGTGCAGAATTTTCCGATTCACGTCGCGTGGTATGGGGTATTTCCGACCGGAAAAAAATGATCGGTGTTAGCGCAAACTTTTTTTGATTACATTGTGTGTGAAGCGGCAACACTGCAAAAGGAATTGAATGGCGCGCGGAGTACAAAACGGAAGAATTCGTAGGTCAGGTTTGCCGATAGGCTACCTGACATGAATGTCGAGATGCATTTTCCGAGATGCTGTCAGGTGGCGGTGCAAAAAACCGCGCCACAACCTGACCTACCATTCACTGGCTCGTCATTCCTGCGAAGGCGGGAATAACGGTCTGGTAGGTTAGCAATCCCTTGCAGACAGCCGATAAAATGAAACCATGGATCAATAAGTAATCGCGTGTTGGCAAATGATTGCCGACCTACCAATGCGAGCGCGTCCAAAAAAATCGCCGTGAAGTCAATTCACGGCGATTCTATAACTATTTGATTATATTGAATTATTTACTCTGTCAAACTCTTGTTCACTTCGCCCAGATCATTCTCCGACAGCACGCCGCTGGCTTGCTTCAAACGCAATTCATTCAAGATCACGTTGTAGCGCGCGGCGTATAAATCGCGGCGGGTCTGAAAGACTTGTTGTTGCGCGTTAAGCACATCGACGCCGGTGCGCACGCCGACCTCGCGGCCGAGCTTGGTGGATTTCAACGCCAGCTCGCTCGACGACAATGACTGCTCCAGTGCCTTCACTTGCGCCACGCCGCTGGTCACGCCGAGGAAGGCTTGCTGTGCTTGCTGGGCCACGGTGCGGCGCGTGTTTTCCACATCGAATTTTGTTTTCTCCTGATTGGCGAGGGCCTCGCGTACGCGCGACTGCGTGAGGCCGCCCGTCCACAACGGCACGGCGAGTTGCACACCCACTTGCGCATTTTTTGTGCCGGTGCCGCCCGTCAACGGGGAGCCGGAGCTGTTGTTGCTGTCGTTAAAACTGCCGACCAAATCGACCGTCGGCTTGTAGCCCTGGCGCAAACGGTCGATTTCTTTTTTGGCGATCTCTGCATTGGCGCGCTGAACGATCAATTGCAGATTTTGTTTATCGGATATGCCGACCCATTCTTCCATATTGTTGGGTTGCGGCAGGGGCAACTGCACTTGCTCTTTCAGGCGCGCCACACTGTCGGGCATTTTGCCGATGTATTGGGCGAGAATGCGGCGGCGGTTTTCCTGATCGTTACGGTCGGCAATTTCTTTTGCCACAGCGAGGTCATAGCGGGCCTGTGCTTCTTGCGAATCGACAATAGTCGACGTGCCTACTTCGAAATTGCGTTTCGCCTGGGCAAGTTGTTCGGCGATGGCGGTCTCTTGCGCCTTGGATAAAGCCACGTTGTCCTGCGCCAGCAGCACATCGAAATACGCTTGCGACACGCGCTGCAACAGGTCCATTTCGGCCAGCTTATACACGGCTTCCGCCTGGCTCACGCCGAGTTTCGCCTGCTCAACTTGAATATCGGTTTCCGGACGGTAAAGCGATTTTGCCAGCGACAGTGTGTAGCCGTAAGTGTTGAAATTGCGCACGCCACCAATATCCAGATGCGAGTTGTTGCGCGCAGCGCTGGCACCAAAATTGGCCTGCACGTTGTTGCGCGATTCGGCTTGGGGAATGCGCTCCTGCGCCGCGCTGTAGGCCGCTTTGGCCGACGCATAGGCGGCGTCTTGCCCTTGGGCTTCGCGATAATATTGGAGCAGGTCGGCGGCGTTTGCGGGAATAGATAAGGTAGCGAGAGTGAGCGCGGTGAAAAGAGTCAGTTTGGGTTGCATTGTTTTTCCGTTTCTTGATTAACTGTTGGTGACGGCAGTTCAGTATGTTGGCATCGCGATATTGACCACTCGCGCGCAGCGATTAACGATTAACGATTAACGATTAACGCCGCCTGATAAATTATAGACAGAGTTGAACCCTGCGTTAACAAGATAACCCGCCAAATGCAGACTTCGCATGCCGCAATGACAAACCACGACCGTGAACGCATCCATTCTCAGCTTAAACCAACGGGCGGGAATCTCATTCACGGGAATAGGCTGCGAACCTGCAATAGGGCAATGTTCCTATTCCCAAAGTTCCCGCGCGTCGAGCAAGGCCGGCCTGGCTTTGGGCGCATCTTGCAGCAATTCGCCAACTCGCGTGGCGCGAGCTGAGCAATCAAAACTTGAAACGCTCCGGCTGCGGCGCGTTGGTCAATGGCTTGATGCACGTCTCGAATAATTCCACAGCTGTCGTTACACCCGTGCCGCCAGCGGTGTAGAGCATGCCTTTCATCACCGGCGCGTCGCCTACGACCGCGAACAAACGTCCGCCCGCATTCAGTTGCTTCAACCATTCCGGCGCGAGTATTGGCGTTGAGCCGGTGAGCACAATCACGTCGTAAGGCGCGGTTTGCTGCCAGCCGCGCGCGCCGTCGCCGATTTCCAGCTGCACGTTGTGAACATAATCGGCAGCGAGGTTGCGCTTGGCCATCTCGTGCAATTCAGGAACGATTTCGATGGATTGCACCATCGCGCCACATTTCGCCAACAACGCCGTCATGTAACCGCTGCCGCTGCCGATTTCGAGAATCTTGTCGGTTTTTTTGATGCTAAGTTCCTGCACGATGCGCGCTTCCATCTTGGGTTGCAGCATGGTTTCTGCATGGCCGATGGGGATTTCCATATCCACAAACGCGAGCTCGCGGCAGGCAATCGGCACATATTTTTCACGATGCACTTGAAACAGCAAATCCAAAACGTTGGTGTCCAGCACATCCCAGGTGCGGATCTGCTGCTCCACCATATTGAAACGTGCCTGTTCGATATCCATTGCGCCCACAGCGTTACCTTTGAATTTATTCACAAATTTAGTGAGAGCAATTATGCCACATTTGCTATAATTTTAATCGTTAGCTAGGGGTCCCTGCGTTAATTCGGAAGCCCTGCTTAAGCTCTAGCGACATCGGACTTAAGCAGGGCTTCCAGCATCGCTCGGTGAGATACACCCTCTGAACCTGATACGGATAATGCCGGCGCAGGGAAGCGATGCACACCCGCCTCCGCTCCTTGCGCTTCACTCAAGGAGCATCACATGAACGCCAAACACGAATTTATCGCAAACGCGGCCCAAGTAGATGAAGGCGCGATCAAGCCTTTTCCCATGTCGCGCAAGGTTTACATCGAAGGCTCGCGCGCCGACATTCGCGTGCCCATGCGCGAAATTTCGCAATCGGATACGCCGTTGCACAACCAACCCGGCATGGTAGAAAAAAATCCGGCGATCGTTGTTTATGACACCAGCGGGCCTTACACCGACCCGAATATCAAAATCGACATCCGTTCCGGACTGCCGAATATTCGCGCGCCGTGGATTGCTGCGCGCGGCGATACGGAACAACTTTCCGGCCTCAGCTCCAGTTACGGACAACAACGCGCCCACGACCCCAAGCTGGCCGACATGCGCTTCAATCTCACCCGCGCGCCGCTGCGTGCGAAGGCCGGCGCGAACGTGACGCAAATGCATTACGCGCGCAAAGGCATCATCACGCCGGAAATGGAATTCATCGCCATCCGCGAAAACCAGAAACGCGAAGGCTTGGCCGAGTTGCTGACCAAACAACACGCGGGCGAAACCTTTGGCGCGAACCTGCCGAAAATCATCACGCCAGAATTTGTGCGCAGCGAAGTCGCGCGCGGCCGCGCGGTGATTACCGCCAATATCAATCACCCCGAGTTGGAACCGATGATCATCGGCCGCAATTTTCTGGTGAAAATCAACGCCAACATCGGCAACTCGGCGGTGAGTTCAGGCATTGCGGAAGAAGTGGAAAAAATGGTGTGGGGCATCCGCTGGGGCGGCGACACGGTGATGGATTTATCGACGGGCAAAAATATCCACGAAACGCGCGAATGGATTATCCGCAACTCGCCCGTGCCCATTGGCACCGTGCCCATTTATCAGGCGCTGGAAAAAGTCGATGGCAAGGCGGAAGAACTCACCTGGGAAATGTTCCGCGACACACTCATCGAGCAAGCGGAACAAGGCGTCGATTACTTCACCATCCACGCCGGCGTGCGCCTGCAATACATCCCCATGACGGCCAAACGCATGACCGGCATCGTGTCACGCGGCGGCTCGATATTGGCCAAATGGTGCCTCGCCCATCACAAAGAAAACTTTCTCTACACCCACTTCGAAGACATTTGCGACATCATGAAAGCCTATGACGTCACCTTCAGTCTGGGTGATGGCTTGCGCCCCGGCTCGATCTACGATGCCAACGACGACGCGCAAATCGGCGAACTGAAAACATTAGGCGAACTCACCGACATCGCCTGGAAGCACGACGTGCAAACCATGATTGAAGGCCCCGGCCATGTGCCGATGCATTTGATTAAAGAAAATATGGATCTGCAATTAAAATATTGCAAAGAAGCGCCGTTCTACACGCTGGGCCCGCTCACCACCGACATCGCGCCCGGTTACGATCACATCACCAGTGCCATCGGCGCGGCAATGATCGGCTGGTATGGCACCGCGATGCTGTGCTACGTCACACCGAAAGAACATTTAGGCTTGCCGGACAAAGAAGACGTGCGCGAAGGCATCATCGCCTACAAAATCGCGGCCCACGCGGCAGACCTGGCCAAAGGCCACCCCGGCGCGCAAATTCGCGACAACGCATTATCCAAAGCGCGTTTCGAATTTAGATGGGACGACCAATTTAATTTAGGCCTCGACCCGGAAAAAGCCAAAGAATTTCACGACGAAACCTTGCCGCAAGAAGGCGCAAAGCTCGCGCACTTCTGCTCTATGTGTGGCCCGCATTTCTGCTCCATGAAAATTACGCAGGATGTACGCGACTACGCCGCCGCGCAAAATCTCGACGAACAAACCGCGCTGCAAAAAGGCATGGAACAAAAATCGATTGAGTTTGTTAAGATGGGCGCGGAGATTTATAGAAAATCGTAACTAATTGATTATAAACAATTATTTTACTTTATAGAGGTGCGGATATGGACAAGCAAAAGTTATTCAATCGGTTTTCCCGCCAGCCTGTTTAGTGCCAGCGCTTGCTTGCGAGAGGGCAGCCGCGAGCCGCGTCGATTTATTTGAACCGGTTAATGCGATAAGAAAATGCAAAGCAAAAAAATCTTTTTAGTTTGCGTGACAAGCTGGTTTGCAGGGTCAACGCTTGCGCTGATGGTTGCAGCAAAAACCACGACTGCCCAACGTGGCCCTGGCGCTGCAATGGACACCCATACCGGAATTCACCAAACAAAATAATCCATGAACGACTTTCTCATCGCGGCACTCATCGCATTATGGATTGGCTATGTCATCAGCCTCTCGATTGTCATCGTGCTGCAAAAGCGTCCGCCGATTTCGAGTTTGAGTTGGATTTTGTCGTTGGCGTTTTTGCCTTATGTGGGGTTTTTGATTTATTTTATTTTCGGGCCGCAGCGCTTGAAGCGGCAGCGTTTGCGCCGTATGCGTCTACGCGCGTCGTTAAATGCGGTGGCCGAAATTAGCCATCTAAAAAACCAACTCAATGGCGATGTGCCGGTGCATGCCGCGCAGCAAATTCGTTTGGGCCATGCGACGACGGACTTTCCCGTTTCGACCTGCCACGAATTGAATCTGTTAGTCGATGGCGCGCAGACTTACGAGACGATTTTTTCGGCGATTCGCGCAGCGAAACATCATGTGCATCTGGAATACTATATTTATGAGCCGGATAAAATCGGCACGGCGTTACGCGATGTGCTGATTGAAAAAGCGCGCGCCGGCGTGCAAGTACGCTTGCTGGTGGATGCGTTGGGCGCGGGCAAACTCGGCACGAAATTTCTCGCACCTTTGCGCGAAGCGGGCGCAGAAATCGCATTTTTCCATCCGACCCGATTGCGCATGCGGCCTGTGTGGAACATGCGCACCCACCGCAAAATAGTGGTGTGCGACGGGCGCGTGGGGTTTACCGGCGGCATCAACATCACCGACACGGAAGACGAACGCACCAAGCCCGATGCCTATCACGACACGCATTTACATCTCGAAGGCCCGGCAGTGCGCTGGCTGCAAATGATTTTTATCGAAGACTGGTTGTATTCAACCGGCCAGACTTTGGGCGGCGCGGAACTGGTGCCCGAGTTAATGTCGGGGCAATATGCGGTGCAGATAATTCCATCCGGCCCCGACAGCGAATGGGAGGCGATTCATCGCACGTACATCGCCGCCATTGAGCGCGCGCGCAGTCGCGTGTGGCTCACTACGCCGTATTTTGTTCCGGGCGAAGCGGCGCTGCTAGCGCTGACTTCAGCCGCATTGCGCGGCGTGGATGTAAAATTACTGGTGCCGCGCAAAGGCGACTCGGCGTTTGTGACGGCGGCGGCGCGATCCTATTACGACGAGTTACTGCGCGCGGGCGTGCATGTGTTTGAGTTCACCACGCGCATGTTGCATTCCAAAACTTTGGTGGTCGATGATGACTTCGCGCTGATTGGCACGGCGAATTTTGATAACCGCAGTTTTCGCTTAAACTTTGAAGTGTGCGCCACCGCTTATGGCGCGCATCTGAACGGGCAACTCGCTAAGCAATTTCAGCGTGACCTCGCCTCATCGCAAATCGTGCGTGCCAAAGGCGCGCGCGCGCCGTTCCGTGAGCGGTTGTTTGATGCGGTGGCGCGGCTGGCTTCGCCGTTGTTATAGGGATTTTGTGGTCGCATGTAACTAATTGATTATAAACAATATTTATTTATGTTGTGCGTAAACCTAACGGCGCGTTTTACCGTTTGATGGCTACTGATAGTGACTAAATCGACTGGAGATAAAATTGAAAATCGCAAAAATTATTTTGTTGAGCGCCGCGCTGCTTTGCGCACCGCTTGCACGGGCTGCCGATGAAAATTCTTCCATGGATCAGCTCGGCGAAAAATTGAATCCGGAAAAAATCTTCAAAGGCAAAATCAGCGAAGCCGATATCGACACTCTGGCTGACGCAATGAAATCTGCGCTCGCCGGCAAGAAGCCGGTGTTGCCCGATGATTTTAAATTGCGCATTAAAGCAATGGCTGAGTCGATGCGCACGGAAATGACGCCGATCATGAGTCAGTTAATTGATGAGATGGCGAAAACGATCAAGCAGGAAATGAAAGGCGAGAAAATTTGATTCGGGTTTCATCCTGGCGCTTCACCATCATGGCCGGTTTTCCGGCCATGTTTTTTGTTATCTCCCAAATTACGCAATCCCCGCTCGCAACGCGCTCTTGTAGGTCGGCAATCCTTTGCCGATGGATGGCTAAGCCAGTCAGGTTTTGATGTAACAATTCGTCGGCAAGGGATTGCCGACCTACAAAGACAAATCGGTTGTTAGTGAAAATGCGGTGATTGATTTCGCCCATGGTTCGACGAGCTCACCATGAACGGAATCGATTTGACCTGTTGGCATGGCGTTTATCGAAGTGTGAGCGCACGAATGACATCAACCACAGCCTAGCCAATCGCTTTTCTCCCCGTTACACTGACGCCTGTTTGTATCCATCACTCTCAACAACAGGAGCCATCATGTCTGAAAAAATTCTATTCCGTTCTGGCGAGGCCACGGTGTTTGCCAAGCCCGGCCAGTTTACCGATGCGATGCCAGAAATTTTAATCGGCGAGGTAAGCGGCCCGGTGGGCCAGGCGTTCGCCAACATGATGGGGCAGACGGCGGGCCATACGCGCATGTTCGCGATCCGCGCGTGCAACCAGATGGTGAAGCCGGCAACGATGATGGTGCCCAAGGTCACCATCAAGAATAGCAAAATGATCGAACTGTTCGGCGGCGTGGTGCAGGCGGGCACGGCAGACGCCATTGTCGATTGCCTGATTGAAAATATTTTGCCGCGCGATCAGGCGAATAATTTGTGCATCATCAGTCTGGTGTGGATCGACCCGCAAACCCTCACCGATAAAAATCTCGATCTGAAAGATATGTATCGCACCAATTACGAAGCGACCAAACTCGCGGTGACACGCGCGATGCGCAACGAGCCGAGTGTGGAAGAGTTGATTGCCAAGCGACACACGATGAAGCACGAGATGTACGATCCGGCGGCGTGATTTTGTGAAGCAGAAAAAGCCTGCGCGATGATGCTTTCGCTTTTGGTTTGAATTAGCAGAACGCTAATAATACAAAATATTGAATATAATCAAATAGTTACACGCATTACCATTTTGTCACTTTGCTGCGTTTTGTTCCGCGCACTTTTTCCACCAGTGAGTCTGCTTCCAGAAAAATAAACGCTTCCGGCGGCCACGCGATGCCGTTGCCGTCGGCGGCTTTGTCGTACAGCGCGTACTTCGGCGCAGCGCGATGAAGGGTGAGAAACTCATCCAGATGCTGGCACTTCTCGCCTTGTCGCTGTAAAAAATCGGCGAAGCTGCCCGAGTATTTTTTCGCCTGATGATAGGCCCACCATGTGCATTGGCGGCGAAAAAATTTCGGGTGAATAAATCGGCCGCCCGCTTCGTTAACGACACGCGATCCGGCATGGCGAAATTCCAACGCGTCAAACTTTCCAAATGTCGCGCGATAAAACCGCACAATGCCGTCGCGCGCACGCTGGCCTTTGTGCCACGACGCGAGCGATTCTTCGATTTCAAAATCGTGCATGGAGTTATATAACGCGACGACAGCCAGTCCTTGCTCTAGCGCCCACAAATTCAGATTAGTGGTGCTGAGCATGAGGTCGCCGACAAAGCGGCCATACACATCAATCGCCGCACCGGGCCCGCTTTTCGGATCCAACTGCGTGGTAAACGTGCACGGCACTTCGCTGCCGCCGCGCGCTTCGATAAATTTCGCCAGGCGCACCACGGCTGTCTCCGCCTGCCGTTGACGAAAATCTTTTGCTACGCCGGTGCCGGCAAGCGAACCGAATTCGCCGGTCTTTTTATCCGTCGGCAAAAATTTGGGCCGCGCGTGCAACTCCGGCGCATCAATGCGTTGCAGGCGCACGGTGATCGCGTTGTTGTTTATCAGCAGTTTGTCGCCGCCGCTCGCGTGGACGACCGCGCCCTCGTACGCATGGGTGACCCGCGCGCGTTGGTCGCCAGGCTCGCGCACGCGAAAACTTTGCTTGCTCACCGTGAGTTGCAGTTTGGTGGTGTCGGCGTCTGAATTGCCTTTGGGCCAAAACTGCTCGAGCTTGATGACGCCATCGATGGTTAAAGTTGTGTTGTTCATCGTTCTCTCCCGATATTCGCGATCGCCGTTTCGCGCCGGTGCAAACTGCGTGGCTAAAAACAGTATAGCTGCCGTTTCACAATTATTTGCACTGGCAGCTATTTCTGGGTTCATAATTATGATGTCATGACTTTTTCAAACATACCTTGGGGGGATTTTATGCTTAGTCGCGTTAAATTATTTTTCACGCTCGCGCTGGTTTCATCTGCGAGCTTACTTGGCGCTTGTGCAGGCGGCTTGCAGCAGGTGTTGCCCAACTCGCTCACGCTCACGCCGAGTCAATTGCAAAACACGCTGGCAAAGGGATTTCCCTTTACTAAAAATTATCTGGGTATTTTTGACGTGACATTTGCCAACCCGCAGTTGGCTATGCAACCGGAAACCAAGCGGGTATTAAGCGGCATTGAGGCTTCGTTCAAAAATCCGCTCACTGGCACGCCTTACGCAGGCAAGTTGAATATTTCCAGCGCCTTGGGTTACGACGCGGCTACGCGGTCTGTGTTGTTGAAGGAGCCACGGTTGGAGAACCTGGAGATTCCCGGTCTCTCATCAGCGCTTATCGGGCAAGTGCAAAAAATCGCAAACCTCGCCGCGCAGGAAAAATTGAAGGAATACAAAATTCATACATTTCAGCCTGGTGAATTAAATTTCTTTGGCATTCCGCTGGAACCCAAAGACATTGATGTCACAGCCAAAGGTTTATTGGTCAGCCTGGTAAAGTAAATTTTTGCAGCATAAAAAAAGCCGCTTGGAAACAAGCGGCTTTTTTGTTACCCATGATGCGCAAAGTCTTACCCGCGCAACATCGCGGCAATCTCGGCAGCAGGTTTGGGATGGCAGAAATGAAATCCCTGGAACTGATCGCACTCGGCCAGTTTCAAGGCATCCACTTGTTCTTGCAACTCAACGCCCTCGGCCACAATTTGATGCCCCAACGAATGGCCCATCAAAATCACTGCCTTGATGATGGCGTTGTCGCGGCGGTTTTTTAACATCCCGGCAATAAATGAACGGTCGATCTTGATGGTGTTGATGGGCAGATGTTCCAGATATGAAAGATTGGAATACCCCGTACCAAAATCATCAAGCGCAATCAGTACGCCGATATTTTGCAGGCTTTGTAACAGCTTGATGGCTTCATCCTGCTGTTCCATTAAAATGCTTTCGGTGATTTCAAACTCGAGCCAGCCGCTTTCGATACGGTTTGCGGCCATGGTCTTTTTCACTTCGTATAGCAAACCGGTTTCGCGCATCTGGCGCACAGACAAATTCACTGCCACGGGAACGTCAAGAATGCCTTCATCGCGCCATGCGCGAATTTGCCGGCATGCTTCTTCCATGACCCATTGGCCGATTTCAACAATCTGACCCGAGTCTTCCGCAATCGGAATAAATCTATCGGGCGGCACGAGGCCCATATCGGCGCTGTTCCAGCGGATCAAGGCTTCGAGACCGGATACGCGGCCGGTCGCCAATTCAACTTTAGGCTGGTAATGCAACACAAATTCATTGCGCTGAATTGCGCCGCGCAAACGACGTTCGATTTGCATACGCTCGTTGGCGGTTTCGATCATTTCAAAATCGAATAGCGCAAAATTGTTACGCCCGGTTTGCTTGATGCTGTACATCGCCACGTCGGCGTGCTGAATCAACTGCCCCGGTTCGGTGCCGTGATCAGGATACAAAGCCGCGCCGATACTGCACGAAAGCGTGACTTCTTCATCACCGGCCATGAATGGTTTGCTCAGGGCTTTTTGAATTTTTTTAATCAACGCATTGAGCGTGCCGCGCGAAGCCAATTCGGGAATCACGCAGACAAACTCATCGCCGCCGTAGCGGCTCAACAAATCATCGCCCTTGATGATGTCTTGCAGGCGCGCGGCAACCGAGCGCAACACCGCGTCGCCGGCAAAGTGGCCCATGCTGTCGTTGATCTGCTTAAAGCGGTCGAGGTCAATAAACAACACAGCGGCTTGTCTGTGCTTGCCGCTTGCTTGCGCCAGCGATTCTCGCAGATGTTCAAACAGTAAAGTACGGTTGGCGCAATTGGTCAGCGGATCGCGTTCGGCAAGGTAGCGGACTTTTTCTTCGGCGGTTTTGCGTTCGTGAATTTCATTTTCCAGCGCCGTTACCGTGCTCGACAGGGCCAGCGTGCGTTCGCGCACGCGTGATTCGAGTTGCTCATTGGCTTGTTCAAGCATGATTTTTTGTTTCTTGGCGAGCTCGAGCTCGATCGTGCTTTGCATTTGTTGCAGGCTGCGGCTCGACGCTTCCTGCATGATCCTGGTTTTCAGTGTATGAAAAGTCTTGAGGTGATTGAAAGCACGCTTGTTGTCACCACGGGTTTCGTAAATTTTTATCAGTCCTTCCTGGCACTTGACGATACAGTCATCCAGTTTTTGCGGCTGGCCAATTTCAATGGCCATCAGAAAATTTCTTTCCGCATGGTCATACTGATGCACCGCCAATTCCAAAATCGCGAGATGAAAATAGGTCCAGGTCATGGAAATACTGTCATTCAATGATTTGGCAATGTCCAACGATTCATTCAACGGTTTTCTTGCTGACTCCACTTCACCGCAAGCCGTGTAAGCGGCGCCCAGCTCGCCCATGGCGACGGCCAGCAATCTGGGCTTGTTCAGCAAGCGGGCGATATGCGCCGCTTCAACCAGACAGGGAACCCCCTCGTTCGGAGAGCCTCTATCACCCAATTGACTGGCTAAATTGATGAGCGAATACGCCAAATCTACCTGGCGCTCGGGCAGCTCGCGGTAAATTTTTATCGATGCTTGCGTTAACTCGATGGCTTCTTCAAATCGGCCGGCCCGACACATTGTTAATGAACTACCCTGAAGTACTTTGGCCTGTCCATAACGATCATTCAGCGCATCAAATAATGCTGATGCGTGCGAAATATGCTGCTGCCCTTGTTCCAGCATATTTGCCACGGCATAGGCACCGCCGAGATAGTAAAGCGCATAAGCCATGCGCGATGTTTCGCCCAGGTTTTTAAATCTTTTCGCGGCCGATTCAAATAAAGGAATGGCTTGTAGCGCTCCCTCTACTACGCGAAGGTTCTGCGCACAGAGAAACTCCGCCTGAGCAAGGGAATGCTCATCGTGTAACTGCGTCGCGATGGGGATAGCTTCTTTGCTGAAGGCGTAGCCGCGTTCAGGATCTAGCTCTTGTAACTCCGCGCCGAGGGCAAGCAGCAGCGTCAGCCGCTGGGCGGAATCCGCGGTGGCTTGTAGTTGCCGTTCGAGTTCAAAAGAGGGGGCGTTCATGAGTTTACATTCGTTTTGCTGTTGCGGCGCAACAGCATTCCTCGGGCTAAAACATTAAATTATTATTATAAACAATGGGTTACACTAATTGACGGAAGCTGCGCCCTACCAAAAATAGTAGGGGTTTACTGTATAAAAAAAACAGCAAATTCCTACAATCGTGTAAGATAATTTCATGGTTAAACTTGCGCCAACAAGTTTAACCGTTCCGTTTGAAACATGATAACAAATCATGACAAAACAAACGGATAGGCACCAGAATCCATTTAATCTTTATTCAGGGAGCACTTAATGAAACGTCTTTCGATTCTTCTCGTTGTTATGTTGAGCGCAGCATCCTTTTCAGCTTTTGCTGGTCAAACAAACCCCATCAAAAGTTCAGTCGTCAAAGTAGGCAGCGGCACAACCAAGTAATCGGAAGGTATCGCCATTGCCGCTTTGAATTCCACACACACAATCATGTGCAGGGCTTTACTATCGGTGATATTGGCTAGTAAATCTGTGACGTAATTAACATTTGCAAAAAAATTCAAGCCGGCGCAAGCCGGCTTATTTTTTTACACCCTCATAAAAAACGCCCTCATACGAGGGCGTTTTTATTTGTGCTGAATTTATTGGATATTTACGCCGAATAAGTTACGGCCCAACTGGGATGATTTGAAAGCTCGGGTCATTCGTCAACACGATCATCATCAGCCCGTCGCCGGAAATAACGAGTTGTCGTGGCAATATTGTCTTGGCATAACCGCCGACCCTGTAGTTTTTCAGCGCAACGCCGTTCGCGTCGTATGACCACACATCTGCAGGGGCGTACCAATTAGCAACAGCGCCATAGACGCGACCATCTGATCCTACCTGCACGTTGTTGGGATTAGCGGTGCCAGGTAATGCACCGCGTGAAGTCAAATCCGTCGCATTGTATTGGAGGAACTCATAAGGATCACTGTTAGCCGAATAAACTATGAGACCGTCGGCACTGACGGCGATGTCCTGCCCGTTTGACGGATTCGTCGTCGCATTGCTGCCAACAGCGAAATTTTTCACCAGCAAGGTTCCGCTATTCATGGCGGTATAGTCAATGCTGAATCCTAGCAACGTGCTGAGGCTCGATTCGATATTAAGGCTATAAAAGAATTTGCCGTCACGGCTTGCAGAATAGATAGCGCCTGAAGGCATCACATTACCGAGCACTCGGCCAGAGGCATCATAAGCGCGACCATCACCAGCCAATATCACGCTCACGCCGTTAGGGCGGGAGAATTCCAAACGTCCTGCTTGCAGCATCGGCCAACTTGTTAATGCGGTGCGGGTTGCGAGATCAACTGGAATAATTTTCGAGTTGGTAGCATCAACCACAAACAGTTTGCTGCCATCGCGGCTGATGGTCATGTCACCGAGCCGGGCTCCCACAGATGGCATGGTGAATATAGTAGCGCCGGTATAAACGTGAATGACATCAATGCTCGCGCCGCCATTGTGCGCATAGACGTAGGGCCGCACGGGATCCGCTTTCACTTCCAGATATTGAGTGGCGAGCTTGAAACTATTTGTCGGTGTGGTGGACCCAACCCAAAAACCGACTTGAATCGTTTCGCGATTTTCTACTGTGGCATCGGTTGAGGTGAGTGAAACGGTTGCTTCATAAAATTTGTCGGGTGCAAGGCCGGCAGGGTTTGCGGTGAGCACCAGATTACCGTCAGCAGTGCCCGCCGGAGTCACACTGAGCCAACTCTGATTGGATGTTGCTGACCAGTTCGTCGGCAGCCCCATGTTGTCGGTCACCTTCACCGTGCGCGTGACGCGCGACCATGTTGGTGTGCTGGAGAAGGCTACGCCGTTATCAGCCACAATAATTTTGTGCGCATCGAGATTGAATTTGACGGGCACAGTTTGCGTAATGCTATCGCCATTTACATTCGCGATGACCGTTATGACTGTGCTATGCGTACCGCCTGTGAGCAATGTACGGTTAGGGGTAACCGAGAACGACGACGCTACAGGGCCGACAGTTCCAGATGTAGCATTGGCATTCAACCAGTTGGCACCGACTAATGTCGTCCAGGCATAGGGGAAATCCGTGTTAAGTTTCATGGACACTTGTTGCGCGCTGAAATCGCGGCCGGCCGCGCCGCCGAGGATGATGCTCGTAGGCGTAACAGAGAGTGTCGGCTTGGTAAGGTTGAGTGCAATATTGATGACGCTGCTCATCGGTACGCCGCCGATTGCGCCGGAGAGGGTAACCGTCCCACTATAAGTCCCGCTTGCCAATTTAGAAGCCGATGGGGCAATGCTGATTCCCAATGTATCTTTTGTGCTGCCAGTGGATTGGCTCAGTATCAACCATGGCGCGCTGGTAACGGCATTCCATGCCACCGGCGTAGTAACGTTGCTGTCTATATTTATGGCTTGGCCTGCAATCGTTGTGCCGTTGATGCCGCTGAAACTCAACGCAGAAGAAGACAACTGGAACGCAGGTGAGGTGCCGTTAAGTGAAACACTCACACTGGCGCCGAGGGGTTTATTTTGATAGGTTGCCATCAAATTAACGGTGGCGGTGTAATTACCCGTTGTTAAATTCGCGGCGAGGGGGTTGATGCTCAACTGCAACGCATCCGGTGTGGAACCCGTGGTTTTGCTCAACACTAACCAGGGTGCAGTCGAAGTCGCAAGCCAGGTTACGCCCGATGGCACGTTGCTGCTGAGATTTATTGTCTGAGGCGCAAATGGCACGCCGTAAATTCCCGCGAACGAGACGCTGGTTTTATCCGCGACGAATGTCGGCGCAATAACTGTGACTGACACATTGACAATCGAAACCTGGCCGTCACTGTTTATAGTAATGGATGCCGTATTGATGCCAACAATTAAAGCAGACGGATCAACGCTGACTGCCAGAGTGCTTGGCGCCGTACCGCTCGTTGCGCCAAGTTTCACCCAGCTCTGGCTGGCTGATGCGACCCACGCAAGGCCAGCGTCGCCGATAGTAATCGACTGTGCAGCGGGAAGCGCCGCGCCTTGCAGGTAGTCGAATTGAAGAGCGGCCGGGCTGGCTGATAATCCCGTCCTAATGGTTAAAGTAACGGGTAAGTCTTTATAGGTCAGTATCGATTTGTCAGTTGCCACCGCAGAGTAACGAATGCTGGTGGAATAGTTTCCCGGTGCAAGATTATTGCTAACGATGGAATAGCGATCGACGCTGCCCGCGCCCAAATCAATTTTGAGCCATGAAGGAAGGGTAGCGCCTGGCGACAAGTCAACCACGATAGTGGCGCCTTGTGGACCACGGCCTTCAACCGTCACATCTTGTGGGCTTGGCAACGCTTTACCCGCATAGCCGGTAAAGCTCAAAGCACCGGGCGTCACGGTGAGCGTGGCTGATGGCCCTGTGTCGCCCCCGCCCCCACCGCAAGCGACCAGCACGATGCTCGTTATGATGAGTGCAAGCCAATTGCGTGCGCGAATAAGGGGTGACATGCGGGACTCCTTGAAAAATTTTGTAACCGGATTTGTTATTGCTTTTCGGATACAAAACTCCGAAGGTGTGTTGAGTATAGAAAGCGATGCTTTCCCCAACAAGCAAAGTTGAAATAGTTTCCCACGGGTTAACCATTGATACCTATGCGTTTTCGCATAGTTCGGTATGCTTTCCTCAGAGCCGGATAAAATTCCGCCTGGGCGGGCGGGTATAATCGCGTCAAGATAAACTGTCCAAGGCGAATGTGTATGGATTTCGTTCTGTTGGTAAAAGCGCTGATTCTCGGCATTGTCGAAGGTCTCACCGAGTTTCTGCCGGTGTCGAGCACGGGGCATCTTGTTATTGCTTCACAGTTGCTCGGCATGAAAGACGAACGCACGGATTTGTTTTTGATTGTGATTCAGTTCGCGGCGATTTTGGCGGTATGTTGGGAATATCGTTCGCGCATTGTGCGCGCGCTGCGCGGTTTTATGCGCGATGCGGAATCGACCAATCTCTCGCGCAATGTGATGGTAGCGTTTTTGCCGCTGGCGGTGCTTGGCTTGTTATTTGGCAGCAAACTAAAACATTTGCTGTTCAAGCCAGTGCCGATTGCGCTGGCATTTATTGTGGGCGGCCTGGTAATTTTGTGGGCCGAGCGGCGTGAGCATGTCATCACCGTGCAACATGTCGATGACATGAATTGGAAGGATGCGCTCAAAATCGGCTTCGCTCAGACATTTGCCCTGATACCTGGCATGTCACGCTCTGGTTCGACTATCATCGGTGGTTTGCTGTTCGGCTTGTCGCGCAAGGCGGCGACGGAGTTTACTTTTTTTCTGGCTATTCCCACGCTCACTGCTGCTACGTTTTACGATTTGTATAAGCACCGCGATTTGCTCAATGTGAACGACATCGGCATGTGGGCGGTGGGGTTGATTGCCTCCTTCGTGAGCGCGTTTCTGGTGGTGCGTGGCCTGCTGCGTTATATAAGCAAACATGACTTTACGATCTTTGCCTGGTATCGCATTGCGTTCGGCCTGATAGTTTTGCTGACAGGGCAAATGGGGTGGGTGACCTGGTCGCCGAATTGAGTGGTTATTTTATTCAACTAAAAAACCCGGCGCGCGCCGGGTTTTTTCTGGCTGTCATTTCTAACTTCCTGCGCGAAAAACTAGCGTGCTTTTTTTCTCATTTCATAAAATTCTTCCACCAACACTTCGGCTCTCCGATGCGCTTCAGCATAAATATCCTGATGATGAAAAAACGTATCGCGCACTTGTTTGATGAGCGACGAGTTCGCGTGCAGCAGTTCGTGAATCAGCGTGTCGAGTAAATCGCGCGCGCCGTGATCGTCGAGTTCGTGCAGGTAGCGCTCATTCAGATGCAGCGTGTCGGTGATGCGATTGTACTGGCCTAGGCGTCGCGAATGGGCGCGGAAGCGATTGGCTTTTAATCGTTTGGGAAATCGCGCGAGGTCAGTTTGCGTGCGCAGAATCAATTCGATGGCAATATCGATGTCACGTTGCATTATTACGTAACTAATTGATTATATTGAATAATTTATGCCAGTTGCGATATGGAATCAGTGCGTATGCGCTGCGCTGTGTTTGACGTAGCGTGCGATGAGGCGCAGCAATTCGTCTTCCTGATATGGCTTGCCCAGATATTCGTTCACGCCGATTTCGAGCGCGAAGTTGCGATGTTTTTCGGCGGTGCGCGAGGTGATCATGATGATGGGAATGCCTGCCAGTTTTTTGTCGGCGCGTATGTTGCGCGCGAGTTCAAAGCCATCCATGCGTGGCATTTCAATGTCGAGCAACATCACGTCGGGAATCACCTCCTGCAATTGCTGTAGCGCGTCGACGCCGTCTTTGGCTGTGAGCACTTCGTAATTCTCGCGCGCCAGGAGGCGGCTGGTAATTTTGCGCACCGTGAGCGAATCATCGACTACCATCACGCGCGGTTCATGCTTGGGCACTTCTATTTTCGGCGCTGCCTCCGGTTTGGCGTTGAGTGCAGCCTGACACCGCGCCAATTCCACAGGGTTGATGATGAGCACCACTTTGCCGTTACCCATCACGGTTGCGCCGGAAACGCCGGGCAGACGCGCCAATTGCGGGCCAATGTTTTTGACCACGATCTCGCGGTTGCCGACGATTTCATCCACCAGCACGGCCACCTGCAGCACGCCGCTTTTCAAAAACAGCAACGGATATTTGATGGCGTCAGGCGAAGGCTTGGGTGCGGCACCGAGCAGGCCCGACAACATGTGCAGCGGATAAATGCGGCCCTGCCACTCGATTTGTGTTTTGGCAAACAAGTCGACTACATCGGCCTGTTTGATTTCCTGCACGTTCTCAACCATCACGGCGGGAATGGCAAACATGCGGCCACCAGCGTTGATCATGAGCGCCTGCGTCACGGCGAGCGTGAGCGGCAGCGTGATAGTGAAGGTGGTGCCGCGCCCCGACGCAGACGCCACTTCAATGCGGCCACCTAGCGACATGATTTCGTTTTTCACTACTTCCATGCCGACACCACGGCCGGCCAGTTGCGTCACTTCGCTGGCGGTAGAAAACCCGGGCAGGAAAATCAGTTGCGTCAGTTCGGCATCGCTGGCGCGCTGGCCCGGCTTGAGCAGATGCATTTCGACGGCGCGCTCGTGGATACGCGCGAAATCCAATCCCGAGCCGTCGTCGGCCAAGGTTAGCAATATGTCGTTGCCCTGACTTTTTGCTTCGAGCACGATTTCGCCGATTTCGGATTTGCCCACCTTGACCCGCGCTTCGGGCGTTTCGAGGCCATGGGTCACGGCATTGCGCAGCAAATGTTCAAATGGCGCGATGATTTTTTCGATCACGCTGCGGTCGAGCTCCACGCGGGTGCCGCGCATTTCGAGGTTGGCTTTTTTGCCCAGCTCTTTGCCGGTCTGGCGCACGAGGCGGTAAAAACGGTCGGACAGATTGTTCAGCGGCACCGTGCGCACGCCCATCAACTCCTGCTGCAAATCGCGATTCAAGCGCGACTGGTGCGACAACGCCGCTTCGGTTTCATCGAGGCCGCGCAGCAAGGTTTGCTGCACCGTGGCCACGTCGTTCACGCTCTCGGCCATGATGCGCGTGAGTTCCTGCATGCGGGTAAAGCGGTCGAGTTCCAGCGGATCGAAATTCGATACGCCCTGCAAATTTGTGCTCGATTGCATTTGCGTTTCGGCCTGGATTTCCAGTTCGCGCAATTGGGTGCGCAGGCGCGAAACGTTCTCGGTCAATTCCGACAACGATTGCTTGAAGCCCACCAACTCGCTTTCGATACGCGAGCGCGCGATGGCGAGTTCACCCGCGTCGTTCACCAACCTATCCACCACTTCGGCGCGCACGCGCAACATGGCCTGGCCAGCAGCAGCAGGATCGGCCGCCACACCGACTACCGGCACGGAGAACGGCGCAGCTTCGTGCGCAGCCTCGGCCTGGGCGGCGGCGATTTCTTCGGCGCTTTCTTCGTAGGCTTCGCCTTTTTGCAGGCGTTCGATGGAGCTGCTGAAGCGATCGAGGCCGGCCTGTAGCGCGTCGAACTTCACCTCGTCCGGTACGGCAAGACTTTCCATGTCGACGGTTTGCGATTCGAGTGTGTGCGCCAGCTCGCCAAGACGCATGGCACCGGTCATACGCGCACCGCCCTTCAGTGTGTGCATGTGGCGGCGCAGTGTGCCGGCGGCGGATTTGTCTGCGGAATTCGCGCGCCACGCGCGGAACGATTCATTGACTTGCGGCATGAGCTCTGCCGCTTCTTCCAAAAATATGGGAATCAATTCTTGATCAATATCATCGGTAATCTGGCGGCGCTCGCTGGCGACATTGCCTTTGGGGCGTGCAAGTTGCGTCGCGCTGATTGATGCTGTCGGCATGGATTGGGTTTTGTTTAACCCGAAATCCGGTATCGGCGCAGTCAGTTCATTTATGTTAGATTTTTCTTTATAATCAATGGGTTGCGTTTTTGCCAAGGCGGCTGCGCCGGCAACCAGCCCTGTGGCCATAATGGCAGCGCCTGGTGCAAGCGGTTTTTTCGTTTGTGATGATTCGGGCCGCGCCATCGTCGGCGATGGCGGCAGATCGGGAACGTCAGGAATCGGCGTCGACAGCGGTGTATGCACCGGCGTTTGCCAGCGCTGCACGGCCGATTCGCCGGCGTTGCGTTGGTTGCGTATCGCTTCGAGTTGCGCGCCGAGGCGTGCAATGATTTGCGGCGCGGCTTCGGGCAAACGGCGGCTGTTCACGTCGTCTACCATGGCGGACAA
Source organism: Pseudomonadota bacterium (assembly GCA_043744215.1). Taxonomy (GTDB): domain Bacteria; phylum Pseudomonadota; class Gammaproteobacteria; order Burkholderiales; family JBEEJL01; genus JBEEJL01. The sequence continues at coordinate 20,407 of JAYTVC010000002.1, forward strand.
ACGATCGACGGTGAGATCAAATAACTGTAATTGGTTGGTGTTATATTTTGTCGGATGCTCAAGGCCGTCATGCAGATTGCTTTCAAGCGCTGCGCCCAAATCGGCAATGGTGGCAAAACCGGTGGTGAGCGATATGCCCGATAACGTGTGCGCCGCGCGCATAAAATCGTGATTGATGCCAGCGGCCGGGGAGACGCGCAATTTCACCAGCTCATCGCGCAGCGTGCGCAAATGCTCGCCCGCTTCCCGCAGGTATATGGCAAAAAAACTGGGCGCCAGATACAGCTCGCCGATTTGCACCATGTTTTCGGGCAAGGGCGTTTTGATCGACGCAGCGGGCTCGATGCCGGCATTGAGCTGTTCGGCCAATTGCACCAGCGCATGGCTGTCAACATCGGCGGTGCCAGTCTTGCTGAGGCTATGCACCCACGCGGTAAAAGTCTGGTGCGAATCGCCAATGAGGCGCAGCAGGCCGGGCGTGGCAGGTTTTTCTTCCTGCAACCATTTGTTCATCACTTGCTCGACTTGCCATGCGACTTCGCCCAGATCGGTCAGGCCCACCATGCGGCCGCTACCTTTGAGGGTGTGATAGGCGCGGCGGATGGTGGTGAGCGCATCTACATTATGGTTGGCCGCCCGCACAATTTTGTGTTGCTGGTCGATGGTGCCGAGCACTTCGGTGGCTTCTTCGAGGAATATGCCCAGCAATTCAGCATCAATCTCCGACTTGGGCGCATTGACCATGCGCGACGTTTGCGCCGATGGAGTTTGCGGCTGCACAGCGTTGCCACCCAGCGCGCCAATAGACTGCGCCAAGGTCACGCTGTCGGTTGTTGCCTTATCGAGTTCGGTCAAGGCGGCAGCAGCGTGCTGTTTAAGGCTACTATCTGCCACCAGCGCGGCATCTTGCTGCAACGCTGCTACTGCGTTGCGTAATTGCTGTTTAGCGGCAAAGTCGGCAGGCTCACGCTGCCATTGGGCAAACAGTCCGTTAATTTTTTGCCGTTGTTTCTCAACGCTGTCTTCAATGCGCGCAACAGGTGCCTCTGGGACGGGTGCCAGTTGTTGCCTGCCCGACGCGAGACGCTCAAGTACCGGCGCGAGAATCTGCTCGCGGTTTGCCTGGCCCTGTTGTAACGCGGTGACATACAAACTCAGCGCGCTCATGGCATCGGCAACCGTTTCCGTGTCTTCATGCGATGCGGGCGCGTCAATTTTTGCCATGGTGTCAATGCGTGTACGCATGGCCTTGATGACATTTACCGCGTCACCCAATTCGAGCATGGAGAGTGCGCCTTGCACCTGGCTGATAAACGGCGGCAGGCTGGCCAGCGCGGGGCGCTTGGCCGGGTTGCGGAAATAAGCATCGAGCACTTGCTCGATGTGATGCAAATTATTGTGGATTTCCTGCCCGACTTGCGAGAGGACGAGTTTCTCTTGCGCCCTGCGCGAAATATCGTCCAGCACATCGCTTGCTCCCGCTTCTGTTGCAGGAGCCGGCTTGCCGGCCAATGCTGCATCAAGACGCGCTACCATGCGCTGGGTCTGGCTATCGAATTCGGCACCCAGCTTGGCGTGGTTATCGACGGCCCTTTCAATCAACAGCAATGTGGTGGCCATTTCCAAGGCAATGGCCTCACCCGGTGCCTGCGTGCGCGATTGCAGATTTACGGCGGCACCATTTACCATCCGCGCCAATGTTATCAACGACCCGTTAGGCTGCTTATCGGCCCATTCGCGCAGCCGCGCGGATTGTTCGGAGAAAGTAATCAACGATGACTGATTGCCCGACGTATATTTAATCCACGATTCTTTTTGGTTCGCCAACAATTCGCGCATGTCGCGCAACAAAGCTGATAGCTCCAGCTTGGGCGGCGTGTACGCTACAGGCGTGCCTTCTGGCGGTAATAATTCTTTCAGGCGATAGGCCTGTTGCAAATCTTTTACACGGGCACTGACCGGTTTGGCGCGCGCAACGACATACAACACATCGCGCATGAGGCGCTCTGCCACCTGGTCGGAACCATCAACCAGTCGCTTGAGTTGCATGTTGATGCGCGAACATGCGAGTTTTGCTGCCGGAGAATTATCGCCAGTGGCAATCACATCGAGAAAACCGCCGGCAAGCCACCAGAAAGCACGGCTCGGTGATTTGGCCTGGCTCACTTCGATTTTATTCACCGCGTCGATCATGGGCCTTACCGCTGCTTCGTTCGGCTGGCGCAACCAAGTGAGTAAACCCAGTTCAAATTGCGACCGGCAATCCTGCACTAACTCTGCGTGCTCGGTTTTAGTCAGCGGCGGGCCCGGCATCATTGGCTGCGGCTTGACCGACAAGTCGGGGTAGAACAGGTCGCTTTCGCTCGCCTGCGCCACACCGCGCACCAGGCATAACTCCCGATATACGGGGAACAATTTCAACGGCACGCTCGGCTCTCCGGCGTGCAGATTTTCCAGATAATCGCCCAGTGCCACCAGCGCGTTTTTACATAACTCGACTGTTGCGGCCGATCCTTTTATTTCGCGTCTGGAGAGCCCGCCGGCAATGGCTTCAACCTGCTCTGAAACACGGGCGACAGGATCAAGCCCGATCATCTGCAATGCACCCGACACCTGATGCAAATTCGCGCAGGCAGGCTGCAAAGATGCGCTCTCAAGCGGATCCTGCAAAAAGCGATCAAAGCTCAGCGCGGCGTTAGACAGCGCTACGCCAATTTCAGACTTCACCCAACCGAGAAGTCCAATATCAAATTCCTGTTGCAATGCGCTCATAATAATGTCGGCTGTAAGCTCAAAGCTTGAAGCCGGATACGGATCCTTTCAGTTCGCCGGCGAGGTCCGACAGATTGATAACCGAGTCAGCCGTTTCTTTGGTTCCCTCAGTGGTTTGCTTGGTAATAGTGAGAATATCGCGCATGTTTTTCGACACTTTGTCGGTAGCTGTCGCCTGCTCTTGCGTCGCCTTGGAAATCGATTGGATCAACGCAGCCAATTGTTTGGATACCTGCCCGATTTCGGACAACGCCTGACCCGCCGCATCGGAAAGCTTCGCGCCTTCAACCACGCCTTGCGTGCTTTTTTCCATAGCTACGACAGCATCATGGGTATCTGTCTGAATGGTTTTCACAATAGCGCTAATTTGCTTGGTCGCTTCACCGGAGCGTTCCGCCAGGCGCTGCACCTCTTCTGCCACGACAGAAAAACCGCGACCTGCTTCACCAGCCGATGCGGCTTGAATGGCGGCATTCAATGCCAGCACGTTGGTTTGCTCGGTGATGCCGGCGATCAATTCGACGATCTCGCCAATCTCCTGCGAAGACTCTCCAAGACGCTTAATACGTTTTGAAGTCTCTTGGATTTGTTCACGGATTTCTGTCATGCCTTTGATGGAATTTTGCACGGCGCCGGCACCCTTTTCCGCCGCCTCGAGGGAGCGTTGGGCGACCTTCGCTGATTCATTGGCGTTAACCGACACTTGGTTAATCGATTGCGACACACGCAACACTTGCGCCGTAGTTTCTTCAATCTCCCGCGATTGGCGGTCAGTCGCATCGAGCAAACGCTCAGATACAATTTGTGCGCTCTGGGTGCGCTCGGATACGCGCAATGCCGCGCCATTCACACCCTTCACCAGGTTACGCAATTCTTCGATGGTGTAATTCATAGAGTCGGCGATGGCACCAGTGATGTCTTCTGTTACCTGCGCGCGGACAGTTAAGTCGCCGTCGGCAAGATTGCCCATCTCGTTCAGCAGTTGCAAAATCGCCGCCTGGTTCCTGCGGTTTTCTTCTTCCACTTTTTTCGCCTGGGTTTCCCGCGCTTTCGCCGAGCGGATGGCCCCGCGCGCCAATAAACCCAAGCCTAATAAGCCGAGTAAAGATACCAGTGAAGCCAATGCCAGCGTTGTATAAAGCCTGGCTTTGATTTTTTCCTGGCGCTGGGCCAGGATGCCGTCCAATTGCACCAGCGTTTTTTCTCCCAAAGCAAATAACGCCAGGGCGCCTTTATTGATCTGCCCTCTGATTTCATCCGGCGCCGCCTCGATTTTAGGCGCTTCAAACAAGCGTTCTTTCAATATTCCCGGCACTTTTTTCGATTCGATTATTGCTGCGTTGACGTCAGCATTCAAGTTCGTGGCCAGCGCTTCATTGGCGTTCAGCGCTCGCCTGTAGCCTTCGGATAAATTGGCCGTTAATATAGGAAACAACCGGGTTAAGTCTACATACAAGGCCCGGTCTTCCGCTGTGATGGTTTTCTTTATGGCCACTTCTCCGGCAAGCCGCCGCGCCAAGCCCGTTTGATGCAACACCGACGGAAGACGGTTTACAAAACTATCTTGCAGATAATAGCTGTCGAGAGCGGTATCCAGGGTGAGCTCTGAATTGTCGGCTACCGTCACCGTCAGCGATTGAATCTCGTCCAGCAATTTGTTGTGGGCCGCAAAATTTGCAGGCTCATCCATGCTGCCGATATCTGCTTTGAGCGTCTCCCATTCTTTTTCAATATTGACCAAAGCTGCTTTTACGTCGATTGAATCAGCTGATTCTTCAGTTAATTTTATTTTTTCAAACGCGCCGTTAACTTGCGCGCGGACCGACTCGCGTCTGGAGGTGGTCAGCGGATCATTATTGAGCAAAGGGTTGGTCACGCCACGGTGGGTCGTCAGCTCGCGCCACAAGTTACGCACCGGGCCCAAATAGCTTACGCCCCGTCGTTCTTTTTCCAGCGAGTGCAATTCCGTATTGCTCTGCTGGCTGGCGTTATATATCAACATAGCGACAGGCAATAAAAATAGCAGGGCGATCAGGACAAAAGCCCGACCAATGCCTATTTTTGAAAACAATCCCTTGCCGCTTGAAGCGGCCACACCTGCCGCCGGGGATTTTTTAGATAATTTAAAAGCCATCTTGGTATGCAGTCTCTTAATATTTTCTATAACGCGATATTTTTAGCAACGCAACTCAGACGCCGCCGCCATTCATTTTCAAAGCGTGCAACGGTGCGGACAAAACATTCAGGCTGCTACATTCAAAAATTTCTGGTGGTGTACCAGCACATCAAGATTCAAAACGTGCCAGGGAATTTGCTCGGCATCACGCATCACCGCGCCAACCCATGGCACGCTGCCTGCGGGCGGCGTTTCTGCTTTGTATGCGACGGGATTACGCAGGCCCATCATGCGAGTTACCATTAACGCCGCGCCTTGTACCGCAGAATTCGGCAGCAATAACAAGCGGTTTTCTGCGGCAGGCTTAGGAGAGACGCGGCCATTGAGCGTGCAGAAGTCCACCACGCTGTAGAGGTTACCGCGTACATTGCATACGCCGAGAAAGTATTTTTGCGCCAGAGGAACAGGTTCCAGATCGGCCAGGGGAAAAACCTCGGCGACTTGTTGCAAATCCACGAGCCAGTTTTGATCCCCCGCTACAAATCCCAGCAGCGACGCCGCAGAAGTAGTTTGATTGGCAGCGTCTTTCAGCCGTGCGGCCACCGCAGCCTGGTATTCGCGCAGGCTGGGCTTATTCGCATCGGGTTTTTCTGCCATGGGTTCAGCCGCCGATGGCGCTGATTTTTCCCAGCAGTTCAGCTTCTTTAATGGGTTTCACCATGTACTCGACCGCGCCCTGGCGCATGCCCCAGACTTTATCCGTCTCCTGTCCTTTGGTGGTGCAGATGATAATGGGAATATGTTTGGTCGCGTCGTCACGGGTGATGGTGCGCGTGGCCTGGAATCCGTTTAAGCCGGGCATGATCACATCCATGATGATGAGGTCCGGCTTGTCGGTTTTCGATTTTTCCACGCCCTCTTCGCCGCTTTTGGCGAGGGTCACGCTGAAGCCTTTTTTGACCAGAATGTCATGCATGTAGGTACGCTCGGTTTCAGAGTCGTCCACCACTAATATCTTTTTGATTGCCACTTTCAAATCTCCCTTAAGCAACATGCTGCTGCACGACGTGATCTTGCACGGCGCGCAATAGACTTTCTTTGGTAAATGGTTTGGTCAGGTATTCATCCGAGCCGACCATGCGGCCGCGGGCGCGGTCGAACACACTATCTTTTGACGACAGCATGATCACTGGCGTTGTGCGGTACTTGCTGTGTTTTTTGATCAGCGCGCAGGTTTGGTAACCGTCAAGGCGCGGCATCATGATGTCGACAAAAATCAGGTCCGGCTGATGGTCGGTGATTTTGGCCAGCGCATCGAAACCATCTTCGGCCAGCACTACCTGGCAGCCGGCCTGCAACAGAAATATTTCCGCGCTACGGCGGATCGTGTTGCTGTCGTCGATGACCATGACGCGCATGCCGGTGAGTGGTTTTGGTTCGGTCACGAAGCCTCCAAAAATGAGCCGCTGTGAGCTGGTTTCAGGGTCGGGAAGTTGCTGGATCGACTGATTCATTCGAGGTCACCTTTTTGCATCTGTTAACATGCCGGTAAATGCCGTTTGGCGCAACCAAATCCGTATGAATCCATGGAAGGTTAGCCTGAGGATTGCCCAATAACAAGGCAATACGTCACAACAGCCTAAATTTCAATCATTTCAAAATCTTCTTTTCGCGCGCCGCACTCCGGGCAGACCCAGTTCACCGGTACCTCTTCCCATCGCGTGCCGGGGGCGATGCCCTCATCGGGCAAACCGGCTTCTTCGTCGTAAATGAAGCCGCAAATCAGACACATCCAAGTTTTAAATGTCACAGCGTTTTGTTGACTCATGAGACGGGTCTATGTCGTGGCTTTTGCGTTAGAATGAAGCAGGTACGAATTTTTGTTGGCGCAATGTTGCTAATGCGTTCACCCCACTTCATCCAATATATGATGATACGGCGCTAAAGCCCTATAAATCAAGCTTTTCTATCACTTAGCCGGAATCATTGCCATGTTTTCTTCACCCCCCGTTGTATTGGTTTTTGCAGCAACTGACCCGAGCGGCGGCGCGGGCTTGCAAGCGGACATCGTAACGCTTGCCAGTATGGGCTGCCACCCTCTGTCCTCGGTAACGGCCATAACCATACAAGATACCGTTGGCGTGGAGGATGTGCTGGCAATGGATGCCGAATGGGTGGCCGATCAGGCGCGTGCGGTGCTCGAAGACATGCCTGTTGCCGCGTTCAAATTGGGTTTGCTCGGCAGCGTGGAGGGCGTGACGGCGGTGGCCGAGGTGGTGGCCGACTATCCCGACATTCCCCTCGTGTTTGACCCGGTATTGGCTTCGGGCCGGGGCGACGAGCTTTCCACCGACGACATGATTTCGGCCATCCGCGAACTCATCATCCCGCAAAGCACGCTGATCACACCCAACATTATGGAAGCACGCCGGCTCGCTATGGATGACACCGACGACAACGACAATCCCGACATGGCCGAGTGCGCGCGGCGACTGATCGCCAGCGGCTGCGAATATGTGCTCATCACCGGCACCCACGACAACACACCGAAAGTTATTAACACGCTTTACGACGTGAACGGCGTGGTGCGCACCGATGAATGGCAACGCCTGCCCGGCAGTTACCATGGTTCGGGCTGCACGCTCGCGTCGGCGTGCGCGGCGACGATTGCGCAAGGTTTGGATATTCCCGAAGCGGTAAAGGAAGCGCAGGAATACACCTGGCAGTCGCTGAAGTACGGCTTTCGGCCCGGCATGGGGCAGTCAATTCCCGACCGCTTGTTTTGGGCTCGCGAAGAAGATGAAGGCGAAGAAAAACTGGAAGATCAGGTTTTTGATCGTCCCGGCCATTAAAACACTTATTAAAATACTCAATATAATCAAATAGTTACAATGATTCTTGCTACGCGCATTTCCGGCCTTTACGCCATTACCCAACAGACCGACGACACGCACCGCCTGCTCGCCGATGTGCGCGCCGCGCTCGAAGGCGGCGCACGCGTGATTCAATATCGCGATAAAAGTAATCGGCTCGCGCTGCGCATCGACCAGGCAACGCAACTGCATGCGCTGTGCAAATTATTCGACGCGACTTTTATCGTGAATGATGATGTCAAACTGGCGCAAGCGGTGAATGCCGACGGCGTTCACATCGGCAGCAAAGACGGCAAGCTCGAAACGGTGCGCAAACAAATGCCGGGCAAATTGATTGGCGTGTCGTGCTACAACAGTCTTGACCTCGCCGTCGAAGCGGAAGAACTCGGCGCCGATTACATCGCCTTCGGCAGTTTTTTCCCGTCGAACACCAAACCCGAAGCCGTGAAAGCGCCGCTGACATTATTGCAGCAGGCATGGCAGCACATCTCGCTGCCCATTGTCGCGATTGGCGGCATCACCGTTCACAACGCATCGCAAGTAATCGATGCGGGTGCCGATTCGGTGGCAGTGATTCGCGCGTTGTTTGGTGCGCAGGATATTATGGCAGCGGCGAAAGATTTCAGCCGGTTGTTTGAGAGTCGCGAATAAAAAATATTCCCCCGTCTTGAGTCCGGAGAGCGCACGGCATTCATCCATCAACTTCATAAGCCAAACATGAGCACACGCAACGAACAACTCTTCAACGAATCACAAAAATTTATTCCTGGCGGCGTGAATTCACCCGTGCGCGCCTTCCGTTCCGTCGGCGGTACGCCCGTGTTTTTCGCCAAAGGTGCCGGCGCGTATTTCTGGGATGCCGACGGCAAAAAATACATCGACTACGTCGGCTCATGGGGCCCGCTGATTCTCGGCCACGCACATCCTGAAGTCGTCAAAGCCGTGCAAGCTGTGGTCGCCAACGGCATGAGTTTCGGCGCGCCCACCGAAGGTGAACTCACGCTGGCGCAGGAAATTTGCAAGCTCCTCCCCAGCATCGAACAAGTGCGCCTCACCAGCAGCGGCACCGAGGCGACCATGAGCGCAATTCGTCTGGCACGCGGCTTCACGGCAAGAAACAAAATCATCAAATTCGAAGGTTGCTACCACGGCCACGGCGATGCGCTGCTGGTCAAAGCAGGCAGTGGCGCGCTCACGTTCGGCAACCCCAGTTCCGCCGGTGTGCCCGCCGATGTGGTCGCCCATACCCTCGTTCTCGATTACAACAATGCGCAACAAGTCGTCGATTGCTTCAATAAATTCGGCGACGACATCGCCTGCATCATCGTTGAGCCCGTCGCGGGCAATATGAATTTTGTCGCGCCCATAAAAGGCTTTCTCGAAACCTTGCGCGAACAATGCTCGAAACACGGCAGCGTGTTGATATTCGACGAAGTGATGACCGGCTTTCGCGTCGGCCTCAATGGCGCGCAAGGCGTGTTCAACATCAAGCCCGATCTCACCACCATCGGCAAAGTCATCGGCGGCGGCATGCCCATGGGCGCCTTCGGCGGACGGCGCGACATCATGGCCCAGCTCGCGCCCCTCGGGCCGGTATATCAAGCGGGCACGCTGTCGGGCAACCCCGTCGCAGTCACGGCAGGGCTCACCACATTGAAATGGATTCAAGCGCCGGGCTTCTACGAAAATATTTCCGCCACAACAAAATCGCTGACAACCGGTTTGCTGAGCGCCGCCAAACAAGCCAACGTACCCTTCAGCGCAGCCAGCATTGGCAGCATGTTCGGCTTATTCTTCCGCAGCGACGTGCCGACGACTTACGCGCAAATGATGGAATGCGACAAGGAAAAATTTAATCGCTTCTTCCACGGCATGCTGAACGAAGGCATCTATCTCGCGCCCTCGGCGTTCGAGGCGGGGTTTGTTTCGACGATGCATACGAAGGTGGAAGTGGATGCGACGGTTTCTGCGGCTGCGCGAGTGTTTGCTACGTTATGAAAACCTTTTACCACAGAGGCACAGAGACACAGAGAAAAACAAAAGCAATGTATTTCCTTCCCGTCATTCCCGCGCAGGCGGGAATCCAGCAAAAATACAAAACGTTTTTCGCAAAATATTTTGAGCCTTATTTTTTACATGAAATCACTGGATTCCCGCCTACGCGGTAATGACGGCAACTTTGGTTTTCCTTTGTGTCTCTGTGCCTCTGTGGTTCGCTTTTAAAAAATAAGCCATGCAACTCAACCCTCCCCAAACCGCCGCTGTCCATTATCTCGACGGCCCACTGCTCGTACTCGCCGGCGCGGGCAGCGGCAAGACGCGCGTGATCACGCAAAAAATTGCCTATCTGATTGAGCAATGCGGTTATTCGCCCGCGCATATTGCGGCGATTACGTTTACCAATAAAGCCGCGCGGGAGATGGATGAGCGCGTCACCAAATTGATGAGCAAGCCGCAGAAGGGTTTGACGGTTTCGACTTTTCACGCGCTGGGTGTGCGCATTTTACGCTCGGAAGCGGCTGCACTGAATTTGAAACCGCAGTTTTCCATTCTTGATGCCAGCGACAGCTTTGGCATTTTTGCCGAGCTGACCAAGACGACGGATAAAAAAGAAATCCAAAAAAATCAGTGGTTGATTTCAAACTGGAAAAATAATTTTGTTTCGCCCGCTGCAGCGGCGAATATTGCAGCAAATGAAAAAGAGCAACTGGCCGCGCGCATTTACCGTGATTACCAGGCGACGTTGACGGCGTATCAAGCGGTGGACTTCGACGATTTGATTCGGTTGCCGGTGGAGTTGTTCGAGCGCGAGCGCGAAATTTTGGACAAGTGGCAAAACAAGTTGCGCTATTTGTTGATTGACGAATATCAGGACACCAATTTGTGCCAATACAAATTGGTGAAGTTGCTGGCGGGCGGGCGCGGGCTGTTCACCGCGGTGGGCGACGACGACCAGGCGATTTACGCTTGGCGCGGCGCGGATGTGCACAACCTGAAAAATCTGCAAGCGGATTTCCCCAATCTGCATGTGATCAAGCTGGAACAGAATTACCGCTCTACAGTGCGTATTTTAAAAGCGGCCAATAATCTCATCGGCCACAACCCGAAACTGTTTGAGAAAAAATTATGGTCGGATCTGGGCGCGGGCGACGCAATCAAAGTGACCACGATGCGGGACGATGACCACGAAGCGGAAACCGTGGTGATGGATTTGCTCGCGCATAAATTTCAGCACCGAAGCCAATTCAATGATTACGCGATTCTCTATCGCGGCAACCATCAAGCGCGCTTGTTCGAACAGCAATTGCGCAACCAGAAAGCGCCCTATCAAGTCAGCGGCGGCCAATCGTTTTTTGATTACGCCGAAATCAAAGACCTCACCGCCTATTTGCGTTTGATCGCCAATGCCGATGACGACCCGGCATTCATTCGCGCCATCACCACGCCGAAACGCGGCGTGGGCGCGACGACGCTGGAGACATTGGGCACCTACGCGGGCGAACATAAAATGAGTTTGTTCGAAGCCGCGTGCGAAGTGGGATTGGGTTCGATCATCGCTCCAAAACAGCACGAGCCGCTTATTGAATTTATCAATATAATCAATAACCTAGAAATGCGCGCGCAAAAGGAGCCTGCGGCCCCAGTGCTTGAAGATTTGCTCAAACAAATCGGTTACGAAATTTATTTATACGACAACGACGACGCGAAAAAAGCGGAAGAGCGTTGGAAAAACGTGCGCTCGTTTATCGATTGGCTGAGCAAAAAATCGGAAGAAGATGGGAAGAATTTATTCGAGCTGACGCAAACCGTCGCGTTGATTAACATGCTCGAAAGCCGCGACGGCGGCAGTGACGCCGTGCAACTTTCAACCTTGCACGCGGCGAAAGGTTTGGAGTTCAAGCATGTGTATCTGGTCGGTGTGGAAGAAAATCTTTTGCCGCACCGTGAGTCGCTCGAAGACACCAAGCTCGAAGAAGAGCGCCGCCTCATGTATGTGGGCATCACGCGCGCGCAACGCTCGCTGCACATCACTCTATGCCAAAAACGCAAACGCGCGCGCGAGTTTCAAGTGTGCGAGCCAAGCCGCTTCATCAACGAAATGGGTAAAGAAGATCTGAAATTTTCCGGCGATAACCAGCCACAAGCAGTGGGCAAACAGGAAGGCTCGTCGCGCTTGGCGGCTTTGAAGGCGATGCTGGATAAGAATTCGGAGAAGAAGGTGGAGGCGGCGGCGGAGTAGACGGTGAGTTTCACCCATCCCCATCCTAACAGTAGAGCTGCAACAAATTGTTTCCCTTTAACCTGTTGTAACTCCACAAAAAATACAAAACCATCCTCGTAACACAAGTAGGGTGGGCACCCCCACCAGAGCGCACGCTTACCAGCCTTGCGGTGGGCCGTGCCCACCCTGCAAACTATCAACCCCGTAGGATGGGCAAAGCGATAGCGTGCCCATCAGCAAAATAAAAATGCTTTTGAACAAAATATTTTTTGTTGTGTTATTGAAATGCTCTGGACGTTGCTTTTGATTTGTTTTTGACCTGACCTCTCCCTCTGCGCCGACGAAATTGTGCTGGGCATGCGGGGGCAGTCCGCGAGCAATGTTTGAGCCACGCGCTATTTCCGATTTCAATTGAGGGCGAAGGCGAGTTTTGCTCGCGGCCCTCGCCTTCAGTCAATACTCGGCGACATCAAAAACAACAAAACAAAAAAAGCAGCGCGGCGGGCGTCGCCTTTCGTTGGTTACTTTTTTGGCGAAGCAAAAAAGTGAATGACGCCGGGGGCGCCGTTCCTCGGGACACGCAGTGCAGGGGCGGGAACGGTGCCCGGTGTGGCTGCATTACAAAACTATTACGATGCCCCGGTGGCCGCTCCCGCAAACGGCACCGATTAAA
>JAYTVC010000003.1:0-33002 GCA_043744215.1 Pseudomonadota bacterium
GCGAAGGATCTGTTTTTCCATGGTTATTTAGCGCACTCAACTGCAGATCCTTCGCTATCGCTCAGGATGACAGCCAACAGTTTAGCGCGCGCCGCGCGCATGGTGCACGCTACGGTTCTCGCACATCTTCACTTCGTCGTCGGCAATTGACGCAGTCACAGGTTTCATTTATTTTTTCGCGTTTGGAATTTCTATCGACGCCACCGCCCCATTCGGCAGGTTAGGCATAATAATCAAATTTGCCTTGTCGCCATACAAAGCCTTGAGGCGCTCGCGAATGTTTGCCAAACCCACACCCGCGCCGGGCGCGCTGCTGAACCCCATGCCCGTGTCGGCGACGGATACTTTAAGCTTGTCGCCCACAACCGTGGCGCTGACACTGATGCTGCCTCCTTCGGCTTTCGGTTCGAGGCCGTGTTTGATGGCGTTTTCTACCAGCGTGGGGATCATCATCGGCGGGAACGCTGCGCCTTGCAATGCATCGGGTATGTTGATCGTGTATGCGAGCCGTTCTCCCATGCGCACTTTTAAAATGTCGAGATAGGCGCGCGATTGCTCGGCTTCGCGGCCGAGAGTGGTGGAGCTTTCGCGCATTTGTGGAATGGCGGCACGCAAATATTTAATCAGGTTGTTTTGCATTTCCGCCGCAGCGGGCGGATTGGTTTCAATCAGGTGTTGCACGCTGGCGAGCGTGTTGAACAAAAAATGTGGCTCGATTTGCGCCTGCATGGCGGCGAGTTTGGCTTCCATCAATTGTTTGTTGAGATCGGACTGTTGCGCCTTTTTTTCGCTTTTGGCGGCGCGGTTTTTGAGACGGCGGTTGACGGAAATGACGCCCTTGGTAACGAGCAATAGCGGGAACAGCAAAACGGTCAGCACGATGAATGCGGCACCGAAACCGATGCGTCGTGCATCACGGTGGACTTGATCGTCGATGCGTAACTTCAACTCCGGCGATAATGCCGGCAACACTGTGCCAGGTGGCAGCAACACTTCCGGCACAATGACTTCGAGCCTGGTTCCGTTGCCGTCTTTTTTGTTGATGCCGATATTTACGCTGCCTTTTGGGCTTTCGCCTGCTGATTCTTTTTTCGGCACGACTTTAATTTCGCCTTTGATGCCTTGTTCATCAATGCTGCCATTGATGGTGATGGAGTCATTGCTCGCATCCGGTTTTTTTCCGGACAATTTCTCCATTTCCGCTCTTGCTTCGGCGATGCGTCGTTCGGCCTCTTTGATTTGTTCTTGCGCGCCCTTAATCGCGTCTTGCGCTTGCGTTTCCGCCTCTTGTTTCACCGTGGCGACTTGCTGTTTTGCTTCTTCGATTTCTACTTTCGCCTGTTCGATTTCTCCCATCGCTTCTTTCAGCGCCGCTTGCGCTTCCGAGTCGTCGGGCAAATTGTCGCGCAGTGTTTCGACCGCATCTTTGGCGAAGTCGATACCAATTTGCCCCGCCGCGATTTTTATTTCATGGCGGATCGCCGCCTTCATCTCCGGTGTGTCACCAAGTTTTTCCAATTTCGACGCGCCGGTTGACGCGGTAAACCAAATCGAGAGGCCGAGCATGAGCGGCCCCAATAACAACAACACCCACCACGGCGTGTCGCCGATAAATTTAAAAAGTCTTTTCATTTTCTACTCACCTGCTTCCCCCGAACTGCTTACGACCCACACAAAAATCAGGCAGCGCGCGCATGCTCCACGCGGTTAGCTGCATTATGCGCACGCACCAGTCGCGTAGGCATATTGTGCACGCTTGCCGCACGATAGGTTGCATGGGCGGTTGAAAATCCACTCGGCCTCAATAGATGAAGTAGCGGCAACAAAACGGGCTCGGCGATGACGGCTATGGCGGCAACCAGCATCGTAGCGGTGAAATATAATTCAATATAATCAGATACTTGCATGATAACTCCTTTGGTCGGGTTGGAAATGTGCTGCCTGTTGAATGCAGATTAGGCAAACACGAAACGAGGCGAAAGGAGCAAAGGAGCGAAATGCGGAAAACGGGGAATGAAATGCGTATTGCGTAAACAAAAAGGGCGGATGGCCCGCCCTTTACATTGCTTATCTGGCGAATATCACGTTTGCTGATGCGCTGGTTTGTGATGCCCATGGGCGTGTTTGGCGGTCGGAAAAAGTAACGAGCCTGCAAACATACCGAAGAAAGCCAGGCCGAGGCCGACCAGTTGCGGCGGCACGATGCTATCGGGAATCATGTAAGTCACTAACATCCAGCTTGAGAGGCCAAGCACGATGGAGAACATCGCGCCATTGGTATTGGCACGCTTCCAGTAAAGCCCGCACACCAGCGGCACGAATGCACCGACGAGAGGAACCTGATAGGCGCCGCTCACCATTTCGTAAATGCTTTTTTCCGATTTGAGCGCGAACAAGGTAACGATGAAGGCAAACGCGACCACGACTACGCGCAACACCCAGAGAAATTTTTTATCCGACATATGCGGCATGAAGCCTTTAAGAATATTTTCGGTAAACGTAATCGACGGCGCGAGCAGCGTGCCCGATGCGGTGCTCATGATGGCCGACAACAACGCGCCAAAAAACATCACCTGCGCGATAAGCGGAATGCCGGGTGACAGCACCAGGCTGGGCAAAATCATTTGCGTGTCTTTTTCGACCCACTCTTTAGCGAGGTCGGGCACGATAAGAAATGCCGAGTACGCGAGGAACATGGGGATGAACGCGAAAAGAAAATACAGACTGCCGCCGAGTATTGCGCCGCGTACGGCAGTTTTTTCGTCCTTGGCCGACATCACGCGCTGGAAAACATCCTGCTGTGGAATCGAACCGAGCATCATGGTGACGGCTGCACCGATAAAAGCGAGGATGTCTTTGAGATTGGCCTCCGGCAGGAACTTGAATTTGCCCGCGTCGGCCGCGTGGGCGATCACGACACCGACGCCGCCCGCTTTATCAGACACGATCCAGGCGATGCCGATCATGCCGACGACAATCAAAATCATCTGGAAAAAATCTGTCAGCGCCACCGACCACATGCCGCCGAATACGGTGTAGAGCAACACAATCGCCGTGCCGATAACCATGCCCGTTTCGCGCGACACTTCGCCGCCGGACAGCACGTTGAACACCAGGCCTAATGCAGTAATTTGCGCCGCCACCCAACCGAGGTAAGAAATAATGATGCACACGCTGGTAACCAACTCCACCGTGCGGCCGTAACGCTGGCGGTAATAATCGCCGATGGTGAGCAGATTCATGCGATAAAGTTTCGCCGCGAAAAAGATGCCGACGAATATCAAACACAGGCTGGCACCGAATGGGTCTTCCACCACGCCGCTTAAACCTTTTTCGGAAAATTTTGCCGGAATGCCGAGTACCGTTTCTGAACCGAACCATGTGGCGAACACTGTCGCCGTGACAATATATATGGGCAACGAGCGGCCCGCGACCGCGTAGTCTTGCGTAGATTTGACCCGCGTTGCGGCATAGAGGCCGATGAAAATCGACATCAGCAAATAAAGTATGACGAACCAGAGCAGCATGATGTTTCCCTTGTAAAGTCCGCCTGCAAATCAGCGGGTCAATTCAGCGGGATTGTAGCAAGGTATATAGGTGGGGAAAAGCGAACGTTTAGCGACACTTTTGCATGCCTGCGTTTGCGAGAATGAAAAATACTTTGTATGTCAGGTTGCGGCGCGTTTCGTTAGCGCCGTTAACTGACAATCCAGGAAACCAGCCGCTGAGCAGGTTGGGCAAAGCGATAGCATGCCCATCATGTCTAGTCATGGCACTGCCGCTGGTGGGCAATGCCCGCCCTACAAAAAAATTAGTTGCGAAATCCCATCTCCACCGCAAACATTTGCGGCTTCAAACTCTCCAGCGGCTTGCGCAATTTCTCCAACTCCGCCGAAGGCGCATGCACTTCCAGCCGCGTGATTTCAGAAATGGCCAACGCTTTTTTCAAAACGTCATCGACATTTCCCAAATGCGCCAGCAAAGCTGCCGCGTCCTTGTAACCCTCACGACAGTGGGCCGCATCGCCATCGAAACTGAACGCGTAATGCACGCACCCCGGTTCAGTTTTGGTTTTTTCCACAAACGTGTCGCATAACTTTTTGAATTCGGCCAACTTGCCAGCGTTCACTTTGAAATACGGCACAAGGGTACAGCAGGTATCTTGGCTCGGCATGATGCTCTCCTCAGTGGGTAAACGATTAGTTGCTGCATTCTTTATAGCACCAAATTATTTTTTTCCAACCAGACTTGCTTCAAGACTTTTAAGTTTTTCAGCGGTGAATGGCCCGTCTGCGCGCCACCGTTCTTCGCCATTTTGGTTAAATAAAATTTGATACGTGTTTTTTACGTTCGGAAAACTGAACCATGTTAGAAAGTCTTGCATGGGAACGTAAAAACTCATGGAGCGTAAACGCGCAGCAGGATCCGGAATAAAATATTTTTTGGCATTGTTAACGTAGAGGCGGTAAAAAAACGAAGCCTGTTTAATCACGGGCATTTCGATCACCCAAAAATCGGGATGCTGTTTTTTCAAAGGCGCTCCGGTAGCGGCAATCCAAATATCCAAATCTTTTTGATGCGCATACTCGAAGCCAAATAAAATCAGGGTTTGCCTCCCGCGAAACGCTTCGGGGAATCGATAGGCTTTGCCATTTAAATCTGACGCTACGGCTTTTGGAAAACTCATCCTGGTGCGTGCCCCGGTTTGCAAATCTGCGGACGCAGGTAGAAAATTATTTTGTGATGCGCCGATGCACGCACTCATCATGGCGCTTAACATCACAATAAAAATCAGGCGTAGAGTGATTTTCACGAATTAAAATAATTCAATACAATCAAATAGTTACAATAGATAAACAAAATCTCAATATCCCGTCAATAAAATAACCAAGGCGATAACCAGCGACGCACAAACTAATATCGTCAACATTGTATTTTCGTAGGGTGGGCACTGCCCACCGCATCGCTGTCGAAAATGTCGAATGGCCTAAAAAGCAGCAATACTTAACCCGATCTGCCGTAAGTTTGCTTCAAATTTCTGGCAGATATCGTCTGCGTAACGGTGGGCAATGCCCACCCTACCAAACCAAACCAAACCAAAACAAACCGTTCGTGCGCGCAGCTCCTACCAGTGGTCATGCCGGTCGCGGCGCTCCTGTCGGTAGTTAGTCACTTCTAGCCGAATGCCATCCGGGTCTTCAAAGTATGTTGCCGTGTAATCAGAAGCGTAATCAGGAAAGTGTTTTGCTTCCGACGCCGCAATGCCCACACTTCTCAGCTGTTCGGCAACAGTGTGAACGTCTTTCGCCGAATCGACACGCAAACAAAAATGATGCAGGCCCGGCGAATAAGGATCGTGCTTGGTATTGACGCAGACTGGGCGCAAAACAAAACCGAAGTGCCGGTTGAAATATTGGAGATGCGCGTCACCCGCGATGATGAACTTGTTCTTGCGAAAACCGAGCGCATCGGTCAACACTTTGTCATAAAAAATTTCTGACTTCGCCAGGTCTGAGACGCTGATGTAAATGTGATCGATTCCGATGATTTCGGGCATGTGGACTTTCAAGAAATAGTAGGTTGGGTGAAGTACGAACTCCAACAGTCCGCTGAAATTGTTGGGGTTCGTAGCTCACCCCAACTTAGCTAGCTAGCCCCAATTATTTTTTTATCTTTCGATAAAGTTTACTTGCATAAACACCTGGAAATTGTACGGCCAGCCCATATACCAACGATACAATAGCGATGACCCAAGGGGTTGACGTGATGGATACTAGAGAGGCAACAGCCACAAAACCCATTGCTAATCCAGCAAATACCGCCTGCGCTTGTGGCACGCCAAGAACTTGATTTTGAGGAACGCTATATTTGAGTTTGACACCCTTTTGCGAAACTGCAAGCCAACTGGCTCAATCCCTTTCCTTCTTCGCCAACTTCTTCGCCGACCCAATCTGTTTCGGCGCATAAGGTTTCGGCGGGCTCACCACGCGCGTGGCTATCGCGCGGCCTGATAAGGCAATCTCCAACGCGGTTTCTAGGCGGACGATGCGTTTGTCCATTTCGCGCATATGGGTGGAGAGCTCTTTAACTTGGCCGGAGAGGCTGCTGACTTTGTCGGTGAGTTTGATGACCTGGGTGAAGGCGTCCCAGACTTTTTCGGCGGTGCCCATGGTTTACTCCCTTGCAGTTGGTGGGTGTTGTGGGTTGACCCTTCCTCACCTTAACCCTCGCATTGAAGGAGAGGGGATGATGCTGTTGAGTGCAGTGACTTTATGCCGCTTTACGCAAAGGTTTTTTCGCGGCGAAATGGGTGCGCGTGCGTTTGATTTCGCGTTCGGCTTCGTCGATGGCTTTGATGGCTTCGTTTGTTGAGTGCTTAACTGAATCCATCAAACGTACTAGCATCGCTTCGTCTTCGCTCGACTTATAACCTTCAACGGCGCGTCTCACCATTTCGCCCATGCTGAGTTTGGATTCTTTGGCGCGGGCGCTGATGGATTTTTTTTGGTCGCTGGTGACCAGTATGACCATGCGTTCCATGATGTTGTCTCCTGAAAAGTATGAAAAAATGAACATGCACATGACATGTGCATCATCTCGCCGGACGCAAAAATTGTCAAGGCAGCTTGTCAGACAATGACGGACAAAATCTCGCGCCGCATCAAAAAATAATTCAATATAATCAAATAGTTACATATTTATGCTGAACCAATAGTTTTTGAAGGGGGTCGTAAAAAAGCCTTAGGGCATTTCCCATTCACGTTATTTTGGAGGCAATATGAAATTAATTCTTAAATCACTGTTGATCGGTAGCGCACTGCTGGCTTCGGCCGTTTCCCTTCCCGCGCGCGCGGGTGACATTGTTGATACGGCGATGTCGGCCGGCTCGTTCAATACCTTGGTCACGGCGATCAAAGCGGCGGGCCTGGTGGAAACTCTCAAGGGCAAGGGTCCGTTCACGGTCTTTGCGCCGACCGATGCGGCGTTTGCAAAAATTCCCAAAGCGTCACTCGATGCGTTGCTAGCGGATAAAGCGAAGCTGTCTCAAGTGCTGACCTATCATGTGGTGCCCGGTAAAGTAATGGCCGCCGATGTGAAAAGTGGCGATGTGAAAACCGTGCAAGGCGGCAGCGTGAAAGTTGATGCGAAAGATGGCGGCGTGTCGGTTGACGGTGCCAAAGTGATCAAGGCCGATGTGGAGGCGAGCAATGGCGTGATTCACGCGATTGATTCGGTGATTATGCCGAAGTAATGTTTGTGTTATGCGAATAAAAAATGCCCCGCGGTGCGGGGCATTTTTTGCTTCTTCTTAAAATTGCGTCCCGCTTACCTACAGCTTCCTGATTTTTTTACTGCAATGTAGAGGGATGTAATGCATGACGCACCGAGAACAATCCACAATATTAAGGCGATGTAGGGTTGTCTACATCTAAAGTGTTCGTGAAACAAAGCATACTTACCCTCACAAGCCGCGAACGCCATATCTGCAGAAGCAAACATCCATAAAAAACACCAGCACGATGCGAAAAAAAATATACCAGCGGCTATTAGTAGAAATATTCCTTTTTTCATTTACCGCCCTTCGATAGATGCATATTTATCGCCGCCATCATCGCCGCATGATCAGTGGCTGCTCCAATTTGCACGCTTCATTGTCGAGAATATTGTTTGCCTTGGCTGCGGGCTTGGCCACGTTATGCTGTCTTCTCCCACGAAATATCAATTTTTCTGTGCTGCACTGCGCAGTCGCGCAGATATAAATTGATAAGGCTTTGGTAGGGAACGCCGGCCTCTTCCGCCATTTGCTTAAAGTAGCTAATAACATCTTCGCTAAGGCGCATGGTGACGGATTTTTTTAATTTACTCGCGTAAGGGTTCTTACGCGATTTCATTTTCGAAAGATTGTATTCGGTTTTCATGGTGATATTCCTTTATAAAACTTTGTTTCACTTTTCGTGGCTTTCCTAGCTGAAATAATCCGAATTGTGTTGCCCTGCTCACGCTCACAATGGCAGACAATTAGAAGCCGCGCTTCATCGCTAAAACCCAGCATCAAAAACCTGTCTTCCGATTCAGGGTTATCGATATCAAAGAATTGCACGGCAAATTCGTCGTAGAAAACTGATTGGGCTTCTTCAAACGAAACTCCGTGCTTTTTCTTGTTAGAAATGGCCTTGGCGGCATTTCATTCGAATTTAATCATACATACATTGTATGTACGTTTTTTGAATTGTCAAGTCAATAGCTGAAGCGCCATAAGCAGGGTAAATAAAAGAAAATCGGCTATGTGGCGATCTCTGCCAAAACCGGCGCATGATCCGATGGTCGCTCCAACTTGCGCGGCTCGATGTCGATGACACACGAAGTGCAGGTTTGCGCGAGAGACTCGCTCAACAAAATATGATCAATGCGCAAACCCAGATTGCGGCGAAAACCGGCCATGCGGTAATCCCACCAACTGAAACTTTTTTCCGCTTGCTCGAACAGGCGAAATGAATCTGTTAAGCCCATCGCGATCATTTCATTAAATTTTTCGCGCTCGGGCTCGCTCACGAGGACTTGTCCGACCCACGCTGCGGGGTCGTGCACGTCGCGGTCTTCGGGCGCGATATTGTAGTCGCCGAGCAGGGCCAGTTTTTTGTTTTGCGCGAGTTCGGCTTTGAGCCACGCATTCAATGCAGTGAGCCAATTCAGTTTGTATTGGTATTTTTCCGAATCAATAGCCTGGCCGTTGGGAATGTAGGCACAGATGACGCGCACGTCGCCGAAGGTGGCGGCAAGTATGCGCTTTTGTTCATCAACAAAATCAGGAATGCCCGTTACGATATTTTGCGCAGGCGTTTTGGAAATCAGCGCGACGCCGTTATAGGTTTTTTGTCCGGCGAACGTGACGTGATAGCCCGCCGCTTCGATGTCTGCGCGGGGGAAATTATGGTCTTCGGTTTTGGTTTCCTGCAGGCACAACACGTCAGGCTGTTTATCCGCCAGCCAATCGATTACGTGGGGCAAGCGGACTTTGAGAGAGTTGACGTTCCAGGTGGCGAGGCGCATGCCAATATTCTATCGCGCCCATTACCTGCTGCGTCAGCTTTTCTTTATTCTTTGGATTCCGCTTTGGTTTTGTCGCCTGCCGCCTGTTTGGCTGCTTCGTCGACTTTGGCTTTTTCCTTTGCTGCTTTATCGGCCACGGCTTTTTCTGCAGCGGCTTTTTCAGCCGCAGCTTTTTCTGCGGAAGCTGATTTAGTGTTGCTGCTTGGATAACCGGCTGCATCCAATGCGGCATTCCACGCAGCCGGTTCAAAACCTTTTTGCGGGCTGGTCTGGCCCAGCACCATCGTTGGCACTTCCAGGCCGCCGACCAGCGCTTTCAATGCAGCGGCATCAACAGCCGAGGCTTCGGGATTTTTTTGGGTAAATGGTATACCGCGCTTGGTCAGCAGATCGCGCGCCAGTTTGCACGGATCGCCGCATTCGTTTGCGTACAGCGTAACGGGAAACTTGCGCACTGCATCGGTCAAGGCAAAATTATCCTGGCCTTCGATTACATTGCCGCCGATTTTTTTCCTTTCAACTTTTGTGGCGTCGCTGGGAGGTGCCTGATCGGAGTAATGCACGCCGCCGCTTTTATCGACCCATTTGTATAGCTCTGCCTGGGCGCTGACTGCGCTGGTGAGCAAGAGAACAAAAAGTGTGACGTATTTCACAGATATACTCCTGATTTATTTGAGTAATTTCAACAACGCCTACTATGCACAATCGGCTTACAGAGTTCAAGCAATCGTTTGAATGGTTTTACAGGCTACGCTGCCATCCCGCTATGGCGCAACAACGCATCGATACTCGGCTCACGCCCTCGAAATGCCTTGAACGATTCAAGCGCCGGCCGGCTGCCGCCCATGCTTAAAATTTCGCGGCGGAATTTATCCCCAATCGCACCGTTGAGCACGCCGTTCTCTTCGAACGCGGCATACGCGTCGGCGGACAACACTTCCGCCCATTTGTAGCTGTAGTAGCCTGCCGCATAACCGCCGCCGAAAATATGCGAAAACTGATTGGCAAAACGATTGAATGGCGGCGGAGACACCACAGCAATATGGCTGCGCACTTCGTCGAGCAATTGCTGCAACGATTCGCGGCCCGCGTCAAAATCGTAATGCAGGCGCATGTCGAACAACGCGTATTCAAGTTGGCGCAAGGTCTGCATGCCGCTTTGAAAATTTTTCGCGGCGATCATTTTGTCGAACAATGCGCGCGGTAATGCTTCGCCTGTATCAACATGTTTTGTCATATGCGTGAGCACATCCCATTCCCAGCAAAAATTTTCCATGAACTGGCTGGGCAATTCGACCGCATCCCACTCTACGCCGTTGATGCCCGATACGCCGAGATCTTCAATCTGCGTGAGCAGATGATGCAGGCCATGGCCGAATTCATGAAACAAGGTAATCACTTCGTCATGGGTAAAAACGGCAGGCTTGCCGCCGATAGGGGCGGAAAAATTGCAAGTAAGATACGCGACGGGAATCTGGATGCCGGCAGATTTTCTGCGCCGTGTTATCGCATCGTCCATCCAGGCGCCGCCGCGCTTGGTATCGCGTGCATACAAGTCGAGATAAAACTGGCCGACAGGTTTTTCATTCAGATCGAGGATGTCAAAAAATTTCACGTCTTCATGCCACACGGGCGCGGTTGCTTCGCGGATGGTGACGGCATAAATCGTCTCTACCACTTTGAACATGCCGGGCAACACAACCGTTTCGGGAAAATATTGTTTCACTTCCTGTTCGGAAAACGCATAACGCTGTTCGCGCAATTTTTCCGACGCATAAGCCATGTCCCATGATTCGAGTTTGTCGATGTGCAAATTGTCGCGCGCGAACTTTTGCAATTCCTCGACATCTTTGAGCGCATAAGGCCGTGCTTTTATTCCAATTTCTTCAATAAAATCAATAACTTGTGTTGGTCTCTTGGCCATCTTGGTGGCGAGGGAATATTCGGCGAAATTGCGAAAGCCCACCATCGCCGCCAACTCATTGCGCAGCGAAAGCATTGCTTTGATGACGGCAGAATTGTCCCATTCGGGCTTGCCGAATTCCGACGCGCGGGTGACATAGGCGCGATACAGTTTCTCGCGCAATGCACGGTTGTCGGCATATTGCACTACCGGCATATAGCTCGGCATGTGCAATGTAATTTTGTAACCGGGCTTGTTATCTTTTTGCGCCGCCTCTTGAAAACCTTGCAGCACATCGTCGGGCACGCCTGCCAATTCTTTTTTGTCTTCAATGATGAGGGCAAAATCATTGGTGGCGTCAAGCACGTTGTCTTGAAACTTGGCACCGAGATCAGCCAGTTTTTCCTGCAACTCGGCGAAGCGCGGTTTTTGGTCGGCGGGCAAGTCCGCGCCACCCAAACGAAAATCGCGCAGATCGTTTTCAATCACGCGCTTCTGCGGTTTGCTTAATGCATGAAATGTTTCATCGGCTGCCAGCGCTTTGAATTTGGCGAACAGCTTTTCGTTTTGCCCGACTTCGGCGGAATATTCTGTCACTTTGGGTAAATTAGCGTTGTATGCGTCGCGCAATTCCGCGCTGTTCATCACCGCGTTCAGGTGTGACACCTGGCCCCATGCACGATGCAGGCGCTCGCCCGCATCGTCAAGCACGGTGACAAAATTCTGCCATGTCGGCTGCGCGGTATCGTTGAGCAAGGTTTGAATCAGCGCCCGATTCTCGGCAAGCATAGTATCGACAGCAGGTGCGACATGCTGAGGCTGAATGTCGGCAAAACAGGGCAAGCCGGAAAAATCCAAGAGGGGGTTCATTGCGTGAGTCTCGGGTTAAAAATTCAGCACGGATTATAGCGGGAGCCGCCGCCTGCGCCAGTAATATTCGTCACAGTTTTTATGCTTCATACACGCTGTGCCCACCAACCAGGGTGTGCACGACCTTGCCCTGCAATTCCAAACCGATGAACGGCGTGTTTTTCCCTTGGCTTTTGAGCGCTGCGGGTTCGGCTTTCCAGTGCCGCTCCGCATCGAAGATACAGATATCGGCAGCGGCACCCACTGATAGATGGCCTGCATTGATGCCCAACACGTGTGCCGGTTTTGCGGTAATGGCTGCGATGGCATCGCCGATCGGAAAATTCATTTCACGCGCCCATTTCAGCGCCAGCGGCAACAGCAACTCCAAACCGGTTGCGCCAGGTTCAGCTTCGCCGAAAGGCACGAGCTTGGCGTCATCATCCACCGGCGTGTGGTCAGAACACAACGCATCCGCCGTGCCATTTTTGAGCGCCGCACGAAGCGCGTCGCGGTCGCGCAGGTTGCGCAAAGGCGGCGTGAGACGGGCGCGGGAATCGAAGTAACCGATATCCATTTCGCTCAGATGCAAATGATGCGCGCTCACGTCGCACGTCACCGGCAGGTTTTGTTTTTTAGCATCGCGCACCATGTCGAGTCCGGCGGCGGTCGAAAGCCGACACAGATGCACGCGCGCGCCGGTCTTTTTGACCAGTTGCAAAATCGTGGCAATGGCGATGGTTTCCGCGCAGGCGGGAATCGCCGGTAAACCGAGGCGCGTTGCCACTTCGCCATCGTGGGCGACGCCATCTTTGGCCAGATGCGCATCCTGTGGGCGCAACCACACGGTGTAACCAAAAGTTGAAGCGTATTCCAGCGCGCGCATCAGCACTTGCGTGTCGGTGATGGCAACATCGGCATGGGAGAACGCGACGCAACCGGCTGCCGTCAATTGCGACATTTCAGTCAGCTTTGTGCCTTTCAATCCAACGGTGAGCGCCCCGACAGGATAGACATGGGACATATTCAAATTTTTTGCACGATACTTCAGCATCTCGACAAGACCCGGCTCGTCGAGAGGCGGATCCGTATCGGGCGGGCACGCGAGCGAGGTGACACCGCCTGCTGCCGCTGCGGCCATTTCCGATTCCAGTTTGGCTTTGTATTCGTAACCGGGTTCGCGCAGCCTTGCGGATAGATCAACCAAACCGGGGCAAACGATTTGATGGTTCGCATCAATGATTTTGTTAGCCGCAAAGCCGTCAGGGGCCTTGCCGATGGCGACAATTTTGCCGGCCGCGATGAATACATCGTGCTTCGCGTCGATGTTATTTTTCGGGTCGATGAGGCGGCCGTTTTTAATATGGATTTTCATTTTTTAATTTCCCGCAAGAATACTCATCACCGCCATTCTCACCGCGATACCAAAGGTCACCTGCGGCAATATCACGCTCTGTTTTCCATCGGCCACCGCCGAATCAATTTCCACGCCACGGTTCATCGGGCCCGGGTGCATGACGATGGCGTCGGGTTTGGCCAGCGCGAGCTTCTCGGGCGTAAGGCCGTAGTTCATAAAAAATTCCTGGGCGCTGGGCAGCAATGCGCCATTCATGCGTTCATTTTGCAACCGGAGCATCACAATTACATCAACCTCTTTCAAGCCTTTTGCCATGTCGTGATAAATTTGCACGCCGAGTTTTTCGGCTCCTTCGGGTATCAATGTTTTGGGGCCGATGATGCGCACTTCGGGCGTGCCCAGAATTGTGAGTGCGTGAATTAACGAACGGGCGACGCGCGAGTGCAGCAGGTCGCCGACGATAGCGACACGCAGGCCAGTGAAATCTTTTTTGTAATGGCGGATGGTGAATATGTCGAGCAGGCCTTGCGTCGGGTGCGCGTGGCGGCCGTCGCCGGCATTGATGACGTGAATTTCCGGCGCGACGTGTTGGGCGATGAGATGGGCCGCGCCACTTTGCGCGTGACGCACGACGAACATATCGGCATTCATCGCGACAAGATTATCGACGGTATCGAGTAAAGTTTCGCCTTTGCTGGTCGATGATGCGCCGATGTTGAGGTTGATGACATCGGCGCTTAATCTTTTGGCTGCGATTTCAAACGTCGTGCGCGTGCGCGTGGAGTTTTCAAAAAATAAATTGAACACTGACTTGCCGCGCAACAGCGGCACCTTTTTCACTTCGCGCTCGCCGATGCTGACAAAGGATTGCGCCGTGTCGAGAATATGCAGCAAGGTTTTTTTCGGCAAGCCTTCGACGGACAATAAGTGCGTGAGCTCGCCATTTTTGTTTAGTTGGGGATTATTGGTCATGCGATAATTTCCCCTTTCGCGGATACTTTGTAACTATATGATTTTATTGAATAATTTGTCATTTTTCTATACGCGTTTTTTGCTGTTGTTTGAATTGCAATTTGTCGCCAGCTTGTTCCAGCACCAGTTCTTCATCGGCAGACAACTTGACGACTTCGCCGACGACATCGGCGCTAATGGGCAACTCGCGTCCGCCGCGATCAATTAAACATGCGAGTTTGATCGACGCAGGCCGTCCGTAATCGAACAGTTCATTCATCGCCGCGCGGATGGTGCGGCCGGTGAAGAGTACGTCGTCGATTACGAAAATGTCGCGGCCTTCTACCTGGAAGGGAATATCGGAGGCCTTCGCTTGCGGATGCAAACCGATTTTGCCGAAGTCATCGCGATAGAAGCTCACGTCAAGACTGCCGAGGGGATGTTTGATTTCGAGCGCGGCGTGCAAGCGTTGCGCCAACCATGCGCCACCGGTGTGGATGCCGACCAATGCGGTGTTGGCACTGACACTGCTGCGCATTTTTTGTATGAGTTGGCCGAGCAAGGCTTCGGCGTCGGGCACATTATTATTGTTCAAGGGATCACTTTCGCATCGTCAAAAAAACTTTGTAAAATTTGCTGGGCCGCCACTTGGTCAAGATACAACTTTTGCCGTTTGCCATGCACGCCCGCTTCGCGCAGGGCAATTTCGGCAGAAGCGGAACTCAGGCGCTCATCAACCAGAACAGTGCGGATGTTAAACCGCCCGCCCAAACGCCCGGCAAATTTACGCGCCAGTTTGCCGATGGGGTGTTCGCCGCCGTCTTCGTGGCTGGGTTGTCCGACGACGAATAATACCGGACGATGTTCAGTAATCAAATCCTGAATCGCATCAAACCTTTTTTCATTTACTTCGGTTTCAATCACCGTTAGCGGATGCGCCATTTTGATTTGCAATTCGCCCACTGATACGCCGATTCTTTTTTCGCCAAAATCAAAAGCGATGACGCAGCCGTGTGTGGGCAACTCAAACGCAACGGAGTCGGCCATCAGGCGTGCCCCGCTTCGGCGGAGAGATGGGCGAAATCAACGCCGAGCAATTGCAGGGCCGCAGGCAGGCGTGCTTCAGGCGATAAATCAAACAGGATGTCGGGCCGCGCCTTGACGGTGAGCCAACCGTTGAGTTGGATTTCGTGTTCCAATTGGCCGGGTGACCACCCGGCATAACCGAGGGCCACGAGGATTTTTGCCGGACCCCGGCCTTCGCGGGTGGCTTCGAGAATATCTTTGGACGAGGTGAGGCCCATTTCACCGGCGACATTCAGTGTGGATTGCCATTCGCCAATGGGCTGGTGCAACACAAAACCCTGGTTGGTTTTGACCGGCCCGCCAAAATACACCGGCAGGTCGCTCACTACGGGGTCGTGCAATTCCATGCCGATTTTTTCGAACAAAGCCTGCAAACTTAGGTCAATGGGCTTGTTGATAACGACGCCAAGCGCACCTTGCTCGTTATGCTCGCAAATATAGGTGAGGGATTTGGCAAAATAGGGATCCGTCATCGCCGGCATGGCGATCAGGAAGTGTGCGGTGAGGTTGATGTTTTGCATGATGTGCAAAGTCGTATTGTAGTCTTAAGTCGCGGTATCCACAATCAAAATTCCCGATAAGTCCCCTAATGATGATCTACGAAAATGCTCTCTGCTGGTTTCGCCGCGATTTGCGTTGTACCGACCACGCGGCGCTCCACCACGCCCTTACGCAATCACGTCGCGTGCACTGCGTGTTTGTGTTCGATACCGCTATTCTCGACAAGTTGCCGCGCAAAGATGACCGGCGCGTGGATTTTATCTGGCACAGCATCGCCGCATTGAAAGCGCAATTGGAAAGTTTAGGCGGCGGATTGATCGTGCTGCATGGAAACGCCGAAGCAGAAATTCCCCGCCTTGCCTCGGCGTTGAATGTGAATGCAGTCTTTGTAAACCGTGATTACGAACCGCAAGCCGTCGCGCGCGATGACCGCGTTGCGCGTGCGTTACGTGATATGGATATTGCGTTTCATGATTACAAAGACCAGGTGGTTTTTGAAAAACATGAAGTGCTGACGCAATCGGATAAACCGTTCACCGTATTTACGCCTTACAAAAATGCGTGGCTAAAGCGATTTACCGAAGATGACGCTGCCGAATTTGAAATCAGGGCGCATCAAAAGCATCTCGCGGCCCAAGTCGATTTTCCGATGCTTTCCCTAGAGCAAATGGGTTTTGAAAAATTGAATGTAATCAACTACTTACAATGCGGCACGGAAGGCGCACAAACACTTCTGGCGGACTTTCGTGCGCGCATGGCGCATTACAAGGACGCGCGGGATTTTCCCGCCGTGCGCGGCGTGTCGTATCTGTCGGTGCATCTGCGCTTCGGTACGATTTCCATTCGTGAGTTAGTGCGCGCGGCAAAAACGCAATCCAATTCTGGCGCAGACACGTGGTTGTCGGAGCTCATCTGGCGCGAATTTTATTTCAATATTCTGTATCACTTTCCCCACGTGACTGAACGCGCGTTCCGCCCGGAATACGATGCGATAAAATGGACGAACAATCAAAATCTTTTCGCTGCATGGTGCGAAGGCCGCACCGGTTATCCCATTATCGATGCCGCCATGCGGCAGCTCAACCAGACCGGCTACATGCATAACCGGCTGCGTATGATTGTGGCGAGTTTTCTCACCAAAGATTTGCACATCGACTATCGCTGGGGCGAAAAATATTTTGCCGACAACCTGAATGATTTTGATCTCGCCGCGAATAACGGCGGCTGGCAGTGGGCCGCTTCAACTGGCTGCGATGCGCAACCTTATTTCCGTATTTTCAATCCCATTACCCAGTCTGAACGCTTCGATGCTGAAGGGAAATTCATCCGCAAATATGTGTCCGAGCTTGCCGCCTGCGATAATAAAAAAATTCATGCGCCGTGGTTGATGACTGCGCTCGAGCAACAAGCGACGGGCGTTATAATCGGCCGGCATTACCCCGCACCCGTGGTTGATCACGCGGCCGCTCGCATAAAAACTTTGGCACTTTATGCGGCGGTAAAAAAATAACCGGCCTTTCGTCTTGGCAGAATCTGCCAGCGGCGCTGCCATTCACTCAAAATTTCGGCGAAAAAAAACCTACAACGCGCGAACGCTGTAGGTTTGATTGGCTACTTATTGCTTTATTGGCCCACACCCTTCAGCGCAGGTGAAAAGCTGGCGTTGGCCGCATCACTGGTAATTTGCAGGAAGTGATTGCGATTGCCCGCTTTGGTGGGTTTGAAACTAATCGTAATCGTGCACACAGAATCTTTGGCAACATTGGTGCAATCTGAAGTTGCCGTGTAATCCTGGCTTGCCAGCCCGGTGACCGTATCCAACACCGACAATGCCGTGATATTCAAAGGCGAGTTGCCGATATTTTTAACTTGCATCGGAAGCGTGACCGTCGCGCCGATATTCACCGTGCCGAAATCAAGCGCTGAAACGGTGCTGATATAAGCCTTGTCGGTTCCTGTGCCTTGCGCGGCAACCTGGCTGACCAGTGTTGATTTGTCCGTCCAGATTTGTACGCCAGACGCCGCATCGGCTGCACGGCCTGCTTTGGGGGTGAAATCAATGCCCACATCGCAAGTGGCACCGGCAGCCACTTCACTACCGCATGGCGCATCGGGTCCGCCTACTCCACCCAATCTAAACCAGTCAGCATCCGGGCCGGCAGAACGAATGGCATACAAGGGAATCGCCGCCAGTCCCGAATTTTTGATTCGAACAAAGTAGCGAGCCGACACACCATTGACAATAGTCGGGGCGGTTAACGAGAAGTTCAGCGTATTACCTGCTTGCGCTACACCCAGCAAATCAACGGCGGTGACAGCCAGGTCAGGATTGGCAACGACGGCCGGTGCCGCTACGCTGCCTGACGCTGTTGCCAGCAATGGCAGGGCACGTACGGCTGCGTTGGCTGCATCACTTTCCACTACCAGCGTACCAGTCTTGCTGCCTGCTACGCCGGGGAACGGCGTAACATCAATTTTGCAGAAAGAGCCAGCAGCCACAGGGGTGCCGATACAATTGCTTGACTGAACAAATTCGCCGGTGCCGCCAATGGAAACCCGCGACACGGTCATGGGCTGGCTGCCGATGTTTTTCACATAGACCGATGAAGCGGCATAGTTTGCCGGATCAACGATAGCCACCGCGCCAAAATCTAATGAAGCTAGCGCAGCCGTGCTTGCGGAACTGTTAGTCAACTGAATCGCCGGCGCTTGCGTGGAGCTGTACGTCACCGCTACCGCTTTAGCACCGGCAGTGGTGTCAATATCAATTGACGAGGTGCGCGTACCGGCAACCGCTGATTTAACAAAGAACGATACATCGCAGGTTTCGGCGGGCAACAATACCTTGCCGGCGGTACATGCGGTACCTCCGCCTAAAAAGGTAATGTCCGCAGCAGCAGCGCCGCTTTTGACAACTGTGTTGACGGTGAGGTTGGCATTGCCGGTATTGCTGACAGTCACCGTGTTGTTACCGGATTGCACATTGATCGCCACGATTTTCAAATCAAACCCACCTGCAGTCGTGTAGTTGGGCGAAGTCGATGTCAGCGTCAAGACCGGTGTTGGTGTTGGCGTTGGTGTCGGTGTCGGTGTCGGTGTCGGTGTCGGTGTCGGTGTCGGTGTTGGTGTCGGTGTTGGCGTCGGCGTCGGCGTCGGCGTCGGCGTTGGCGTTGGCGTCGGTGTCGGTGTCGGTGTCGGTGTCGGTGTCGGCGTCGGTGTCGGTGTCGGCGTCGGCGTCGGTGTTGGTGTTGGTGTCGGCGTCGGCGTCGGCGTCGGCGTTGGCGCTGGCGTTGGTGTGGGCGCAGGCGTGTCACTGCCACCGCCGCCACAACCCACCAGGGTTGAAATAATTAAAGCCGTTGCAAGACGGGAAATGTCGTGAGCACGCATGTTAGCCACCTATTAAGAAAGTTGTAAAAAATTAAAGTTGTTAAAGTTATTAAAGTTGAAACAAAAAAAGCTGCTGCAAATATAAAGAACTGCCTAATTCCGGGTGTTACCAATCCTGATCATCTCAATTGCTGGGGCCGTTATTACGGCTGAGCGGGCTGCGGTTAAACCTTATGGCAGCAAATACTAATGCTCCGCTACACTGTGGGCACTACCTTATCTCCCTTATTTAGGTAGCAATAACCCTTAATAGACAGGTAGTAATTGAAAGTAGATGTAGACTTTGGTAGGGTAAAGAAAAAGCGCCCAACGAACAACGAATAATTATAAATATTTGATTATTAACAATAAATTTTTAACCCGTATTGGTTTTTAACAAAATAAAATGTCCGCACGTTACCGGCCGGGGAAGTTGACACTGTAGAGCCAAAGTGGGGACCAAGACCCTAAACCTTGGGCAAATTCAACGAGGCTGGTGCGGTGCAGAATAATACGATTGGTGAGTCCATCTAAGAATAAGGGTACTTGCGCGCGCCAACTTACGGGTTAGCGCCTTTATTGCGGTGAGAGTTCAGCTAAAAATAAGGGCACTTGCGCGCCCTTAGAAAATACAACCAGGGAAATCAATCGTTATTCGACGCGCTCACCATGCAACGCGATGTCGAGACCTTCTCGTTCTTCATCGGCGGTGACGCGCAAGCCGATGGCGATGTCGATTACTTTTAGCAAGATGAATGTCATCACGCCGCTGTAAACCACGGTGACGCCAACGCCGAGCAACTGCGTCATCACGCTGCCGTCTGCGCCGCCGATATCTTTTACTGCGAACACGCCGGTGAGTATCGCGCCGACAATGCCGCCGATGCCGTGGACACCAAATGCGTCGAGCGAGTCGTCATATTTAAGCATGTGTTTAAGCATGGTCGCGCCCCAGAAACATATCACGCCAGCGGCGATACCAATCACCAATGCGCCAACCGGATTCACGAAACCGGCTGCGGGGGTGATGGCGACCAAGCCTGCCACTGCGCCGGATGCGATGCCGAGCACCGACGGCTTGCCCTTGCCCAGCCATTCGGCCAACATCCACGCCAATGCAGCAGCGGCCGTTGCGATTTGCGTCACCATCATGGCGTAACCGGCGCGGCCATCGGCGGCGACAGCGGAACCGGCGTTAAAGCCAAACCAGCCCACCCACAACATCGACGCGCCAATGAGCGTGAGCACGAGGTTGTGCGGCATCAGCGCTTCTTTGCCAAAACCGATGCGTTTGCCGAGAACCAGCGCGCAAACCAAACCGGCGACACCCGCGTTGATGTGCACCACCGTGCCGCCAGCGAAATCAAGCACGCCCTTCGCGGCGAGCCAGCCACTCGGCTCCCACACCCAGTGAGCCACGGGCGCATACACCACCAGTGACCACAGCGCCATAAAAATCATCATGGCGGAAAACTTCATGCGCTCGGCAAATGCGCCCGCGATCAACGCGGGCGTGATGATGGCGAAGGTGAGTTGATACATAAAGAATACCGACTCGGGAATATTGGTCGCGAGATGATGCACGCTCAACTTGCCCACTTCTTTCATATACACCATGCCATTTAACATCACGCGATCAAAACCGCCCAGCCATTCGCTGCCCGGCATGAAGGCGAGGCTGTAACCGAGCACCATCCATAAAATGGTCACCAGGGCGGTGATCGCAAAACTTTGCATCAGCGTCGCCAGCACATTTTTTTTGCGCACCATGCCGCCGTAAAACAACGCGAGGCCGGGGATGGTCATGAACAACACCAGCGCCGTTGACATCAACATCCACGCCGTGTCGCCAGAGTTGATGGTTTTCGCTTCGACGATTTCTGGTTTGGTGGGCGCTGCGGGCGCTGCGGCTTCTGCGGGTTTTGCATCGGCCGGTTTTACTTCAGCAGCCGGTGCGGTTGTCGCCGCTTGTGCCAATTTCATCTCGACGTTTTGCGCTTGCGCCAGTTGCGCGATGCCGGCTAAAGAATTTTCCGCGTGCACCGCACCGCATAGCGCAAACAAACATAACATATTGATTAATATGAATAATTTTTTCATGTTGTTTTCCCTCACAGCGCATCCGCGCCGGTTTCCCCGGTGCGGATGCGAATGGCTTGTTCTAACTCGTAGACAAAAATTTTGCCGTCGCCGATTTTGCCGGTGTTGGCGGCTTTCTCAATGGCTTCGATGACTTGTTCGAGCAACTCGGTTTTAATCGCCGCTTCGATTTTGACTTTGGGTAAAAAATCAACGACGTATTCCGCGCCGCGATACAGTTCGGTGTGGCCTTTCTGACGGCCGAAACCTTTGACTTCGGTAACGGTGATGCCCTGCACGCCGATCGCGGACAGCGCTTCGCGTACTTCGTCCAATTTGAACGGTTTGATAATGGCGGTAACCAGTTTCATGTTGACTACTCCAGATTGTTTTGTGATTTAAAATTTGTACAGCATTTCAATGCCAAAAGAGGTTTGCTTATCGGTGGGGGTTACCCCATCTGATTTCAGGAAAGCATCTTTATTGGATTTATCACTGCGCAACTCGGCGCGCAGCTCGATATTTTTATTCGGCAAATATATTCCCGTGAGCGTCGCTTCGCGCCACGTCTGGTCGATGCCCGTGCGGTAGCCATCGTCCTTGAATTGCTCGGCGCGGAACGAGAGTTTCCATTGGTCGTTGATCGTGTAGTTCGCGTAACCGGCCACACCGCTCCACTTGGCCTTGCCAGTAATCGGTATGCCATCTTGCGAACCCGAATCGATGTTGAGTATCAACGTAAGGTTGTCGGTTACATTAAATGTGCCGAGTAAATCCACCAAAGTGCGTTGGCCATTTTCTGAGCTGATAGCCGGATAAGTGCCGACGTTCTCTTTGCCCGCATAAATCGTCGCTGCAAGGGCGACTGTTTTGCTCGGGTTGTACAACGCGCCCAGTTCAAAAGTTTTGTCGCTATTAGTGTCCTTGAATTGATCCCAACCCTGGTTGATACCGCCAATCAGGCTGAGTTCGTCGCTGAACTTATAGGTCGCGCGCGCGCCGGTGTGGGTAAATGGAATAGCGTAACCGAACAAAATTGAGCGCGAGTAATTAGTGTTAAGCGGGCTTTTGATATATTCCGCCCCCGCCAGGGTCACGTATTTACCGGCGATAACTGTCAGCGGCGCGGCACCGAAATGCACATAAGCCTGGGTGAGATCAGCGTTGTGATTCGCGCCATTGGCCGGACCCTTGTCCTTATCAATCGTGCCGTAAGCGGCGATGACATCGGCATCTTTGCCGAGCGTCACATCGAATAATCCACCCCAGCCTGTGTCAGGGGTTTTAGTCAGTTGCAAATCCAGCGCATGCAGTTTGGCCGTGTTGCGGCCGAAATCGAACACGCGGTTGTTGACGCCGCTGCCGAATTTGCCGTCGCTGGATAGATGTGTATAACCCACATCGGCATGACCCGTGAGGTCAAAACCGCCGATGGAATAAATCGCGGGCGTTGCTGCAGGTTCGGCGGGTTTATCAGCGGGCGGCACATCAGCCGCTATAGCAGCGGTAGTTGCGGCATTCATAGCCAGCGTCAAAAACCAAGCGGGAGAAATTTTTTTCATTTGCAGTTCCTTTATTTATTTTGAGAAATGGTGAGAATAAAAAACCTTTATCACTATTTAGCAGCATTTGTGCCATTAAAAATAATGTATATAATCAATTAGTTATGAACATTCTGATATCGGCTCAGGTATGCCACGCACCAACTCAAGGCGAAGAAAAAACGGCGCGCACAACAATCGTGCGAAGCAAATTGAAACGTAGGAATTTGTTACACTGAAGGCCTAATTCAAGGAGTGGGCACCATGACTGGCAACAAAATTCTTGACGACATCAACGCAAAAATCAGCGAACTATTCGCCAACAGCCCGGCGAAAGATATTGAAAAAAACATGCGCGCGATGATGGCCACGGCGTTTGCCAAAATGGATTTAGTCACGCGCGAAGAATTCGATGTGCAAACCGAGGTGCTGAAACGCACGCGGGAAAAACTGGCCGAGCTGGAAAGCAAAATTGCGCAATGGGAGAAAAACAAAATATGAAGGTCGATACAGCAAAAAAATGTAGGGTGGGCATAGTCCGCGTGTTTTTCGCGGGCGTGCACTCCAAAAAAATTGTGCCAAAAAAAACGATGGGCACGCTATGCTTTGCCCATCCTACAAATGTGCTTTTAGTTTTGCTCTTGCCTCAATTCTCTAATCACGGTTCTCAAGCCTAAATGTCCCTCGCCGTTCTCTATAGCCGCGCCTTGTCGGGCATGGACGCGCCGCTGGTGCATGTGGAAACGCATCTCGCCAATGGCTTGCCCGCGTTCACTATTGTCGGCTTGCCTGAAGCGGAAGTAAAAGAAAGCAAAGACCGTGTGCGCGCGGCGTTGCAAAATGCGCGCTTTGAATTTCCGATGCGGCGCATAACCGTCAATCTCGCGCCGGCCGATTTACCCAAGGAATCCGGCCGTTTCGATTTGCCCATCGCCATCGGCATTCTCGCGGCGAGCGGACAAATTCCGAAAGACGATTTGGACAAATACGAATTCGCCGGCGAACTCGCACTGACCGGCGATCTGCGCGCCATTCGCGGCGCGTTGGCGATGACGTACAAAGCGCATAAAGATGGCCGTGCGTTTGTATTGCCCGCCGACAGCGCGCCCGAAGCGGCGCTGGTGAACGATGCGGTGATTTATTCGGCCAAAACTTTGCTCGAAGTATGCGCGCATTTATCACGGCAGGAACCGATGGCGCGCTATGTGAGCAAGCCGAAAATCGCTGCGATTCATTACGCCGACTTTAACGAAGTCAAAGGCCAGGCCCACGCAAAACGCGCGCTCGAAGTGGCGGCCAGCGGCGGCCACTCGGTGTTACTCATGGGCCCGCCAGGAACAGGCAAATCGATGCTCGCTTCGCGCTTCGCCGGCGTGCTGCCCGCGATGACGGAAGAGCAGGCGCTTGAATCGGCTGCGCTGCAATCGCTCGGCAGTAACGGCTTCAAAGTGGAAAACTGGAAACGCCGGCCGTATCGCAACCCGCACCATACTGCGTCGAGCGCAGCCTTGGTCGGCGGCGGTTCACACCCGCGCCCCGGCGAAATATCTTTGTCGCACCATGGCGTTTTATTTCTTGATGAACTGCCGGAGTTTGATCGTAGCGTTTTAGAAGTTTTGCGCGAGCCGCTCGAATCAGGCCGCATCACCATCTCGCGCGCGGCGCGGCAGGCGGATTTCCCTGCGCAATTTCAACTGGTCGCCGCGATGAACCCCTGCCCCTGCGGTTATCTTGGCCACAGCAACGGTAAATGCCGCTGCACGCCAGATGCCGTAGCGCGTTATAGAAACAAGATTTCTGGCCCGCTGCTCGATCGCATCGACATTCAAATCGAAGTGCCCGCCCTGCCGGAAAAAGAGTTGACCGGCGCAGCAACGGGAGAATCATCGGCGGCAATTCAATTGCGCGTGGAAAAAACGTATCAAAAACAATTCAACCGTCAGGGCAAGCCGAATGCGGCATTAACGACTAAAGAAATAGACAAGTTATGCGCGCCCGACAAAGCCGGTGAAGATTTATTGAAACAAGCCATCAGCCGGTTAAACCTATCAGCCCGCGCGTATCACCGCATACTCAAGCTCGCACGCACTGTGGCTGATTTGAATGATGAAGAAAAAATTTCCGCCGCGCATATCGCAGAAGCAATTCAATATCGGCGATTTGATAAAGGAGCATGATGCCATGCTGAAGCAAAGCCTTTTGAGCCTCGCAGCCTTACTGCACAGCAGCTTTGCATTTTCTACTTCGGAACCGCCGCCTGCGCCCGAGCCCGCCGGCATTAAAGTCGCGCGTACAGTCACGGCGAAAAGTTGCAACTTTGCCGACGTATCTGAAGTGGTCACCTCGGCAAAAGCAGAAACCAAAGTGCAAATTCCCGCCGGAATTTGCGACTGGGGAACACAATCACTATCGGTCGGCCCCGGCATTTATCTGAAAGGTGCGGGCAAGCGTGCAACCATTATCAAGCGCACCACACCTATCGATTCAGCCAATCAGGAAAAAAAAGGCAACCCGCATTATTTGGTCACCATCCATTGTTCGCCCGGTCAGCCGAATAGTTTTTCCGATATCAGCCTGCAAGGTAATGGCGTCGGGCTCGGCGATCCGAAAGAAAACGATGCAGATCCGCGCGACAACGGGCTGAAATTAAATGGGTGGAAATATGTGGAAGGCAAGTTGACGCCCAGCCCATGCCAGGATTTCCGCGTATTCAACGCGCATTTTTTCGGCTTCGGCTTCGCCGCTGTGACAGTCGTTGGCGATCCCCGGCAGACACGCGGCGTAATTTTCAAAAACGATTTTTTAAATAACTATTATTACAACGCCCGCATCAAAACGACCATCCTCGGTTACGGCGTGGCCGTCTATGGTGACAACAGTTGGCCCGAACTGGCGCTCGGCACAGCCGATAATATTTTTATCGAAGACAATAATATGTCTGGCAACCGGCATCATGTCGCGTCAAACCAGTCATCGCGCTATGTTTTTCGCCACAACTTTGCCAGCGCCACGCCCATTACGCGCAATGATGTCAGCGTCGATGCCCACGGCCGCAGCAGCGCTACCACCACCGGTTCGCGCCAGGTTGAAATTTACGGCAACCAACTCGACGCGGCTATGCCCAAATCAGAGACAGCCCGTGCCGCCATCGGCATTCGTGGCGGCGACGGCGTTATCTTCAACAACACCATCAGCGAAAAATTTCGTTACGGCATTGAATTGCAAGTGGAAGGATCGTACAACGGCTTCGGCCGACTAGATTGCAGCAACTCGCCACCGGACCGCATCACGTCACTTTATATTTGGGGCAACACCATCAATACGGCCAACCCCGACACCACAGGAATATTTTCCGATTGTCCCGATGTGGTCAAACAGGACCGCGATTATTTCCTCACCAAAAAACCCGGCTACACGCCTTACATCTACCCGCACCCACTGCGCTGATTCGCATTGCTTGCGCAAGCATGATTTTTGCTGCTGATACAATGGCTGCACGCTTTTTCGAATAGCCGCCATGCCCACCACTCAATCCACCACGCCGCGCTGGCTGCTGGTCATTTGCCTCACCGCGCTTTCTACGCTCGGCCCGTTTGCCATCGACACGTACTTGCCGTCGTTTCACGCCATCGAAAAAGATTTGAGCGCGACGTCATTCCAATTGCAGCAGACCCTGAGTTTTTTTCTTGCTGCGTCGGCGTTTATGGGCTTGTTTCACGGCGCGTTGTCCGATTCTTTTGGGCGGCGGCGTGTGGTGCTGATTACGTTGATAATATTTACCGCCGCCTCCATCGGCTGCGCGCTCTCGACCAGCATCGCGACACTGTTATTTTTCCGCGTCATGCAGGGCTTCTGCTCCGGCGTCGGCATGATCGTCGGCCGCGCGATTATCCGCGATACCCTCGAAGGTGCGGACGCACAACGGCTCATGTCCACCGTGACCATGATTTTCGGCTTCGCCCCCGCCGTCGCGCCGATCATCGGCGGCTATTTGCATATTCACTTCGGCTGGCACTCGGTGTTCTGGTTTATCGCCGCCTTCAGTTTGGCCGTGTGGCTGCTGTGCGCGTTCCATTTGCAAGAGAGTTTGCCGATAGAAAAACGCCAATCGTTTCATCCCGTGCCGTTGCTGCGCAATTACAAATCGGTGCTGAGAAACAAAAAATTCTTGCTGCTGGCCTTCGCCGGCGCCTGCAATTTTTCGGGGTTTTTTCTTTACATCGTTTCCGCCCCCGCCGTCGTGTTGAATTTGCTGCGCCTCGGCGAAACCGAATTCGCCTGGCTATTTATTCCCACCATCAGCGGCATGATCATCGGCGCATTTATTTCCGGCCGCGTGGCCGGAAAATTTTCCTTCGAAAAATCCATCCGCCTTGGTTACGCCGTGATGGCTGTCGCTATCCTCATCAACCTCAGCTATAACTATTTCAGCCCACAAATGAACCTGCCTTGGGCCGTGCTGCCGCTGACCATATATAACATCGGCCTGCAATTAGCCTTTCCTGCTATTTCATTGATTATATTGGATATTTTTCCCAAGAATCGCGGCATGGTGTCGTCATTGCAAGCGACCATTTCAGTGCTGATGATGAGCATCGTCGCCGCAACGCTGCCCGTGATTTTATCGACATCAGGATTGCTGATGGCAATGGGCCAAGGCGCGTTGGCGCTGTGTGGATTTATTTCCTGGACGATGTATCGGAGAATTAAGCGGCTAGAAATAATCTGAGCCTTCAAATGAGAGGCATACTTTTATTTATTGAAATATAACCATCAACAGGGGAGAAAATAAAATGTGGAAAAAAACTATCGGGATTTTAATTGCGTTCTCCTTCACTGGTTGCGGAGGCGGAGGTAACAGTGAAAACAGAGCCCCCCTTTTGTCTCTAACTTTAGCTCCCGTTAAGGTTGAAACAAAACTCTTGCAAGGTCTATCCAAACAAATTTTTGTGAGTGCAACTGTTCAGGGAAAAGTTTCTGGAGTAGTAAACGTGATTATCGTTGACGATGCGGGCGTTCTGAAGGGTGGGCTTCCCCCGGTAGTACGGACACATTCTTTAGGCGCTTAGTAAATTCTCGAACTGCACTGGGCTGAAATAGCCGATTGTTGAATGCATGCGCTTTGGATTATAGAACCGTTCAATGTAATCAAAGACATCTGCTCGAAGCTCGTCTCGGGTGCGATATATCTTTCTGCTCAAACGTTCAGTCTTCAAGGTCAAGAAGAAACTCTCCATCGCAGCGTTGTCCCAACAATTTCCACGGCGGCTCATGCTGCAAATGATGCCATGTGACTCGAGCAGCTTCTGGAAGTCTTCACTGGTATATTGCGCGCCTTGGTCGGAGTGATGCATGACCGCTTTCGGTCGACCCCGCCTAAAAATCGCCATCAGCAAAGCGTCCATGACCAGCTCGGCCGTCATGGTCTGTTGCATGGACCAGCCAACAACGCGCCTCGAATACAGGTCAAGCACCACCGCTACGAAGAGCCATCCTTCGCTTGTCCAGACGTAAGTGAAATCGGCGGCCCATTTCTGGTTGGGCGCGTCTGCCTCGAACTGCCGGTCCAGAATATTCGGTGCTACCGAATGCACCACTGACAAATGCTGCCCAGGCATGCGTCGACGCTTGTGACGCGCCTTGATTCCTGCAAGCTGCATCAGGCGAGCGACCCGATTCTCTGAACAGACCGCGCCACCATGCCGCAAGGCTCGCACAATGCGCGGCGAACCATACGTCCGGTCACTGGTGGCGAAGCTGTTGCGGATGCATTCAAGCAGGCGGACATTCGCTTGCTGCCTCGGGCTTTGTGGACGCTCAAACCAGTCATAAAATCCGCTGGTAGACACCCCCAGCACGCGGCACATCGTGCGGGTGGGCCAAACGTTACGGTGACGCGCGATGAAACCGTACTTCACTTGGGGTCGGCAGCGAAGTAGCCGAGCGCCTTTTTTAAGATATCGCGCTCCGTCTTGACCTTCGCAAGTTCGCGGCGCATACGCTCAAATTCCTGCACCGAGATGCCATCGCCTTTGCTGTTGCGTGGAAGCGATGCGGCGACCCCTTCTTCCTCTCGGACCCATCTGCCAAGCAGATTTGGTCCCACCCCAAGGTCTCGGGCAATGGCGGCCTTGCTGGCACCCGGTTGACGAACGAGTTTTACTGCCTCGCGCTTGAATTCATCTGAAAACGTCCTTCGTTGTTGCATGTAATACCTCCGATAGTTGGATGATACCTATCGAATGTGTCCGTACTACCGGGGGAAGCCCACTTTACATTCACAGCGATAGTGCTTTAGCGGCTGTAAATTTGCACTAGACCATGCATGGCTGATCAGACGCGCTGCGGAAGGACATTGCAATTCCGGTGAACTCTTGCGTAGGAAAATTACGTAGCCTGGCTACAATTCGTCTCCCGCGTAAAAAATATCAGTAACAACGACAAACACGCCCAACCCAGCATCAGCATAAACCCGTACTGATACGCCGCTTCATCATAAACGCGCACGCCGTCTTTCAAGGTGCCGTGCCAATTATTATCCAGCAGCCAGCCGACGAGAGGCTGCAACAGCATTGGCCCCATCATTACGCCCATGTTGCACACGCCGGAGGCGGTGCCGCCCAATTGCGCGGGCACGGATTCTTTGGCGAAGGCGAAGCCGATGATCATCATGCCGCTGAAAAATCCGGTGACGAGCAATATCGACAGCATTGCGGCAACGGAAAGTTGTGGCAGAAATATCACGGCGGCCCAGCCGGAAACGATCATCACGCAACTGAGAATATAGAGCGGTTTGCGGCGGCCGATTTTTTGCGACCATGAGCCGAGCATGGGTCCGCCGATGGCCCAGGCGATCATCATGGCCGAGGTAATCAGCGCGGCCTGATTGGTGGTCAAACCTTTGTGCGACACCATGTAGGGCACGCCCCATAATCCGGCGAAGGTGATCATCGAGCCCGCCGCGCCGCCGGGAATCCAGAATAACAGCCAGGTGTTGCGGTAAGACAGCACGCGCTTCAACCCTGCGAGCGCAGAAATTTTTTGTGCGCCCGTTGTGTGTGCGTGCGAAAAATAACTCGCATAATTTTTTTCTGCCGGATCGTCGCGCACCAGCCACCACGTCGCGACGGCGAGTAATGCAGTGAACACGGCGCTCGCTTCCATGACATGCCGCCAGCCGAAGGCCGTCGCCATTTCGCGCAGGGGCACGCCGGCGAATACCGCACCGGTGATGCCCGTCGCTAACGCCATGCCGCTCGCCAGCGCAAACAATTTTGTGGGCAACCAATGGCTGGCGATTTTCATCATCCCGACAAAGGCGACGCCACAGGATGCGCCGATGAGCAATCTTCCAAAATTAGCGACAGCTACAGTGGGTGCCAATGCAAAAACTAAAGTGCCGATGGCGGTGATCGCCGCGCCGGCCGTCAGCAACCGTCGCGGTCCCCAACGGTCGGCGAGAATACCGGTGGGAATTTGCACGGCGACATAACTGTAAAAATAAAATGCCGACAAATTACCCAATGCGGCGGCACCAAGGCCGAAGTCGGTCATCAGTTCTTTGGTGAGCACGGCAGGCGTCACGCGCTGAAAAAACGCGATGAGATAGAGCAAGGCACCAAGGCCCCACACGGTCCAGGCGAGTGACAACGGCGGGTAATTTTTTGTGGCGGGCTCTATCGACGGTTTAAGGGAATTTACGGTATCCAAAATGATTCTCGTTCAATGACTACATTTATTTTACGGGAAATGCGCGACGCGCGGCATTGGTTTTGCGACAATGGTCATATAAATTTCAAAGGCGATATCCCATGAGCGAAATGCATAGCTGGGCGGAAGAAAAATCTTCCGCGTTTTTGTACCGCGTCGTTGCCCAGGCGGAGAAAGGCACCACACGCGAAGCCTTGTTTAATGAGCTGGCAGGGATGGCAGAACATCAGGCGGCCATTTGGGAGCGCAAGGCGCGCACCAATAATATCGCTTTGCCCGATCCGTTTATTCCCGATGGTCGCACGCGCTTGGTGGCGTGGCTGGTGAAAAAATTCGGCGTGAAATCCATGCAACCGATTCTTACTGCGATGAAAGTGCGCGGCATGTCGCTTTACGCCAAATTGCCCCAAGGCCACGCATTGCCGACAGAAATTTCGCAAGTGGGCCAGCGCCATAAATCTGCCAGCAGCGGCGGCAATTTGCGCGCGGCGGTGTTCGGCGTGAATGATGGGCTGGTGTCGAATGCGAGTTTGATTCTCGGTGTGGCGGGCGCGGCGGCGGCACCGCAGATCATCGTGCTCACAGCCATTGCCGGCATGATTGCGGGCGCATTTGCGATGGCGTCAGGCGAGTATGTGTCAGTGCGCTCGCAACGGGAAATGTATGAATACCAGATCGGCCTCGAAGCCGAAGAGTTGGACGAATACCCGGAGGAAGAAGCGGCAGAACTGGCGCTGATTTACGCAGCGCGCGGTATGTCGAAAGACGATGCCCAAAAACTTGCGGCTCATTTAATCGCTGATCCGAAACGCGCACTGGAAACCTTGACACGAGAAGAATTGGGTTTGAATCCCGATGAGCTCGGCTCGCCTTGGGGCGCAGCGCTGTCATCGTTTTTTTCCTTTGCCCTTGGCGCGCTGGTGCCGCTGTTGCCATTTTTGTTGGCGAACTTTTTCGACATCAACAATCGCACCAGTATGTTGATTGCCATTACACTCACCGCGTTTTCGTTGTTCGGTGTGGGGGCAACGCTAAGTTTGTTCACCGGCAAAGGCGCGTGGCGTGGCGGTTTGCGCATGCTGCTTATCGGCGGCGGCGCAGGCGCGATGTCGTATTTGATCGGCAAAATAATGGGCGTAAGCTTATCATAAATTATTCATTATAATCAATTAGTTACATAAAATCAGGAGTTGCATGAATCGAGGCATTATTTACGCTGCCAGCGCTTATGTCATTTGGGGTTTGCTGACTATTTTTTGGAAGTTATTGCAACAGGTGCCCGCGCTACAATTGATTTGTCATCGCATCGTGTGGTCGTTTCTTACTTTGATCGCGGTGATTTTGCTGCAACAACAGTGGCGCACATTTACCCAAGCCATTTTTAATTGGCGGATGCTGCGCATTTACGCTGCCGCCGCCGTGCTCATTACCACCAACTGGCTGATGTTTGTGTGGGGCGTTAATTCCGGTTATGTAGTCGAAACCAGCCTCGGTTATTTCATCAACCCGCTGGTGAGCGTGTTACTCGGCGTCGTGTTTCTGCGTGAGCGATTGCGGCGCGGGCAATGGCTGGCCGTTAGCGTTGCCGC
Source organism: Pseudomonadota bacterium (assembly GCA_043744215.1). Taxonomy (GTDB): domain Bacteria; phylum Pseudomonadota; class Gammaproteobacteria; order Burkholderiales; family JBEEJL01; genus JBEEJL01. The sequence continues at coordinate 31,987 of JAYTVC010000003.1, forward strand.
AACTGGCGTGTTGTATTTGGCTTTTTCTTACGGGGCAATTCCGTGGATTGCGCTGACGCTGGCCTTTTCGTTCGCGCTTTACGGCTTGATTAAAAAACAGGCGCGCCTCGGCTCATTGCACGGGCTGGCGCTGGAAACAGGCATTGTGTTTCTGCCCGCACTGATTTATTTGCTCTACGCGGAAAAAATCGGCATCGGCGCTTTTCCCCATCTCGCATTACAAGGCAATCTCATGCTGCTGGCCACGGGGATCATTACCGTGACACCGCTGTTGTTGTTTGCATCCGCCACGCAACGGATTTCGCTTTTTCTTATTGGTATTTTGCAATATATCGCACCGACCATTGGGTTTTTTCTCGGCCTGCTGGTCTATCACGAGACTGTAACACCCCACCAATGGCTCGGCTTCGGTTTGGTATGGGTGGCGCTGGCGATTTTTACCATTGAAGGTTACTGGCGGCATCAACGCAGCCAAGCCCGCGCATGATAAAATTACGCTTATTGATTAAGTTACATTTTTTCGAGCATACATACCATGCAATCCAACCGCACCCCGCTGCTTGATTCCCTGCTCAAACAACGCATCCTGATTCTGGATGGTGCCATGGGCACGATGATCCAGCGCTACCAACTCGACGAAGCCGCCTATCGCGGTGAGCGCTTCAAGGATTTCCCCCACGACGTGAAGGGTAACAACGATTTGCTGACACTCACGCGGCCGCAGGTCATTCGCGAAATCCACACGCAGTATCTTGAGGCGGGTGCGGACATTCTCGAAACCAATACGTTTAATTCCACTTCCGTGGCCATGGCCGATTACCACATGGAAGAATTGGTATATGAATTGAATTTCGAAGCGGCGAAACTCGCGCGCGGTTTATGTGATGCATTTACAAAACAAAATCCCGACAAGCCGCGCTTCGTTGCCGGCGTGCTCGGGCCGACGAGCAAAACCGCTTCCATCTCGCCCGACGTAAATGACCCCGGCTTTCGCAATGTCAGTTTCGATGCGCTGG
>JAYTVC010000004.1:0-32241 GCA_043744215.1 Pseudomonadota bacterium
CTGCGCGCCCTTGGCCCAGGTGTTGGTGAGATACTTGCTGGTTTCAAGATAACGCAGGTCACGCAGGGTGACTTCGTCAAAGCCGAAGCCGTCGCCGTCCACGCGGGTGTTGATGACATTACCCACTTGGTCGTAGAACATTTTGGTGGTGGTGGTTTTGCCGTCAGTGCCGGTGCTTCTGGTGTACTGATCCTGGCTGACCACAATGTTGATGCGGTTGCCAAAACATCAGGTTGTGAATGAACACAATATGATGCAATATGCAGATGAAACAGCATACAAATCGAATTTAAGCGACTACGTATAACCTATTGATTATATTTAATTATTTATGAAGTTGTGATGTCAATTTTATGACCGTATTTTTGTAGAATTAAAAAATATCTGTTTGCACATTGATCGCGTTACGCACATGTAAAAATGATATTGAATCTGGCTGATATGAATTTTTTGAATTAGCGCTTCCACAAGCGAGCCATGTAGTAAGTTAAAGAGGGATTAAGATGACTACCCTGGAAGTAACATTGAATTTGTCAGATCGTCTCGCGCGCGAAGCCGAAGCTGCAGGACTACTAAAGCCTCAAGCTTTGGCGCGATTGCTCAAGGATGCGATGCGCAAGCAGGCCGCGCAGGCTTTGCTTGGTGGCGCGGCTCGCGCCGACCAATCAGGCAGCAAAATCTTGTCATTGGGTGAGATTCAAGCAGAGGTCAATGCCGTGCGCCGTGCGCGTAAGTTGAACAAGGCTGCATGAAGTTAGTGGTCGATACCAATGTACTGGTTTCGGCATTCCTGTGGCAAGGTACGCCAGGGCGTTTGATAGAACTGGCGGGTGAAAGTGAATGCCAGCTTTTCACCAGCAAAATTCTGCTCGATGAACTCTCCGAGGTATTACAGCGGAAGAAGCTGGCAAAACCTGTGGCCGCCACTGGGCTGACTGCCGAGCAAATGATCCGCCATTACCGCCGCATCGCTACCCTTGTGACCGCTCGCAAACTGGCGCAGCAAGTCGCGCGCGATGTTGATGACGATGCCGTGCTGGCCTGCGCACTCGCTGCTCGCGCCGATTTAATTGTTTCGGGGGATGCCGATCTACTCGTGCTCAAGATGTTTAGAGGCATTAAGATCGTGCCGCCTGCTGACGCTATGCGGCTGATCGGCCGATAAACGACGGACACATTTGAAGCCCTTGAAAAATAAAACCTCCCTATTCGGGCGTATTCCCAATACCATAAATGCAGTGACTATGGTTACTTTGCCAGACAGTTCGTTATATTCAATTGACCGCAAGGGCAAGTACACCGCAGCCTCCTGAGTGAAAACAAAGGGAAAACTCTACTCCTGATTTGTCCTGGTTTGGGGGAGGGTTACATGCCGGCAAAGGTGCTGGTGACGTTCAGGGTTTGCACTTGGCTCAGGTTGAAGCTGTCGAGCTGGCGTACGCCGGGTAAGGTGCTGGCGGTGGCGTCGCTTAAGGTCAGCGGGGTAATGCTGAGATTGGCGCTGAGGTTGGCGACGGTGCTGGTGGTGACCGTGGTGGTGGTCTTCGGCTGATTGGTCGCCGGGTCGAGCACCGGGTTGCCGCCAGCGTCAAGCACGGGCGTGGTGGTGGTTCAGCAGTTCAGTTCAGAAAAGAACTCGAACACGGCCCCTTTAATCGTAATGGTCGGCACTGAGCAAACCAACTATTCAGTAGCAGTGCTTTAAGTGGTTTTTTATGCCGAAGGTAATCAATGAATAATGTCCCGCCGCCGTTTCCGGAAATGCCAAAGGAACCTCATGCGGAACATCAACCCACTTATGCGCTACCGATGCTCAACCGGTATCCCGTTATTGTCGGAGCAATCTGTGGCGTATTGTTGCGATTATGTTTTTCAGGGCCGGGCGGATCTCCCTGGTCCGCTATGGCGGGGGCATTCATTTTCATTGCGCCAATTGTTGTGGGGATGGTTACCGTTTACCTCGCAGAACGGACTCGCCGGCGCGACTGGTCTTACTACATACTCTCCTCATTTTTTGCCAATGTGTTGTTTGTAAGTGGCACGCTCCTGCTTTTCATCGAGGGTTGGATTTGCGCGGTAATCATTATTCCGATGTTCTCTTTACTCGGAGCCACCGGCGGGCTTGTGATGGGTGCCATCTGCCGCTATACCAATTGGCCTCGACATACGCTCTACGGGTTCACAATCTTGCCGTTTTTGCTGGGATGTGTTGGTGAAGATTTTTCTGCGCCGGAACGAGTGAGCAGCATCGAACGATCAACCATTATCGCGGCAACGCCATCCACTGTATGGAAACAATTGAATGAAATTAATGGTATTCATCAGCACGAGATGAAAGAAGCGTGGGCCATGCGTATTGGCGTACCAATGCCACAATCGGGCACCACTCGGCGGACGCCTGAAGGACTAATCCGAGAATCACGCTGGGGTAAAGGCGTACACTTCGATGAAATAGTTCGTGATTGGGAGCCCGATCATTACATTCGATGGACATACCGATTCTCGCCAGACTCGTTTCCAGCCAACGCGCTCGACGACCACGTCGTCATTGGTGGGCATTATTTCGATGTCATCGATACATCCTATACCCTTCAGCCGCGCGGGAACGGCACTCAACTCTCGGTGCAAGTACGTTACAGAATCTCAACCCAGTTTAATCTCTATGCCAATTGGGCTGCCCAGCTTTTACTTGGAAACCTGAGTGAATACGGATTGCGTTTGTACAAAATGCGTAGCGAGACCCAACAACAAGCGTTGCTAGGCTTGCCATTGCAGAGGCCATGACTCCGGTGGTTTTCGTCCGCAATATGGAGAAAATATGAGCGCTCTACCAAATATACTGAACGATGCAGCATCTGGCCCTTATAAAGTTAATTCGCTCATCTTTCATCCGAACGTTGATCCGATGGCGGGGACGGTCAGTTGGGATCCCTGGCGTTCGCTGTGGAATGGGGGAATGCTGCTCTCGGCACTCGTACTGGGCCCGATATATTTCTCCTGGGGTGCACTTTTCGTATATCTGCTATTGCTTGAGCTAACTATGTGCGCCGGCCATTCAGTTGGATTCCACCGGCGATTAATTCATCGTACATTTCAGTGCCCACTATGGCTTGAGCGTTTGTTTGTATGGTCTGGAACTTTGGTCGGCATGCAAGGACCATTTTGGGTCATCCAATCCCACGACTTTCGCGACTGGGCACAGCGACAACCGAGCTGTCATCCTTATCTCCGGCATGGCCAAGGGTGGTGGAAGGATGCCTGGTATAACCTGCACTGCCGGCTGCGCCTGGATAATCCTCCAGGATTCGATCCCGGCCCAGGCATCGGCGATGATCCTTTCTATCAATTTCTGCAAAAAACCTGGATGTTTCAACAAATGCCGATAGCGATATTGCTTTATCTCATTGGCGATGCGCCCTGGTTGGTGTGGGGCGTCTGCGCGCGCGTGGCAACCGGCGTGACGATGCACTGGTTTGTAGGCTACATCTGTCACTCCCACGGCCCGCAGAGCTGGATCGTCAATAACGGCGCCGTTCAAGCGCATGATGTTCCGTGGGCGGCGATTCCATCCATGGGCGAAAGCTGGCATAACAACCATCACGCATTTCCCGCGTCGGCACAACATGGGCTTTATCCCGGTCAATATGACATCGGCTTTCAATTCATTTTGCTGCTGGAGCGAATGGGGCTCGCATGGGCGATCCAGACGCCGGACAAATTACCCGCGCGAGATGGGTTGCTCCAGTTGCCCGCGAGACATCTCTAACGTCAAATTATTGAATAACATTGGCCCTGAACAAATTCTCGTAGCCACGGATAAAACTATGTGACGGCCTAGCAGAGCGATGGCGAAACTCCCTACTCCAACAAAATGCAGACTAAGCCGGATTAAAGTATCTTGAACGCACGACTGCGAATCGCGATTGTTGGTTACGGCATTGCCGGAATTGCCGCTGCAATACTCCTGCGCCGCCAAGGGCATGACATTACGCATTTTGAACGTGCCAGCCAGCCGGGGACGGGCGGCGCCGGATTGCTCCTGAATGGAACCGGAATAGACATCATGCGCCACCTCGGTCTTGATGATGCGGCTCAAGCGCGCGGAGCTCGAGTCGTTGCCATGTCGGCCAAAACAGTTCGAAGCCGAAAATTGATGGAGCTTCAATACGGCGCGCTTAGACCGGGCAGCTATGCGATTGGGCTTCAACGGGCGACGCTATTTCAACTATTGCACGATGCCGATGAAGCCAGACATCAGCTGCAAACATCGCGCAATATTTTGTCGGTAGATACGGATGGAGGCTACTTGCGCTGCGGTGACCAAAAAATGCTGGGGCCTTTTGACCTCATCATTGGCGCCGACGGTGCAAATTCTGTCGTGCGGAAAGCATTCGTCAATTTGATACAAAAGGATAGGCTCTACCCTTGGGCTGCTGTCGTTTGCCTCGTCGATGAACTTGAAAGCGCTACACGGAACAACATTGAGCAACTGTTTGCCAGTAGGCGCCATCTCTCAACGTGGCCGGTAGGAAGTCGACATCCGGGCGGTAAGCGAATGCTAAATTTATCGCTTAATGTGCCTCTCGCCACCCTCGAAAAAATGACCAACCCCGCTATATGGCGCAGCGAAGTTCAGGCCCTGTTCCCGTCTCTTGATCATTTGCCGCCTCTTAACGGGCAACCCCATGAAGTGCTTGCCTACACCTATCGGGATGTACAGATTAAGCGATTCTTTAATGGTAGAGCAGCGCTCATAGGAGACGCCGCCCATAGCATGAGCCCTCAGCTCGGACAGGGCGCAAGCCTGGCATTGCAGGATGCTTTTCTGCTTGCCGAGGCGCTGGCCCAATCTCCCGATCTTGATCTTGCCCTTCGCACCTATAACGCTCGAAGCCGTGCTCAAGTATTGGGACTACAACGGCTTAGCCGCTGGGTGACGCCCATATTCCAATCCGACGCAAGATGGCTGGCTACATTCCGTGACTTGAGTTTATATCCGCTTAGCCAAATTCCGATAGTAAAGCGCATCATGCTCAGGGTACTGGACGGGAATGGAAGAAATTGAGTTCGGAAATTCATGTCTACGATTTATCAACTTTCCCGACACGTATTATGTTCCGGCTTTCAGCTTGTTCTTCGCTTGCAATTGCCTGAATTCAAGGTTTGCTTTCGTAATAATAATTATTGATTTAATTAAAATTTGTTTCATCGACGAAGACGGGTTTTAGTTCACTCACTGCGTCTTCGCAGAGGCTTTGCTATACTGTCGCCTCTGCCGCCTGTCTGAGTACGCGCCATGCTTATGTCTGCTGTCATTATCAAAACCCCGGAAGAAATCGCCAGGATGCGCGTGGCGGGCAAGCTCGCGTCTGAAGTGCTCGACTTCATCACGCCCCATGTGAAACCTGGCATCACGACTGGCGAACTCGATAAGTTATGCCACGATTACATGGTGAATGTGCAGGGCACTATCCCCGCGCCGCTCAACTACGCGCCACCGGGCCACAAGCCTTATCCGAAATCGGTATGCACGTCGGTGAACCATCAGGTGTGCCATGGCATTCCCGGCGACAAGGTGTTAAAAGCGGGCGACGCGGTGAACATCGACGTGACCGTCATCAAAGACGAATACCACGGCGACACCAGCCGCATGTTTTTTGCCGGCGAGTCGTCGATACAATCGCGACGTTTGGCGCAAATCACTTATGAATGCATGTGGCGCGGCATCAAAAAAGTAAAAGCCGGTGCGTTTTTGGGCGACATCGGTTTTGTTATTCAGCAGCACGCTGAAGCAAATGGCTATAGTGTGGTGCGCGAATTTTGCGGCCACGGTATTGGAAAAACTTTTCACGAAGAACCGCAAGTGTTGCACTACGGCCGCGCCGGAACGGGTTTGAAACTGGTGGCCGGCATGATTTTCACCGTCGAGCCGATGATCAACGCGGGCAAACGCGACATTCGCATGCTCGCTGATGGCTGGACGGTGGTCACCGGCGATCACTCGTTGTCGGCCCAGTGGGAACACACGGTGCTCGTCACCGAAGCAGGCTTTGAAGTGCTCACCGTATCTGCAGGCACCCCTTCACCCGTCTGAGTTTATGTCGGCCACTTCGCCCACCTCATTTTCTTCTGCACAACATTGGCGTCCGTGGTTACAAGCTGAACGGGCGGCGCTGAAAAAAAATTATCTAGCCAACCCCGACCCTGCGCTCATGCTTACGCAGCACGCGGTGTTAATCGACAAACTGCTGATTGAATTGTGGCGCAGCGCCGACATGCCAAGCGATGCGGCTCTGGTTGCCGTGGGTGGTTATGGCCGCGGGCAACTGTTTCCCTTTTCCGATATCGATATCCTGCTACTGTTGCCTGAAGGCATGGCCGAATCTCTCGACAAAAAACTCGAGCAACTCATCAGCGCTCTATGGGATTGCGGCCTTGAAGTCGGCCATAGCGTGCGAACGGTGCAGCAGTGCGTAGAAGAAAGCGCCAAAGACGTCACTATCCAAACCGCCTTGCTCGAAGCAAGGTCGCTTTGCGGTGATGAAAAAATATTCGCGCACATGGGCGAAGCATTGGTTGCCAACTTGAACGTGCCGGCTTTTTTTTCGGCAAAATTACTCGAGCAGGCTCAACGCCACGGGCGCTTTCAGGACACCGCTTACAACCTCGAGCCGAATATAAAAGAAAGCCCCGGCGGTCTGCGCGATTTACATAATATTTTATGGCTGTCGCAGGCCGCGCGATGCGGCGCGAGCTGGCGACAACTGGCCGAACAAAATCTCATCACAGAATTTGAAGCGCGGGTGCTTGAGCGGCGCGAGCGCCTGCTGCAAAACCTGCGCATCCGCCTGCACTATCATGCAAACCGGCGCGAAGACCGGTTGTTATTTGATTATCAGGACGACATCGCCGTGCAAATGCATGTGACAGGAAAGCGCGGCCAGCGTGCCAGCGAAGGGCTGATGCGCGCCTATTATCGCAACGCCAAAGTCATCGGCCAGCTCAACACAATTCTGCTGCAAAATTTATCCGCGCACATCCAACCGAAGGCATTGGTACACGCCACGCAAATCAATCATGATTTTCAATCGCGTAATGGCCTGCTTGAAATACGCGACGTGAACCTTTACAACCAGCGTCCTGGTGCGATGTTGGAGACTTTCTTGCTTCTACAGCAACATCTTGATTTAAAAGAAATTTCTGCTGAAACCCTACGCGCATTGTGGCGTGCAAAAAATAAAATCAATTTTGAATTCCGCAGCGATGAAAAACACCAGGCTTTGTTCATGCAAATTTTGCGGCAGCCGCAACGCGTGACTTTTGTCATGCGGCGCATGAACCAATACGGCATTCTCGGCCGCTACATTCCGGCGTTCGGCAAAATTGTCGGCCAGATGCAGCACGATTTGTTTCACGTTTACACGGTGGATGAACACATTCTCATGGTGTTGCGCAATGTGCGCCGTTTTGCCGTAGCGAAGTTTGCCCACGAGTTTCCTTTTTGCAGCCAATTGATCGGCGAATTCGAGCGGCCTGAAGTCTTGCTGCTCGCTGCGCTGTTCCACGACATTGCCAAAGGCCGCGGCGGCGATCACTCGACGCTCGGCATGGTCGATGCGCGGCGCTTTTGCAAACGCCACGGCCTGCTTGAAGAAGATTGGCAGTTGGTGGTTTGGCTGGTAGAAAGCCATTTGAAAATGTCGGCCACGGCACAGAAACAGGACTTGTCCGACCCCGATGTGATCAGGGCGTTCGCCGATTACGCCGGCAACGAACGCCGCCTCACTGCGCTATATCTTCTCACCGTCGCCGATGTACGCGGCACCAGCCCCAAGGTGTGGAACGCGTGGAAAGCCAAGCTGCTGGAAGATTTATATCGCATGAGCTTACGCGTGCTGCGCGGCGCGCAGGATGGGCAAAACGATGCGCTGGCTGAAAAAAAATCCGATGCGCTGCGCATACTGCGCCAATATGCACTGACCGAAAACGTGGAAGACGCGCTGTGGAAACAACTGGACGACCGTTATTTCCAACGCTATGAAGCGCAGGAAATCGCCTGGCATACACGCTCGCTATTTGGCCGTACTGCCACCACAACTTCACGCGTCAAGGCACGGCTGTCGCCCATCGGTGAAGGCATTCAGGTGTTGATTTACACGCCGGATCAAGCCGGTTTATTCGCGCGCATTTGTGCGTTTTTTGAACGCAAACGCTACGACATCATCAACGCAAAAATTTATACCACGCGCAACGGTTATGCACTCGACAGCTTTCAAGTCATGGACACCGGCGATGCGACGGCCACCCACTACCGTGACCTATTGAGTTATATCGAAACCACGCTGGCGGAGCATATCGACAAACAATCGCCCATCGAAATGCCGGGCAAGACGCGCATCAGCCGCCACCTTAAAGCCTTCCCCATCGAACCTCAAGTGACGATCGCGCCCGACGAAAAAGGACGGCATTTCATTCTATCGCTCACCGCCGGCGACCGGCCCGGCTTGCTGTCGTCGGTGGCGCAGATATTGGTCGCGCACAAAGTGAACCTGCATGATGCACGCATCACGACGCTGGGCGGCCGCGTGGAAGATACGCTGGTTATCAATGCGGAGAATCTGGCCGATCTTTCGGAACAGGCAAAACTGCAAACGGACTTGCTCAGCGTATTACGCACCTGAAGCAGTTGACAGCGGCGGCAGCGCACGCCAGCATACGCCTTGACGACATTGCGTCAACAAAAGCATATTTGGGGGAACCAACCTATGAGAATTGGCATCGTCACCGATTCGGCCTGTGATTTGCCGAAAGAATTTATCGACGAGCATAACATCGTCATCATGCCTATCTCGATCCGCACCGGCAGCGAAATGCTCATCGATCAGCGCGATCCGAAAGCGACGCTGGATTTTTATCGGCTGCATCTGGCCGACCCGGCCACGTCGCATGAATCCATTCCGTTTTCTGCGCAGCAAATCGAAGAATTGTTTCTGTCACGGCTCATCACGGATTTCGATTATGTATTTTGCATCACTGTCTCCAGCTCGCGCAGTTTGATTCACGATAATGCGATGCAGGCATCATTCAAAATATTGAATAAATACAAAGAGTTACGTAAATCCGCCAATGTCGCTGGGCCGTTCATGTTGCGCGTGGTGGATAGCAAAAATTTCTTCACCGGCCAAGGCGTTATGGTGGCCGAAGCGGCACGCATGGTCAAAAACGGCGCAACCACCATGCAAATTTATGCGCGCTTGCAGGAGCTCACCGCCAGTGTGTATGCCTATTTGATGCCGGCAGAATTGTCGCACTTACGCAGCAACGCGAAAAAGAAAGGCGACAACAGTGTGAGCTTCGTCAGCTACGCGCTCGGCACCGCGCTCGACATCAAACCAATTTTGCTGGGCCACAATGGCGAAACCGGGCCGGTAGAAAAAGTGCGCGGCTTCATGAACGGCGTTGAAAGATTATTCAAAACTGCCACGGCACAAATCGGCAAGGGGCTCAAATGCCAAACCCTGTGCATCAGTTACGGCGGCAACCCGGATGACGTGACCTCGTTTCCTGGCTATGCGGAGCTCAACATCGCGGCGCTGAAAAATAACATCACCATCCTGCGCTCCATCATGAGCACCACCGCCGGCGTCAATGTCGGGCCGGGCGGGTTGTCGATTGCATTTGCCAGTGAGCCGCACGGGGTAACCGCGTAGAGTAAAATTGATGCGCGCATACGCTGAAACAAAAAAAGGACGCCGTAGCGTCCTTTTATTTGCCGCGAGTAATTGAATTACTCTACCGGTTTACTTTCATTCAATTTCAGCCAGCCTTTAACGATCCGGTAAATCACCCAGATGGCATCGGCGAACAGTACAAATATGCCGATAAATACAAGTGTCCCAGTTAGCTCAAGATTAGGCAGTGCTTCCTCTGCTGGCCCATCGCCTATTACACTGCCTGCTTTGAACAACCACATCAATTTCACGAAATACTGAAGTATTAGTACGAGCCCGATAATGCCCCACACTAGGCTCCACCAGTAAGTGCGAATCTGCCAGCTAAAGTGCGAGGCGAGAAACGTACCCTTTACGTCATCACGCTTGATGTAATTAATAAGAATTGCCACAAAGCCTGTCAAACCGGCAGTAAATCCTGATATAGCGTACAAAGCATAAATAATATGCGTTAATCTAGTCTGGGAGCCCAAATCGTTTACCGAACCGTCATGCTGAATGTTATTCATTTTTTTGTCCTTGGTGTTTAACAACTTATAAGCATTACGTGATCAAGCCTGCATTTGATTTATTGTGTAGATAGGAAAACACAAAGCTCACATGTATTGCCGAGCTGATTGTTGAGTTGGTCAAATAAAAGGACGCCATAGCGTCCTTTTTGTTTGCCGCGAGTCAATGAATTACTCTACCGGTTTACCTTCATTCAATTTCAGCCAGCCTTTAACGATCCGGTAAATCACCCAGATGGCATCGGCGAAAAGCACAATTACCCCGATAAATACAAGTGTCAGCACCATCCCGATGATGCCCCACAAAAGGCCCCACCAGAAAGTACGTATCTGCCAGTTGAAATGGGATTCAAGCCATGTGCCTTTCACATCGTCACGCTTGACGTAGTTCATGATGATGGCGGCGATAGCGGTCACACCAACCAAAATACTTAAGGCATAGAGCGCATAAATGATGTGGGTAAGTTTAATTTCTTCTTTGAGGTCGCGGCCGCTTTGGTTCACCTGATTCACTGCGTCATTCATGTTGCCTCCTTATTGTTGATGCATTAAAAAACCTGTGCTATTCGTCCACGACGTCTTCACCGGGAAACAACGCCTCATTGTAACCGAACAGCCGTAAATCTTTTATGCGCATGGGGTATAAAATGCCCAGCAGGTGATCGCACTCATGCTGCACCACGCGCGCATGAAAGTCATCGACGGTGCGGTCGATTTTTGTACCTTGCTGGTCGAAGCCCTGATAGCGGATGCTGTGATAGCGCGGCACCATGCCGCGCATGCCGGGAACGGATAAACAACCTTCCCAATCTTCTTCTATTTGCTTTCCTTGCGGAGTGATAACGGGATTGATGAGCACCGTGTACGGCACGGCTTCCGCGTCGGGATAACGGCGGTTTTTTTTCACGCCGAAAATCACCACTTGCAAAGATACGCCTATTTGCGGCGCGGCGAGGCCTGCGCCGTCGAGGGCTTCCATGGTGTCGTGCATGTCTTTAAGCAGCGAAGTCAATGCTGCCGTGCCGAATTTTTTTACCGGCCTGGCAACATCGAGCAACACCGGGTCGCCCATTTTTAATACGGGTCTAACGGCCATTTTGCGCCACCAGTTTGTCGAGAATATTCCGCACGCGCTGCATGCCCTGCTCCAGCGTTTTATAAATCACTTCTATTTGAATGGCCTCGCGGCTATCGGCTCGGCCGGCGGCGTGATTCGCCACCACGGCCATCATGGCGTAATCCAGATTCAATTCGCGCGCGAGCGCCGCTTCGGGCATGCCGGTCATGCCTACCATGGTGGCGCCATCGCTTTCGAGACGGTTGATTTCCGCAGCAGTTTCCAAACGCGGGCCTTGCGTGGCGGCATAAACACCCGTATGAAATATCGGTTCGCTGGCAGATTTCGCCGCTGCCATGCAGCGCCAGCGCAGGGATTCTGAAAACGGATGGGTAAAATCAATGTGCGTTACCGGCGTATCGCGGCCTTCAAAAAAAGTATGCTTGCGGCCATGGGTGTAATCGATGATCTGGTCCGGCAAGGCGATGGCCCCTGGTTTCAATTCCCCATGAATGCCACCGACGGAATTCACCGCAAGAATTTGTTTGACGCCCTGGGCCTGCAACGCCCAAAGGTTGGCGCGGTAATTCACCTCATGCGGCGGAATGGTATGGCCGTAACCGTGGCGGGCAAGGAAGACGACTTCCTGATCCTGCACCTTGCCAAAGGTGAGCGCACCGGACGGCTCACCATAGGGCGTGCGGATCACTTGCCGGTGAGTGATTTCAAGATTGGCCAGTTTGGTGAGGCCGGTGCCACCGATAATTGCGAACATATTGTTGCCTTAAATTAAATACTACAACGCAAAGTCAAAATCTACCACAGAGACACAGAGACACAGAGAAAAGCAAAAAAAGGATATCAATTATTTTCCACGAAAAAATTTAGCTTCGTTGCCCGATCTGATAGCTTTTGACTTTCTCTGTGCCTCTGTGTCTCTGCGGTGAAAGCTTTTGACTTTCTCTGTGTCTCTGTGGTGAATGTTTATCACTTCATCGCATAAATAGACGGCAAATTGCGCCACGCCCCATGCACATCCATGCCGAAACCGAATACAAAACGGTTGGGCAATGTCACCCCGACAAAATCCGCCGTGATCGGTTTGGCCTTGCCGATATTCTTGTCGGCAAACACGGCACAAAAAACTTCTTTCGCGCCCAGCTTCATGACCATCGCGCGTATCGCGGCAAGCGTTTCGCCTTCGTCGAGAATATCGTCGAGAATCAGCACGGTACGCCCCGCCACATTTTCACGCGGCATCAATTTCCAGGTGAGTTCGCCACCTGCCGTTGCCTGGCCGTAACGAGTAGCGTGGATGGTGTCGAACTCCAGCGGGAAGTGCAGCAGAGGCAAAATCTGCCCGCTGAACACCACCGCCCCGCCCATTACTGACAGCACCAGCGGGTGCTTGTCTTTCAACGCAACGCGAATTTCTGCTGCCACGCGTCGCACGGCGAGATTCACTTCCGTGGCGGGAATAATTTCTTCCGCGTCGGCAAGAATGGCATCGGCTTGTTGGGGTGTCATATTATTTTTCAATACTCATTGCTGAAACGTCTTAAGCATTTTTGCGAAATCCTTGCCCACTTCCGGATGCTTCAAGGCATAGGCAATGGTCGCTTGCAGGTAACCGAGTTTGCTGCCGCAATCGTAACGCTTGCCGATAAATTCGTAGGCTACGATGCGCTCTTCGTTTAACAATGCGGCAATGCCGTCGGTCAGTTGGATTTCGCCGCCGCTTCCTTTGCCGATGGTTTCGAGATAATGAAATATGCGCGGCTTTAAAATATAGCGGCCGACGGCGGCGAGGGTCGATGGCGCGTCGGCGGGTTTGGGTTTCTCTACCATGCCGATAATTTTATGCAGGCGCTCGCCCATGGGTTTGCTATCCACGATGCCATAACTGCCCGTCTCTTCGCGCGCCACATTTTGCACCGCCAGTATGGAGCTGTGATGCTGGTTGAACATTTCGACCATTTGCTTCATCACCGGCGGCTGGCCGTCGAGTAGATCGTCTGCCAAAATAACGGCAAAGGGTTCATCGCCCACCAGCGGTTTGGCGCACAACACGGCATGGCCCAAACCCAAGGCTTGCGCCTGGCGCACATAAGCGCAATTGATGTGGCTGGGAATCAGGTTGCGCACTTCTTTGAGCAATTTCAATTTGCCGGCGGCATGCAATTCTGCTTCGAGTTCGTAAGCTTTGTCGAAGTGATCTTCGATAGGACGCTTGCCGCGGCCGGTGACAAAAATCATGTCGGTGATGCCGGCGGCGATGGCTTCTTCGACCGCGTATTGAATGAGCGGCTTATCGACCACGGGCAACATTTCTTTCGGGCTGGCTTTGGTGGCCGGCAAAAATCGTGTGCCTAAACCGGCGACAGGAAATACGGCTTTGGTGATTTTTTTTGACATCGCAATACCTTAAATTATTGTTTATAATCAAATAGTTGCGTAAATTGACTTTGGTCGAGAATGGGTATGCTTAACTCTTTTGCTTTGTCATATTTACTGCCGGGGTCGTTGCCCGCCACGACGTAATCGGTTTTTTTCGATACGCTGCCGCTGACTTTTCCGCCGCGTGATTCGATCATTTCTTTCGCCGCATCGCGCGACAATGTCGGCAGCGTGCCCGTCAACACAAAGGTCTTGCCGGCCCATTCGCCACTGGCCACTTGCGCGCCTTCGCTCTCACTCCACGTCACGCCACTGGCGCGCAATTGCTCGACCACTTCAACGTTATGGGGCTCGGCAAAAAATCGCACTATAGATTCGGCGACGACGGGCCCCACATCATTCACTTGCTGCAAGGTTTCAACATCTGCGTTCATGAGCGCATCGAGTTTGCCGAAATGCCTCGCCAGATCTTTTGCCGTTGTCTCGCCCACGTTGCGGATACCTAGCGCATAAATGAACCGAGCCAGGCTCGTGTGGCGGCTTTTCTCAATCGCCGCCACGGTATTGGCGGCGGATTTTTCCGCCATGCGCGGCAGGCTTGCCAACGCCGCCACGCCTAATTTATACAGGTCGGCGGGCGTGTTCACAATACGGTTCTCTACCAGTTGTTCTACTAGCTTATCCCCCAACCCTTCTACATCCATTGCCCGACGGGAGGCGAAATGCAGAATCGCCTGCTTGCGCTGGGCGGGGCAAAACAGACCGCCGCTGCAGCGGCTTGCCGCTTCGTCATCGAGCCGCACCACGGTTGATTCGCAAATCGGGCAAACCGTCGGCATGACAAACTCGCGCGCATCGCGCGGGCGTTTGCCTGCGATGATGCGCGCCACTTCGGGAATTACATCGCCCGCTCTGCGCACAATCACGCTGTCGCCGATACGCACGTCTTTGCGCCGCACTTCATCTTCGTTGTGCAACGTGGCATTGGTGACAGTGACGCCGCCGACGAACACGGGCTTCAGCCGCGCGACGGGAGTGAGCGCGCCGGTGCGCCCCACCTGTACGTCGATGGCTTCAACTATCGTCTCGGCTTCTTCTGCCGGATATTTGTGCGCGATGGCGAAGCGCGGCGCGCGCGACACGAAGCCCAGGGTTTCCTGCTGGCGCAAGTTGTTCACCTTGTATACGACACCATCGATGTCGTAGGGCAATTGCTCGCGCTTTACGCCAAGCTGCGAATAATATTCAAGCAAGCCTTGTGCGCCGCGTACGCTGCTGCGTTCATGAGCGACGGGAAAATGCATTGCCGCCAGTGCGTCCATCAGCGCGCTGTGTGTGGCGGGCACATCAAACCCTTCGGTTGCGCCAATGCCGTAGGCAAAAAATGTTAGCGGCCGCGCGGCAGTCAGGCGCGGATCCAGCTGGCGCAAACTGCCGGCTGCCGCGTTGCGCGGATTGACAAATAATTTTTCGCCTTTGGCTTCCTGCTTTTTGTTCATCTGGGCAAAATCTTTTTTCAGCATCAGCACTTCGCCGCGCACTTCCAGCAGGGTCGGCGCGTGATGGCCGGCAAGTCTAAGCGGAATTGCCCGGATGGTTTTCAGGTTGGCGGTGACATCTTCGCCGGCAAAGCCATCACCGCGCGTCGCACCTTGCACGAGCAAGCCATTTTCGTAATGCAGGCTAATGGCAAGGCCGTCAAATTTTGGTTCGCAAGCGTAATCAATGTCGTCAGCATCAAGACCTTCGCGCACGCGCTTGTCGAAGGCGCGGATGTCTTCATCGGCAAACGCATTGTTAAGGGACAGCATTGGCACGCGGTGAATAACGCTGCCGAATTCTTTCAGCGGCGCGGCACCGACCCGCTGGGTGGGCGAATCGGCCGTGGCAAGTTCAGCGTGTTGTGTTTCGAGTTGTTGCAATTCGCGGAACAGGCCGTCGTATTCCGAGTCGCTTATAGTCGGCTGGTCGAGCACGTAATAGCGGTAGTTGGCGTCTTCAATGGCGGCACGCAAAGCGGCAGCGCGTTCACGGATGGAAGTAGAAACCGCCATTCACACTATCAATTCAAGAGAACAAGCGTTGGGCAAGCAGGCTACCCGGCTGAATGCCGCGTTCAGCCATGCGCCGGTAAATTTCTGCCAACTGCATGCGTATGGCTTCCGCACCGGCATTGCTAAGAGGCTTGCGCGCATCGTCAACCACTTCGCCGCCGAGGTTGTCGGCCAGATTGCGTGCAAGCGCCATCATATGCGGAAATGCCTTGATACCATCGGCCACTCGGGGCACATCGAGCAAAATGGTGAGGCCCTGGGTGGTGAGGTTTTTCATTTGCTCCGGCATGAATGCACGCGGCTCCAGATTAGCCAGCACAAACTGTGGCTCGCCGCGCTCATTCGTACTTTGGAATACGCCACTGTGCGGATCGAGCTTCAAACCTGCCGCTTCCGCCAACGCGCGCACTTTCGTGCCCTGGAACGCGACACCGCTACGAGACACCACATTGACGCCGATTTCCACATCAACGGAAACGGCAAACTGGTCGAGCTCCAGCGCACGGCGCTTTGAAATTTCCGGCGCTTCAATCTGGCATACACCGTGGGCTTCGGCGGCGAAATGCTGCGCCAGCTGGCTGAACTGCCCTATGAACGCTTCATCCAGCGGGCCTTTGCGGTCGCCCAACTGCAAGCCGATTTTGATTTCCTTGTAGCGCGGTACATCAGTTTGCACCGGGCTCCACGCGCCATTCTGCAAGCCTTCCCAGAATACTGGTTTGCCGAAGTTGCGGCTTTGGCCGATGGCTTCCATTAAAACGCTTGGCGCAACGGCATCACTTGCCATTACCACGGCAACCAGATCAATCTTCGGGTCTATGTTTAATAAAACCGGATTTAATAAAGCCGGATTTAATATCGCAGGGTTCGCTACAGCAAGCGCGGCACCTGTCGTCAATGGGACATTATCTGGCGAGCGGTGATCCGCTGCATGCAGCGATCCGGTGGTAACCGGCACTGTCGAAGGTTCACGCGTTAACGGTGCATCCGGCGAGAAATCAAATTTTTGTTTGGGGCGGACATCCGCTTCACGCGCTTCAAAATCGCTGTCATCAATGGCTGTGTTGCCGAATGACGGCTCCACGCGCTGGTCCATCCCCGTCGGCCGCGCATTCATCAAGGCAGAAGAGTCGAGTAGCGCATCGCCGCGCCTGTCGTCAAAACTGGCTTCCGTGTTTTTTCGCGCGCGGCGCTCCTGAAACAAGCCATACAAGTACACCGCGGCAATCACCAAGGCACCCGCAATAATCACACCCCACCGAAATTCGCTCATGCCGCCTCCTCTTCGCGCATTTTAAGCGCCTCTTCCATGTCCACCGCTACCACGCGCGACACGCCGCGTTCCTGCATTGTAATTCCGACCAACTGATTGGCCATTTCCATGGTGATTTTATTGTGGCTGATATAAAGGAATTGGGTTTGATCCGACATTTTTTTTACCAGATCGCAGAAGCGAATAGTGTTGGCATCGTCCAGCGGCGCATCTACCTCGTCGAGCAAACAGAATGGCGCGGGATTCAAACGGAACATGGCGAACACGAGCGACACCGCTGTCAACGCCTTTTCTCCGCCCGACAATAAATGAATCGAACTGGGTTTTTTGCCCGGCGGTTGCGCCAGCACTTGCACGCCGGCATCAAGCAGTTCTTCGCCCGTCAGTTGCAAGCGCGCATTGCCGCCACCGAATAAAGTCGGGAACATTTCGCTGAAATTTTTATTCACGGCATCAAATGTCGCTTGCAGCAATTCACGGGTTTCTTTGTCGATGCGTTTGATAGCCTCTTCCAATGTCGCGACGGCTTCGTTCAAGTCGGCCATTTGCGCATCAAGAAAATCTTTGCGCTTGGTCGATTCTTCCAACTCGGCCAGTGCGGCGAGATTAACCGCGCCGAGAGCCGTAATGTCTTCCTGCAATTTATTGATTTCGCCTTGCAGCGCCGAGGTTTTTTTCTTTTCCAGCAGCGCAGCCAGCTCTTCAAGATTGGCGTTGTTCTCGGTGAGCTGCAGCAAGTGCTGCTCGGCAATCAGGCGCGCTTCCTGCTCCTTCATGCGAATCTCGGTAATTTTTTCACGCAACGGCTCGTGAGCCTGTTCGGCGCTTAGGCGCTGTTCTTCCGATTCGCGCAATTTGAGCGTGAGGCCCTCCTGCATTTCACGCACGGCACCCATGGCTTTTTCACATTCGTTGCGGCGATTCAATGCGGTTTGTAATTGCTGTGACAGCGGCGCTTCGTGCACACCGACCAATTCGCTCGACAGACTTTCGCGGTGGGTGGCCAAATCGACCAGCCGCGTGACGACTGTACTGGCGAGATGTTCAAATGCCTGAATCTTGTCGCGACAAGTAGACTCAAAAAATTTCGCTTCCTGCGCAGCGCGTTCGGCTTGTTGTACGCCATCGCGATGCTGATTCAGTGTTGCTTCAGCCGCCGCTCTATCTCTTTGAATATCATCAACTTTTTGTTGAAGATCATTCATGCGGTTGGCGCCTTTTTCCAGATTCTCTTGTGCTTCTTTGAGCACCCTGTCTTCCGCATCCTGCTGCTTTTTTATCTCGGCTAATTCAGTATCGATTTGCGTACGGCGCGAAGTGACACGCTCGGCATTTTGCGACAGGCGCAAACTTTCCATTTGCACTTCGTGGCTTTGCGCCTGCATCGCAGTCACGTTGCTACGTAAAGCCTGCATGCGCTGTTGCGATTGCTGCAACTGATCTTCAAGGCGCGTCTGCGCGGTTTTCAATGCTGTCACATTGGTTTGGTGGGTGGGCACCGTCAACTTCAGCGCATCAATCTCGCGCTGGCGCGCCATGACGCCGTGCAACTCGGATTGGGGGCCGTGGAAAATCACGCCATTGCGGCTGAACACATGGCCTTCGCGGCTGACCAGCAGTGCGCCTGCTGGCAAATTGCGCGATTGATTCACACCTTGAAAACGATCTTCAATTACATAGACCTGGGACAGCACTTCCTGCAAAAACCCACGGGCACCGTTGTTTTGCAACTTGACCAGATCCATCAGCGGTTTCAAACCGTTGTGCGCGCCCGGTTGTGCGCCTGCGTCGCCATCAACAAATAAAGCGACATTGCCCGGCGGCGGCTCGTGCATCAGCGCCGATGCACGCTCGAGGCCGGCCAGGCGAATGGCGTTTAGCCGCGTGCCGAGCACGCCTTCGAGGGCATCTTCCCAACCTTTTTCAATGGTGACTTGTTGCCACAGGCGCGCATTGCTGCCGAGCTGATGGCGCTCGATCCATGATTGCAATTTTTCGTTGTTATCCAGTTTGCTCTGCTGCGCTTGCAGCGTGTGCAACTGCGCTTCTTCCCGCGCCAGCAAGGCGACCATGTCCTGCATTTGATTGGTTCCGTTGCGTTTTTCTTCTTCCAGCCTAGGCAGTTTTTGTTCCAGCTCGCCCAGCGCGTCACGTTCCTGCGTGAGCTTTTCTTCCAGCTCGCCCAGTTTTTCTTTGTGCTGGGCAATCGCATCCAGATCCGGCGCGACCAGGCTTTCAAGCTCCTGATGCAAGCGATCGTTACGTTGCTCGAGTTGCGACACGACTTTCATGGCATGGGATTCGCGGGTTTCTTCCACGCTTTGCGCCTGCTCGGCGGCCGACAATTCTTTTTGCGCAACAGAAATTTTTTCGCTGAACTGCTGATGATTGGTTTCGTGCTCGGGCAATTTTTCTTTGATTTCTTCCGCCGCTTCCAGCTTGGTGGCGGCGAGTTCAATGGCGGTGGTCAGCTTGCTTTGCCATTGCGTCAATTCGATTGACGCCGTTTCTTTTTGCAAACCGATGTCGGTAATCTGACGCACGATGCTGGCAAGCTGGGTCTCGACCCGGCGACGCGTGTCAGTCAGATGCTGCAACTCCTGCTCGATGCGCGCGACTTCCGCGTTGGCAGCATACAAATCGCCTTGGGCCGTGTGCAGCTTATCGCCGGCTGCATAATGTTCCTGCCGCGACGTTTCAAGTTTGCTTTCCCATTCGCGCAGATTCGCCGTTTGCGATTCGAGTTGCGTGGTGAGTTTTTCAATATCGCGCGTGTAACGATCGCGGCTATTATCCGCGTCGCGTTTTTTGGCGAAGGCCAATAAATTTTGGGTGTTGGAAAGCTCTGCCTGCAACGCGGTGTACTGTTGGGCGATTTGCGCTTGGTTTTCTAACTTATTGATTTGATTGAATAATTCTCCAACAATATCCTGCGCGCGCGACAGGTTTTCGCGCGTATCCTGCAAACGATTTTCGGTTTCTTTGCGCCGCTCTTTATATTTGGAAACGCCTGCCGCTTCTTCAAGAAACACGCGCAATTCTTCAGGCTTTGATTCGATGACGCGCGAAATCATGCCCTGCTCGATGATGGCGTATGCGCGCGGGCCGAGGCCAGTGCCCATGAAAATATCCTGCACGTCGCGGCGACGCACTTGCTGGTTGTTGACGTGATAGGAAGACGTCCCGTCGCGGGTCAGCACGCGCTTGACGGAAATTTCCGCATATTGCTGCCATTGCCCGCCGGTGCGACCGAGGCTGTTGTCGAACACCAGTTCCACCGATGCGCGACCGACGGGTTTGCGTTCAGATGATCCGTTAAAAATCACATCCTGCATCGTCTCGCCGCGCAAATGTTTGGCGGACGATTCGCCCAGCACCCAGCGCACTGCGTCAATCACATTGGATTTGCCGCAACCGTTGGGCCCAACAACGCCGACCAATTGGCCCGGCACAGAAATGGTGGTGGCATCGACAAAAGATTTGAAGCCGGCAAGTTTGATTTGATTAAGACGCACGATTGTATTGCCTTGATTGTGATCATGCCCCGACGCTGGAACTCACACGGGGCATGAACGGGATGAATGAATCCGGTAATATGCACATTTTACCCGAATTGAATGAGCCGCCAAGAAATGACTTCCAAACCCTCGAAGAATCTCGAAACATTTGTCAACCCCGCGCCTGAGCGCGATTACCGTATTCACATGGAAATCCCTGAATTCACTTGCCTTTGTCCGAAAACAGGCCAGCCGGATTTTGCCGTTTTAACGCTTGATTACATACCCGACAAGTTATGTGTCGAATTGAAAAGCCTGAAATTGTATATGTGGAGCTATCGCAACGAAGGCGCGTTTCACGAAGCGGTGACGAATAAAATTCTCGACGATTTGGCGAAATTAACCAAACCGCGCTTCATGCGGCTCACCGCAAAATGGTACGTGCGCGGCGGTATTTTCACGAATGTGATCGTTGAGCAGCGCAAGAAAGGCTGGCTGCCCGAACCGACGGTAGACCTCAACGGCTTCGCCCCGCAGTCGAATATCCGCGGTTAACAATATTCCGAATAATCAACAACAATGAAAAGACAAAATCTGGTTATGCTCAGCGTCTCTGCCGGCGCGGGCCATGTGCGCGCGGCGGAGGCTTTACGCGCCACGGCACAGCAACGTTATCCATCCGTCGTCGCCACGCATATCGATCTCATGTCACTGGTGCCCGATAGTTTCAAAAAGCTTTACGCTGATTCTTATATTAAAGTTGTCGAACGCATGCCCGCGTTGTGGGGATACTTATATAACCTGACCGATAAACAGTCCGGCAGCTCCGGCCTCAGCCGCATGCGCCGCGCAGTGGAACGCTTGAACACGCGCAAACTGAAAGCCGAATTAGCGATGCTGGAGCCGGACGTCATCATCTGCACGCATTTTTTGCCAGCAGAATTATTGGCGCGCCTGAAACGCAAAGGCGAATTGACTGCGAAAGTCTGGGTACAAATCACTGACTTTGATGTGCATAGCATGTGGGTGCATGAGCATCTGGACGGCTATTGCGTAGCCAGCGAAGAAGTGGCGCAACGCCTCGCCGATAAAGGCGTAGCCCGCGAAAACATCCATGTGACCGGCATTCCCATCATGCCGGTGTTCAGCGAAAAATATTCGCGTGCGCAATGCGCGGCAGACATCGGCATCGATGCGGATAAAACCACCTTGCTCATGATGTCCGGCGGTGTCGGTTTGGCCGGTACGGAAAAACTGGCGGAACGTTTGTTGAATTTGCCCGGCGATTTTCAAATCGTTGCGCTGGCGGGCCGCAATGCCGAGTTGCTCGAATCATTGCAACGCATCGCAGCGCGCCATCCCGGCCGGCTGATGCCAATGGGTTTTACCCAAACCATTGAACGCATCATGGCCGCCAGCGATCTGGCCATTACCAAACCGGGCGGGCTTACGGCGTCAGAATGTTTGGCTGTTGGTTTGCCGATGATTGTGGTGTCGCCGATTCCTGGCCAGGAGGAACGCAACGCCGACTATTTATTGGAAAGCGGCGCGGCCATGAAAGCCTATGACGAGGCGGGCCTGGTATACCGCGTGCAGCTACTGATCAACCATCCACAACGCGTACAACAAATGCGCGAGCGTTGCCTCGCGGTCGGCACGCCTCATGCCGCGCGGGCAGTGTTGAACATCGTATTGCAATGAAAAATTCGAAACTTCATTTTGTTTTTTTATTGTTATGGGTTTCACTGCTCGGGCTTTTTTTCGCCATGGTGGAAATCCAGATTGAAGGCGCGGCCGGCTGGGCCGCTGCGCTGCCAACGTGGCGCATTGAAAACCATTGGCTGCTGGATATTTTTTGGGGCGGCCGGCCGATGACGGGCTACCACGCGTGGATATTTTCCTTCATGGCGCTGGTGTTTCACTTGCCGGTATTTATTAACGGGGAATGGAGCCTCAAATTCGAGGCGCGGATTATCGGCAGCGTAATGCTGTTCTGGATTATCGAAGATTTTTTATGGTTCGTGCTCAATCCCGCTTACGGCCTGGCAAAATTTCAGCCGCAGTTTGTGCCATGGCATAAAAACTGGCTGGGCTTCGTGCCGACGGATTACGTAACCTTCACGCTCGGCGCGCTGGCGCTGATGGCGTTTTCGTTTTGGGGCTTTCCCCGATTTATTCATTTCAAAAAGGTTTCGCCATGAAAAATTTTGCGCGCATTGCTTTCGCTTTTATTTTATTGGCATCGTCAGGTTTTACTTCGGCAGCGATTGCCGATACCGCCGCCACGGCCAGCCGCCCGGCCCAATGGGCGCAGGCCGTGAAAAAAAACGGCTTGCCGAATTTTTTCCAGATCACGCCGAATTTTTTTCGCGGCGCGCAACCCAAAGCGGCGGGCGCACAGGAAATTGAAAACCTCGGCATCAAAACAGTCGTTTCCCTGCGCGCGTTTCATGACGACGTGAAGCAATTACCCAAAGGCAATTTTGAACAAGTGAGCATCCGCTTCAAAACCTGGCACGCGGAAGATGAAGATGTCATAAAGTTTTTGAAAATCGTGACCGACCCGGCACGCGGGCCGGTGATGGTGCATTGCCTGCACGGCTCTGACCGCACGGGCACGATGGTGGCGGTGTATCGTCTCGCGGTTGAAGGCTGGAGCAAAGACGATGCGATCACCGAAATGGTAAATGGCGGTTATGGCTATCATCCGATGTGGAAAAACCTGAAGCGCTATTTGCGTAATCTGGATGTGGAAAAAATTAAACGTGAAGCAGGTTTGTCAGCGTAGTCAGGCCCGGCCATCCCATCCGTTCCCATTTTTATCGCCTAGCAAGATATAATGTAACTATTTGATTATAAACAATAATTTATAATTACATTTGTACTTCTACAACAAAATCAGCTTCCATTTGCGCTAGATCAATCGCGCGGCAGTCTCGGGCGAATACTATAATCAGGTTAAGAGGACGCAATTCCGGCATGCGCTTGCGTGCGACGCAGGCCGTTTTTCCCCGCTGCTTTATTCGTAAACAGGATGACACGCGACCCGCAGGAGGAAGCTGTCATGAAACCCGCTTACGCATATCGAACCATTTTCTCGTCTTTGTTATTGGCTGCCATTTTTCCGGTTGCACAGGTTCATGCAGGGGGTTTCTCCCTGCTTGAAATGAGTGCGGCCAGTGTCGGCAATGCCCATGCGGGCGGCGCGGCATTGGCGGAAGATGCCAGCACGGTCTATTACAATCCCGCCGGGCTGACGCGTTTATCCGGTTCTCAATTTTCCATCAGCGCGTCAGGCATTAGACCCTCGGCAAAATTTCAAAACAACGGCTCACTGTCTGCTGCAAGCACGCCACTCAATGGCAGCAACGGCGGCGACGCAGGAAATTGGGCTGGCGTGCCGGCTATTTACTACGCGATGGATGCCGCGCCGAATATCCGTTTCGGTATTGGTGTACAGGCGCCGTTTGGTTTGAAAACCGAATATGACGCAGGATGGGTCGGTCGCTACCAGGCGCTGACATCGGAATTGAAAAGCATCAACATCAACCCTGCGCTGGCATTTCGTCTCAGCGATCAACTCTCGCTCGGTGCGGGCTTGAGCGCACAATATACCGACGTCAAACTTTCCAAAGCCATCGATTTCGGCAGCGTATGCATCGGCACGCTAGGTGCGGCAAACTGCGTGCCGCTGGGTTACTTACCGCAAGCAAAAGATGGCGCAGTGAATATCGATGGCACCGATTGGGGCTACGGCTTCAACCTCGGCGCCATGTACACGCCTGTAAGCAACGCACGCATCGGTTTGGCCTATCGCTCAAAAATTTCCCATGGGCTATCAGGTGGCGCTGCGCGATTTACCAGGCCGGCCGACCTGCCTCTACCGCTCGCCGCCTCGTCCACATTCACCGATGGCGGCGTTAAGGCAGACCTCACGCTGCCCGAGTCGGTCAACCTCAGCGCTTATTCGGAACTGGATCATGATTGGTCTGCGATGGGCGATATCGGCTGGATGCGCTGGAGCCGCCTGAAAGAATTGCGTATACGTTTCGACAACGGTGCCGCCGACAGCGTCACGCCCGAAGAATGGCGCAATACCTGGCGCGTGGCAGCCGCGGTGAATTACCGCTACAACGACCTGTGGAAATTTCGCGGCGGCCTCGCCTACGATCAGTCGCCGGTGAATGACGAATTCCGCACGCCGCGTATTCCCGATGCCGACCGCACCTGGCTCGGCCTCGGTGTGCAATACAAGCCGTCGAAGCAGACCGCATGGGATTTTGGCTACGCCCATTTATTCGTCAAAGATTCAGCGATCAACAAAGCTGAACGGGGAGCGGGCAGCTTGGTCGGCAATTACAAAAACGATGTAAACATTATCAGCTTGCAATACAGCCAGGATTTTTGATGCCCGACAATTCAACGCTTATTTTTTGTCCGGCCTCAGGACGGGAACAAAATCTTTACCGTACCCCTTCGCCCATCGCGCCTTGATGAATTCGTTGGTGTCGATGCGGGCTTCGGGCAAGCCGTCGGCTGTGTGAAACGCTGCGATACGATGCTCCACCGCAAAATGATTCACCGGTTTCATCAGATCCGGATGGTCGAGGCTGCCGACAGACAAATCCATACGCTCGGAATCATGAAACGCAAACGTCAGGGGCGTGCCGCATTGCGCACAGAAACCCCGCTGGGCGATTTTGGATGAATGAAAATATTTCGGCTCGTGCCTTAGCCACTTCACATTCGCTTTGGGCAAATTAAAAAACGTGGCAAAAATATTGCCGAATGAAAGCTGGCACATGCGACAGTGGCAATAATAAGCCTCGTTATTTTCCACCGTGGCTTCGTAGCGCAACTCGCCGCAATGGCAGCCTCCCGTCAATGTAATGCTCATCATCACCTCACTCTAATAAGCTACACGTAGCGTAAAGCCATGTTATGTCGCATGCCCTATTTTGCGCCGCGACAGAACGCCGGTTTTCGATTAAAATCCCATCGCCGCGTTAATAATGCGCGTCATATCAACCCATCGCTGATGAAAAGGACGACCATGAAAAACAAACTTATCGCTGCAACACTATTCGCCTTTGCAAGCATGATCTCCGGCGCTGCCTTTGCCCAGCAGCAGGATGCGCCCGCACCTGCTGCGCAAGACGCAACCGCCATACCGGAACCCGTGCAGGGAAAACGCATTGCCACCGGCACAGCATTCGTCAGCGGTGGCAGCAGCACCGCCGAAAAAGCCGGCATGCGCACGCTGGCTAAAGACTACAACTTTAAGCTCGCCTTCATGAGCAGCGGCTCAGGTAAACCCATGGGCGAAGTCAAATTGAAAGCGGTTAACGTGAAAACAGGCAAGGTCGCACTGAGCGGCACCTCTGACGGTGCCTGTATTTTCGCCAACCTGCCCGCCGGCGCCTATCGCGTATTGACGGAGCGCAATGGCGTAAAAATGGACCGCACCGTCAAAGTATCGAACAAAAAATCACCGGGCACGGTTTTTTATTCCGGCGCGGGCAAAAAGCTGGAAAGCGGTTGCTGGTAAGTTTTTGCAACACCAAAAAAACCCGCCGATTGGCGGGTTTTTTTTATTCAGCGGGTATGCAGACGGTCAACTTCGCCCCGATACCCCTCGCCTCGCTAACCACATCACTTGCAGCCAACGGCCCCCGAAGCACACACATTACCGACATAAGATGCCCACAATGAGGTGTCATCTCCCGCCTGCACACCGTATTGGTAAGTGTTACCTGCGCCAAAATTATTGTAGCGGATAGCATTGTTGCGCACGCTTCCGGCAAGGCCGTAGTCATCAAAATAAATATGCGCGAAACTGTTGCTGTTGAAAGTGTTGCGCTCAACCACATTGGCAAACGCACCATGCAACTGCATTCCTGCATGAGCGCCTGTGACCGCATTGCCAGAAACGGTCACACCGCTTGTGTTGTCATCGAGGTAAATGCCGAAAGCGGAGACATCAGAGCCGTTGCCCAGCATGCTGCCGGGAACATTGCTGATGCGGTTGTTGCTCACGCGCGAGTTGAGCCCGAGGCGGGCACGGTCATAGGTGTAAATGGCGCCGCAGTCATCCAGCACCAGGCAGGCACCGTCGATGATGTTGCCGTCAATGACGGAATCCTTGAAAAAGCGAATCGCGATGTATCCACTGTTGGTGAACGTGGATCCGGAGACATTCATATTGGTGGTCTTGCCACCAAAGATTGCCGCTTCGGATTTGCGCGGCATGAGTATGGTGCCGATATTGGTGAAAGTAGAATTCGACACGGTTAAACCGTCGCCGCAGTAGCCGACGCTCAAGCCATCACGCCCGATGTTGTTAATATTGGTGCTGCCGACATTTATTTGATTAACACACAGCGCATCAACACCAAATTCGGAAGCGTTGCCGATATCCACATTGCGCAGCGTGATCCTGTTGGCATAACGGGCGGAGAGACCGGAGACGCCATTTTTCAACACGATGTTATCGAGTGTCAGGCCGTTGATATTTTTAGCTTCGATCACAGGAACGTTATCGGTCGCCTCTACCGACTGCGGCGCATTGGTGGCATATACATACAACACACCTTTCTCGTAGGCCCATTCGCCCGGCTCGTCGAGCATCCAGCGCTTGCCTTCCAGATAGGCGCCCCAGTTGGTCAGGCCACTGCCGATGCCCGGCACCGTAATGGTGTCGCCGCTGCCGGCGCTGACAGGCCCTTCAAAAAAAGTATATTGGCTATTACGCACACGCACTGTCGCGCCGACCACATCGCCACTGATTTGCAATCCCGTCAAACTTAAGCTGGTACCCGATTGCGATTTTATTTTGAGATACGGATTGCCATCGGTGCGCGGCGTGTGTGCAAGTTCCAGCAACTTGCCTTGCATCGCCACTTGCCTGGGTGCAAATCCTACGGGCGCAGACCAAATGTTGCCCCCTTGTGATTGCCAGCCACCCACCAATTGCGCAGCATTGATGACTGCTTTACCGCAAGTGCCCGCTGTAGTGATGCTCACATTCGATAGCCCCGTCAGATTCAAATGGCCGCGATACTCCTTACCGCACTCCAGTGCAATGCTCGCGCCGCTGGCAATATTTTGCGGCAACACGCTAGACAGTACGGGTGCAGCCGATGGCACAGGTGCTGGCGAAGGCGCTTGCGTGGGAGCGGGAGTGGTCAACGGTACGGGGGCCGGCGTGGCTGTAGGGGCATTCGCAGCCGTGTCTCCCCCCGCACATCCCACCAGGGCGGTTGCGCAGAAAATGGCAGGCAAAAATTTATGGCTTCTATTGATCATTAACTGAAGGCAGCATTTGATTAGGGAGGCTCTGGCTAAGTCTAATCCAATATATTATTCATCTGAAAAAATTATTCGTAGCACGCAGGACAGGTTGAATAAAACAATGCCCATTCACCCAACCAAAACCAGTGACGACCTCGCCACTATTGGTTATTTCAACAGATTGATGGGCATCGTAAATGCGCCATTCATCATAATAGGCATGTAAAAAATATTTAATAGTAACTTATTGATTATATTGAATATTTTACCATTTTTTTGAAAAGAAATACTTTACATTCTGCCGCTTCGTATTCACACCTTTTTCTCATCTCTTAGCGCGCGCCGAAGAATTTTTCCGACATTCGTCTTCGGCAATTCGGTACGGAACTCGACTTGGTGGGGACGCTTGTATCCGGTGAGTTCTTTTTTGCTGAATTCGATTAAATCTTCTGCGCTGAGATTGGGGTCTTTTTTGACGACGAAAATTTTCACCGCTTCGCCCGATTGTTCGCTGGGCACGCCTACAGCCGCGACTTCAAGTACGCCGGGATGGCGCGAGATGACGTCTTCAACTTCGTTGGGATAGACATTGAAGCCGGAGACAAGAATCATATCTTTTTTGCGGTCAACGATTTTGATAAAACCTTTGTCATCCATGATGCCAATGTCGCCCGAAGCAAAGAAACCGTCAGGGTGCATGACTTTGGCAGTTTCGTCGGGGCGGTTCCAATAGCCTTTCATCACTTGTGGGCCGCGGATGCAGATTTCGCCCCGCTCGCCGAGGGCAACGGATTTTTTGTCGTCGTCGCGGATGTCGATTTCTGTCGATGAAATTGGCAAGCCGATGGTGCCGTTGTATGCCGTAAGATTGAGCGGGTTGATTGTCGCGCCGGGTGAAGTTTCCGTCAGGCCATAGGCTTCGAGCAATACGCAGCCGGTGACTTTATGCCATTTATCGGCCACGACTTTTTGCACGGCGGTGCCGCCGCCGAGGGTTAATTTCAAATTGCTGAAATCAAGCTGGTCGAAACCGGGTGTGTTTAATAAGCCGTTAAATAGCGTGTTCACACCGGTGACGATGCTGAATTTGTGCTTGCCCAATTCTTTGACAAAACCCGGCATGTCTTTCGGGTTGGTGATCAACACATTCTCGCTGCCGAGTTTGGATTGGGTAATGCAGTTCGCGGTGAGCGAGAAAATGTGGTAAAGCGGCAGCGCGGTGATGATGACTTCTATGCCTTCGCTGATAAAACCTTTTTGCCATTCATAAGATTGTAAAACGTTAGCGACAATATTGTTGTGCGTCAGCATCGCGCCCTTCGACACGCCCGTGGTGCCGCCGGTGTATTGCAAAAACGCGATGTCATCATGCGTGACTTTAACGGCTTGCACTTTTTGCGCAGCGCCCTGGCGGATCATGTCGGTAAATTTCAATGTGCCATCCAACTGATAGGCGGGCACCATTTTCTTGACGTTCTTGACGACGAAATTGACAATGTGCGACTTGGGAAAGCCCAGCATATCGCCCAGGCTTGTGACGACAATATGTTTTACCGGCACGGCGCTGCGCACTTCCTGCAAAGTTTTGGCGAAATTTTCCAGAATGACAATCACTTCTGCGCCGGAATCTTTCAACTGATGCTCCAGTTCGCGAGGCGTGTACAGCGGGTTGACGTTAACCACGGTATAACCGGCCTTGAGCGCGCCGAAAATACACACCGGGTATTGCAGAATATTCGGCATCATCAGCGCGACGCGTGCGCCTTTGGGTAATTTGAGCACGCCTTGCAAATAGCCGGCAAATGCATCGGCGTAGCCGTCGGCATCGGCGAAACTGAGCGTCTTACCCATGCACGAATAAGCTGGCCGCGCGCCGAATTTACCGACGCTCTCCCGCCAAATATCGCCAATTGATTGATATTGATTCGGGTCGATTTCCGCAGGCACGCCGGGGGGATAAGACTTCAGCCAGATTTTTTCCATTTGTTATCCTCAGATTTTGGGTGATCTCGCGGCATATTGTGCAGGTCGGCCTGCGGAATACATTTTTATGGCCACGCTGGGTGGAACTATATAAGAGTTTTCGGGTTTCTGCGAGCACATGGCAAATCCGACTCAAGCTGCCGCTCCGTCCTGCAAGATGGCCTTATGTGGCGGGCCGTGAAGTCGTATAATTCCGCCATCAGGCCGCTGCGCTGGACGTCAGGTAAAATTATGAATCCGAATCTCTCTCTTGTTCAACCCTATCCGTTTGAAAAATTGCGCCACTTATTTCGTGGCACGACGCCGAACCCGGCGCGGCACGCGATTAACCTGTCGATGGGCGAGCCCAAGCATCCAACGCCGGATTTCATCAAACAGGAATTGATAGATCATCTAAACGGCCTCTCCAGTTATCCGCTCACTCTTGGCTCCGATGCGTTACGCGGCAGCATCGCAGCATGGCTGAATCAGCGTTACAAATTATCCGGCATCAATCTGGAAACCCAGATTGTGCCCACGCTCGGCAGCCGCGAAGCATTGTTTTCTATCGCGCAAACGGTAATCGATGCGCGCAAGCCGAATCCGATTGTGGTGTGCCCAAATCCGTTTTACCAGATTTACGAAGGGGCGACCCTGCTGGCCGGCGCGTTTCCTTATTTTTTGAACATGACGCCGGAAAATAATTTCCGCATGGAATTATCGCGTTTTCCCGCTGACGTGTGGTCGCGCACGCAACTCGTTTATACCTGCTCGCCGGGCAATCCCCATGGGCGCGTAATGACGCTGGAAGATTGGAAGGAATTGTTCGCCCTGTCGGACCAACACGGCTTTGTCATTGCCGCTGACGAATGTTATTCGGAAATTTATTTCGATGAAACCAAGCCGCCGCTAGGCGCGCTGCAAGCTGCCCATCAGCTTGGGCGCAACGATTACAAAAATCTGGTGGTGCTAGGCAGTTTGTCCAAACGTTCCAACGTACCTGGCATGCGCTCCGGTTTTGTTGCCGGCGATGCGGCCATCCTGAAAGCGTTCACCTTGTACCGCACTTATCACGGCAGCGCCATGAACCCCGCGGTGCAAGCGGCATCGGCCGCAGCGTGGGGTGACGAAGCGCATGTGGAGGAAAACCGCCGCCTGTACCAGCAAAAATTCAAAATATTTTACGACATCGTCAATCCGGTGATGCCGCTCACCATGCCTGAGGCGTCATTTTATTTTTGGGCACGCACGCCAATAGACGATCAGGAATTCACGCAGAAATTATTCGAACGCAAACACGTCACCGTGTTGCCCGGCACGTATCTCTCGCGCGAAGCGTTTAGCGTAAATCCCGGCAACGGTTTTGTGCGCATAGCCCTCGTGCCAGCCTTGAGCGAAGTCTCCGAAGCGGCCAATCGCATTAAAGAGTTCGTCACCAAACTAACCACCAACCAGTATCCATAGGAAAATCATGTCTCACCAAAAACTCATCGAAGAAGCGTTTGAAAAACGCGCTGAATTCAACCCGAAAAATGCCCCGGCGGATGTGAAGCAGGCCGTCACGGAAACCCTCAACCAGCTCGACGCCGGCGCCATTCGCGTTGCGGAAAAAATCAACGGTGAATGGGCAACGCACCAGTGGATCAAGAAGGCGGTACTGTTGTCTTTTCGCCTGAAAGACAACGAAGTGATGCGCGACGGATACATGAATTACTTCGACAAGGTCGATTCCAAATTCGCCGGTTTCACCGACAAGGATTTCGCCGCCGGCGGCTATCGCATTGTGCCACCCGCCGCCGCGCGCAAAGGATCGTTCCTCGCCAAAAATGTCATTCTGATGCCGAGCTTCGTCAACATCGGCGCGTATGTCGATGAAGGTACGATGGTCGATACATGGGTCACTGTCGGCTCGTGCGCGCAAATCGGCAAGCACGTGCACTTGAGCGGCGGCGTCGGCATCGGCGGCGTGCTCGAACCGGTGCAAGCCAACCCCACCATCATCGAAGACAACTGCTTCATCGGTGCGCGCTCCGAAGTGGTCGAAGGGGTCATCGTAGAAGAAAACTCTGTCATTTCGATGGGCGTGTTTATCGGCCAAAGCACCAAAATTTATAACCGTGAAACAGGCGAAGTCAGCTACGGCCGCGTGCCCGCCGGTTCGGTGGTCGTCTCCGGCAACTTGCCCTCCGCTGACGGAAAATATTCCCTTTACTGCGCGGTGATTGTGAAGCAGGTGGATGCAAAGACGCGGGCCAAGACGAGCATCAATGAGTTGTTGCGGGGAGCTTAAGCTTTGTCGATCACGCTATACGGTATTAAGAACTGCGATACCATCAAAAAATCGCGCGCGTGGTTGGACGCACATGGCATCGCCTATGATTTCCACGATTACAAAACCGCCGGCATCAGCGAAAAAACTTTGCGCGCCTGGTTGAAGCAAGTGCCGTGGGAACAACTGGTGAATCGCAGCG
>JAYTVC010000005.1:0-32191 GCA_043744215.1 Pseudomonadota bacterium
ACTTTGAAATCTTCACTGACCCTATTTTTGTTTAACGCGTCGAGCTCAAGCTGAGATAGGTTTTTTGCGGGCGACGCCGAAAGTTCATTGGACACTTTCCACACCACGCCGCTGCGTGCCGGCAATTTCATGGTCACTTTTCCATTTGCGCCAACTGAAATAGTGTCTGATGGACTATCAATGGAAAAAATAGTTTGCAGTGTCGTGCCGGATTTGAGATGCGTGTCGAGTTTATCCAATAAGGTTTCGCGATCAGCCGTATTGAACACGACCCACGCCGATTCATGTTGATAATCCATTCGATAGGCGAGCACACCGGCGCTGGCAAAATTTTCTTGCAGTATCGTCGGCACGCCACGCGAGAAGAGTTTATGCTCCTTGCGTAACATGCTGATTTTATTGATATATTTATACATCGGCGCAGTCGTATCGAAACGATCCTTGCCGCCCGATTTGAAACCGGCTTTGAACATGGCCGCGCGCGATTCGGTGAACGATTGCTCGGTGCCGTAATAAATCACCGGTATGCCGGGCAGCGTCATCATCGCCAGCAAACTTTGTTTCAACGCCGCTTCGCTGCCGTAAGTGAGAAAGCGATCGACATCGTGATTATCGACAAAGGTCGGCATCAGATGCGGGCGCGGATAAAGTTTCATCGTGCCGCGAATGCGCTGCGCCAATTCTGCCGTCGGTTTGCCGCGCGCAAACACATCGCCCAACGCGCCGTATAAAGGAAAGTTCAGCATGCCGGGCAACAGCGGTTTGCCGTTCGACGCCGTCATGTAAGCACGGATTTTTTTCGCTGCGTCATCGTTGAACGGTTTGCCGATGGCGAAGCCTTCGCCGAACGAAAGGAAGTTTTCTCGGCCGGTTTGCTTGGCGATTTGCGCAATGCCCGGCGCGGTTTTATCGGTGGAATATAAAAAATCCCGATAGAAATCCGGTGGCACAAACACCGCCGTATCGACGCGGAAGCCATCGACGCCGACGGCGCTAATCCAATGGCCGTAACTTTGGCGCAATGCTTTGCGAACGACAGGGTTTTCCGTGTTCAAATCGTCGAGCCCCGACATTTGGAAATTCCATTCCTGCTTTTTGTTTTTGTAATCGGCAATATCGGGCGTCCAATGAAAAATATTGGCACGAAGATGGTCGGGCTTGCGCGGGTCATTCAAATTGAACGGCGCTTGCGACGGCGCTGCCGTGCCGCGCGCGTCGGCGTTCAATGAAAAACCTTTTGTCGGATTTTTCGCGTCCCACTCTTTGTCGTACAACATGAAATTGCCGGTGTGATTGACGACAATGTCTTGCACCAAATACATGCCGTTGGAATGCAGCGCATGCGATAAATTTTGATAGTCGGCCAGTGTGCCCAGATGTTTATCGACCGCAGAAAAATTTTCCGCCCAATAGCCGTGATAACCGCCGTACTGACTTTTCGCATCCCACCATTGATTGGCGACGGGCGGCGTGATCCAAATCGCGGTTGCACCTAACTTTTTGATATAATTCAATTTTTCAGTAACGCCGCGCAAGTCGCCGCCATTATATTTGGCGTTGTTTTGCCCATCGAATTCTGCCGCGCCCTGGTTATTATTTGATACATCTGCGTCATTGAAACGGTCTGTCATCAGAAAATAAATAATCTGATCGCGCCAATCGGGCGAGGGGACGTGAAGTTTGAGAGGCTCAGCGTGGAGATCTGGCACGACAAACAAAAATGTCAGCGCGGAAAAAAAAACACGCGGAAGTTTTTGGCGGAATCTTTTGACAAACCCAAGGTGGTCGATCCGTTGTTGATTCCGTTCGTGGTGAGCCCGTCGAACCATGGACGGAATCAACAACGGGCTCTCGCCCATTGCATAAGCAGATTTCATTTCTGCTCGATCCACGTTTTCGCAACTGCTCGTTTGACGACGCTTACGAGCATTACGCACGCAACGCCACGGCAGCGCGCGCGAGCTGGGTGATCGCCGCCCAATCGCCCGCCTGCACCAGTGCTTTGGGCGTCAGCCACGAACCGCCTACGCACGCGACGTTGGGCAAGGCCAGATATGCCGGCGCGCTTTGCGCGCTGATGCCGCCGGTGGGACAAAAGCTCACGTCGGCAAACGGACCAGCGAAAGCCTTGAGCATATTTGCGCCGCCGGCTGGTTCGGCAGGGAAAAATTTGAGTTCGGTGTAACCCGCCGCCATCGCCGCGATAATATCCGACGGGGTCATCACGCCGGGAAGCAGCGGCATATTTGTATCACGCGCTGCTTTTGTTAGCTCGAGGGTGAGGCCGGGGCTCACGGCGAATTGCGCGCCCGCTTTCAATGCCTGGGAAAAATGTTCCGGTTTTGTAATTGTCCCTACACCGGGTATCGCGCCTTCCACTTCGTTCGCAATCGCGCGTACCGCATCGAGCGCTGCGGGCGTGCGCAAAGTGACTTCGAGCACGCGGATGCCGCCCGCCACCAGGGCGCGCGCCATGGGCACGGCGTGGCGAACATCGTCGATGACGATAACGGGAATAACGGGAGCAAGGCGCATCAGGTCAAGCGTTTTCATGTTTATATTTCTTAAAAATTATTTTGATAAAACAAAATGGTCGTGCAGCGGTTGTTCGGCCTGGTTCATTCTCGCGCCGCCTTCGCCCGCTTGCACATAGGTCATCGCGCCTTCTTCGGCGCTGCAGGCGTTATGACGGAAGGCCGCAAACAATTCGCGCCCCATGCCGAAATGATGGCCGGATAAATCCACCGTCGTCAGGCGGCGTTGCAGCCACGAACGCTCATCCACTTTGGCCTCGAGTGTGCCGTGTTCCGCATCCAACTCAATCATGTCTCCATCGCGCACGAGGCCCAACGGTCCGCCGTTCAAACATTCGGGCGATACGTGAATCGCTGCGGGCACTTTGCCCGACGCGCCCGACATACGGCCATCGGTGACCAATGCGACTTTGAAGCCTTCGTCCTGCAACACGCCCAGCAACGGCGTGAGTTTGTGCAACTCCGGCATACCGTTGGCACGCGGCCCCTGGAATTTCACTACCGCCACGAAATCGCGCCGCAGCTTACCTTCATCAAAAGCCTGCATCACTGCTTCCTGACTGTCGAACACCAAGGCTGGCGCTGTCACTACGCGATGTTCATGCTTCACGGCTGAAGTTTTGATTACCGCGCGGCCGAGATTGCCGGTGAGCAATTTCAAACCGCCATCGGCGCTGAAGGGTTTTTCTACTGTGGTTAACACCGAAGTATCATGGCTTGCAGCGGGCGATGCGCGCCAGTTGATGCTTCCATTTTCGAGCCAGGGTTCCTTTGCGTAACGACGCAGGCCGTGGCCGCTGACCGTCATCACATCATCATGTAACAAACCGTGGTCGAGCAATTGGCCGATGAGAAAACCCATGCCGCCCGCCGCATGAAAATGATTCACGTCGGCTTTACCATTGGGATAAATGCGCGTCAGCAACGGAATGACCGACGACAATTCGCTGAAATCATCCCAGTTAATGGCGATGCCCGCGGCGTGAGCCATCGCGACGAGATGAATGGTGTGATTGGTCGAACCGCCCGTCGCCAGCAGGCCAACGATGGCGTTCACAATCGCGCGCTCGTCGATTATGCGGCCGATTGGTGTGTAATCCTTTCCTTGCGCGGTGATTTGCGTGGCGCGCTTCGCGGCGGCGGCGGTGAGCGCATCGCGCAATGGCGTGTTCGGATTCACGAACGCCGCGCCGGGCAAATGTAAACCCATCACCTCCATCAACATTTGGTTGGAATTGGCCGTGCCGTAAAAAGTGCAGGTGCCGGGCCCGTGATAGGCCTTCGATTCCGCTTCAAGCAGCGCGTCGCGGCCCACTTCACCTTTGGCGAAACGCTGGCGCACTTGCGCTTTTTCATCGTTGGATAAGCCACTGGTCATGGGGCCAGCCGGCACAAAGATCACCGGCAGATGGCCAAAATGCAAGGCGCCGATGAGCAAACCGGGCACGATTTTGTCGCACACGCCGAGGCACAGCGCCGCATCAAACATATTGTGCGACAGCGCGATGGCCGTGCCCATCGCAATCACGTCACGACTGAACAGCGACAACTCCATGCCCGGCTCGCCCTGAGTCACACCGTCGCACATGGCGGGCACACCGCCGGCAAATTGCGCCACGGCACCCGCTTCGCGCGCGGCTTGTTTGATAATGTCGGGAAAGCGCGCCAGCGGCTGGTGCGCCGACAGCATGTCGTTATACGAGGAGACGATGGCAATATTCGGCTGGCGCATTTCGCGCAACACCAGTTTGTCGTTGGCGGGAAACGCCGCGAAGGCGTGGGCGACATTGGTGCAGGATAAAGATTGGCGCACCGGCTGCGCATGGGCGGCACGGGCGATACGCTCCAGATAAGCGGTGCGCGTTGCGTGGCTGCGCACGACAATGCGCTGGGTCACGCGGGTAAGAACAGGATGAAGGCTCACGAATTTTCCTCGGGGGGCGGTGCGCGCTGGCGCGCAGGCGGTTTATTTTCAGCACCAACGGCTTGCAAAAAAACTGAAATAATTCAATGCAAACCGCCGCGCTTCTATAATATTACACTGCGGTGCTAAAACGATACCGTGTTTCACGCGATTTATTCCAAGGAAAATATTTTGTCTTCACTTCCCACCTTCGATATTTTATTATTTGGCGGCAGCGGCGATCTCGCCCTGCGCAAACTGTTGCCCGCGCTATATCACCGCCATAGCGAAAACGATTTGCCAGCCCACGGCCGCATTATCGGCTTTGGCCGCCAGCCCTACTCGCGCGAGGAATATATCAAAGCGGTAGAAGCAAGCTGCGAAAAATTTGTCGATCCGGGCCACTTCGATGCCGCTGTCTTCGCCACATTCGCCCAGCGGCTCGACTACCTGCAAATCGACGTGACGGTTACCGCGGATTTTGAGCGCATCAAAGCTCATCTCACCGGATCGGCCGCCGAGGTGACGGTGTTTTATCTCGCCACTGCGCCAGATTTATTCACCACCATTTGCAGCGGCCTGGGTCGTGTCGGCCTTAACACGCCGAATTCGCGTGTGGTGCTGGAAAAACCCCTGGGACGCGATCTTGCCTCGGCGGAAAAAATCAACGAAGACGTGGGCCGCATTTTTAATGAGCCGCAGATTTATCGCATCGATCATTACCTCGGCAAAGAGCCGGTGCAAAACCTGATGGCGCTGCGCTTCGGCAATGCGTTGTTCGAGCCGCTGTGGAGCCGCGCCTGGGTGCGCGATGTGCAAATCACGCTGGCGGAAAAAATCGGCGTTGAAGGCCGTGGCGAATTTTACGACCGTGCCGGCGCGGCGCGCGACATGGTGCAGAACCATTTGCTGCAACTGCTGTGCATTCTCGCCATGGAACCGCCGACGAGCATCGACCCCGACGCGGTGCGCGACGAAAAACTCAAAGTCCTGCGCTCGCTCGTCCCTTTCACGCCGCAAGACCTGGCGCTGAAATCGGTGCGCGGCCAATATCGCGCCGGCACCGTTGACGGCAAAGCGGCCCCCGCTTATCTGGAAGAAAAAGGCATCGCCGAAGAAAGCCACACCGAAACGTTTGTCGCGCTGAAAGCAGAGCTGTCGAATTGGCGCTGGTCCGGCGTGCCGTTTTATTTGCGCACAGGCAAGCGTTTGCAGGAGCGCATCGCCGAAATTGTCGTCAACTTCCGCGCCGTGCCGCACTCTATTTTCCCCGCGCATCAGGGTGTGTCGGTAGGCAATCGGCTGGTGATTCAACTTCATCCCGAAGAAGAATTGCGCCTGTATTTAATGGCCAAACCACCGGGCAATGAAATGGTGTTGAAACCCGTCAGCCTTAACCTCGATTTCAGCGAAGAATTCAAAAGCCGGCCCATGCACGCCTACGAGCGCCTGCTGATGGACGTGGTACGCGGCAAACTCACGCTCTTCATGCGCCGCGACGAACTCGACGCCGCCTGGCGCTGGGTGGAGCCCATCATCGACGGCTGGGCTGAGAGCGGAGAGCGGCCCAAACCTTATTCCGCTGGCACCTGGGGCCCCGCTGCCGCGAGCGCACTGCTTGGCCGCGACGGCTCGGCATGGCACGAAGAAACCTGATCGGCAACATGGCAACATTGCAACGTTTCGATCAGGCCGATTCGCTCGCGCAGGCGCTCGCGCAACGCGTCGCTGCGCTGCTTGCCGGTGCGCTGCGCGAGCGCGGCCACGTAAGCCTCGTGGTTTCGGGCGGAAAAACGCCCGCGCTTTTTTTCGGCTATTTGTCCAAACAAAAACTTGACTGGAAAAATGTCTGGATCACCCTCGCCGACGAGCGCTGGGTTGAGCCGACCCACGCCGACAGCAATGAAAAGCTGGTGCGCAATACGCTGTTACAAAACTGCGCCCACGTGGCAAATTTTATCGGGCTCAAGCATGCCGCCGCCACGCCGCAACAAGGCGCGGCGGAACTTGAGACAGCGCTCAAAGTCATTCCGCAGCCGTTCGATGTCGTCGTGCTGGGCATGGGCGACGACGGCCACACCGCCTCATGGTTTCCCCAGGCGCCCCAACTTGCCGCCGCGCTCGACATGAATAATGGGCATCTTTGTATGGGCATAGACCCCGTCACTGCCGCGCATCCGCGCATGACGCTCACGCGCACGGCGCTGCTCAACAGCCGCGCCATCGCGCTGCAAATCAGCGGTGCAAATAAATTAAAAGTCTATGAACAGGCGGTGGCTGTCGGCCCGGTTGAAGCGTTGCCGATACGCGCCGTCCTTCAACAAGCCAAAGTGCCCGTCGACGTTTTCTGGAACGCATAAACTGCCATCACTCTTTTCTAACGCAACGCGTAATTAAAATCACGGCTTAAAATTACGATGGTAATGCCGTAACCGCTGCATCCCGGATGCCCCCCATTTCTGCGGTTCGACAAATAATCACGCCTGCTTTTTATTGCTCTGTATGGTTTCCGCAACAATTTTCAACGCCCTGTAGACGTAAAATGCTATCGTGAAATTGTAAAAATATCCTTTAGCTTTAAAAAATTATTCAATAAATTCAATTAGTTACAAAATTACTGAATAAGTCGTTTTTGTGCGACGCAAAACCGAAAAATCGTTTGTAGGGCTTTGTTCAATTGACACAACATCACCCCATAGTGAAAATTACGCCATTACATTCGTATAAATCGTTTGTAAGCAGTAATCATGCGGCTTGAAGATAGGCCAATTCAAACAACTAATATTTAGGGGAGAGTTCATGGCTTCGCAATCATCGCGCAGAGTTTCATCCGCGCAAAATTCAATTCGCTTTACACGCACACCCGTTGCAGCCGCATGCGCAGTCATGCTCATTGGTCTGGCCGGTAACGTGCAAGCCCAGCAAGCTGATCCGACGACCGTTGACACGGTTGTGGTGACGGGTATTCGCCGCGGCATCGAAGATGCTATTTCGGTCAAAAAGAATTCCGACTCGATAGTCGAAACCATTTCGGCTGAAGACATTGGTAAATTGCCCGATTCCAGCATCGCTGAATCTATCGCCCGCTTGCCTGGCGTAACGGCACAACGTGTAGCAGGCCGCGCCTCCAATATCAGCATCCGCGGCTTGTCAGGCGACTTCTCTACGGCCTTGCTCAACGGCCGCGAACAAGTCAGCACGGGCGATAACCGCGCAGTGGAATTTGACCAATACCCTTCCGAACTGCTCAGCAGCGTGGTGATTTACAAAACGCCTGACGCAGCGCTCGTCGGGCAAGGCCTGTCAGGCACGACCGATATGCGTACGATTCGCCCGCTGGCGTTCGGTAAACGCGCCGTATCCGTTAATTTGCGCGGTGAAAAATCAGGGCTTGGCACTGATTTCACCGGCAAGGGAACGCGTTTCAATTTTTCATATGTTGACCAGTTTGCAGACAAAAAATTGGGTGTGGCGTTCGGTTATGCGCGCTTCAAGTCCGACGTCACCACGCTGCGCCAGGAAAACTACGATACCAGCACGGACTTTGATGCAAACGGGACGATTCCTAAAATCAAAGTTGTCAACGGTTTCAAATATTTCAACGATTCAACTACGCAAACCCGCGACGGCCTGATGGGCGTGCTTGAGTTCAAACCCAATAATCAACTCTCTACCTCGCTGGATTTGTACTACTCAAAATTTGATAAAGACGTCGTAAAGCGCGGCCTTGAAGTCCAAGTCAATGATAGCTGGAAATTCTGCTGCAGCGACAACCCCAGGTTATTGGCGCAACAACCTGCGCTTGAGCCAGGCTACGTAGTCCAGGATGGCCGCCTGGTCAGTGGTACATGGCTAAACGTGAACCCTTTATCGCGTCACATTGCAGAGCCGCGCAAAGACGACGTGAAATCGGCAGGATGGAACACCAAGTTCAAATTCTCTGAAGATTTTACCGGCGTACTCGACTTGAGCACTTCCGAAGCGAAGCGCAAAGAGAAAATTACCGAAATTGAAGCTGGCGCGCCGACGCCTGAAAAAGTGACCGTCGTCAATGGCAACCAGATTTCAGCTTTTCAATACAATCACGGCGACCCTGCTGTTATCAAGTTGACCGACCCGGAATCATGGGGTCAAAACGGTTACGACAAGGATATTTCCACCGTAGACAAAGTGAATTCGGTTCGCATTGGCTGGGAAGTGCCATTGCATACATTCGTGAACAATCTGGCTTTCGGCGTCAACTTTGCGGACCGCAAAAAAGACAAAACAGCCAACGAATTCAAGTTGGTCCTGCCGGCCGGAACGAGTACTTTTGCGCCATTGCCAGGCAACACGGGGGCAGTTAACGTGGGCGGCGGCCTGAGCACGGTGGCTTTCAATCCGAATGACGTTTTCCCTTCAGCCTACACTTTAAAGCCCAACTACTTTGCCGACATCTTTTTGAAGAGCTGGAATGTCACGGAAAAAGTCCGCACAACTTATGTCAAAGGCGATATTGATTCCACTTTGGCCGGTAAAACGCTGCACGGTAACGTAGGCTTGCAGGTGGTCAATACCGACCAAAACTCGACCGCCCCCCAAGTGGACTTGAGCAAGCAGGATATCGCGACCCGAGTGACGCAAGGGAAAACCTACAATGATTTCCTGCCCAGCTTGAATCTGGCTTTGAATCTGAACAACGACCAGATCGTGCGCTTCGGCGCAGCCAGAGTGCTGGCCCGCGCACGTATGGATCAAATGAGCGCCGGCCGCCGCTATAAATTTGATTCGGGCAAAAATATCTGGACAGGTGAAGGAGGCAATGCGTATCTTGATCCGTTCCGCGCCGACGCCGTTGATCTTTCGTATGAGAAATATTTCGGCACCAAGGCTTACGTCAGCGCAGCGACGTTTTACAAAAAATTGAAATCCTATGTTTTTGACTTCAACGACAAAAACTATAGCTTCGATGGATTCCCGCTGCCGCTGAACGTCAATCCGAACTCGCCGCCCAGCACGCTGATCGGCGAGTTCAAGCAGCCACGCAATGGACAAGGCGGAAATATCAGCGGTATTGAACTGGCCGCTTCCATGCCTTTCAATCTTTTGACGCCAAAGCTTGATGGGTTTGGTGCGGTTGCCAACTTCTCCAACACCTCGAGCGAAATCAAACCTTTTGGTGACACCGACACGCGTCCGCTGCCTGGCTTGTCCAAACGCGTAGCCAGCTTGGCGGTTTATTACGAGAAGAATGGTTTCTCTGCCCGCGTCGCCGATCGTTACCGTTCGGATTTCCTGGGTGAAATTACCGGCTTTGGCGCCGGCAGGGAATACAAATTTATCAAGAGCGAAACGGTTGTTGACATGCAACTCGGTTATGAATTCCTCACCGGGCCGGTAAAGGGCTTGTCGCTACTGCTTCAGGTAAATAACCTCAATGATGCCAAGTACCGCGAATACGTTGACCGGCCTGATAATATCGTCAAGACAGACAAGTATGGCAAGACGGCCTTGTTTGGCGCGACGTACAAGTTTTAATCAGTCATCCTGTTCATTAACCCCCGTCAGCGAAAGCTGGCGGGGGTTTTTTACTCAGGCACGGCATTTTTTATGTGAATGCATGGCGCAAAACATTAGCCGGGTTTATATTGACTCATCATTAACCGCCTAATATGTGCCTCAAAACAGTTTGCTCTCACCACTCCCGATTGTTTATTCATAAAGTTAATCGTTATGCATCAGTCACACATTAAAAATATTGTCATCGTAGGCGGCGGCACGGCCGGCTGGATGACCGCCGCGGCCCTCGCCAAAGTGCTGACCGGGCCATGGACAATTAGGCTCATTGAATCGGAAGAAATCGGCACGGTGGGCGTGGGGGAGGCGACCATTCCGCTGATCAATATTTATAACAACGCGCTGGAAATCGACGAGAACGATTTCATGCGCAAGACCAACGCTACGTTCAAGCTTGGTATTGAGTTTGTGAATTGGGGCAAACTCGGTGAATCTTATATCCACGGGTTTGGCGCGCTCGGTCCCGATATAGGCATCACCAAATTTCACCATTACTGGCTGAAATTATTTCAAAAAAATCAGGCTTTAGGCATCGAGAATTACTCCATCAATACTTTAGCGTGCAAGCATGGAAAATTCATGCGCGCGCAAAAAGACATGGGCAATTCGCCGCTCGCTGAAATAGTCCATGCTTTCCATTTTGACGCGGGGCTTTATGCGCGCTACTTGCGTGACTACAGTGAAACCCGTGGCGTAAAACGCATGGAAGGCAAAATCAAAAACGTGATCACCCAAGCAGATAATGGATTTATAGATGCTGTCGTGATGGAAAACGGTGAAAAAATTTCCGGCGATTTATTCATTGATTGCTCGGGCTTTCGCGGCTTGCTGATTGAGCAAACGCTGCATACCGGCTATACGGACTGGAGCCACTGGCTGCCCTGCGACCGCGCGTGGGCTGTGCCGTGCGAGTCAGCCGCACCGCTGTTGCCTTACACGCGCGCAACGGCGCATAGCGCAGGCTGGCAATGGCGCATTCCGTTGCAGCATCGTATTGGCAATGGCCACATTTATTCCAGCAAGTTCATGAACGACGACGACGCCGTTGCCACGCTGATGAATAACCTGGATGGCAAAGCATTGGCCGAGCCACGCCAATTGAAATTCACCACCGGCAAACGCAACAAGATGTGGAATAAAAATTGTGTTGCTATCGGCCTCTCCAGCGGATTCATGGAGCCGCTGGAATCCACCAGCATTCACCTCATTCAATCCAACATTGCGCGGCTGACGACATTTTTCCCGTATCAAGGATTTGATCAAGTCGATATTGATGAATTCAACAAACAGGCGGATTTTGAATTTGAAAAAATTCGCGATTTTCTGATACTGCATTACAAAGCTACGCAACGCGACGATTCGGCATTCTGGCATTATTGCCGCACTATGCCGATACCGGATTCACTGCAAACTAAAATTGATTTATTTGCAGCCAATGGACGCGTGTTCCGCGAGTCGACCGAAATGTTCTCCGAAGTAAGC
This sequence comes from Pseudomonadota bacterium, assembly GCA_043744215.1. GTDB lineage: Bacteria > Pseudomonadota > Gammaproteobacteria > Burkholderiales > JBEEJL01 > JBEEJL01. Next base: position 11,476 of record JAYTVC010000005.1, read on the forward strand.
TGGCTTGAAGTGATGCTGGGACAAGGCATTACCCCGCGCAGTTATCACCCTCTGGTTGATGCTATCAGCGAAGAAAAAATAATGGGGTTTATGAACAGCATTCATACCACCATGAAAAAATGTGTGGATGCCATGCCGACCCACGCCGACTATATTGTGCAAAACTGTGCCGCGCCGGCTGCGATGAAAAATAGTGCCCCCAAACAAAGCGCGTAACACTTCCCCTTTGTAGCGGGCTGCCAGACGTTGGTTCTGCTGCCGAAAATTGCCTGAATGTTCAACCCCCATCCCGCCATTCAAATTACTCCGCTTGATTCCCACCGTGATTGTGTGGTGATTGACGATGCGCTCAGCCATCCCGAAGCGCTGATCAATCATGCCGTTTCCCGTCGCGACGATTTCCGCATGGCAGCGTTCAACGCATTCCCCGGCCTTGAACTGCCGGCGAGCGACGAGGTAGCGTCCGCGCTCACCGATTTTTTTAACCGGCATGTGCGGAGCCTGCTCAATGCAAGGCGCACCGTCCGTATGCACAGTCGGCTGTCCATCGTTTCGCTGTCGCCCGATCAACTCCAGCCCATTCAACGCCTGTGTCACCGCGACCGCCTCGACATTAAAGCAGACGAACAGGTCTGCGCATCGGTGCTGTATCTTTTCAAAAACCCCAGTTTGGGCGGCACGCTTTTTTTTACTCCCAAAAAACCTATGCCTCAGATCGAACAGCTCATGCGCGATGCAGGCAGTTTATCCGATGCGACATTCACCGAAAAATACGGCATTAAGCCCGGCTATATCGCCGCATCAAACGAATATTTTGAGTTGGCACATACCATTGAAGCAAAATTTAATCGGCTTATTTTTTATGACGGCGGCATGTTCCACTCGAGCCACATTCCCTCGCCGGAAGAATTGAACGCCGATCCGTTACGCGGCAGGCTTACCCTGAACGGTTTTTTTACTTGCCGCAAACTTGCCCAATAAATAAATCTGGCACATGATGCGGTACCATTTTTTTTGACTGATCCGCCATGAACACCACCGAAATATTTCTTATTGCCATGGGCATCATTTTCACTGTGCCTTATTTGATTTGGCGATTGGGCAACACCGACTATTACGCGCCGCTGGTGGTCGTGCAAATCATCGCGGGCATTTTGCTCGGCCCCGGCATACTGGGAAAAATTTTCCCCGATGCTTATTTATTTATTTTTAATCCTGCCGTGGTGCAATCGCTGAACGGCATCGCGTGGTGGGCGGTGATGTTATTTGTGTGGATCGCGGGCATTGAGCTTGATTTGCACCAGGCATGGCAGCATCGGCGTGAGAGCGGCATTGCAGCGGGATTTGCGCTGGGTACACCATTGATCTTGGGCTGCGCAGCGGCGGCGGGCATGTTGATGAGTGACGGCTGGATCGGCACCAGCGCACACCAATGGCAATTTGTTTTCGGTGTCGGTATGGCCTGTGCCGTCACCGCGCTGCCGATTTTGATTTTGCTGATGGAAAAACTCGACATCCTGCGCCAGCCCATCGGGCAACGCATTCTGCGTTACGCCAGCATCGACGACATCGCCATCTGGGGCGTGCTGGCGCTCATATTGATGGACTGGCAGCGCGTGGGCAAACAGGCGGGCTTTCTCCTGGCGTTTTGCATTTTCGCTTATGGTTTTCGCCAACTCATGCGGCGCATTCCCGAGCCAGACCGCTGGTATGTCGGCCTGATCTGGCTCGCGCTATGCGCATTCGGTGCCGACTGGTCCGGCCTTCATTTTATGGTCGGTGCGTTTCTCGCCGGCGCGGTAATGGATGCTGCGTGGTTCAACCAGCAACACATGGACATGCTGCGCCATCACGTGTTGCTGGTTATCATGCCGGTTTTCTTTTTGAGCACGGGACTCAAAACCAATTGGTCGGTGGGCGGGGCAACCGTGTTTTTCGTTGCTGCAATATTATTAATAGCATCGGTCGCCGGCAAATTGCTCGGCGTTCATCTCGCCGGCAAAATTTTGCGCTGGCAAAAAGGCGAAGCGTCAATCATCGGCTGGCTGCTGCAAACCAAAGCCTTGATCATGATTATTTTCGTCAATATTTTGTTGGACAAAAACATTATCACCAGCGAAACCTTCACGGCGCTGCTGCTCATGGCCATCGCCAGTACGATGCTCACCGTGCCCGTCGTGTCACCCAAACTCGCGCGGGCGAAAGAGATGATTCAGCGAATAAAGTAAAAGTGTTGCATCTCAACGCAAAGCGGCGATGTAAAATTATTCAATATAATCAAATAGTTACGTGAATAATTCGCCTGTCGGCATTACGCGCTGCCAGCCTTTGCCATAACGCGCGCTTCAATCATTGCATTGCATACACCTTCACTGTTTGCCCATTGATATTTATTTGCGCGTTGCCGCTTGCATCGACGGCGGCGTTTGCGCCGCTTCTTGGATAGGCAGCTAACAGCGTTGTGTTCACGGGCAAGCCAGCGACTTTGACTGATGCCGCTTCGGTGCCGTAGTTCATCAGCACCAAGGTTTTTTCTGCGCCCAGGCTGCGTTGAAAACCCATCACTTTACCGCTGACAAACGGCGCGTCGTAGCTGCCTTTTGCGAGCGACGCACGTGTGTTGCGCAAGGTGAGCATGGATTGGTAAAAGGAAAATATCGAATTCGCATCGGCCATCTGGCTGGCTGCATTTTGCGTGGTGACGTTTGCGGAAAGTTCGCGGAACGGTTTGGCGGTTGTAAAACCAGCGTTACTGCTATCAGCCGTCCAGCTCATCGGCGTGCGCAGTTTGGGGTCGCCGGTCAACACTTTTGCACCGCTCATGCCGATTTCTTCACCGTAATAAATAAAGGGCGAGCCAGGCATCAGCAGATAGGTTGCGGCGGCGAGTTTGTATTGGGCGATGTTGCCGTTGAGTTGATCCCACAGACGCTCGCCTGCAAACGCATCGTGGTTGCTGACAAAGCTCGCCATGTTCGGGTTTGCGGTTTTGAAATAATCTGCGCCTTTTTGTATGGCAAGCGCGTCACCTTTTGCCGCATTGATAATGTTGCCGTTGTGATCGAAGGTAAACGCGCTGCCGCAAGCCGTGGGCGCGCCGAAGCCGGCGGAATCGCCCGGCGCTTCGCACACCATGTAGCGTTTGCTATAACCGGCGACGAGCTTGCGATAGCCGTTCATGATGGTGTAATTTTCCGGTTGGCTTTCCCACGCGCTCGGGCCGTTTTCCACCAGGTTGCCGACGGCGTCGATGCGGAAACCATCGACGCCGCGGTTCAGCCAAAAACGCATGCCGTTTTCGTGATAGGCAATCACGGCGGGGTTGCGCAGATTAAAGTCGGGCATCTGGTCCCAGAAGCCGGCGAAGTACGCGCCATTCGATGTGGTTTTCCACGGGTTGTTGCCGTAAATGTTCCAGCCGGCGGGCGCGGTGTTTTGCCACACATACCAATCGCGATAAGGGTTCGAGGGCGACGCAGCAGAATGGACGAACAGCGGGTTCTGCCCAGCGCTATGGTTGACGACGTAATCCATAATCACGCCGATGCCGCGCGCGTGGGCCTGCTTCAATAACTCGTCCATATCGGCTAGGGTGCCGTACTGCGTTTCGATGTTGCGATAGTCACTCACGGCATAGCCGTGATCGTGATCCTGGCTGCTCGTCACCGGCATGAGCCATAGGCCCTTGATGCCGAGCGCCTGCAAATAATCGAGCTTGGCGATCAGGCCTTTCAAATCGCCGATGCCGTCGCCATCGCTGTCGTTATAACCGCGCACATAAATTTCCATAAACGCGCCGTGTTGCCAGCCGTCGGCCAGCGTGCTGCCAGGATCGGCGGCGCTAACGACGCTGACATCAACAGGCGGCAAACCGGCAACCGTTGACGGCGCAGGTTTGGCACCGCCGCTGGCCGCGCAGGCCGCAAGAATAAATATCAGCGCCAAAGACAGCAGCGTTTTTTGTTGGCGGGAAAAATGAAATTTTTGCGTGCGATTTTGCATGGAAACCTCAGGGCGTTTGCTGGTGCTGGTGTACACTAATCGTGGTATTTTACGTGGTATCGCATCGCCTCACTTGCAAAAATAATTCATTATAATCAATAACTTACGATTAGTCTGGATATTCCCTAAAGCGCTGTGTGCCGGATTAAAAATGAGCCATGCATCATGCGTATGCCACACATTATTCCTGATTTACAAACCGCCCGGTTTTCACAATTCGCGCAAATATTTTGCGTCGTCTCGTTGGCAACGATGCTGGCAACGATGGCTGCCAGCCCTTCGGCATTCGCTGCTACGAATGCGCAATCGTCGGCTGATTGCGACAACGATCAATTTCAAACCGTGCTGTCGCCCGCGCCCGCTAAATTCGATGCACGCGCTTATTGGCTCAATCGCCACACCATCAAGTGGCCAGGCGCGCCGATAAAGGGAAAGTTCACGCTTTATTTTTCGGCGAGCGGCCAAATCGTTGCTGACCAAGGCATAAAAGTTTCCGGGGCGAACGGCTATCTGCCCTTGCGCATTTCTACGGCGGCCACGCCTGCACGTTTCAAATTTATTGGCGATGGCGTGACCTTGGCGCTGCAGAAAACTGATGCGGCGAAACTGATCGACCTGCACCAAATGCACATGCTGCTAACGCAGGAAGACGATGCGGGCAACGTGCTCGACGCCACGACACTGCAAAACCCTGGCGCGCTGGATGATATTTATCGCGCTGCCAATCAAGTCGACGACCTCGGCGTGGGGGTGTCAACAAACCACACGCAGTTCAAGTTATGGGCCCCGACGGCGCGGCAAGTGAGCGTGTGTTTATATCAAGCGGCAGAGAGCGGCGCGACGGGAATCCTTCCGGCAATATTTGATGCGCGCACGGGCGCGTGGACGGCGCGGGAGCGGAAAAATGATTCCGGCGGCTATTACAAATATCTCGTCGATGTATGGGTGCCCAACGTGGGCGTGGTGCGCAACCTGGTCACCGACCCGTATTCCGTCAGTCTGAATGCCGATTCGCGCCGCAGCTACATCGCCGACCTCGATTCGCCCGCGTTGAAACCAGATGGCTGGAACGCGCATCCCCGCGCAAAAAAACTCGCCGCGCAAACCGATATGACGGTGTACGAATTGCATGTGCGCGATTTTTCTATCAACGATGCGACGGTGAGTGAAACTTCGCGCGGTAAATATCGCGCGTTTGCCGAAACCCAATCGAACGGCATGAAGCATCTCAAGGCGCTGGCTGATGCGGGGCTGACGGACATTCATTTGTTGCCTGTGTTCGACTTCGCCACCGTGCCGGAAAAAAATTGCGTCACGCCGGATGTGAGCGGCGAAGCGGACAGCGAAACGCAACAGGCCATTATTCACGCGAACGCAGACAAGGACTGTTTTAACTGGGGCTACGATCCGTTTCATTTCAACGCGCCGGAAGGCAGCTACGCGACGGACGCGAACGACGGCGCCACAAGAGTGCGCGAATTCCGCGCGATGGTGATGGCACTGCACCACGCGGGCTTACGTGTGGGCATGGACGTTGTTTACAACCACACCACCGCTTCCGGCCAAAAAGAAAAGTCTGTGCTCGACCGCATCGTGCCCGGCTATTACCACCGGCTGAATGCAAAAGGTGAAGTGGAAAAATCTACCTGCTGTGACAACACCGCCACCGAACACATGATGATGGGCAAGTTAATGATCGACTCGGCAGCACTGTGGGCGAAACATTACGCCATCGATTCATTCCGTTTTGATTTGATGGGCCACCAGCCGCGCGCGACGATGGCGCGATTGCAGGCGCGCGTGAATCAAGTGACGGGGCGAAAAATTAATTTGATCGGCGAAGGTTGGAATTACGGCGAAGTGGAAAACGGAAAACGATTTGTGCAAGCCTCGCAGTTGTCGTTGAATGGATCCGGTATCGGAACTTTTAATGACCGATTACGCGACGCCGCGCGCGGCGGCGCATACAATGACGACATTAAAAATATTGAATATAATCAAGGGTTTATAAATGGTCTTGGTTATGACGCCAATAGTGTCAATCAACCAGACAACCGGCGCAATGATTTAATGAAAACCGCCGACATGATTCGCGTCGGTCTCGCCGGTTCAATCAAAAATGTTGTATTACACACTTTTGATGACAGCAAAAAAAAGTTAAGCGAAATAAAATACAACGACCAGCCCGCCGGCTTTGTCAGCGCGCCGGGTGAAGTGGTGAACTATGTGGAGAACCATGACAACCAGACTTTGTACGACATCAACGCGTACAAATTGCCGTTGGCGACCAGCAGCGAAGACCGCGCGCGGGTGCAAATGCTCGGCGCGGCGATTGTCGCATTCAGCGAGGGCGTGAGTTATTTTCATGCGGGCATGGACACGCTACGTTCGAAGTCGCTGGATCGTAACAGTTACGATTCGGGCGACTGGTTCAACCGTCTTGATTGGACGTACGCCGATAATTATTTCGGCACCGGTGCGCCGCTGAAAAACGACAACGGCGATTTGTATCCGCTGATCAAACCTCGGCTGGCCAATGCCGCGCTAAAGCCGAGTGCGAACGACATTGCTTTGGCTCGGGATATGTTCCGCGATATTTTAAAAATCCGCGCAAGTTCGCGTTTGTTTCGCATGACGGCGGCAGCCGACATTCAAAAACGCCTGCATTTTTTTAATGTCGGCTCGGCGCAAAATCCAACCATTCTCGCCGCCCATCTGGACGGAAAAGGATTAACCGGCGCGGGCTTTGCTGAGTTAGTGTATTTCATCAACGTAAATCCGCAGCCGCAAAGCCTGACCATTCCCGAATTGAAAAATAAACCGCTGGTGTTGCATTCGGTGCATACCGGCGCGAATGCCGCCGACAAACGGCCCGCCACACAAAGCCGTTTCGATACCGCCACAGGGACTTTTTCCCTGCCGCCCCGAACGGCACTGGTTTATGTGGTCGCGCAACATAAAACAGGGGCTTCGCCCACTCGTTAAGCCGTCGCCACTATGCTATTGTTTGCCTGCTTTTGCCCCTTGAATGGCGGCCCTCGTTGAATCCGGAGATGCGTTAAATGAAAAAACTTTTGATCGCAATAGTTGCCGTCGCCATTGCAGCGGCGGTTGGCTATTTGTCCATTCCCAAAACGCCCGTCAAATCCGACATTACCATCGTGTGCGGCGGCAGCGGCAGCGACATTGAAGCCTGCTTCAATCATGCGCAGGCGTGGGCCAAAAAAACCGGCAACACGGTGAAGAATTTTTCGCCGCCCACCAGCGCCACGGAAAAGCTCGCGCTGTATCGTCAATTGTTCGCGGCAAAATCCACCGACCTCGACGTGATTCAAATCGACATCATCTGGCCTGGCATTATCAAAGATCACTTGATTGACCTGAAAAAATACAGCAAGGGCGAAGAGGCGAATCATTTTCCTGCGATCGTGGCTAACAATACCGTCGAGGGCAAACTGCTGGCGATGCCGTGGTATACCGACGCGGGCCTGATGTATTACCGCAAAGACCTGCTGGAAAAATATCATTTGAAAATGCCGCAGACCTGGGATGAATTCACTACCACCGCCAAGACAGTGCAGGAAGGCGAACGCAAAGCGGGCAATGCCGACTTTCAAGGCTATGTGTTCCAGGCCAAAGCCTATGAAGGCCTGAGCTGCAACGCGTTGGAATGGGTGAGCAGCATGGGCGGCGGCACCATCGTCGATGGCAGCGGCAACGTTACCATCAACAATCCCGCTGCGGCAAAAGCGCTCGACATGGCGGCTTCATGGATTGGCAACATCACACCGGGCGGCGTGCTCAATTACGAAGAAGAAGACGCGCGCGGCGTATTTCAGAACGGCAAGGCGTTGTTCATGCGCAACTGGCCTTATGCGTGGTCGTTGATGCAAAAGGACGACAGCCCGGTAAAAAACAAAATGGGTATCGCGCCATTGCCTCATGGCAACGACGGCAAAAGCGCGGCAACCTTGGGCGGCTGGAATCTCGCCGTCTCGAAATATTCCAAAAACCCCGACGCGGCGGCAGATCTGGTGATGTATATGGCCAGCCCTGAAGTGGTGAAAACCCGTGCCATCCAAAATTCGTTCAATCCAACAAGTCCTGCACTTTACAAAGACAAAGATATCATCGCGGCGAATGATTTCATGGCGCAATTGAACGATGTGTTCACCGGCGCGGTACCTCGCCCCGCGCCTGTCACCGGTTTGAAGTATCCCGAAGTGAGCCGCCTGTTCTGGGAAGCCGCCCATGATGTGATGTCGAAAAAAGCGACGGGCGATGAGGCGGTGAAAAAACTCGAAGGCAAGTTGAACCAAGTAAAACGGAATAAGTGGTAAGCGAACATCCCTCCCCCTCAAGGGGTGGGGATAGAATTTAGTACTACACCTGGGATTCATTATTTGCAAAAATATTTCCAATCTTCAACATGACCAACCGTACCCGCACCGCCTGGCTGTTTCTCGCACCGATGATCATCCTCATGATTGTCGTCGCACTGTGGCCTCTCGCCCGCTCGATCTGGTTTAGTTTTACCGAAACCAATATCAATGACATTACCGCCAGCCGCTTTATCGGCCTGGAAAATTATTTCGGCGAATACGGTTTGTTTGGCAACCCGCACAACACGGAAGGTTTTTGGAACGGCGAATGGGGGGTGTCGATTCGCAACACGTTCAAGTTTTCCATCGTGTCGGTGATATTGGAAACCCTCGCGGGCCTCGCCGTGGCATTGCTGTTGAATCAGGAATTTCGCGGACGCGGCCTCGTGCGCACGGCGGTGCTGGTGCCGTGGGCGATTCCCACCATTGTGTCGGCGAAAATGTGGGCGTGGATGTTGCACGACCAATTCGGCGTGGTGAACCATTACCTGAAAAGTTTCGGCCTCATTGCGCAAAACATCGCCTGGACGGCGGACCCCGGCTATTCGCTGTGGACCGTCGTAGCCGTGGACGTGTGGAAAACCACGCCCTTCATGGCGCTGCTGATACTCGCTGCGTTGCAAACCCTGCCCAAAGATTGTTACGAAGCGGCGCGGGTCGATGGCGTGCATCCGCTGCGCATGTTCTGGAAAGTGACCTTGCCGCTGATTAAATATCCGCTGCTCATCGCCGTGGTGTTCCGTCTGCTGGACGCCCTGCGCATTTTCGATCTGATTTATATTTTGACCTCCAACAACAGCAGCACCATCAGCATGTCCGGTTATGTGCGGCGCGAGATGATGGACAACGGCAATCTCGGCGCAGGCTCTGCCGCATCGACATCATTGTTTTTAATCATAATGCTCACTGCGATTATTTTCATGCGCGTAGCGCGAGTGAAAATGGGCGAGGAAGCCAAATGATTCATCGCCATCCGCTCACGACGGTGTTGATTTATTTGCTCGCCGCAATCGTGGTGATCATCGCCATCGGGCCGTTTATTTACGTCATGATGACGTCGTTAAAAAGTGGCGCGGCGCTCTTCGACCCCAACCTGTTGCCTACCGCCCCGAGTTTAAAAAACTACTTTGCGTTGTTTGAAGGCGCGCAGCCCTTCGGCCGTTATCTGGGTAATTCGCTGATGGTGGCCACGCTCACTGTCGCCTTCGCCATGTTGATCGGCCTCACCGCCGCCTACGCATTGGGACGCATCCAGTTCAAGGGAAAAGGTTTGCTGCTGATGACGATTCTCGGCGTGTCGATGTTTCCGCAGGTGGCGGTGTTGTCGGGCATGTTCGAGTTGATTCAATCTCTCGGCTTATATAATCGCGCCATCGGCCTGATAGTGCCTTATACGATTTTCACTCTGCCGTTTACCGTGTGGATTCTCACAACCTTTATGCGCGACCTGCCCAAAGAATTGGAAGAAGCCGCCATCATGGACGGTTGCAGCCCGATGCGGATTATTTTTTCCGTGTTCATGCCTCTGCTGTGGCCGGCGCTGGTATCGACCGGCTTGCTCGCTTTCATCGGCGCGTGGAATGAATTTTTATTCGCCTTGTCGTTCGCCGTCGATGATACGCAGCGCACGGTGCCCGTCGGCATTTCGCTCATCGCAGCCGATACAGCTTATGAAATTCCCTGGGGCAGCATCATGGCTGCTTCGGTTATTGTCACTGCGCCCTTGTTGATTTTGGTTTTAGTGTTTCAACAGAAAATAGTCTCGGGCCTCACGGCGGGCGCCGTAAAAGGCTAAAATATTCAATATAATCAAGTAGTTACGTAAATATATTTCAACTCATTTTTAAGATATTTTTATCATGGCTAAAACCAAAGCATCGAATAACAACTGGTGGCGCGGCGGCGTCATTTACCAAATTTATCCGCGCAGTTTTGCCGACAGCGATGGCGACGGCATCGGCGACTTGCCAGGCATTACGCAAAAACTCGATTACGTCGCCAAGCTCGGCGCAGATGCGATCTGGCTGTCGCCGTTTTTCAAATCGCCGATGAAAGATTTCGGCTATGACGTGAGCGATTATTGCGACGTCGATCCGATGTTCGGCAAGCTTGCCGATTTCAAGGCCATGGTGGCGCGCGCGCACAAACTCAGCATCAAAGTCATGATCGATCAAGTGCTATCGCATTCATCCGACATGCATCCGTGGTTTACCGAAAGTCGCGCCGATAAAAAAAATGCCAAAGCCGATTGGTATGTGTGGGCCGACGCAAAGCATGACGGCTCGCCGCCCAACAATTGGCAATCGGTGTTCGGCGGCAGCGCGTGGCAATGGGATACGCGCCGCTGCCAGTATTACCTGCACAACTTTCTCGCCACGCAACCTGACCTCAACTTTCACAACGCCACCGTGCAAGACGCGCTGTTGAAGACGGTGAAGTTCTGGCTCGACCTCGGCGTCGATGGCTATCGCCTCGACACGGCGAATTTTTATTTTCACGACGCCAAGTTGCGCGACAACCCTGCCCGCGACAGCGAACTCGATGAAAGCAGCCGCTACAATCCTTACCACTGGCAAGCGCATATTTTTGATAAAACGCGCCCGGAAAATATTGCCTTCCTGAAGCGTCTGCGCGCACTGCTCGACCAATATCCCAACACCACGATGGTGGGCGAAATCGGTGCCGACGACAGTTTGGGTTGCATGGCCGAATACACAGGCGGCGGCGATAAGTTGCACATGGCATACAGTTTTGATTTGCTCACACCACAACACAGCGCGACTTATTTGCACGACCTGTTCCACCGCTTTGACCAGCGCAACAAAACCGGCTGGCCGAGCTGGGCGCTGTCAAACCATGATTGCATTCGCTTCGCCACGCGCTGGGGCGGTGCCAGGCCCGACCCGCGCCTGCTGCGCCTTGCCGCCGCCATGCAAATGAGTGTGCGTGGCTCACCGTGCATTTACCAAGGCGATGAACTCGGCTTGCCCGAGGCGGACATCGCGTTTGAAGATTTGCAGGACCCCGCCGGCATCAACATGTGGCCCGCAAACAAAGGCCGCGATGGTTGCCGCACGCCGATGCCGTGGGATGCAAAAGCGGCCGATATGGGATTCGGCTCGGGTAAACACAAACCGTGGTTGCCGTTGGCGGAAAGCCATCGTGCGCTTGCGCCGATCAAACAACTGGCCGACAAAACATCGCTATTGCATTTCTACACACAACTGCTGCACTGGCGGCGCGCGCAGCCAGCATTGCTCCACGGCGAGATGGATCTGTTGCCGGCAAACAAACAAGTGTTGGCGTTTGTACGCGAACACGAAGGTGAGCGCGTGTTGTGCGCGTTTAACTTCAGTGACAAGGCGGCCAAACTCGCGTTGCCCAAAGCAATCAAGATCGCCGATGTGCTTGATGAAAGCGGCTTGAGCGGCGCGAAGCCCGCAGGCACGACCATCAGCTTCGAACCCTGGGGCGGCGTATTCGCGCGCCTTGCCTAGTCGTTTGCATAATTATCGGAGCACGTTTCATGTCACGCATTGAATTCAAACAAGTGTGCAAACGCTACGGCCCGTCGCTGCCGCTGACCATCAACAATGCCAGCCTCACCATTGATCACGGTGAATTCTGTGTGTTCGTCGGACCTTCGGGCTGCGGCAAATCGACTTTGTTGCGTATGGTTGCGGGGTTGGAAGAAATTACGTCCGGCGATATTCTCATCGGCGATCATCGCGTAAATGACTTGCCGCCTGCCAAGCGCGGTGTCGCGATGGTGTTCCAGAGTTATGCGTTGTATCCGCACATGACGGTGGCAGAAAACATGGCCTTCGGTTTGCGCGTGCTGGGCTCGGATAAAAACGCCATCGACAAAAAAGTGAAAGAAGCCGCCGACATTTTACGCCTCACGCCGCTGCTGGATCGTTTGCCCAAAGCGCTGTCGGGCGGACAGCGCCAGCGCGTCGCCATTGGCCGCGCGATTGTGAAAGAGCCGCGCGTGTTTTTATTCGACGAGCCGCTGTCGAATCTCGATGCCGCGTTGCGCGTGCAAACGCGGCTGGAAATCGCCAAGCTGCATCACGATCTGGGCTCCGCCAGCATGATTTATGTGACGCATGATCAAGTGGAAGCGATGACCCTCGCCGACAAAATCGTGTTGCTGCACACAGGCAAAGAAATCGAGGAACATGGCAGCATTGCGCAAGTCGGCTCGCCGATGGATTTATATCACCGCCCCAACAGCGTGTTCGTCGCTGAATTCATGGGCTCGCCCAAAATGAATTTGCTGCCAGCCAGTTTGATTAGTGCAGAAAAAGATTTTGCTACGCTGGATTTAGGCGGCGAGCGTATCACCGCTGCCGTCAATGCAAGCCAAACCGGTGCCGACACGAAAATGCAAATCGGCATCCGTCCTGAGCACATCGTGCTGGCACAAGACAGCGCCAGCGCAAATCTGAAAGGTCATCTGCTGCACATGGAGCGCCTGGGTGATTCGTCATTGCTCTACGTCGATATAGGCGCAGAGCGCGGCGTCAAACTGCCGACCGTCACGGTCAAAGTGGAAGGCAGCGCCCATGTCGCCGTGGGGCAGGCGCTTAATTTAGGATTGCGGCCTGAATATCTGCACCTGTTTAAGGCCAATGGCGCGGCTTGTGAAAGAACGGCGACATTGCCGACGTAATAGATGCCGCAACAACGTGACCATGTGGTGTGTTTGAAATTAAACGGAACCAAAAAGAAAAAGCCAACCCGCAAAGGTTGGCTTTTTTTGTTGGTGGCCAAGGGCGGAATCGAACCACCGACACAAGGATTTTCAATCCTCTGCTCTACCGACTGAGCTACTTGGCCTTTTGAACAGGGACAATTCAAAGAGGCGTGATTATAACCATTTATTCGGCCCAAGTCATGCGCCGGGCAAAGGGTAATCCGCCGGGCTGTAAAATGTGCCCTCCGCTCAAACATTTCAGCTAAAAAAAAAGCGCAGCCCGAAGGCTGCGCTTTTCAACTTAACCTGCCTGCTTACCACTTAGCTGTTGTGGATGTCTTCCGCATGAATGTCCACGTCTTTGGTTTCTTTCACGAACAACATACCGACTACAAACGTAATGCCGGCAATAATGATCGGATACCACAGGCCCGAGTAGATGTTGCCCTGGCCTGCCACGATTGCAAACGCTGTCGCTGGCAAGAAGCCGCCGAACCAGCCGTTACCGATGTGATACGGCAGCGACATGGAGGTGTAGCGGATCTTGGTGGGGAACAATTCCACCAGCATGGCGGCGATGGGGCCGTACACCATGGTTACGTAAATCACCATGATAGTCAGCAGCAATATCAGCATGAGCCAGTTAGAAGAACCGAAAGGGATCGGCGCTGCCTTGGCAGGGTAGCCTGCTTCCTTGATGGCTGCCGCAATGCCTTTATTGAAGCTGGCGCGAGGCGCTTCGGCTTTTGCCACGTCTGCCTTGGCCGCGTTCAGCCCCGATTTCTCGGCTTCATCCAGATAAGCCGCATAGTCGGCATTGGACTTCAATGCCTCCAGCTTGCCTGCCGAATCAGCGTCGTCGGGTTTGGCGGTTACTGCATCTTTCAACTTCTTCGCATCGTCAAGTTGTGGCTTGGCTTTGTCGGCCAAGGGTTTGATTTTTTCTTCCAGCCCTTTCACTTTATCGGCAAAAGGTTTCACCGCGGTGTTAACTGCGGTGACGTCATAGGATTCGATAGTCTTGTCGCCGATCTTGACCTTTGTCGTCGTGCCGGCGGCACCCACTTCGTTGTTGTAGTTCAAACCGTTACCGGCCATGTAGCTTTTCGCCACGTCGCAGGACGAGGTGAATTTCTTCGTGCCGGTGGGGTTGAACTGGAACGAACAATTTGCCGGATCAGACACGACCGTAATCGGCGATTTTTCCACAGCCGCTTCAAGGGCCGGATTAGCGTAGTGCGTGATGGCCTTGAAGATCGGGAAGTAAGTCAACGCGGCAATCAGGCAGCCTGCCATGATGATGGGCTTGCGGCCGATTTTGTCCGACAACGAACCGAAGAAAATAAAGAACGGTGTGCCGATGATGAGCGACACGGCGATCAAAATGTTTGCCGTTGGGCCGTCCACTTTCAACGCGGACTGCAGGAAGAACAGCGCGTAGAACTGGCCGGTGTACCACACCACAGCCTGGCCGGCGGTCAGGCCGATCAGCGCCAGCAAAACGAACTTGAGGTTTTTCCATTGGCCAAAAGATTCGGACAATGGCGCCTTGGAAGTTTTGCCTTCCGATTTCATTTTCTGGAACGCAGGCGATTCGCTCAGCGACAAGCGGATCCACAACGATACGCCCAGCAGAATGATGGAAAGCAGGTACGGCAAGCGCCACCAGAACTCAGCAAATTTTTCTTCGCCGAAGTAAGTACGCGTGGCCAGAATCACCATCAGCGCCAGTAACAGGCCGACGGTAGCGGTGGTTTGAATCCATGACGTGTAAGCACCACGCTTGGTGTGCGGCGCATGTTCGGCCACATAAGTTGCCGCACCGCCGTACTCGCCACCCAATGCCAGGCCTTGCAACAGACGCAAGCTGATCAGGATGATCGGCGCTGCGATACCGATAGCGGCATAGTTAGGAATCACGCCGACGATAAACGTCGAGACGCCCATAATCATAATGGTGATGAGGAAGGTGTATTTACGACCGACGATGTCGCCCAGACGACCGAACACGATGGCGCCGAACGGACGCACCGCAAAGCCGGCGGCAAAAGCCATCAGGGTAAAGATGTCACGGGTGGCCGGGTCAAGCGCGGAGAAAAAATTCTTCGCGATAATGGCCGACATCACGCCGAACAAATAAAAATCGTACCATTCGAAAATGGTGCCCAGCGACGAAGCGAAAATAACTTTTTTCTCTTCCGCCGTCATAGGGACGACGGCGTCCCCTTTTCTATGAATGCCTGCTACTGCCATGATAACTTCCTCCTCGTAAAAAGATTTTTGATATATTTATTCGGGCGCGCAACCGCAAGCTTGCATTGCTGCTAAGGAATTGCTGCTGAATGATGCGATTGGCGATTTATTATTCGCGTGGTTCACGCTGATTATTTCGCTAGGTAAGACTATGCCGATTTTCTTACAGCGCACTTACGCGAATCGGTCGCTGCGCTGCGGAAATTCGCTTTGCACAGCATAGCGTTTGCTCTAGCAACATTAAAATAATGTTAATAATCATATACTTATTCTTAACTGGGCGAGTGAGGTATATTTGCATGACAGGTCGCAAAAAGTTTTGAGCGGCGCGAAAGGAAAATGTGCGCATACTGATATTGGAAGACGACCCCGTGCTGGCCGACGGGTTGCAAGTATCACTGCGGCGCGCGGACTACGCGGTGGATTGGGTGGCCGACGGCGCTACGGCCGACAGGATTCTCAAAGACGAAGTGTACGACATGATGATTCTTGATTTGGGCTTACCCAAACTCGATGGCTTTGAAGTGCTCAAGCGCTTGCGTGCACGCGGATCAAAATTGCCGGTGCTGATTTTATCCGCGCGCGAGGCGACGGAAGACCGGGTGCGCGGCCTCGATCTCGGTGCCGACGATTACCTGGTGAAGCCCTTCAGCCTGCCGGAGATGGAAGCGCGCGTGCGTGCGCTGTTACGGCGCGGCATGGGCGCAACGCAATCATTGCTCATTCACGGCGCGCTCGCATTCGATTCCGCCTCGCGCATGGCCATGGTCGATGGCAAGCCTCTGGAACTATCAGGCCGCGAAGTGAGCGTGCTGGAAGTGTTGCTGCTGCGCGTGGGCCGCGTGGTGAGCAAAGAGCAATTGGTTGAACATCTTTACAGCTTCAACGAAGAAGTCGGCATGAACGCAATTGAAGTGTATGTGCATCGCCTGCGCAAAAAAATTGAAGGGGCAGGCGTCACTATTCGCACCGTGCGCGGCCTGGGTTACATGCTCGACAAGGCCGAGCAAGCCGCAGCTCATCCGGCGCCCTGACTATTTTGGACACGTCCGCCCGCAACAACCCCAGCCTGCGCAGCCAGTTGCTCTACTGGCTGATGCTGCCGCTGATGGTGCTTTTACTTTGCGCTGCGGTAGTCAGTTACCCCGCCTCCATCAATTTTGCCAATTTGCCTTACGACCGCACGTTGTTTGAAATTGCGCGCACGCTTTCCGGCAATGTCCGCCTGGTCAATGGCCGCCCGATTTTGGATATGACCATTGCCACCCGCAACATTTTGCTTAACGATCCCGACGACAAACTGTTTTACAAAATCACGCTTGAAGATGGCACGCTGGTAGCGGGCGAGCCTTGGATACCGGTGCCGGTTTCCCTGGCAGAATTCAATAAAAAATATCTAGCCGATGCCGATTTGCGCGAAGGAAAATTCCGCATCGCCACCCTGCGTGTGGCGCCAGACTTCGGACCCGAGTGGAAAGACGCCAGCAGCGGCCTGCTGGTGCACGTAGCCGAAACGGTGAACAAGCGCCGCGCCCTGATGCGCGAAATTCTCGGCACCATGTTGATACCCCAACTGTTGCTGATAGCCCTCGTCGGCATAGGCGTGTGGTTGGGCTTGAATCGCGGCATCGCGCCGCTCAGAAATTTGCAGCGCACCCTCATCGCCCGCTCGCCCACCGACTTGAGTCCGGTCGAAGTGAAAGACAACTTGCCCGAAGAAGTCATTCCGCTGATTAATGGATTCAACAACATTCTCATGCGCTTGCGCAGCGTGCTCGACTCGCAAAAACGTTTTGTCGCCGACGCTGCCCATCAACTGCGTACGCCATTGGCGGGCCTGAAAACCCAGGCGGAACTCGCATTGCGCCTGGAAGACCCGGCCAGCATTCACCGCGCATTGGCACAAATTCTGCACGCTGCCGAACGCGGCAGCGCGCTCACCAACCAATTGCTCACCCTCGCGCGGCACGAACCGGGCGACAAGCGCGAACTAAAAACCGCGCTGATTGATTTGAACGAGACCGTCAAAAAATCTTCGCTCGGTTTAGTGCACGGCGCGCTACAAAAAAATATCGACCTCGGCTTTGAGCCCGCGCCCGCGCCCGCGTGGGTGATGGGCGAAGCGCCCGGCCTCACCGACATGATTACCAATCTGCTCGACAACGCCATCCGTTACACGCAGGCCGGCGGCCGCGTGACGGCACGTGTCAATTTATCGGACGACACCATCAATGTCATGGTCGAAGACAACGGCCCCGGCATCGCGCCAGATAAACGCGAACGCGTGTTCGAGCGCTTCTACCGCGTGCTCGGCAATAATGAACAAGGCAGCGGCTTAGGCCTCGCTATCGTCAAAGAAATCGCGCGCTTGCACCAGGCCGACATCGTTGTGACGGACGGGCCGGAAGGCAAAGGCACGACGTTCAGCATCAGCTTCGCGCGTGCAGCAGGGCCGATCGTTTCGTCGTCTTCAAAAACGATCGCCGACGAATTGCCTTCAGCGGCGTAGCCTTCACGTTGCTCGACATGCGCTCAACAAAAATTTCTACCCCCATCGGCGACATGCTCGCCTTCGCCAGCGACGACGGCATTCACCTGCTCGAATTTGTCGAACGAAAAAATCTGAATGCTGAAATTGAACGCCTGCAAAAGAAATGGCGGTGCGAAATTACGCCTAGCAAGCACCACTGGCTTGAATCGTTAACCATTGATTTAATTGAATATTTTAACGGTTCGTCGTTGGCGTTTCGCACGCCGTTCGTGTTAACCGGCACCGAATTTCAGTGCAGCGTTTGGAGCGAGCTACAAAAAATTCCCGTCGGCACCACCCGCACCTACAGCCAACTCGCCACACGCATCCACAAACCCAACGCCGTGCGCGCCGTCGGCAAAGCCAACGGCGACAACTGCCTCGCCCTCATCGTGCCGTGCCATCGTGTGATTGGCGCTGACGGATCGCTCACCGGCTACGCTGCCGGCATCGCGCGCAAACAATGGCTGCTCGAACATGAAATGAAGTTTGCGAAATGACGCAAAAACGTCACGTCATTCTGAGCTGCTGATACCACCGTCTTTCTGAGCCGCTGATACTACTGTCATTCTGAGCCGCTGATACCACCGTCATTCTGAGCCGCTTTTGGCGAAGAATCTGTTCTAGAGGTCATCACGCAAAAGCAGATTCTTCGGCAAGCCTCAGAATGACGAAGCCTTGTAGGTTGGCGTTGATCTGCGGCTGTTCGTGGCGAAACCCAACGAGCGGCGCATGATTAAAGCGCCGATGTCGGGTTTCGTTTCACTTGACCTGTGCTACCAAACTGCCGATTATTTTGAGCCCGCAGCAATGGTTGGGCAGGCCGTGGCAGCGCCATCGTCAGAAGGCTTGGGCGGAATAACCATCAGGTCGCCTCTCAATGTTTTCATGACTACGCGATCACATTTTTCATTGACGAGTTGCCCGCGTTCGATTTTTTCCAGTTTACCTTCCAAGTAACGGAATGTTTTTTGTGGATTGGTGGCGCCCGCCTTTTCGTCGGCGATATCAGCCAATGCCACGTCAAGTGATTCGGTAAACAACGCGACCGTTTGCTGCTTCAATTTTTCGCTCTGGTTTGCCGACCAATAGGCCCCGTTATCTTCTTCCGTCATGGCTTTAGGTACGATGCGCACCGTGTTCTGGTAAATCGGTTTCGCATCTTTGCCCGTGCCATAGACCGCGATGAAATTATCGAGAACAATCGCACTCTGGTCTTGCGTCATGGTAAAAACCGGAACGCTCTCAATAAACCAGTCTGCTTCGGCTTTGTCTGCTGCATCTACCAGTTTTTTGTTGGCCACTTTGGCGGAAATTTTATCCAAACCTTTTTGCATTAACTCACGGTGCGTATAGCTGTTGAGTGTTTCCTGATAGGGTAGCAACACCTTATCAGCCTCGATCTGCATAGCGCTCTTTTGCGCGTTTTTACTGCCTTCAACTATCAACCCGTGGGTTACCAAGCCTGCCAGCAAGCTCACCACTATATTGCCCGCCGCGATGGGATACACCATATTGTGTGCGCCCACCCCTGCCTTATCCATGCTGAGCGATCCGCGAAACAGAACTTTGTCTTCCTTGGGCAAAAGCAAATACCAATTCGCTTCTGCGGGAGCAGGCAGAACCGGTTTTCTTGCGCCATTTTTTTCGTCATCAGCCGCGCTGGCTACTGAGCCCAACGCAACGCTTCCTGCCAAAATGATAGAACAACATACGCGGCCAATAGGCCTCACTGGTCTCATGTTTTACTCCCTGTTTTTTTGCTATGGGTTCCGGCTCGGCAGATCAGTTTTTGAACGGGCCGAGGAAGCTGTCTTTACCCAACTCCAGCGCCTGGTAATAAGCGTTGGTCAAACCGGGAAACTTTGGCGGCTCATCCCATTTGCCCGCATCCGTGCTCTTTGCAATATCCACCGGCATATACCACTCATAAGTATTGTTGCTCAAATTCACGATATAACCGGTGCCCTGCAAAATGCCCTTCGGTTCGCTGGTAGGAAAATAGGAAGCGTAAGGACGCAGCATACCCACCGATCTAATATCGATCACCAACAGTTTGTCCACCGAATATTTTTTTTGCAGCGCCGTGAAATTTTTCTTCGCGACGTTTGGGCCTTCTTTGCTATAGCTATCCAGCGCATCGACCTTAATGTCTTCATCAATGACAATCACGTCAACGCCCTTTTTTCGAATCAGTGTAGCGACGTCGTTTTTCAATTTTGATAAATCTTCAAGTGGCAACGTGCGTGTGTAGTCAGTCAGCGAAGAATTGGCAACCGATGCGGCCGCTATGCACAGCAAACAATTTGCGCCTGGAAAGAACGTATCCACTTTAGGCATAGCACTCATCACTACGCCTAACTTGCCGCCTTGGCCGTTCAGCTTGGTTTGGTCGACAGAAACGGGCAGTTGGGGCGCAGAAACGCAACCACCGAGAAAAAATGCAACAGAAACTAGCAGCAGAAGAAAGCGAGCTTTCATGGGGATCCCCTTTGTTGAATGTACGAATTTGGTATTTTCTAATGCAGGCACGGCTACTCATGAAGCTGCGCACCAAATAGAAATACACCGGTTTTATAGGCTGACAAAAGCAACGCAGCGCACATTTTTGCGAAAAAATGATGCGTGGGCGGAATGATGCGACGCAAAAACGATTGCCACCGGCATTCCCGCTCGGACTGGAACCATCCACACCGTCATTCCAGCTCAGACTGCAACCATCCAAACCGTCATTCCCGCGCAGGCGGGAATGCAGCAAAAAATAAAAGCGGTTTTGACAACTTCTCAGAATGACGAAGAAATGTTTTTTTGCTTCGCTGGATTCCCGCCTACGCGGGAATGACGGAATAA
>JAYTVC010000006.1:0-32177 GCA_043744215.1 Pseudomonadota bacterium
AAGGTAATCGGCCCATTGCGAATCTGCCGCCAGGTGTTTCCTTGTGGTTGAATCAGCACATTGCCTTCCGGGTTGCGCGATGTCGTCACGGCGGCTGCGCCAGAGCGGATTTCTTTCCACACTGGCGCGTTATTCAAGGGTTGTTCGACTTGGCGCTTTGCCTCCTCTTTTGCCAAATCAGGTTGCACCGTGGCTTGCGCCATCACAAACCCTGAACATAGCAAACCAACTGCGAGCAGCAATGTCGCCGCTACATTTTTTGCATTCACCAACATAAGATCTCCTCGCTCTTTTGCCGCAGACTTAATACGGATTAATTTGTCCGCTTATATTCGTTCTGGCTCTGGTTACGCGCGCGCATGTCGTTTTCCCAGTTTTGTTTATTGCCCGCGTATTTGGCGTTATCCCAAGGTTGGGAATCTTTTTTGCCTTGATACTCGCCTTGTTTATAGGTGATGACTTGCGCGCGTTCGCAGCCTGACACGATCAGGACAGCCAGCGCACCCCCAAGTAGCGCAAATAGTTTTATATTGATTATTTTCAAGATTTTCCCCCGGGCGCAGGTGCCGCTTTCGCTTCCGGTTTGCCGTAGGCGGTGGACCATCCCCACACCTCGCTGCCTTTGCCACGAGTTGTCACACGCTCGCGGTAGATGTTGGCAACTTCATCGCCGTCGCCAGCGAGCAAGGCTTTGGTCGAACACATCTCGGCGCAGGCGGGCAACTTGCCTTCGGCTAAACGGTTGCGACCATACTTCTCGTATTCTTCTTTGGAGTTGTCGGCTTCAGGACCGCCAGCACAGAATGTACACTTGTCCATCTTGCCGCGCTGACCGAAAAGGCCGGTCTGCGGATATTGGGGCGCGCCAAACGGGCAGGCATAGAAACAGTAACCGCAGCCGATGCACAAATCCTTATCGTGCAACACCACGCCCTGCTCTGTCTTGTAAAAACAATCGACGGGGCATACCGCCATGCAGGGCGCATCGGAGCAATGCATACACGCGACGGACACCGAACGCTCGCCCGGCACACCGTCATTGATGGTGACTACGCGGCGGCGGTTCACGCCCCAGGGCACTTCATGCTCCTGCTTGCAGGCGGTGACGCATCCGTTGCATTCGATGCAGCGTTCCGCATCGCATAAAAATTTCATTCTGGCCATGTTGATCTCCTCGTCTTTTCTTTAGGCTGCTTTGGTTATCTGGCAAAGCGTGGTTTTGGATTCCTGCATCATGGTGACCGAATCGTAACCGTAGGTGGTGCCCATGTTGACCGATTCGCCGCGCACAATCGGAGCCGACCCTTCAGGATAAAATTCCTTCATGTCCTTGCCCTCGATCCAGCCGGAGAAGTGGAACGGCATGAATGCCAATCCCGGCGAGACGCGTTCCGTCACCTGCGCGCGCACTTTGAGTTTTGTGCCGGTGGGCGACAACACCTGGATGTACTCGCCGTCGCGCACGCCACGGTCGTTGGCATCTTTCGGATTGATCTCGCAGAACATTTCCTGCTGCAATTCCGCCAGCCACGGGTTTGAGCGCGTTTCTTCGCCGCCGCGTTCGTATTCCACCAAACGGCCCGAGGTAAGCACCAGTGGAAAATCTTTGGAGTAATCCTGTTTCGCCTGAATGGATTTATACAGCGTGGGCAAGCGCCAGAAAGCTTTTTTGTCGTCGTGCGACGGATACTTCGCCACCAAATCAGGGCGCGGGCTATACAGCGGCTCGCGGTGAGTCGGCACGGGGTCAGGGAAGTTCCACACCACGGCGCGGGCTTTCGCGTTGCCGAAAGGATGGCAGCCATGTTTCATCGCTACGCGAATTATGCCGCCCGACGAATCGGTCTTCCAGTTTTTACCTTCCGCTTTTTTCTTTTCCTCTTCCGTCAGATCTTCCCACCAGCCGAGTTTTTTCAACAGCACATGATCGAACTCGGGATAACCCGTGGTGAGTTCTGCGCCCTTGGAATGGGAGCCGTCTTCCGCCAGCAGATTCACGCCTTCTTTTTCCACACCGAAGTTGGCGCGGAAGTTACCGCCGCCTTCCATCACGTGTTTTGACGTATCGTATAAGTTAGGCGAACCGGGATGTTTCAATTCAGGTGTGCCGTAACAAGGCCAGGGCAAACCGTAGTAATCGCCGTCGAGTACGTAACCGGTTTCTTTGTCGATGCCGCCTTTGGCGCGCAAGGTTTTCACATCGAACACATGCTGGTTGCGCATATGTGCTTTGAGGCGCTCGGGCGACTGGCCGGTGTAACCGATGGTCCAGGCGCCTTTGTTGATTTCACGCAGAATTGATTCGGGCTCCGGCTCTTTCCACTTGCGGCCGTTGCGTTCCACGTCGATGAGCTTGAAATTTTTCGATAGCTCAGCACCAAAACCGAATTTCTCGGCGAAGGCCTGCATGATGGTGTGATCAGGCATGGATTCAAACATCGGCTCGATGACTTTTTCGCGCCATTGCAGCGAACGGTTGGATGCGGTGGCGGAACCCGATGTTTCCAATTGCGTCGCGGCTGGCAGCAGATACACGCCATCCTGACGAACACTCGCCGCCATCATGGCCGTGGCTGAGGGATACGGGTCGATGATGACCAACGTATCGAGCATTTTCAGCGCCTTGAGCATTTCCTTGCCGCGGGTCTGGCTGTTGGGCGCATGGCCCCAGAACACCATCGCTTTGATATTGGAATCCTGGTCGAAGTTGGCGTTGTCTTCCATCACACCGTCAATCCAGCGCGACACCGTGGTGCCGGATTTTTCCATCATGCCTTGCGACGCGTACTGCTTTTTAATCCACTCGTAATCCACGCCCCACACATTAGCCCAGTGCTTCCAGGCTCCGGCAGCAAGGCCATAATATGCGGGCAGTGAATCGGGGTTTGGGCCCACGTCAGTCGCACCCTGCACGTTGTCGTGGCCGCGGAAAATATTGGTGCCGCCGCCCGACACGCCGACGTTGCCGAGCGCCAATTGCAATATGCAAGATGCGCGCACGATGGCGTTACCGATGGTGTGCTGCGTCTGGCCCATGCACCAGACGATGGTGCTGGGTTTATTTTTCGCCATCGTCTCGGCGACTTTCAATACTTCGGCTTCCGGCACGCCGCATACTTCCTGTACTTTTTCCGGCGTCCATTTGTTCATCACTTCTTCTTTAATCTTGTCCATGCCATAGACGCGATCATTGATGTACTGCTTGTCTTCCCAACCATTTTTGAAAATGTGATGCAGCATACCGAACAGGAAAGCGATGTCGGTGCCCGAGCGGATGCGCACATATTGATCGGCTTTCGCGGCGGTGCGCGTGAAGCGCGGATCGATCACGATCATTTTCGCGCCCTTCTCTTTCGCGTGCAGCGCGTGCAGCATCGACACCGGATGCGCCTCGGCAGCATTGGAGCCGATATACATCATGGCTTTCGCGTTTTGCATATCGTTGTAGGAATTGGTCATCGCGCCGTAACCCCAGGTATTGGCGACGCCCGCAACCGTGGTCGAGTGGCAGATGCGCGCCTGGTGGTCGCAATTGTTGGTGCCGAAAAACGACACGAACTTGCGCATCAGATAGGCTTGTTCGTTGTTGTGCTTGGATGAGCCGACCCAATACACCGAATCGGGGCCGCTCTCTTTGCGCAGCTTCAACAATTGGTCGCCGACTTCTTTGATGGCATCGTCCCATGATATTTTGGTCCACTTGCCGCCTACCAGTTTCATCGGCGTTTTCAGGCGATGGGAATCATGATGCATGCCGTGCTCGCGAATCGACGCGCCCTTGGCGCAGTGCGCGCCCAAATTAAGCGGTGAATCGAATACCGGCTCCTGGCGAATCCATACGCCGTTTTGCACGACGGCATCGACCGAGCAGCCAACGGAGCAGTGGGTACAAACCGTGCGCTTGATTTGAATATCGCCAGCGGTTTTCTCACCGGCCGCTTCGGCTTTGCCTACGAGAGAAAACGGCAACTGGCTGGCGAACGCGCCCGCGCCGAGGCCGATACCGGAGCGTTTCAAAAACGTGCGCCGATCAATCGTGTTCAAGTTTAGCGACAACTGGTTGGCAACGCCGCGCATCAGGCGATGGCCGCTGCCTGAAGTGCCATTGGATTTTTTAGTCAGCATCATGATGATCTCCTCGCGTTAGATGCGGGTGGTTTTGTAATATTGTTTGACGTGTTCGGTCACTTTATAACCGCTGGCACTTTGTGCGGCTTGCGTGGCTTCTTCTTTTTTTACTTGTGGTAATGATTGGCTGACCGATACCACGACGGCTGCGGCGCCGGCGCTACCTGCGCCCAATGCAAACAAAAATTTACGACGACTGGTGTTGGATTGATTGCTCATTTCAGTCTCCTCTACGCTATAATATAACTATTTGATTTAATTGAATAATTTACAACATTTGAAACGATTCGGTTTCCACGGCTAAAAACGCCTGCGCGAATTGCGCAACCCGTTTATAAAAATTCGCGGTCTTACTTTGCTCCACCGCATCGAAAAACGCCAACTGCCATGATGCTACAAAATCAGAAAAAAATCTCTGCTGCACGACAATATCGACAGCGGAATTTTTTCCATCGCCTGCCGCCAGAAATCGCATCACATCGGCCAGTGCTGCTACGTGATCTTCGGGTACGCTGGACCCGTCATGACGCGCGAGACCCAGCGTATTCAACTCGCCGCGCACCGCCGCCAAAAATTGTGTGCCGCCAATATAGGGAAGATAGTGCGAGCCGTAAGGCGACACTTCCGATTTACCTACCCCGACAAACAAGACCTGATGCTCGTCCCGCGCCACCTCGGCAGGAATCGCAGCGGCAGCCTGTTGCAATTTATTCCACGCCGTAGCCAACGGTGCGGCGGCGGCGGCATCGGTCATTTCATCGGCACCGGCAATGGCGGCCATCAGCTTTTCATCCGGGCCATCGTGCAGCAAGCGCGCAATGAGTCCGTACCAATTGGCGCGAGCCTGATCTTCCGGCTCGACCCTTCTCTCGGCTAGAGGTGCGGCTGCATTCATCAGCTTTTTCCTGCATCAAATATTGTCGCTTCGTCCTTGTTTTTCATCATGTCGATCACTCGGCAATCGGCACACATTTTCAAACGGGTCAAAGCCCCCTCACCTGCGAACATGGAGTGGCCGGTCAATTTGCCGATCATGTTGTCGATGGCCTGGCGCGTGCCGAAAGCCTTGCCGCACGACACGCAATGGAACGGTTCTGCCTCGTATAACACCCGCTCCTGCCTGACTTGTGGCGTCAGTAACAGGCGCGGTGTCAGCGTAATGGCGTTTTCCGGACAGGTATTTTCGCATAGGCCGCATTGCACACAATTGCGTTCGATGAATCGCAAGCGCGGCGATTCGGGCGTATCCATCAGCGCCGATTCCGGACACGCACCGACGCAGGACATGCAGAGCGTGCAAGTATTTTGATCGACCGTAACAGATCCGTACATCGCGCCTATGGGCAGGGGAATCTGCTCAGGCTTTTCTTTTGCGTGTTTGAGCAAATGCTCGACCGCGAATTCCAGCGTGGTGCGTTTGTCGTTGAATAGATTAAACGGGGCGACTGGAGGAATTTGCGCGGGTTGTAACGCCCAGATTCCGTTTTCAAAACCCGTCATGTCATCGGTGGAAATCAAATTGAAATGCACGCCGCTGTAACCCATGCCGTGCAAAATCGCTTCGCCGATTTCCATTTGTTTTTTCAGTGCTGTCACATATTGGGGCGCGTCGTCGCTGCCGGACAAAATGGTAATTTGATTTGCGCCCAAAGCCACCGCGCCCAACAGCAAATCGAGGCCGGTTGAAGCGACATGAAACGATTCAAGCGGCATCACGCGCGCCGGCAAACCTTTGCCGCGCCGCGCCAGCCTGCCGATCAACTCGCGGCCTGTAGTCGCATTGTGAATCAGCAAGGCGGCATCACGTCCGCCTGCATCGCGATAAGTTTGCAATAAAGCCTTCACGCGCGCGCCCATATCGACCATGCGCGGATATTGATAGGTCATCGCACCAGACGGGCACACCGTCGCACACGCGCCGCAACCCATGCACAAATGCGGCTCGACTTTAACTTTGTTACCGTCAGAAGAAATAGCTTTGGTCGAACACACGTCGATGCAGGCATTGCAGCCCTGTTTTTTGGAGCGGCTATGGGCGCAGATTTTTTCCTTGTAGGCAAAAAATTTGGGCTTCTCGAATTCGCCCGTGAGTTGCGTGATTTCGAGCAAGGCCGTCGCCAGTTTGCTGGCATCGTTGCCGGGAGAAAAATATCCTTGCGGCGGCTGGTGTTGAGTGAATATGGGCTTGTCGCTGAAATCGAGAATCACATCGAAGTTGTCGTTACGCGACGTTTCTGCACGCTTGAAGTCGATGGCGCCTATCGAACCACAAGCCGTCACACAAGCGCGGTGCGATTTACATTTGTTCAAATCAATTTGGTAAGAAAAATCAATCGCCGATTCGGGGCAGGCTTTGATGCAGGCATTGCAGCGCGTGCAGACATCGAGATCAATAGGGTTGGCCTGCCGCCATTTCACCTCGAAATTACCGAGATAGCCAGTTAGCGATTCCAGCTCGCCGGAATAAACAGGATAGTCCCGCGTCATTGGCAAATCAGACCCGTCGTTTTGTGTGATCAGCACACTGACTTCCATTTGCGCCACGAGTTTGTCGGCCCAAAGCAGCGCCGTTTTCGCCGGGCCGATAATGAGCAATTGGCCATCCGATTCGTACGACACGGTTGCCACCGGCTCGGCATCGGGCAAGGCGGCCATGGCAATCAACGCGGCGAGTTTGGGTGTGGTGTCTTTGGCTTCAGTGCTCCAGCCGCCCATTTCGCGGATGTTCACAAAACGAATCGGCGAAATGGTTTGTTCGTTTTTGCTGTCGTGGTGATGAATGGAAATCTGGTTGAACAGCTCGGCTTCTTGCGTGCAGGCGATGGTGAGATTGTCGCTGCCGAATGAGGAAGTCAGTGATGCGGCTTCGCCACGACAGAGTTCGCGGTGAATGGTCAATGGCTCGTCGAGTTTGAGGCCCGTGGCCAATGCTTTGGCGTCCAACTGCATGGTTTGATTGCAGTTGCACACCTTTAAATTTTTCGCCTGCAACGTGAAACCCCTCCGCCCCTTATCGATTGACTCGAAGCGATTTTTCTATTTTTATTAATGATGTACAAATAACAAAATATTGAATAAAATCAAATACTTACGTTTTATCTTTGCCCACAATTTCCCTATGGGTATTAGACTCCTTGGAATCATTCTTGTCCAGTGAATTTTGAAACTCGGATTCATCATGCGAAATATCGGCCTTTGCCAACAGCGCTTGTTTTGCTTTTAATTCTGCTGCGCTTTCTTGCGCTTCGAGTTGGCTGATTTCTTCCGGCGTCATCACGAACTGGCGCGCATGGCGAATGCTTTTCATCATCGATTCGGGAATCGGGTCGGCCTTGCCGTAATCATCAATATAAATGTCGAGACCATCCATGATGTTGAAATGCGGATCGGCCAACAATTTTTTCAACGCGAGCCGGCGCAGACTTTCGTCGGCCTGCTGTTTGAAAAACGGCGCGATGCCAGATTCGAGATTCACGCTTTCAATGGTCGGTAGCGGTGCGGGCTTCGGCTCCATGGCAACAGCAGGCTGCGGGGCCATCTCTTGCGCCCGCACTTCCGTTTTGCGTTGAGACCAGCGCGACAAAAACGGTTTGTCGTCTGGTTGAGTCTCTACGTCAGTTTTTTTCTCATCCGCCATTTTGTTCCTTTATTACATCGCGCTTGCGTGGGCGCTTCACTTCCGGCTGGTAATGTTGCTCGACAAATTGGCTCACCCAGACGGCGATCTCATGCGGCATGGCGATGCCATCGACGCTCTCGCCCGAATCCATCCAGCGGGCCGCCTCGCCGAAACTCACCGTGGTTTCGCAGGGCTTGGCGATATCATCTTCCAGGCGCCACATCACAAAAACTTTCGGATCGGTGCCGCCAATGTTCAGGAAATAATTTTCCGCTTCATCGCGTTGCAGCGCCAAAGCAAACCCCCCGTAGAAATATGTCGTCGCATCGCTTTCCTGAGACATCAGTTGCCCATTCACCAGGCCCGGCTCCGCATCGAGCAGAATCGCCTTGGCCGACCAACTCACCGGCACCCAACGGTTCGACGTGAGGCGGCGCTCCATGATGATAGCCATTTTTATACTGGGGGTTTGCATAAGCAAAGTTTACTCGCACCGGAAACGCCATGCAAAAATCCTATAAGCGAATGAGATTATTGTCCCGATTTTCGTGTCAAAATGGCATCTGTAGGTCAGGTTGTCGATAGACTACCTGACACGGCAACAAAATTAAATAATGTCAGGTAGCGCCGAGCGCAACCTGACCTACGCAAATCAGTTATAGTTTATGCATCATGGCCAACACTATTCCCATCCTTGACCAACGCGCTCTCAAAAGCGTGAAACCCGCCGCGCCGCTGGCCGCGCTGCCCAACGGCGAAGCGCACCTCATCACTGATTCGCGCGGCCGGCCCATCCGCGACTTGCGCATTTCCGTCACCGACCGCTGTAACTTCCGCTGCATTTATTGCATGCCGAAAGAAGTATTCGACAAAGACCACCAATATCTCGAACACAGCGCCCTGCTCACGTTTGAAGAAATCACCCGCCTCGCGCGGATTTTCCAAAGCCTCGGCATCGAAAAAAATCCGCCTCACCGGCGGCGAACCGATGATGCGCAAAAATCTTGAAAAACTCATCGAAATGCTGGCGAATATTCCCGGCATGGATTTAACGTTGACCACCAATGCCTCATTGCTGAAAAAGAAAGCGCAGGCGCTCAAAGACGCGGGCCTGAAGCGCGTGACGGTGAGCCTCGACTCCCTCGACGATAAAATTTTTAAAGCCATGAACGATGTCGATTTCCCCGTCGCCAAAGTGCTCGAAGGCATCGACGAGGCAGCGCGTGTCGGCCTCGCGCCCATCAAAATCAACATGGTGGTCAAGCGCGGCCTCAACGACCAAAGCATTGTCGATATGGCGCGCCACTTCAAAGGCAGCGGCCACATCGTGCGCTACATCGAATACATGGACGTGGGCCACACCAACGGCTGGCGCATGGACGACGTGGTGCCCAGCGCCGAAGTCGTGCGCATGATCAGCGAACACTTGCCACTCGAACCGTTTGAAGCCAACTACACCGGCGAAGTCGCCGAGCGCTGGCGTTACAAAGATGGCAGCGGCGAAATCGGCGTGATTTCTTCTGTCACCCAGGCGTTTTGCAAAGACTGCTCACGCGCACGGCTATCCACCGAAGGCCAGATCTACACCTGCCTGTTCGCCACCCAGGGCCACGATTTGCGCGGCCTGTTGCGCGGCGGCGCCAGCGACGACGAAATACGTGGCAGCATCGCCAACGTCTGGCGCGCGCGCACGGATAATTATTCGGAAATCAGAACGGCGGAGACGGTGAAATTGCAGAAGGTTGAGATGTCGTATATCGGCGGCTAGTCATGAACACCGCCCTGCTCATCCGCTACCTCAACGAACTCGCGCAAAATAACAACCGCCCCTGGTTCGCCCACAACAAGCCGACTTATGACATTGTGCTGGAGCAGTTTGCCGCTTTGGTTTCGGAAACTATTCCATTGGTAACGAAGTTCGATCCGCAACTGGGTCCAGTAGAAGCGAAAAAAGCTGTGTTCCGCATTTATCGCGATGTGCGTTTCGCCAAGGACAAGTCGCCGTACAAAACCCATTTCAGCGCGCTGATTGGCGATAGAAAACGGCAAGATGCCGCACCGTGGTATTACTTTCAGATCGACCATAAAGGTACGTTGATGCTCGGCGGCGGTTTATATCAACCGGACAAAGACGCGATCAAAAAAATCCGCGATCATATGGTTGAGCATCCACGGTCGCTCGATAAACTGTTGCGCAACAAAAAATTTATGGCGACTTACGGCGGCCTTGCCGACGAGGACAAAATGGTGCGCCCGCCGAAAACTTACGATGCTGGCCATCGCCATATCGAGGCGATCAAAAACCGGCATTTCATTGGCATCACGGAAATCAATTTGAAAAAACACAAAACGGATAATCTTGCCAAAGATATCGCGGGCATGTTCCGGGATGTGCATCCGCTGGTGGTGTGGTTGCGCGAGGCGTTGGCCTGATATGCGCAGCGCCCAAACCTACGTAGCTCAGGTTGCGGTAGGCCACCTGACATTCTTCATGTATTGAAACGTCAGGTAGCGCGGCGCGCAACCTGACCTACAGACTTTCATCCTTCATCCATCAAAAACATGCGCCCCCAGTTAAGCCAAGCCGCCCGCCCGCTCACATTTACCGTCAATGCGACCAATGAACACGGTGTGAGCGAAGCGACGCCCATCGCGGGCGAACATCCACTCACCATTTATATTGATAAGCGCGAGATCGTGACGCTGATGACGCTCGGCGCGACACCCGAATTATTGACGCTCGGTTATTTGCGCAATCAGCGGCTGGTAAAAAATATTGATGACATCATAAGCGTGCAAGTCGATTGGGAATGCGATTCCGTCGCAGTCGTTACGCGCAACGGCATTGCCGATCTTGACGGCCGTATGGAGAAGCGCACCGTCACCACGGGCTGCGGCCAGGGGACGGTTTTCGGCGCGGTAATGGATGAAATCGAATCCATAAAAATTGATAATAATCAAATACTTACGCAAGATACGCTGTATGCGCTGTTGAACAACGTGCGCGTGCACGACACGGTATATAAATCCGCCGGCGCGGTGCACGGCTGCGCGTTGGCGCGCGGCGGCGAGATACTCACCTTCGTTGAAGACGTGGGCCGTCACAACGCCGTTGATGCGATTGCCGGTTGGATGTGGCTGGAAAATATTTCCGGCCACGACAAGATTTTTTATACCACCGGTCGACTCACAAGCGAAATGGTGATTAAAGCGGCGCAAATGGGCATTCCATTTTTAGTGTCACGCTCCGGCCTCACGAAAATGGGTTACGAAATCGCGCAAAAAATCGGCATCACCATGATAGGCCGCGCGGTGAATAAACATTATTTGTTGTTTACGGGTGCTGAGAGGTTTAAGGCTTAGCTATCTTTATGGGCGAGAATCAAAAGCAGATTCTTCGCTAGCGCTCAGAATGACAGCATCTATTTTTAAGGACGAAAAAAAAGCAGATTCTTCGCTATCGCCCAGAATGACAGCATCTATTACTTTAAGGACGAAAAACAAAAGCAGATTCTTCGCTATCGCTCAGAATGACAGGCTATTTTATTTGCCCCCATCGTTGTCATCCTGAACGATAGTGAAGGATCTGCTGTTGCTTTTAACGTCGAGACAGAATCAAATCCAAAATGAAACAATACGCTGTCTATATCATGGCAAGCAAATCCAGGGCGCTCTACACCGGCGTCACCAGCAATTTGGAGCAGCGGGTTTATCAACACAAAAATAAACTCATCGCCGGGTTTACCTCGAAATATAATATCGATCGCCTGGTGTATTTTGATCTAACTTCAGACATCCTTTCTGCCATTGAAAAAGAAAAACAAATCAAAGGATGGAAACGGGAGAAGAAAATAGCTTTGATTGAAATCGGTAACCCAACATGGCAAGACTTGAGTGAAACATGGAACTTAAAAGCAGAGTCTCCCCTTTTGAAAAACGTTGGATCAGAATGACAAAAAAGCGAACTGCAGATCCTTCGCTGGGCTCAGGATGACAGCAGATTGTTTTAATAACGAAAAGCAAAAGCAGATCCTTCTCTATCGTTCAGGATGACACACGATTTTCGTTTTCCCCACATCGCTGTCATCCTGAACGATAGTGAAGGATCTGCTGTGGCTTTTAACGTTGGGACAGAATCGGCCTAAATGAAACCAAAGGCCTAGTTATTTTAAGTACGAAAAGCTAATAGCAGATCCTTCGCTATCGCTCAGGATGACGGTGGATATTTTTAGGGAAGAAAAGCAAATGCACATGCTTCGCCAAGGCTCAGGATGACAAAGAAATGAAAATCACCGGCATCATTCTCGCAGGCGGACAAGGCCGCCGCATGGGTAGCGCAGATAAAGGCCTGACACCGTTTCGCGGCAAGCCGATGATTGCGCATGTGATCGAACGCTTTGTGCCGCAGGTAGATGAGTTGATCATCAACGCCAATCGCAGCCTCGATGATTACGCAAGATTCGGCTATCGCGTGGTGGAAGATGAAGTTGGCGGCTTCGCCGGCCCGCTCGCAGGGCTTGAGCGAGGACTCGCGTTGGCGCAGCATGAGTGGGTGGCGACCGCGCCGTGCGATTCGCCGTTTTTGCCGCTGGATTTAATCGCGCGTTTGCGTGAGGCGGCAGAAAAAAACCAGGCGCAACTCGCTGTGGCTAAAACGTTTGACCAGGCGCATCCGGTTTTCTGTTTATGTCGCCGCGATGTGCATGAGCATTTGAAAAATTTTCTGCAAAACGGCGGGCGCAAAATTGACGCATGGTATAAAACCTTAAGCATCGTCGAAGTCAGCTTTGACGACGAAGAGGAAGCGTTTAACAATTTCAACACGCGAGAAGAAATGGACGAATGGCAATGAAATATTTACACACCATGGTGCGCGTCACCGATCTGGAAACCTCGCTGAAGTTTTACCGCGATGCATTGGGGCTGGAAGTGTTGAGCGTGCGCGAAGTTCCCGCTGGAAAGTTCACGCTGGCATTTCTTGCCGCGCCGGGCGACACGACTGCGCAAGTCGAGCTGACGTACAATTGGGAGCCGGAGAATTACACTGGCGGACGCAATTTCGGCCATCTGGCTTATGCGGTGGACAACATTTACGCTACCTGTGAAAAATTGCAGCAACACGGCGTGACCATATTGCGTCCACCACGCGACGGACGCATGGCGTTTGTGCGCTCACCGGATAATATTTCTATTGAATTATTACAAAAAAATAGTGCTCTGCCGCCGCAGGAGCCGTGGTTGTCGATGCCCAATAGCGGCATTTGGTAAACAATGTAACTAATTGATTTAATTGAATAAATTATGAATAAAAAAACCCTCACCGAAGCCAGTTGCGCTGACGATTTCGATCCCAACTCGATGCCGGTTACCAAAGCGCGCGAATTGATTCGCGCCTATCTCACACCTATAACAGGTGTGTTGCGAGTGCCGATACGCTCGTCGCTCAACCGCGTACTGGCGCAAGATATTATTTCGCCGGTGAATGTTCCCGCGCATCGCAACTCGGCGATGGATGGCTATGCCGTGCGCTTCGCCGATTTAAAAACCGATGGCGATACGGGCTTGACGATGATCGGTACGTCGTATGCAGGCACACAATTCGCGGGCGTGATGCAGCCGGGCGAATGTGTGCGCATCATGACCGGCGGCACCGTGCCCGAGGGCGCGGATTCAGTTGTAATGCAGGAACGCGTGAAAGCCGAGGGCAAAAATATTTTGATTTTGGCAGGCGTAAAACAAGGGCAGAACGTGCGCTACCCCGGCGAAGATTTGAAGCTGGGCGAAGCTGCGCTGAAAAAAGGCGCGCTGGTGCGCGCGGCGGAATTAGGCTTGATCGCGTCGCTCGGCTTTGCCGAAGTGCCGGTGTATCGCCCGCTGCGTGTTGCGTTTTTCTCCACTGGCGATGAATTAAAATCGGTCGGCGCGCAGCTTGGCGACGGCGAAATTTACGACAGCAATCGTTACACTATTTTCGGCATGCTCACGCGCATGGGCTGCGAAGTGCTCGACATGGGCGTGGTGCGCGACGATCCGGCACTGCTCGAAGCGGCGTTTGTCGAAGCGTCGAAAAACGCCGACGTGGTGATCACCAGCGGCGGCGTATCGGTGGGCGAAGCCGATTACACCAAAATTATTTTGACCAAACTCGGCGAAGTCGTGTTCTGGAAAATTGCCATGAAGCCCGGCCGACCACTGGCCTACGGCAAAGTCGGCGGCGCGCATTTTTTTGGCTTGCCCGGCAATCCGGTGTCGGTGATGGTGACGTTTTATCAATTCGTGCGCGATGCGCTGCAAGTGTTGATGGGGCGCGAAAATGTTTTGCCGGTTCCCGTATTAAAAGCGACTTGCACCAGCGCGATTAAAAAAGCGCCGGGGCGCACCGAATTCCAGCGCGGCATTCTCACGCAAAATGAAAACGGCGCATGGCAAGTGCGCGTCACCGGCGATCAGGGCTCGGGCATTTTGCGCTCGATGAGCGACGCCAATTGTTTTATCATCCTTGACGACAAAACCGGCAACATCGCGCCGGGGGCAGAAGTCGAGGTGCAGGTAATGGAGGGCGTGGTCTGATGTCTTTATTCGAAACTATGCGCGCGATTGAAATTATCGCGCCAGGCAAACCTGAAGTGCTGGTCGAATGCACGCGGCCGGTGCCGCAAGCCGCAGCGGGCGAAGTGCTGATCAAGGTCGCTGCAGCGGGCATCAACCGCCCTGATATTTTGCAACGCCTCGGTTTTTACGCGCCACCGCCAGGCACGACGGATATTCCCGGCTTGGAAGTGGCGGGCGAAGTGGTTGCCATCGCAAGCGATGTTAAGGATTGGAAAATCGGCGACAAGGTGTGCGCCCTCGTCGCCGGCGGCGGTTATGCGGAATATTGTGTCGCTCCCGCGCAGCAATGTTTGCCCATTCCAAAGGGATTGAGCGTGAGCGAAGCCGCAGCGCTGCCGGAAACTTTCTTCACTGTTTGGAGCAATGTATTCGACCGCGCAAAACTATCCGTCGGCGAGACCTTGTTAGTGCAAGGAGGCTCCAGCGGCATCGGCACCACCGCGATTCAACTGGCGCGCGCGCTCGGCCATCGCGTATTCGCCACTGCGGGCAGCGACGAAAAATGTGCAGCCTGCATGCAACTTGGGGCGGAAAAAGCCATCAATTATAAAACCGCTGATTTTGTTGAAGAAATAAAATCCGCCACCAACGGCAAAGGCGTCGATGTCATTCTCGATATGGTGGCGGGCGATTATGTTCCGCGCGAATTGAAATGTCTGTCCGACGATGGCCGCTTGGTGTTAATCGCTTTTTTGCGCGGCTCCATCGCCAATGTGGATTTCAACGAGGTGTTGCGCAGGAGATTGGTCATTACCGGCTCGACCCTGCGCCCGCGTCCCACCGCGTTCAAAGGCGCAATTGCGAAAAATTTACTCAACAGAGTTTGGCCATTGATCGAAGCCGGAAAAATCAAACCAGTGATGCATAGTACATTTGTCTTGAAAGACGCAAGCAAAGCGCACGCCTTGATGGAAAGCAGCGAGCACATCGGCAAAATTGTGCTGACGGTCAATTAGTCCACAGTTATAATTATTGTCAAACGCAACAAAAACTTATAGCATTATTTGGCATCTCTCAGATTTGATGTTGTGACAATTCACCACCCCGCAGATAATCAACTAAGGAGAAATAAATGAACGCGATGATCAAATTGGTTTTGGCCTGTGCAACGGCAATGTTGCTGGCGGCTTGCGCCACTGGCATGACGTCGGGCAAAAGTATTGCATTTGTGGAACCGCAAGACGGCGCCACGGTACCTGGCGAATTCAAAGTCGTGATGGCTGTGAAAGGCATGGATGTAAAGCCGGCCGGGGACATGACGCCGGACACCGGTCATCATCATCTGCTGATCGATACGCCGTTTGTGGCATCCGGGGAAACCATCCCCGCCACGGAGAAACATATCCATTTCGGCAAGGGCCAGACTGAAACCACGGTCAAACTTGCGCCGGGCAAGCATACCCTGACTTTGCAATTCGCCAACGGGCTGCACCAATCCTATGGTTCGGGCATGAGTAAGACGATCACGGTGAATGTACAATAATTTTTGCTGAGTCGGGATTGGCCGCGCGCAATAATTGAGGAACCTGATGAGAATATTTTTTATACCTTTGCTTGTAGTTGTAGTGCTGATTTCGGCTTGTGCTGCAAGACTGCCAGGCACCGCCAGCGGCCCATCCACCACCAGCGCGGAAGCCATCAAGGCGCCCTCCGCTACTGGGGCAGCGGCGGCGGTTACGCAAGCCGCCCCCGTTGTTCTCCCTGTCAACAAAGTAGTCTCATCTGTGGGCGGGGTAACAGCATCGCTGGTTCCGTTACAGGGTTCAAAAACATCGGGTACGCTGCGCTTCGTGCAAAAAGGATCGAGGGTCAATGTTTCCGGCGAAGTGTTCGGCCTCACGCCAGGATTGCACGGGTTGCATATCCATGAAACCGGCGATTGCAGCGGCAGCGACGGGATGGCCGCCAAAGGCCATCTCAATCCGGGCAACAAACCGCACGGCGGACTCGCGGGCGAGCGCCATGTCGGCGATCTCGGCAATATCAATTCTGACACCAGCGGCATAGCTAACCTAAATATAGATTTGGACGGCATCGCACTCAGCACAGCAGCCAACGGCATCATTAACCGCTCAGTGATAGTCCAATCAGGGCCGGACGATTTGAAATCACAGCCAGAGGGCAATTCGGGCAAGCGCATTGCCTGCGGTATTATTGCCATGAAATAAATATTACCGTCATGCGCGGCCACGCTTGCCGCGCAGTTTTATTCCTTTAGGTAAAACGGGAGCGCCATGCAAAGACGCGATTTCGTGAAGCTGTGCACCGGCGGCGTAGCCGTTCTCGCCGCCGAATCAACGTGGGCCTTGGCAGGGGGCAGCGAGCCGCATTTTTATGCCAAAGTGCAACTGATGGATGAATTCGGCAAGCCGCTCAAAGCCGCGTCGCTCAAAGCCAGCACCAATTATATTTTCCATTATCCGTTCGAAGGCACGCCATGCTTTTTGCTCAATCTCGGCAAAGCCACTGAACAAAACATCGCGCTCAAAACCGCCGAGGGCAAATCATATTTATGGCAAGGCGGCGTCGGCGCAAATAAATCCGTTGTCGCGTACTCTGCCATTTGCGCGCACAAACTCAATTACCCTACCAAACAATTAAGCTTCATCAGCTTTCGCGACAAAAAATCCGAACGCACTTCGCGCGATAACATCATCCACTGCTGTTCCGAACACAGCGAATACGACCCTGCCGCCGGCGCAAAAGTGATCAATGGCCCTGCGCCGCAACCGCTGGCGACCATTTTGCTGGAACACGACGCGGCAACTGACGCGCTGTTTGCCGTCGGCACCTACGGTGGTGAAATGTTCAACGAGTTTTTTAAAAAATTCGAATTCAAACTGAATATGGAACACGGCGG
Source organism: Pseudomonadota bacterium (assembly GCA_043744215.1). Lineage (GTDB taxonomy): Bacteria > Pseudomonadota > Gammaproteobacteria > Burkholderiales > JBEEJL01 > JBEEJL01. The sequence continues at coordinate 17,220 of JAYTVC010000006.1, forward strand.
CAAGGCACAAAAACCTGCCACCGTCGTCAAGGTTGCCGAACTCACCCACTTTTGTAAACAGCAGATACAATGCTGATGTGATTGCCTGGCTTAAACAAAACTCTTCTTTTCCCCCGCTCGAAACTGCGCTGCAATCGCCCAACGGCTTGCTGGCCGCGGGCGGCGATTTGTCGCCGGCGCGTTTGCTTGATGCTTACTCGCGCGGCATTTTCCCCTGGTATGCCGAAGGCCAGCAGATCATGTGGTGGAGCCCGGATCCGCGTATGGTGCTCAGTCCAGACCAATTGAAAATTTCACGCTCGTTATTGAAAACCCTGCGCAACAAAGTGTATGAAGTGCGTTTCGATAGCGCATTCCGCGACGTGATGCTGGCCTGCTCGGAGCCGCGCGGCGAATTTGCCGGCACCTGGATTTCTCCCGACATGATCGATGCCTATTGCCGTTTGCACGAAATGGGTTACGCCCATTGCGCCGAGACCTGGATCGAGGGCGAACTGGCCGGCGGATTGTATGGCGTACTGATTGGTAAAATGTTTTACGGCGAATCGATGTTCGCACGTAAAACCGACGCGTCGAAAATTGCATTCGCCCATATGGTCAACGAATTAAAAACGCGCGGCGTCGGGTTAATCGATTGTCAGATGAATACGCCACATCTAGCCACACTCGGCGCGCACGAAATACCACGTAACGAATTTATGAATATAATCAATAAGTTAGCATCGGTAGAGACACAGCCTGAAAAGTGGCACATCGCACCGTGCTTGGGCAATTCGGCGACTGGTGTAAACTTGTGGCAAGCACAAAAAACTTGAGGCGAAGCTGATGTCAAAAATGAATGACATGCCGTTTGCACAGTTGCAGTTTTATGCGACCGCGCCCTATCCGTGCAGCTACCTGCCGGGCAAACTCGCGCGCTCGCAGGTGGCCACGCCGAGTTATCTGATCGACACGCGCGTGTATAGCGCGCTGGTCAACGCGGGCTTTCGTCGCAGCGGCGCGTTCACTTACCGCCCCTATTGCGATCACTGTCGCGCTTGCGTGCCGGTGCGCGTGATGGTTGACGCATTCCGCCCTGACCGTTCGCAACGCCGCGCGCAGAAGCAACACAGCAATCTCACCGCGCACATGATGGACTTGAAATTCAATCCGGAACATTACGCGCTGTATCGCAAATACCAGGCAACGCGCCATCCCGGTGGCGGTATGGATCAGGACAGCCGCGAGCAATACAGCCATTTTTTATTACAAAGTAATGTGTCGTCGTATCAAGTGGAATTCCGCGAAGACGGCGTATTGCGCATGGTCAGCATCGTCGATGAATTGGACGACGGCCTGTCTTCCGTTTACACTTTTTTTGATACGGAAATCGACGGCGCGAGCTACGGCACCTACAATGTACTGTGGCAAATTGAAGAGGCGCGCAAACTCAAACTCGATTATTTATATCTTGGTTATTGGATCGAGCAAAGCCGCAAAATGAATTACAAAACCCGTTACCGTCCGCTGGAAGGTTTGCAAAATGGCGTGTGGCGGCCCATGTCGGCAGGCAGCGTCGGCAAATAATCCCGTCGCATCAAACCTTCATTGCGCAAAACACCCGGCGCATTTTTCGAATAACAACATGCTCTATACCCTGCTCCGCCCTCTTCTGTTTGCGCTCGACGCGGAAACCGCCCATCACCTCTCGCTCAACTCGCTGAAATTTCTGCAACGCGCGGGCTTGTCGAGCGTGTACGGAAATAAAGCCGCGCAACATCCTGTGCAGGTGATGGGTATCCACTTTCCCAATCGTGTCGGCCTCGCTGCCGGCCTCGACAAAAACGGCGACTATATCGATGCCCTCGCCGCCATGGGATTCGGCCATATTGAGATCGGCACCGTCACGCCGCGGCCGCAGCCGGGCAACACGAAGCCGCGCATGTTTCGTCTTAGCGAAGCCTGCGGCATCATCAACCGTATGGGATTCAACAACAACGGCCTGGAAGCGTTAATTGAAAACGTGAAGTGTGCAAAATTTCGCGGCATTCTCGGCATTAATATCGGCAAGAACGCCGATACGCCGATTGAGAAAGCAGTGGACGATTACCTGCTATGTCTGCGCGCGGTGTATCCGTATGCGAGTTACATTACCGTCAACATCAGCTCGCCCAATACTAAAAATTTGCGTCAATTGCAGCAGGGCGATGCACTACGCGACTTGCTCCGCGCCATTACCGATGAGCGCGAAATACTGACTTCTCTGCATGGCAAAAAAATTCCCCTGGCGCTAAAAATCGCGCCCGATCTCACGCCGGAACAGATTGAACAAATTGCGCAACTGCTCATCGAATTCGATATCGATGCCGTCATCGCCACCAACACCACTTTAGATCGCACCGGCGTCGAATCGCTGAAGCATGGTAACGAAGCGGGCGGATTATCCGGCCAGCCGGTATTTGAAAAATCTACGGCCATCGTCCGTTCGTTGTCGAAACATTTGCAAGGCCGCGTGCCCATCATCGGCGTCGGCGGCATTTTTTCTGCGCAAGACGCGCAAAAGAAAATGGATGCAGGGGCAAGTCTGGTGCAAATTTATAGCGGCCTGATTTATCGCGGCCCCTCGCTGGTGAAAGAAATTGCCGGGCTGTAAAGTTTTTTATAGCTCAATACAATATTCCCGATTATTATATAACTAATTGATTATATTGAATAATTTAACAATTTTATCACTGCTTTTTAGCTTCGCTTCCATCGCCGCTCATGGACAAGTGATACCTGCGCCCGCACCTTCACCCGCCACCGCTGCGAGCTCGGACAAAAATTCGACACCGGCGGAAGTGGTTGAGCCCATCATCGTCGAAGGCACACGTGATCCTGAGAATTTGCCGAAAAAGAAAAAAACAACTCAACAGATTTTTGATGGCTTGCTTAACAAGGAAGAAGCGACCAGCGGCATCACCAAGCAAGGCATGCGTTACGAGTGCGTGAAGGATTGCAAAGGCCCTTTTTGCTGCGCCTATTCCGCACCGGCGCGATCCGTGCTATCGCCGGACACGGAACACAAATAGCTTTTCCCCATCCTTCACCCTATCCATCACCCCATGCACCACCGTTTCGGTTATTATTTCTCCTCGGCAACTCTACGCAATTCAAAATACATGGGCTTTCTCGACCAACTCAAATCCCAAGCCAGCTCGTTGCAAAAACAACAACTGGAGCAAAGCCAGCAAATCAGCGCCAATGCTGATCTGGTTGACGCAAAACTGCGCCAGGCTTTCTCGTATCTCAATGATCTGTGCAAGCAACTTGACGTCATCAAACCTGCGAGCGTCTATGTGTTTGAACTGCACGGCATTGGAAAATTCGACGGCCTGATGCTGGGCGATTTTTTTGCCGATTATCGGCGCAAGCCTTTTCATGACCGCGAAGTATTCGACGTAGTTACACTGCAATACAAACAGGCTTCTACCGCCGCGCTCGCACTCAAAAAAGACATGCCGCAATTGATTCAGCAATGTGAAGATACTTTGTGGCGGCATAATCTTAAATTCACCCGCCATGACGTACGCGACGAAAACGGCAAGAACCGCTGGTGCGAATTCACCGTGCCCTGCAGTGTGATCACGGAGACGTCCATCCGTGGCGATTATGAACAAGCAAAACTATTATTCAAACTGAAAAATTTTGAACGCTTTGAAACCGTCGATATTGCATTTGATGCTGCCACCTTCAGCGAAACGCAGTTGGAAGATTTTGCCCGCCTGATTGTCGGTGAGCCCAATCGTTTTCTGGCGCAGGGCCAAGTGCTGGGCGTGTTCGGCTAACGCAATCGCAGACTGATGCTTATTCCGATTCAAAAAATCGACGCCTTGTTGCCACAAACCCAATGCACCCAATGCGGCTTCGACGGGTGCATGCCCTATGCGACTGCCATTGCCGAGGGCCGCGCCGAGATCAACCAGTGCCCGCCGGGTGGCGAGATGGGCATTCGCAAGTTGGCGAATTTGCTCGGCGTGGCGGCCAAGCCGCTGAATGCGAAACACGGCGTCACCAAGCCCTTGCACCTGGCCATCATCGACGAAGCGCGCTGCATTGGCTGCACCCTTTGCATACGTGCGTGCCCGGTCGATGCCATTATTGGCGCAAACAAACTGATGCATTCGATTTTGAGCGACGAATGTACGGGCTGCGAACTATGCATCGCGCCCTGCCCAGTGGATTGCATTTCGATGCGGCCAGTTGGCGATCTTTCATCGGCAGTTGACATTCAGCAACGCGCAGACCGCTGGCGTGCGCGCCACGCATTCCATACATTTCGTCTTGCGCGAGACGAAACACAAAAGACCGCTCGGCTCCCGGCAAAAAAACCGGTCTCCGTTGTGAACAGACAAGCGTCCATTCAAGCCGCCATTGAGCGGGCGCAAACCAAAAACCTGCCGGCTCAAAACAAAAAATAAATCTTAGGATTCCAATGGAAGCTTTTTTTACTTCAACCCTGCTGGTGTTTGTGGCGGAAATCGGCGACAAGACACAACTGTTGTCCTTTGTGCTGGCGGCACGCTATGCCAATCGGCCATTGCCGATTATCGCGGGCATTTTTTTCGCCACCATTTTGAATCATTTTATTGCTGCTGCACTTGGCCAATGGCTGTCTACGCTGATCGGGCCCGCCACCTTGCACTGGATACTTGCCGCGTCGTTTTTTGCTTTTGCCGTCTGGGCGCTGGTGCCGGATAAGCTCGACGATGCCCAGCCTAACCTCAGCAGCGCCAGCATATTCATCACGACCATGCTGCTGTTTTTTATGGCGGAGATGGGCGACAAGACACAGCTCGCCACCGTGGCCTTGGCGGCCCAATACAAAACCCTGGTGCCCGTCGTATTAGGCACCACCATCGGCATGATGGCCGCCAATGTGCCCGCCGTATTGCTGGGCGAAGCGCTGACAAAAAAACTGCCGCTGCACATCATCCGCTACATCGCCGCCGGCTTGTTTGCGCTGGTCGGCGTGTTGATATTGTTTGTGCGGTGACGGGGTGAACCCGCAAAAGCGCTACGCAATTTTTGCGCGCCTGCGCAAACAAAACCCGTCGCCCACAACGGAACTCGTTTACACATCGCCGTTCGAATTACTGATCGCCGTCATCTTGTCGGCACAGGCGACCGACAAAGGCGTCAATCAGGCGACGGTAAAATTATTCAAAGCGGGCAACACCGCAAAAAAAATACTCGCGCTGGGCGAGGAGAAATTAATCAGCCATATCAAAACCATCGGCCTGTTCCGCTCGAAAGCAAAACATATCATGGCCACGTGCAAAATATTGGCCGACCAGCACGGCGGCGAAGTACCTGGCAGCCGCGATGCGCTGGAACAATTGCCTGGCGTTGGCCGCAAAACCGCCAATGTCATTCTGAATACGGCCTTTGGTGAGCCGACTATCGCCGTTGATACGCATATCTTCCGCGTGGCCAATCGCATCCCTCTCGCTCAGGGAAAAAATGTCGATGAGGCGGAAAAAAGATTAAACAAATTCGTGCCTGAGGAATTCAAACTCAACGCCCATCACTGGCTGATTTTGCACGGACGCTACATCTGCAAAGCGCGCAAACCCTTGTGCGCGCAGTGTCTCATCGAAGATTTATGCGAATACCAAGCGAAGGAGTTCACCTAAAAATGTTCACGCCTTCGCGCATCGAAGCACGTCAGTTTCTCTTCGAAACATGGAAAAAAACTGTTAATAATCAAGCACTTACAGATATGCAGAAAATGGCTGCCAGTGCCATTATATTACACCCGGAATATCACGCGGCGCTCAATCAACCGGAAAAATATCTGGATAAAGATTACCTGCCGGAGTTTGGCCAGACCAATCCATTTTTGCATTTGTCCATGCACATCGCCATCGAAGAACAACTTTCCATCGACCAGCCACAGGGCATCCTCGCGGCGTATGAAAAGCTGTGCGCGCAATTGAAGTCTGAGCATGACGCCAAACACCGCATCATGGATTGTCTTGCAGAAACATTGTGGCAAGCGCAGCGCAACGGAACGACGCTGGATGCGCAAATTTATTTGGCTTGCTTGGAGAGAACGGATGAAGGATGAAAGCAGCAAAACAGAGCCAACAAAAAAAGCAGTCCGTGGACTGCTTTTTTATTGGTAACTTATTTACGCAATTAATACTTTTGTTCCAACCCTTTTTGGCTGGAGAAATACGCAGCGAGGTTGCTCATGTCGTCGTCACTCAAACCGCCGGCGAAACCGGCCATGATGGGATTTTTGCGTTTGCCCGATTTGTATTGATGCAAGGCGGCGCGCAGGTAATCGGCGTTTTGTCCGGCAAGCTTGGGGTATTGGTCGGTAGCGCTGTTGCCGTCGGCACCGTGGCAGGCCACGCACAGGGTGGATTTTTGTTTGCCGATTTCGGCAGTGCCCGCGGCCTGGGCCGTGCCCGCTGCCAACAATACCGCTAAAAGAAATAATGATTTTTTCATAATGGGTTTTCTCATAATGATTTACTTGCCGCCGTAGTAAGCGGCAATGTCCGCCATGTCTTGATCCGACAGGGTCGATGCATTGGCCTGCATGGTCGTGTGGCTGCGCTGGCCGGCCTTGTAGGCTTTAAGTGCGCTCACGATGTAGGCGGGATGTTGGCCGCCCAGCTTGGGCACGCTATACACTTCGGGGAAGGCGGTCTTCACGCCGGGGATGCCGTGGCAACCCTGACAGGCGAAAGTTTTTACTTTGCCCGCTGCGGCGTTGCCTTCGGCGTGGGCTGATGCGGCAAAACCTGCTAGCGCGACGACGCTCAAACGGATAATTAATTTTTGAAAATTCATGCTGTTCACTTTAATTTTCTGGTTACAAAAAAGCGCCCTGCCTGACCGGCCAAGGCGCAACCTGAATGAGTTAGTAAATTATAGCATTCTCCGTCTGCGCTGGGAATCGACGTCTGCCATAACCTACGCTACTGCAGGGTTTTATCCGGCCTGCCCGCTTCGCTGCGGGTGCCGATGGAGACGACCTTGCTGCGCGCCGGCTTGCCGAATCCTTCTTCAGCCGGCAGCGGCGTGCCGACAAAATGGCCTTGCGCATAATCCACGCCAATTTCGCGCAGCTTGTTGAACGTCGCCTCATCTTCCACATACTCGGCCACGGTATACAGCCCCATCACGTGACCGATATTGTTAATGGCCTCGACCATTGCGAGGTCGGTTCGGTCTTCGAGCATGTCGCGCACAAATACGCCGTCTATTTTTACGCCATCGACGGGCAGGTTTTTAAGGTAAGAAAATGACGATAGGCCGGTGCCAAAATCATCGAGCAAAAATTTGCAGCCGATGCGTTTCTGCTGCTCAATCAAGGCGACGGCCTTGGATAAATTGGTAATGGCCGCCGTCTCGGTGATTTCAAAATAGATGCGCTGGGGCGGAATGCCGAAGACCGCGAACTGGTCTTCGAGAAACTTGGCGAACTTGTCGTCGCACAACGAGTGGCCCGACAGGTTAATCGAGATCACATGGGCCGGATGGCCCGGCGTGTCATTCATCAATTTGCGATAGTCGGCAAAGCAGCGCTGGATCACCCAGCGGTCAACGCTCTGCATCATGTTGTAACGTTCTGCGGCCGGGATAAATGCCATGGGTAAAATAATTTCGCCGTCTGCCTGGCGCAAGCGCAGCAACGCTTCGTAATAGCGCGTGCCGTCGTCGCGGTCTTTTTGCAGCGGCATGATCGGCTGGTAATAAATGCAAAAATCGTCGTTCTCCAGCGCTTCGTTAATGCGCGCCGCCCAGCCTTTGCCCATGGCGCTGGTGCCGGGCGCTTCGTCGCGCTCGCGGTACACATAGACCTGATTGCGGCCACGGTCTTTGGCCGCGTAACAGGCGCTGTCGGCACGGCTCAGCACGCTGGAGATATTGTCGCTGCCGCGGTTGATGACCACGACGCCGATGGATGCGCCGATGGTGAAAGTTTTGCCGCTCCAGGAAAAACGGAACGCCTTGATCGCTTCACACAGCTGGTGCGACAATTCCAGCGCCCGGTCAAGCTGGCAGTCTTCGAGCAGCAAGCCAAACTCATCGCCGCCCACCCGCGCCAGCGTATCGCCTTCGCGCATTTTATATTTCAGCAGACTTGCCACCTGACGCAGCAGTTCGTCGCCCGCATCATGGCCGCAGGTGTCGTTAACGATTTTAAAATGATCGAGATCAAGAAAGCACAGCGCATGTACCCGGCCGCTTTGTCGCGAGGAAAGCAGCGCATGGCCAAGGCGGTCTTCAAACTCACGCCGGTTGACAAGGCCGGTGAGGCTGTCGTGGGTAGCGTAATAGGTGAGTTGCAGCGTGGCGCGGTCGACTTTTTCCTGCAAGCCTTCGCGCGCGGATTTAATCGCACCGGCCATGCTGTTGACACCGTTAGCCAGCACCGCAAGCTCGCCGCCAGAAGTCGAGGCAAGCACCACATCCAGGTCGCCCGCTTCGATGTTCTCTACTGCCTGCACCAGCCGGTTGATCGGGCGGGTAATGCTGCGGCTCAAGCGCAACGCAAATATCGCCGTCGCGCCCAACACCACCACGGCGATAAACATGCTGATGCGCAGCAGCGCATCGATGCGGTTGATGGTGTCGGCCTTGCTCATGGTGACGTTGACCCAGCCCAAAATCACCAGCCCGCGCGTGGCGGCAGGCGTTACGCCGCCCTGTTCGGGAATGTCGCCAGTCTTCGCCTCCGACTGATACACCGGCAAACTGAAATACAACACGTCGGAAAAATCCAGAATGCCCAGCGACACACCCTGTGGTTTCTCGGCCACACGACGTAACAATGCGCTGTCGCCGCTGGCGGCGAGCACAGCGCCGGTAGAATCGGATATGGCAATCAGGCTGACATCGGATTCTTTTTTGGCTGAATCGGCCAGCGCCTTGAGCGCTTCGGCGTTGCGGGTGAATAAGCCATACTCGCTCGCCGGCGCCAATTGCCGCGCAATGGCCGAGCCGCGTTCACGCAACGACTGGTTGATATCGTTGATGCGGCTATTGGTGAAATAACCAACCAGCAGTGCAAGAATGGTCACTGCCGGCGCAAAGGCCAGCAACAGCAGACGCCATTTCATGCTCCAGTTTTTCACAGTTCATTCCTAGCGCTGCGCTTGAGTTTTTCCTGCAGCACGATGTCTTCGTCGATGGCCAAACCAAGTGAGCGGCCCACTTCGCGGTTCACCGCCACGTTGAAATAGCGCGGGCTTTGCGGCACGGGCAAAACCCATTTGCCGCCCGCCCCCGCTTTGAGCAATATTTCAGCGGCCTGGGTGCCGATTTGTTCCGGCGTGGTATAAACCGCCGCCAGCGCGCCTGCCTTGACCTGCGCCGCCGAAAAACCGAACACCGGCTGGTTGCTGCGGTAGGCGTTGAGCAAAATCGTTTGTAGCGTGCTTTGGTTATACACCTGCGCGTCGGGCAGTGCCAGCAAGGCGTCGCTGCGCGCCAGTACGCGCTTGAGCGAGGCCGGTAGCTCTTCCGGTTTGCTGATAGTTTCAATTTCCATTTGCAATCCATGGCTGCGCGCTGCCAGATCCAGCGCTTTGCTGGCGGCCTGTGCGTCAGCGCCCAGCAGCGCGCCCACTTTGATGACTTGCGGTGCGACTAGGCGCACCAGCTCCAATTGCCGCGCCACAGGTTGGTCGATAAAAACGCCAGACAATTGATGCGTGCTGGCCGGCTTGGTTTGCAACATCTGCTCATAGGCAGATTTAGGCACCAGCGTATGCAATACCGGAATCGTGAGGCCAAAGCCGTTTACCATTTGCGCGGCACGCACACCGACGGTGACAATCAATTGGTTGCCCGATAATTCTGCGGCACCCTTCAAAGCAAGCCGCTCGATGTTCATGACAATAAAGCGCGCACGCTCGGGATTTTCATATTCAAAGCGCACGCGCAAACGCTCGGCAGTTTGCAAATAGGCATCGCTGTTTTCGCTCACCACAATAACGATAGTGTCTGCCGTGCTCGCAGCCGTGGCCGACGGCTCTGCGCTGAAAGCCGTCAAGGGTAAGGCGCAACATAGTAGCGCACGCCACAGCCAGACCTTGAAGGCGCTCCCGATACTTTTCCCGCTTAAATTGTAACCTATTGAATATAAACACATATCCACAGAATTCGATAACCCTTTACTCACCACTACTCCCCTGTACGAGCGCTCATAAGCGCGTAATAATTCGCGTAATAATTATTGTGATGGTTACGCTTACCACTGCCAATCTAGCGAAACGTAGACGCGTCGATCAGCCACGTTGTCCAGTTTGAAGTCGGCGTATTTACCCAGCAGATTTTGCATGACCAAGGCGATTTCCCCGCCGCGATCCAACGTGCTCAGCGGGCCGAAACGGTACGCGGCGCGCGCTTCGAGCCTTCGCGCCAGAGGCACCGGATCGCCCTCGCTCAAGCCATCTACTTTGCTGGTCTGGTAATAGCCGAGGCTGGTGTTCAAATGATCGGTCCATGCGTGCCGGGCCAGCAGGCTCAACGTATTGATCGGCATCGTGCGTTCCAGCTCGGGATCGTTGCTGCTGATACGCGTGTTGGCGTATCCAAGCAAAATATCGGTCGACTTGACCGGGACATAACGCAGGCTGGTCTCATAGCCCCTGATAGTGGCGTCGTTCACATTGGTCGCCGAAATAGTGCCGGGATTGATAGAACCTGGTGGCGACGCGATACGGATTGCGCCGACAAGATCGCTCAAGCGATCCCGATACAGACGTAAATCCAGCGTCATGCCGGTGCTGCTGAAGTTGCCCACATAACCTAGTTCAGTCGATGCAATATGTTCCGAGCGCAAGCCGCCAACCGCCAGATTTTGCTGAATCCGCACTGGGCCAAGATTGATGTGATAGTCGGCTTTTTCTTCATAGATGGTGGGCGTGCGCGTGGCGCGCGACACGCTCGTGCGTAGTGCGTGATCTGGCGTCAGCCGGTAATTGAGTGCAATACGTGGCGAAAATTCGCGTCCGGTATATGACGTGTCTTCCAGCATGGCGCCGAGATTCACGTTCAGCCGGCTGTTGGCATGCCACTCGCCATGGGCGAACAGGCGCTGGGTGTCGTTGATTTCGCGTTTGCCGGTGCCCAGATAAATTTCTGAGCGGGCCGAATCGCGCCGCAAACCGCCCCCTGCTACCACGCGCCAATCGGGCGTGGGCGTAAAGCGGTATTGCGCTTCAAAATCCGTTCGCTGCATATCCACAACGCCACTGATGGTGAAGCGCTGATTGCCCAGGGCGGCCAACGGCAACGAAGTGACCGAACTTTCGATATCGTTGCTGCCATGATAGAGCCGAGCGCTGATTTCGCGGTCTGGCCCCAGCGACCGCGCCCAATTGGCCGATGCGTAAGAAGCGGTATTGAATTCCGGATGGGGCTGGTCGAGCAGCGTATCAACGTAGCCCTTGCCGCGCGAGCTAGTGTTATGGCCGGCACCGAACTGCCAACTGTCGCTGCCGTTGGGCGTATAACTGGCGCGCAGATCCAAAATTTTTTGTCGCTGGCTGTCGTTGACCTTGTCAAAACCATCGTCAGCGCGGTAGCCGGCAGAGAGGCGGTAATCCCACGCAGCGGCATGGCCCGCCAGACGCGCGGAGGCACGGCGCTGGCCATTGTCGCCGAGCGTGATGCCCGCCACGGAAGATTTTATTTTGGCCGGGTCGCGCGTAGTGATATTGATGACGCCCATGAACGCATTCGCGCCAAAGCTCGCCGAATTGGGCCCGCGCACAACTTCGATGCGTTCAATATCTTCGATGAGCAGCGGAATGTCATTCCATTCCACGCTGCCGATCAGACTGTTGTAAACCGAACGGCCATCAACCAGCACTTGCATGCGCCCCGAATATTCACCGGTGAGCCCATGCAGGGCGACGGACGGCGCATGGCCTTTGAAATAACCGACATACATGCCCGGCACCAGTCGCAACACATCAGCCACATTATTAAAACCGCTGGCCTCAATCGTCTGACGGTCAATCACAATGGTCGCGCTGGGTGCGTCCTGCAGCCGCTGCGGCAGGCGCGATGCGCCCAATACCAGCGGCACATCGCCCAGAAAATCCTGCTCAGTCATGTAGGCGATTTCATGGGCGGCCGAGGCCGGCAACGCATAGCCGAAGCAAGACAAAAAACTGAATAAAATCAACAAGTTACGTAACATAATGTTTTATCCTTCTGAACGCTTAATGTAGATCAATCTGCTGCCAGAGACACGGGCCTTTGCTTTCTTTTTTAATTTTATCGAGCTGCGTCTGGTGCGCTTCGATTTCATCGGCGTTGGCACGCAACACGGCTAAACTGATTTTACTTTTTTGCGCAGCGTGGCTTGTTTTTTTCGGCGCAGACTGCTCTTCCATCAGCAAAATGTCCTGACCGCGCGTCATGGCAAGAAAGACTTCACCCAGCAATTGCGCATCGAGCAATGCGCCGTGCAATGTGCGTTGCGAATTATCGACCTGATAGCGTTCGCACAAAGCGTTGAGATTATTGCGTTTGCCTGGGTGTAAATCCTTGGCCATTTTCAGCGTATCGGTTACGTTCGGGCAGACGCTATGCAATGTGTCTTTGCCCGCACGGCGTAGTTCCGCATTTAAAAAACCCACATCGAACGGCGCGTTGTGAATAATCAATTCCGCCCCCGCCACATAGGCAAGAAACGCTTCGGCGATGTCAGGAAACTTCGGTTTGTCCTGCAAAAATTCCGTCGTCAGGCCATGCACCTGCAACGCCGCCGGATCACTCTCGCGCTCGGCATTGAGGTAGCGGTGAAAGTGATTGCCGGTAGGACGACGGTTGACGAACTCCACGGCTGCCAGTTCGACAATGCGATGGCCCTGCTCGGGCTCGAGGCCCGTTGTTTCGGTATCCAGAATGATTTGCCGCATGATGTCCCGCGAATTATTGTTCGAGTGTTGATTCTACGCCGCGATTGGCCAGCCCGTCGGCCCGCTCATTTTCTATATGGCCGGCGTGGCCTTTTACCCACAGCCACTGCACGGCATGTTTTGCCGCGACTTCATCCAGCTCGCGCCACAGGTCGGCGTTTTTTACCGGCTGTTTTGCGCTGGTGCGCCAGCCGTTGCGCTTCCAGTTTTTCATCCACTCGCTGATGCCTTTTTGCACATACACTGAATCGGTATGCACGCGCACCTGGCATGGGCGCTTGAGCGCTTCCAGGGCGCGAATCACTGCCATCAGCTCCATGCGATTGTTGGTGGTTTGCGCTTCGCCGCCGAATAATTCTTTTTCTGTTTTGCCCATGCGCAATAGCGCACCCCAACCACCGGGGCCAGGATTGCCCTTGCACGCGCCATCGGTAAAAATATCCACCATGCCATCGTTCATGCCATGGTTATTTTTTTGCTCCATTTATTTCACCCGCTTGAGGTGGCGCTGGCTGCTCTCCCGGCGCACACCGGTCATGCCCTGCGCGGGGGCGAGATTTTTTGCCAGGTCATGTTTGTTGCGCCGGCTTGGTGTTATCAGACGCATGCCTTGCACGCGCTTGATGGCTTGCAGCATGTAAACGCCGCCGGCAATGCCCCACCAGCGGTCGCCCGCGCGCTCCATGAATGTGAAACGCTCCAGCCATTTTTGCGATTTGCACGGCGGCACATAACAGCCGAGCCTGCCTGCCGTCACATCAAAGCCCAGCAGCGCGAGCCAATCTTTCATGCGCACCAGCGATACGTAATGGCCGCGCCAGGGATAATCGCGCTCGCCATAGGTCATGGCGCGTTTGGCACCCCATAAACTCCACGGATTGAAACCGATAATCATCACGCGGCCTTCGGGCATCATCACGCGATCAACTTCGCGCAGAATCTGGTGAGGGTTGTCGGTAAATTCCAGTACGTGGGGCAGAATCAGCAAATCTATACTTTGGCTTTCCACCGGCAAGGCATCAAAATTCGCGCGCAGATGCGTGCCCTGCTCAGGCGAAATGATGAGCTTGTGGGCGATGCGGCTGGCGCGCAAAAAATTTTGTTGCGGCAAACCCAACTGCAGCGCATGAAAACCAAAAATATCGGCCACCGCTTCGTCAAGATAGGCTTGCTCCTGCCCGAGCAGATAACTGCCCAGCGGGCTTTGCAGCCACTCATTGAACTGCGGGTTGGGTAATGGCGTATTTGACATAGCGTAATTTTAGTTCAAACTCGCGTTTATGTTACAAATAATTCCTATTCCCGCTTTTCGCGACAATTACATCTGGACTCTGGTTCTCGGTAACCAGGCGGTCTGTGTTGATCCGGGAGATGCCGCGCCGGTAGCGGCGTATCTGGCTAAAAATAATCTGACGCTGGCCGCCATTCTGAATACCCATCATCACTGGGACCATACGGGCGGCAATATTGCATTGATGGAACAATTTGCCGTGCCGCTGTACGGCCCCAAAAGCGAAAAAATAGAGGCCATGACCCATCCGTTGCGCGAAGGCGATGACATTTTTCTGGCAGAAATCGGCCTCAGCCTGCGCGTGCTTGATATTCCCGGCCACACTTCGGGCCATATCGCTTTGTATAACGACGAGATGGTATTTTGCGGCGACACTTTATTTGCCTGCGGTTGCGGCCGCTTGTTTGAAGGCACGGCAGAACAAATGAGCGCGTCACTGCAAAAATTAGCGCGACTAAAAGCTGAAACCAAAATATATTGCGGTCACGAATACACGCTGGCCAATATTGCGTTTGCCAAAGCGGTGGAACCCAACAACCACGCGCTGCACGATCGGGAAAAACGCGAAGCGGCCAAGCGCGATAGAAACGAGCCTACGCTACCCTCAACCATTGCCGACGAATTGGCAACCAACCCATTCTTGCGCTGCGATGTGCCCGAGGTGATTGCGTCGGCAGAACAACATGCCGGCAAAAAGCTGACCGATCGCATCGCCGTATTTGCTGCCCTGCGCGAATGGAAAAATAACTTCTG
>JAYTVC010000007.1:0-8229 GCA_043744215.1 Pseudomonadota bacterium
CCCACACCGACGCCCACACCGACGCCCACACCGACGCCCACACCGACGCCCACACCGACGCCCACACCGACGCCCACACCGACGCCAACACCGACGCCAACACCGACGCCGACGCCAACGCCGACGCCAACGCCGACGCCAACGCCCGCACGCAATGTCACTCAAATAGAAAATGCCAAAACAGCGGCCCAGGGTGTTACCGACCAATGGGCGAGATCATTATTTGCAAACAATCATGAGGTTGAGGGATATGCCTCGGCCACCAGTATTAACCGCGGTGAGTCGATTAATTTCCATGTGAATTCGAGCGAAGCAAACTATAAGCTTGAAGTGTTTCGCATGGGCTGGTATGGCGGCCCGGGCGCACGGAGGATGCAAGCGCCGGTGACGTTGAATGGCGTTCAGCAGCCCGCATGCGCCAACGTCGAAACTGTCGCAGTAAAACAGCCCGTAGATCCAGGTGCAAATATAAATACCACCTTGCTCGAATGCGACTGGAGCGTGTCGTACACATTGAATGTGCCTGATACGCAGACTGATCCAGCCGCTACGGACTATTGGGCCAGCGGAACCTATTTAGTGAAGCTCACGGGCTCCGCGAGTACAAGACAAAGCTACATCATTTTTACCCTGCGTGATGACAGCCGCAATGCAGACATCCTGTTCGAAAATGCGGTGACAACTTATCAGGCCTACAACGACTGGGGCGGCAAATCGCTCTATTCGTATAACAGCGGGGGATTACCGGCTTATAAAGTGTCGTTCAACCGGCCCTATGGCGGTGGCGGCGAAGGGCAGTTCTTCCTCTTTGAGCTCAAGACACTGCGCTTTTTAGAGCGCGAAGGTTATGACGTCAGCTACACCACCAATATCGACAGCCACGTTAGTGGTGCGCAACAACTGGTGCCGGCAAAACATAAGCTGTTCATGAGCGCCGGCCACGACGAATATTGGACCAAGCAAATGCGCGACAATATCGAAGGCGCGCGTGATCAAGGCGTTAATCTTGTTTTCCTTGCGGCCAATACGGGTTATTGGCAAATTCGGCTAGAGCCTTCTACCGCTGGCAGTCAGCCGAATCGTACTGTCGTCGGATATAAGAACGCCAACTGGGACCCGTTGCCGAACAATACGCCCGTAGCGGAGACAACCACCCTGTTTCGCGCGCCGGTAATCAACCGCCCTGAAGCGGCGTTGTTCGGTGCGATGTACGATTACAGTCCTGTGAACGCCGACATTGTGATCAACAATTGCCCAGCCTGGATGTGTAGCGGCACAACGTTAGTCGCGGGCGACAAATTAATAGGGCTGCTGGGTTACGAAGTAGATATTCTCCATGCGTCAACGCCGCCTGGCACAGTCGAAGTTGCGCGTTCGCCTTACGATGTTGGCTCAGGACCCAACCTAACCACGCGTTATTCCAGCATGACTTACTACACCCACAGCAGCGGTGCGCAGGTTTTCTCCACAGGTTCGATGAACTGGAATTACGGTCTTGATAGCAGAGGCGATAAACCGTTATTGGTGAACCCCGATGCACAGAAAATTACGAGCAATGTGCTGAACCGCTTTGCTTCACCACCGCCCGTGTTAATGGCCGGCGCTCTTGCCATCAGGACAACGGGTGGGGTGATGGACAAAACGGCTGCGCCTATCGCAGCAGGCGGTGGATGCGCATTCGGGCCAACAAAAAGTAATTTGGGTGATGCCAGTATCTTATTGATTTTATTGACTAATTTGTTATGGCGCTTGCGCCGTTGGCAGCGCCCGGACAGGCAGCGTGATGGTAATTCTTGCAGGCAATAACACAAACAGTCCTGCATGATTTTACGGTTACTCACAGGCAAGTATGAACCGCACCTCATTCATCGGCACGCTTTGCAGCACCTTAACAGCCTTTAAAAACGATTTTTGTAATGGGGAAAATAATGATTAAGCTGGATCGAAATACCAAAAAAATGCTGTCTATATTTTTATTGGTGTCAATGGCGGGATGTGCCTCCTCTGGCACGGATACGACACCGACACCGACGCCGGTGCCAACACCTACCCCCACGCCGACACCGACACCGACGCCTGCGCCGCCTACACCGGCTCGCCAGGTTATTCAGTTGGAAAACGCCAAGACGGTTGCGCAGGGCGTGTCCGATAAATGGAAAATTACCGACTATGCAGCCAAGCATGAAATTGAAGGCTATGCATCAGCCACCAGTATCAATCGCGGCGAATCGATCAAGTTTCATATCAATACGATCGACCCGACTTACACGCTGTCAGTGTTTCGCATGGGTTGGTATGGCGGGGCGGGGGGGCGGCAAATGCTCGGCACCGTGACTTTGAATGGCGTGCAACAACCGGCTTGCCCGGTTATCGATGCAGTCACATCGTTGGTTGAATGCAACTGGGGCGTTTCGCACACCCTGACAACTAGCGCCGATTCGGCTGATCCGACCGCCTGGGCCAGCGGCGTTTATCTGGCCAAGCTGACCGGTTCAAGCGGAAAACAAAGTTACTTGGTGTTTGTTGTGCGCGATGACAGCAGCAAGAGCCAGATATTGACTTTGATCGGTTTCAATACCTATGCCGCCTATAACGGCTGGGGCGGCAAATCGCTCTATGACTTTAACAGCGGGGGAGTGCATGCGAATAAGGTTTCCCTCAACCGGCCCTTTGAAAGTAGTTTCGCCAGCCAGGGTGCAGGTGGGCTCATGGGCTTCGATATCAAAATGCTGCGTTTTCTCGAGCGGGAAGGCTACGATGTGAGCTATGCAACCGACCTTGATTTGCATACATCGGGCAACCAGTTACCGGGAAAACATAAATTGTTGCTAATTGGCGGACATAACGAATACTGGAGTTCGCAGATGCGCAGCAATGCCGAGTCTGCCAGGAACGGGGGTGTCAACCTGTCATTCTTTGCAGCGAACAACGCATACTGGCAGATTCGTTATGAGCCAGCCGCTTTGGACGCCAGCCAGGCCAACCGCACGATAGTGTCGTATAAGAACAGCGCGGCCGATCCCATGACAAAAATCAACCCGATGGAGACGACCATCAAATTCCGCGACGCGCAGCCCGGGCGTCCCGCGCTTCCCGAGGCATCGCTAGTGGGTGGCATGTATCAATACAACCCTGTCGATGATGATCTGGTTTTAGATAACTGCCCCGCATGGATGTGCGCGGGCACATCGCAACAGCCGGGAAAACCCCTTGTCTTGCCGAATTTGCTGGGCTATGAGGTAGACCAGATGGACGCAAATTCTTCACCGGCCGGTACCGTCGCCGTAGGCACATCACCCTATTGCGTGGTGCCTGATGCAATCCGATACAGTCCAAGCGGTTTGATACGGGCGAATGCTTGCCCTGTCGCCACTGCGGGATATCGTTTGGCCAATTCCCATGCGACTATTTATCAGGCAGCCAGCGGCGCACAGGTGTTTTCTTCAGGCAGTTTATACTGGAGTTATGGTCTCGATGGCTATGGTGCCTTTGCGGCGCCGTATGCGAGCAGAGTCAGCGCGGACGCGCAGCAGGTGACGCGCAACATCCTGAACAAACTGGCATCGCCCCCTTTGCCGTTCAGTGCGAACCCGTAACGTAAGGTAGCTGAGGGCAGCAGGCAGGGTGCGGCAAGCGCCGTGAACTGCCCGCGTTTGAGCGCAGCACTAAAATTCAGTATGCTGTCTTTATCGCGCCCCTAGCTTTACAGCAGGGGCGCAGATTGTTTATTCATTACCTGGTTTTATTCATTGCATAGGTTTTTGGAAAAAATGACCGGACCACATTATTTATTAGCTAGAAAAAAACTTGCGATCATGTTGCTCGCAACGCTTGCCGGCTGCTCGTCTTCCGGATCAGATTCGCCAACGCCAACACCAACGCCAACACCAACGCCGACGCCCGTCAGCAATGTCATTCAATTGGAAAATGCGAAGACTGCCGCGCAGGGTGTGACCACACAATGGCAAATGTCGAACTATGCGGCGAGCCATGAAATCGAGGGCTACGCTTCCGCCACCAGCATCAACCGCGGCGAATCGATTAACTTTCATGTCAACACGATTGACCCGACGTTTACCGTTTCGGTATATCGCATGGGCTGGTACGGCGGCGCGGGCGGGCGGCAGTTGTCGGGGCCAGTCACCCTCAACGGTGTGGCACAACCGGCCTGTCCGGTGGTCGATGCCGCGACCGCTTTGCTCGAATGCAATTGGAGCACTTCTTACACGCTCAACGTGCCGAACAATACTGCCGACCCGACCGACTGGGCCAGCGGCGTATACCTGGCGAAACTTGCCGGCTCAAGCGGCAAGCAAAGTTACATCGTGTTCAACGTGCGTGATGACAACCGTAATTCCGCCATCCTGTTCGCCAATGGCGTGACCACTTATCAGGCGTATAACAATTGGGGTGGCAAATCGCTGTATGGTTTCAACAGCAGCGGCGGTGCGCGCGCGCAAAAAATCTCATTCAACCGGCCCTACGTCAGCAGCTTCGGCAGTGCCGGTGCCGGCGATTTGATGGGATTCGAGTTGAAAACGATCCGCTTCCTCGAGCGTGAAGGATACGACGTCACCTATATGACTGACATCGACACGCACGCCCTTGGTGCGCAACAGCTCACGCCCGCACGGCACAAGCTGTTCATGACTGCCGGGCACGATGAATACTGGACCAAACAAATGCGCGACAACGTAGAAACGGCGCGCAATCAGGGCGTCAATCTCGGCTTCTTCGGTGCCAACACCGGCTATTGGCAAATCCGCCTCGAAGCATCGGCCACCGATCAAATCAATGGCAGCCAGATCAACCGTACCATGGTCAGCTACAAGAGCGCCGTGCTGGATCCCTATGCCGCAATCGACCCGACGCAACTCACCGTGAAATTCCGCGACCCGGAAGTCAACCGCCCCGAAGCGGCCTTGGTGGGCAGCATGTACGACTACGACCCGGTAAACGCCGACATTGTCATCGCCGATTGCCTGACATGGTTGTGCAGCGGCACAACATTGCAAACGGGCAGCGTGCTGCCCGGACTGCTCGGTTATGAAGTCGATATATTGGCGCCCTCTTCGCCGGCCGGCACCGTAGCGATTTCGTCTTCGCCCTATGTGGTGGGAACGCAAACGCGTTTCTCGAGCGCAACCTATTACACGCATAGCAGCGGCGCGCAGGTGTTCAACACCGGTTCCATGCAATGGACTTATGGCCTCGACGCTTACGGCAGCAACCCGACCTTGGTCAACCCGGGTGCACAGCAAATCACCCGCAACGTGCTCAACCGTTTTATCGGTCTGGCCGCTGCCAGCGCGGCAAAGCAGGCAACCAGTCAACTCTCTGCCAGGTTAGACCCCGTTGCGGCAGGCGGCTGCACTTTCGCCGGCCCTCGCGGCACCGCACCGGCGGATAGCGGTTTAATCTTGCTGCTGTTTACCACGTTGTTATGGCGATGGAAGCGCGCGCAAAAAACACTGCGCAGACTTTTTGCGTCGCTGAAATATTTACACCGCTGAGGGTATCTTGCGATAATTACAGCCGTCGTGCAGACAGCTTTTTTACCTGCGGTTTTTAATAGCCAAAATTTGATTCATGCAGTAATCATGTAACATATTGATTATTATGAATAATTTTACAACTCGCAGTTGCAAAAACCCTGCTGAAAAAATTATAAAATCGTTGCGTCATCAAGTTTTAGGCCACGTACATTTATTTGTCTCACAGCGTTTTGTCAGGTTGGCTGATCGCTTGCGAAATACATTTCCCACCCTGTTTTTCGCTGCGCTTGCATTGATTATCTCATTCAGCGCCGCCGCAGGACCAACACCCGCCTCAGCCAGCAATGTAATTCAGTTGGAAAACGCCAAGACTGTCGAGCAGGGCGTGACGCAACAATGGCAACTGACTCATTACGCTGCACAACGTGAAATCGAAGGTTACGCGTCGGCCACCAGCATCAATCGCGGCGAGTCGATTAACTTTCACGTGAGCACGGTTGACCCGACCTATACGCTCACGGTATATCGCGCGGGTTGGTATGGCGGCAATGGCGGGCGGCAATTGCATGGGCCCATTCAACTGAACGGCGTGAAGCAGCCGACGTGTCCAGTAGTAGACGAGGCCACTTCGCTGATCGAATGTAACTGGAGCGTGTCGTATTCCCTTAACGTACCGGCCACGCCGGCCGATGCTGCCGCGGCCGGCTATTGGGCCAGCGGCGTCTATCTGGTGAAGCTGACCGGCTCAAGCGGCAAACAGAGTTACATCGCGTTTGATGTGCGCGATGACGGCCGCCCTTCCGCCATCCTGTTTCAAAATGCGGTGACCAGTTACCAGGCGTACAACGGATGGGGCGGCAAGTCGCTCTATCCATACAACAGCAGCAGCGGCAAACGCGCATATAAAGTGTCGTTCAACCGGCCCTATGACAAAGGTGCCGGTGGGTTTATGCATTACGAATTGAAAGCCCTGCGCTTCCTTGAGCGCGAGGGTTACGACGTCAGCTATGCGACAGATATTGACAACCATGTAAGTGGCGCGCAACTACTCACACCTGCGCGGCATAAGCTGTTCATGATCGCGGGCCATGATGAATATTGGACCAGGCAAATGCGCGACAACGTGGAAACAGCGCGCAACCAGGGCGTCAACCTCGCGTTTTTCGGCGCCAACAGCGCGTATTGGCAAATCCGTCTCGACCCATCAAGCGCCGGCCAAATCAATGGCAGCCAACCCAATCGCACCATCGTCGCTTATAAAGACAAGGCACTTGATCCCTATGCCACAACCGACCCCGCGCAACTGACCGTAAAATTCCGTGACCCCCAAATCAACCGCCCCGAAGCCTCACTGATCGGCGGCATGTACGATTACGATCCTGTTGATACCGACATCGTCATCGCTGATTGCCTCACCTGGGTGTGTGCCGGAACGCAATTAAAACCTGGCGGTGTACTGCGCGGATTACTGGGCCATGAAGCGGATGGGCTGAATGCCGCATCGCCGCCCGGCACCGCGATCATCGCCGCCTCGCCCTACGCGGCCGATAATCAAACGCGTTTTGCCCACATGACCTATTACGAGCATGGCAGTGGCGCACAAGTGTTCAATAGTGGCACCATGTTCTGGGCCTACGGCCTTGATGACTGCGGCGTGCGCCCGACACTGGTCAATGCCGACGCACAACAAATGACGCGAAATATCCTGAACCGCCTCGCCGGCACCCCCGCCAAAGCTACTGCTGATGTAAGCCGTAGCGGCGACAACCCGCCCGGCAACAATCAGGCCGGCCATTGTGTTTTTGGCGGCGAACCCGGGA
This sequence comes from Pseudomonadota bacterium, assembly GCA_043744215.1. Taxonomy (GTDB): domain Bacteria; phylum Pseudomonadota; class Gammaproteobacteria; order Burkholderiales; family JBEEJL01; genus JBEEJL01. Next base: position 7,316 of record JAYTVC010000007.1, read on the forward strand.
CTGTGGATTGGCGCAGAAAACTGCGCTCCTATCTCAAAGCGCTCTGGCTGCCGGCAGCTATTTTATTTTTTGGCGCTGCGCTGTTTGGGTTGTGGCGGTGGCGCAAAAAATAACGCTGCCGAATATCCCTGCCATCACTAATGAATATTTAAATAACTTCGCGACTGCCTTGTAATTTGCCCATTCTCGCCTATGCTTTGTATTGAAGCTCTATGCAAAACAATAGGGCGCTCATAGCGGACTCCGGGGTTTTCTGAGTCTGAATAAACGTTGTGATTAACCTATTTTTCTATTTGGCGGTGCTATACAAAAATATGGAGTGACAGTGATGCACCCACTTCACTTGCTGAAGGTCCGGCCGAATTTCGATCCGCTTCGTGCTGTTGCGGCCCGGTCATTTATAACGAGGCGAATTTACGGCAGCGCAAAGCGCTTGCCGCTCGCTGCAGCGCTCCTGTTGGCACTGCCCTCGCCAGCCTTGGCACTACCTTCCGTCTTATCAGTCAGCAATACCAGCGTGAGCGAAGGACAGGCCGCCGTTTTTACGGCAACCCTCAGTGAGGTTCCGCTTGCACCGGCGAGCTTCCGCTTGAGTTTGGGTGGCGGCACCGCCACAGCTGGCCTCGATTATTCACGTACGCTGGAATTTTCAACCGATGGCGGCGTCAATTACCTTTCGTTGGCCTCTGGCGGTAACGCGGGCATACCGATCGGTGTAACCTCGTTACTGGTGCGGGTTACCACGCTGCCTGACAACTTGGTCGAACCGACTGAAAGCTATCGTTTAACCGTCACGCCCGTATCAGGAGCCACCGGGACATCACGCAGAGGAACCGGCAGCATCGTTGATGCCACACCAACTCCCACACCGACGCCAACACCAACGCCCACACCGACGCCAACGCCAACGCCAA
>JAYTVC010000008.1:0-31406 GCA_043744215.1 Pseudomonadota bacterium
ATTTCCAAGGAAATGGCTTAAAAATACTGTGAGTACTGCTGTGTCTTGAGTCCTGCCGCTTAATTCCCCACGCAGATCGCTCCGCATACGGCTTCAGCCGCAGGTACCCCACTGCAGGTACCCACATCTATCGGTTGTAGTTTGTTAAAGAACGTCTAACTTCGAAAATACCGAGACAGAAAACCCAGAGGATTTAGTGCACTTCAGAACCACAAAGAAAGTTGGTTGCGGGGGCAGGATTTGAACCTACGACCTTCGGGTTATGAGCCCGACGAGCTGCCAGACTGCTCCACCCCGCGCCCGAATCTGCGTATTGCAGAGAGGTGAGACTATAGCGGAATTAACTCCATGCTGTCAACTTCCCTCTGCGAATAGACACCAAGTTCGTGTGAATACAATGGTTTGCACTTTCCGGGTTATTCGAGGAATATTATCTACATTGCAGCAAACTGACATAACCGTGTCAGCGCAGCTTTGGCATAATGCATTAAGATCTGTATCGCAAGGGCATTCAGGAGACCGCTATGGAACATATTCAGGAAATTGCAATGGCCGCAGGCTTGGGTTGGGCCAGCGGCATTCGTCTTTATGCGGTATTGTTTTTGGTCGGCCTGGCAGGAAAAATGGGCTGGGTGCCCCTGCCTCACAGCGTGGAAATTTTGAGTAATCCCTATGTCATGGGCGCAACAGGTTTCATGCTGTTCGTGGAATTTTTTGCCGACAAGATTCCCGGTCTCGATACGATCTGGGATGTCGTGCATACCTTCATTCGCATTCCCGCCGGCGCTGCATTGGCGGCGAGCATGGCGGGCACCGACAGCACGACGATGGCCGTGATCGCGGGGATTTTGGGCGGCACCATGGCCACCGGCAGTCACTTCACCAAAGCGGGCAGTCGCGCGCTGATCAACACCTCGCCAGAACCGGTATCAAACTGGACTGCGTCTGCGACAGAAGACGCGCTGGTGGTCGGCGGGTTGTGGGCGTTGTTTACTCATCCGGCGTTATTTTTGCTGGGGCTAGTGATATTTATTGTGCTGGCGATCTGGCTGCTGCCGAAATTATGGCGCGCATTAAAGGCCATTGCGTCGCGCATCAATCATGCGTTTGACGGCGGCACGGCGCATCATCAGGCGCAAACGCAAACTTAGACTTCGCGTCTTTCTATGAGCGCTTGCGCGAGCGTGCCGGTATCCACATGCTCCAGTTCGCCCCCCACGGGCAACCCGCGCGCAATACGTGTAACGCGCAAACTTTTAGCACGCAACATCTCTCCGACGTAGTGCGCCGTCGCTTCGCCTTCCACGGTGTAATTGGTCGCCAGAACCACTTCTTTTACATTGCCATCGGTAGCGCGCGCGATTAATCGATCCAGATGAATTTCTTTCGGGCCGATTCCATCGAGCGGTGACAAGCGTCCCATCAGCACAAAATACATGCCGCGATAACTTTCCGTTTGTTCCATCATCATCAAATCAGCGGGCGATTCGACGACGCAAAGCAAACCTGCGTCGCGCTTTTCCGATCTGCACAGATTACAAATTTCCTGCTCGGTAAAATTGTTGCAAAGCTGGCAATGGCGCACGCGCGTCAATGCGCCGCTCAACGCATCGGCGAGTTTTTTTGCGCCGGGCTGGTCACGTTGCAATAAGTGATAGGCCATGCGTTGTGCCGATTTCGGTCCGACGCCGGGCAGGCAACGCAACGCCTCGATCAAACCTTCGAGGCTGACGGATGATTTCATGGATTGAATGCTGGGAAAAAAATCAGAACGGCAACTTCATGCCGGGCGGTAAATTCAATCCGGCTGTGAAGCCACTCATTTTTTCCGCAGACAACGCTTCGGCTTTGCGCACTGCGTCGTTGACGGCAGCGGCAACTAAATCTTCCAGCATGTCTTTATCGTCGGCCAGCAGGCTCGGGTCGATGGTGATGCGCTTGACGTCGTGCTTGCAGGTCATCACGACCTTCACCAAACCTGCGCCACTTTGGCCTTCGACTTCAACAGTGGCGAGTTGGTCCTGCATTTTTTTCATGTTCTCTTGCATCTGCTGGGCCTGTTTCATCAGGCCGCCAATTCCGCCTTTCATCATGATAAATACCTCAATGTAATCAAATGGTTACTAAATTGGCTTGATCGACGATTCGATCAAGCGCGCGTCGAAATTTTCAACCAATTCTCGCACGAATGGGTCCTGCTCAATGGCGGCAATCGCGTTGTCCTGCCTTGATTGCTGTTCTTTTTGTTCCACCGCCGCGCGCGTATTGCCGCTGACTTCGCCGACAGAAATTTTCAGCATCACGGGCACGCCGAAATGGGCATCTAGGGCGGCCTTGAGTTTGTCTTGGTAAGATTTATCAGCCAGATGTTTGTGCGCATCAGGCACCGTCAATTCAAAGCGCCGGCCTTCAAAATGTTTCAGCTCGCTATGCTGCGCCAACATCGCCGCCATGCCGCCGATTTTCACCGTGGAGACCAACGACAGCCAATCGCCATCAAATTCGATATCGCCGACAACTTGCGCAGCCGGCACGCTGGCCGCAACGGCAACCGATGGGACGGCGATTGATTTAATCGGTGCAGACGCGGCGGCGCTACGCGGCGACTCACTAGCTGGCACCACTGATTTGATTGGAGCTGATGCTGCTGGCGCAGCTCGAGAAACAACCGGCGCATTTGTACGCGCAACGCCACCACTATCAAGCCGGAACGCGAGCATGCGCATCAGCGTCATGCTGAAACCCGCATATTCATCAGGAGCCAGCGCAAGATCGCGTCTGCCGTTCAGCGCGATCTGGTAATACAGTTGCACGTCTTCCGGCGCGAAATTTTTTGCCAATGCGTCGAGCCGATCGTGATTCGGTTGGGATGCATCCGCTGTTTCGGGCACGGTTTGCAGCAAGGCGACGCGATGCAAAATCGCTGCGATATCCTGCAGCGCCGCTTCAAACGAAAAACTGCGTGCGGCCATTTGCTCCGCTTCCGCCATCATCGTTTTGCCGTCGCTCGCAGCGAGTTGGTCGAGTAAGTTAAACAAATGGCCTTGATCAACCGTGCCCAGCATATCCGACACTTGCGCGGTCGAAATCTTGCCGCTGCCGAAGGCGATGGCCTGGTCGAGCAACGAAAGCGAATCGCGCATCGAGCCTTGCGCCGCCTGGCCGATCATGTGCAAGGCGGGTAACTCAAATGGAATATTTTCCGCTTTCAAAACAACTTGCAAATGTTCGGCGATGAGTTGCGGCGGCATTTGTTTGAGATTGAATTGTAAACAGCGCGACAAAACAGTCACCGGCACTTTTTGCGGATCCGTCGTGGCTAAAATAAATTTCACATGCTCCGGCGGCTCTTCCAAAGTTTTCAACATCGAGTTGAACGCCGACTTCGACAGCATGTGAACTTCGTCGATGATATACACCTTGTAGCGGCCCGACACCGGCATGTATTGCGCCTTGTCGAGCAGCTCGCGCATTTCTTCGACCTTAGTATTGGTGGCCGCATCGACTTCGAGAATATCGACAAAACGTCCGCTGTCGATTTCCATACAGGCGCTACATTTTCCGCATGGTGTGGCGGTGATGCCAGTTTCGCAATTCAGCGCCTTGGCCATAATGCGCGCGATAGTCGTCTTGCCGACGCCGCGCGTACCGGTAAACAAATACGCGTGATGCAGCCGCTTGGTTTCCAGCGCATTGCTTAACGCACGCACGACATGCTCTTGCCCGACCAACTCGGCAAAATTTTTGGGGCGGAATTTACGCGCTAAAACCGTGGTGGCCGACATAAAAATTCTTAATATAAATAAGCGAAATGCAACATATTGAAATTAATGCCTTCGTTCGGCTGCTTCAAGCCCGCATTGGATAAATGTTGCAACCGGTAGCCGAAATCAAATTCATGCCTGGTACCGAAACGCAGGCCGACGCCGATATGGGTGCCGAAATGATAATTGCTGCCGAGGTCTCGGTCGTCAGTCACATGGTGACCGGTAATCACATGAATGCCAACCCCGTTTTCAATATACGGCGCGATGGCCGAGCGGCTCTGCTGTTCAAGACGAAACACCGGCGTCAACGCCAATTCATACATTTTCGGATCATCATGAATATTGCTGTTGCCGCGCCAAAATCCGATAGCCGGCTCCAGATAACTTGTCACCTGTAGATTGTTGCGGAATTGCCATTGTGTTTTCAACGGTAGTTGATAGGCAACACGCCCCATATTCACACCGTCGCCGCGCCCTAGCTCGAAAACGAAGCTGTCAGCTTGGGCCGGCACAACCGCCATCAACGCCACAGCAGAAACCACCAATAGAAGTTTTCTGCGGACGATTGAAAAAAACAAAGCTGGCATGTGAACTGGAATCATAATGAAAGCAGAATAAGGTGGCGAGCCTAACCCCCGGCACTTGCAGTGAGTAGCTGTGGCTGCTTGCTTCCGCACCTGACCAGATTCACTACGCTGCAATGCGGGGAGGCCCGCCGTTGATGGTTGTCCGAAATAAATTCTCGGACGTAAAATTCTGTAAGGGAATTATACCTGTTGAGTGAAGACTGAAAAAATTATTTGCCAAGACTGTTTTTATGATGATTTTTGCAACGTGCGCACTGTGCGCGAACAGCCTAAGACTTAGGCTCATCGCGCCGCGACAAAATCTGCCTCACCTTCTCGCCGCCCTGCTTTGCCAAAGCCGGATTTTGCCACCACATCTGAATAAAAAAATCACGCATCTGCTCAGACTGCGCCAAACGGCTCAACATCAAATGTTCAGGGATAATTTTATTCACTTGCCGTTCAGACATTGGGGTCTTCTCCTCTTGCAATTTTTTCCAAAGCTACTACATCAAGTTGATCTTTGGGGCGATTTGCTTTGCGCTTCATTACCAACAAATCATCAAACAATGCAAAAGGCAGTAGCGTGCGCCATGCGCACGATTACTCTGCTTGTCCGTAACCGGCACCCCCAGCGCCCACCAAGCTCATTATCCAAATGCGGTGCTTTGTACCATGTAGCATTTACAGTTGGGGGTCATGGAAAAAACGTGCGCGCAGCGCACGCTACGCTTGCTGAATCCGGGGAACCTCATATCCACGAATACGGGTCAACTCCACGGGGCAATTGCATTATCCAGACATTACACTTATTTATCAGGCCACAGCGTGTCAAAACTAGGGACGCTGTGCAGAACCCAGTCTTGTCCAAATTGAATGCTTGCATGAGCACAAAGTTTTTCGATGAGATCGTCGGTGTAGGGCTGTTGGGCGGGGGGATTGAGTAAATCCGCCAGTAGCATCGGATGAGAAGCCGTTAAAGGCAAAGAGCCATTGAGGCGTTTGTATAGCGCCAGCCAGCCCATCAGTTCGTATGCAATGTGTCCAACAAACCTTGTCCGAAATGGGTGTGCAGCCTCATCGTCGTTCTTTGGGGCGGTGTAAAACGCCAAATCCAAATGATGAGCAGCACAAACTAGCAGCGCATCTTGCAGTTTGACTGTGTCGCTGACAGATAGGAACAAATCGCGGTAAACCCCCATGTCGTCGGAAAGATCAGCTTCACTTGGCCATTCTTTCTTGATAACGGCAATGGCTAGCTCCCAATAGAAATCCACATATTCGGAGGCTTTGCAACTGGCATCCGCAACGCCTCCCCGACACATGTTGTAGAACTGTTGCGCATACCACAACACCTGCTGCTCGCTTCCACGAGCCAGCGCCAACGAAAAAAATCCGCAAAACGTACCGACGTCGAATATATTCTGAGTGTAGGCCGACGGCACCCACACCACGTGGCTATGAACTTGATGCGCCCAGTAAGCGCGCGCTTGCGCTCTATCCATCCAGGCCCAGCCATCGGTCGCGCGGCCTTTCGCAATTAGATTTCCTGCTACCAACAACTCCTCACTAGCCATAAAAAGAAGGCCGACTGCTACGCTATCGGTTCTTTCCGGATCGCCCAGGGATTCATTGACTCCGCCTTCCATGTGGCGAAAACGCTTGCCGACGTCGCCCGGCCCCTCCGGCCAATACAGATCCAGCAACTTTTGATACGCTTCCGCATCTGTTTCTGTGCGATGCTTTGTCACTGTTAATTGCTCCATTATGTTCGCCGCCCACCCTTAGGTTTTGGCTGCGACGGGGTTGATCCCGGTAATGGCGGTCGGTTATCCCAAGGCGCCGTGAATCAAAGGGGTCTGGTTCGAATTGATCCCCAACTTGCCGTAGCTATATCTCACCATCTCAATTCATACTGTGGGCGCAAAATAGTCCGAAGAAATTATTTGAAACTACCGCAACTCTTTCAACACATCCGCCAACACGCCAAACAACTGATCAATTTCTTTTTTCTCAATAATCAGTGGCGGCGAGAAGGCGAGGATGTCGCCGGTGTAGCGGGTGAGGATGCCTTTTTGGTAGCAGCGGGTGAATACTTCGTAGGCTTTGGCGGAGGGCTTGCCGGCATACGGCTCGAGTTCAACGCCTGCGACCAGGCCCATGTTGCGCACGTCGATTACATGCGGTGCGCCTTTGAGTGAATGCACGGCTTGCTCGAAGTATGGCGCCATTTCTTTTGCGCGGGCGAACAGGTTTTCTTTTTTGTATAAATCCAGCGTGGCGCAGGCCGCCGCCGCCGCCAGCGGATGACCGGAATAGGTGTAGCCGTGGAAAAATTCGATGGCGTTTTCGGGGTGGGCGTTGACTACGGTGTCGTACACCATTTGTTTTACCGCGACGGCGCCCATCGGCACGGCGGCGTTGGTGATGCCTTTGGCCAGCGTCATCATGTCCGGCGTGACGTTGAATAATTGCGCGGCGAACGGCGTACCGAGCCGGCCGAAGCCGGAAATCACTTCGTCGAATATCAGCAGGATGCCATGCTTGTCGCAAATCGCACGCAGTTTCTCCAGATAACCTTGCGGCGGCACCAGCACGCCAGTGGAGCCAGCCAGCGGCTCGACGATGACGGCGGCGATGTTGCTCGCGTCATGCAACGCGACGATGCGCTCGAGTTCGTCAGCGAGATGCGCGCCCCACGCGGGCTGGCCTTTGGAATACGCCTGCTCTTTCAAATTAAAAGTATGGGGCAAATGATCGACGCCGGGCAATAGCGCGCCGCTGTAAACTTTGCGGTTATTCACCATGCCGCCGACGGAAATGCCGCCGAAGCCGACGCCGTGGTAGCCGCGCTCGCGCCCGATGAATTTTGTCCGCTGGCCTTCGCCGCGCGCGCGGTGATACGCCAGCGCCATTTTCAACGCGGTATCAACCGACTCGGAACCGGAGTTGGTGAAAAAAATCCGGTTCATGCCGGTTGGTGTAATTTCCGCCAGCTTGCTCGCGGCTTCAAACGCAACCGGATGGCCCATCTGGAATGTCGGCGCGAAATCCATCGTCGCCGCTTGCTTGGCGATCGCGGCAGAAATTTCTTCGCGGCAATGTCCGGCATTGACGCACCACAAGCCCGCCGTGCCGTCGAGAATCTGGCGGTCGTCATGCGTGGTGTAATACATACCTTTGGCTTGCGCCATTAAACGCGGCGCAGTTTTGAATTGTTTGTTCGCGGTGAACGGCATCCAAAATGCCGACATGTCTATCGTTGATGCGCTCATTTTTTAATCCTAAATAATTGAATAAAATCAAATACTTACATACTATCGACGTAACGCTGAATTTCCCAGTTTGAAACATGTCGGCTGTAACTGATCCACTCGATTTGTTTTAACCGCGTGAACTCGGTGACAAAATCTTCGCCGATTGCTTTGCCGATAATTTTATTTTTGCGCAACGCGCTGACGGCTTCACCAAGATTTTGCGGCAAAGTTGCAACGCCCGCCTTGGCGAATTGTTGCGGCGACCATTCGTATAAATCTTCGTTGATCGGTTCGCCCGGATTGATTTTATTGTCGATGCCGTCGAGCCCCGCCGCAATCACCGATGCGAGCGCGAGATACGGATTCGCTGCGCTGTCGGGCAAGCGCCATTCCATGCGGCTCGCCGTTGTGCGCACCAGCGCCGTGCGGTTGTTATCGCCGTAACAAATATACGCGGGCGCCCAGGTGGTGCCGGACAGCGATTCGCCGACGACCAGACGCTTATACGAATTCACCGTCGGCGCGGAGAACGCGCAAAGTGCGGGCGCGTGCCGCAACAAACCGCCGAGAAAATGATAAGCGGTATCAGACAAATTCAATCCACGCTTGTCTTTGCTAGACGTAAAAATCGGCTGGCCTTTTTTATCGTTAATAGAAAGATGAAAATGCAAACCACTGCCAGGCATATGCGCAAACGGTTTCGGCATGACGGAAAAAATCATGCCCATTTCTTCGGCGATAGAATGCGCCGCCATTTTGAATAGCATGTAACGATCCGCCGCTTGCAGCGCATCGCTGTAGTGATAGTTCAATTCAAATTGGCCTTGCGCGTCTTCGTGATCGATCTGGAATACATCGAAGCCGGATTCCTGCAACACCTGCGTCAGGCGCTCGGCATAATCGCGGTTGCGCATCAGCGTTTTGTAATCGTAAGAAGGTTTTTCCAGCACGTCATCTATGTCGGCGGGCAAAATATCATCGCCGGATTTATTTAGTAGAAAAAATTCTGGTTCGACTCCTGCGTTGAGCGTCCAGCCGCGTTCGGCCAAGCGCGCGACTTGTGCTTTCAAAATCTGACGCGGACATAAATCGAATGGCTCGCCAGCGACAAAACCATCACACACCACGCGTGCATAGCCGGGCAGCCAAGGCATCGCTTGCAGCGTGGCCAAATCCGCACGGCCATAATATTCCGAAGTAGCACCATGACGCGGCAACGCCGTGCCCCAAATCGACGGCCCGGCGAAACCCGCGCCGGGTTGAACAATATCTTCCAGATGCGACAACGGAATATTTTTTCCTTTTGCCACGCCGAAGATATCGGTGAACTGCGCCATGACAAATTGCACGCCTTGCTCGCTGAGTTTTTTACGTGCGCTATCGATTTGTTTTTGTTGCGATGCTGAAATAGTCATATTGTAAGCTATTGATTTAATTGAATATTTTATGCGGCCAGAATTGATTTTTCAATGATGTCGAGCGCTTCATCAAAATGTTTTTCTTCAATCGTGAGCGGATATAAAAAACGGATTACGTTGGCATACACGCCGCAGGTGAGCAAAATCAAACCTTGCTCCAGCGCTTTCGCTTGCACACGTTTGGTGTAATCGGCATCCGGTTTTTTAGTTGCCGTGTTATTGAATTCGACGGCGACCATTGAACCTAGCCCGCGAATGTCGGCGATCTGCGGCGCGCTCGCGGCGATTTTTTTTAAGCGCGCTTGCAGTTTGTCGCCGAGTTTTTGCGAACGCTCCAGCAGATTTTCTTTTTTGATAATGTCGATCACCGCGTGCGATGCGGCGATGGCAAGCGGATTGCCCGCATACGTGCCGCCAAGCCCGCCCGGCGCGGGCGCATCCATGATTTCCGCGCGACCACACACCGCCGATAAGGTCATGCCGCCCGCCAAACTTTTCGCCATGGTGATGATGTCCGGCACCACGCCGTAATGTTCCGACGCAAACCATTTGCCAGTGCGGCCAAAGCCGGTTTGCACTTCATCAACGACCAGCAGTATTCCATGCTCATCGCATAAATTGCGCAGCGCAGTCATGAAGCGCGGCGGGCAAATATAAAAGCCACCCTCGCCTTGCACCGGCTCGATCAAAATCGCCGCGACGCGTTTGGCTTCCACGTCGGCCTTGAATAAATATTCCAGCGCATGTAACGAATCTTCCACCGACACGCCGTGCAATTCGCAAGGGAACGGCACATGGAATACTTCCGGCGGAAACGGGCCGAAGCCGACTTTATAGGGAACGACTTTTCCGGTCAGCGCTGCTGCCATCATCGAGCGTCCATGAAACGCGCCGCTGAATGCAACCAATGCTGTGCGGCCAGTTGCCGCGCGTGCGATCTTGACGACGTTTTCGACTGCTTCCGCGCCGGTCGAAAAAAACGCGGTTTTTTTCGCATGAGTGCCGGGTGTCAGCGCATTAATTTTTTCCGCCAGCGTGACATACGATTCATACGGTACGACTTGATAGCAAGTGTGTGTGAAGCGGCGCAATTGCGCTTCCACCGCCGCAACCAAAACTGGATGACGATGGCCGGTATTGAGCACGGCAATGCCTGCGGCAAAGTCGATATAACGACGACCTTCGATGTCCCATATTTCTGCGTTTTGCGCGCGGTCGATAAAAAATGTATTGCCAACCGCGACGCCGCGCGGGGTTGCCGCTTCGCGGCGGGTTTTAAGTTCAGCGTTGGTGAGTTTCATGTCCATGATATTTTCCTTACTAGTAAAAACTTCATTCACCACAGAGGCACAGAGGTCACAGAGAAAACTTCAAACCACTGGCTCGTGATACTTCCCTGACTCGAAAAAATTAATCTTGTAAAAGCTTATATTCAACACAGAGGCACAGAGGTTAAGAGAAAAACTTCAAACCCTTGCAACTTAAAAATCCCGCCCGCTTCAAGAGGAGGGCCGGGGTGGGCAACAAAGCGCCTTTCATCATCTCTCCCTCCCCTTCAAGGGGAGGGTTGGGGTGGGGATGGGTGTCTTCATTTCCACCTCTACCAACACCCATCCCCCTCCTAACCTCCCCCTTGAAAGGGGAGGAATATCCTTTCTTCGCCCCCCTTTTCAAGGGAAAGAAATGTCCTCTACTTAGCCCAACTTAATCCACGTCGTTTTCAACTCCGTATATTTTTCCAACGCATGCAGCGATTTGTCGCGGCCATTGCCCGATTGCTTGTAGCCACCGAAGGGAACGGTAATGTCATCTTCGTCGTAGCTGTTGACATGAATAGTGCCGGCACGTAACGCGCGGGCGACGCGATGGGCTTTGTTGATGTCACGCGTCCAGATTGCAGCCGCTAAACCGTAACTGGTTTGATTAGCCATGCTCACGGCTTCGTCGATATCGTTGAATGAAATCACCGACAACACCGGCCCGAAAATTTCTTCACGCGCGATGGTCATGTCATTACGCACGCCGTCGAATACCGTTGGCGAGACATAATAACCGCCGGTCTCGCGGCGAACTTGTTCGCCACCTGCAATTAACTTCGCGCCATCGGATTTACCCGCTTCGATGTAGCGCATCACATTTTGCATTTGAATGTCATCCACTAGCGCGCCCATCACCGTACTGGGGTCTAGCGGATCAGCAGGCGCGTATTGGGGCAACAGTTTCAATGCACGCTCGATGAATTTGTCCTTGATTGATGCTTCCACTAATAATCGCGACGGTGCGTTGCAGCTTTCACCTTGATTGAAAAATATCGAACCGATCGAAGCAGCCACGGCCGCATCAATATCTGCTGTATCGGCGCAGACGATGTTGGGCGACTTGCCGCCCAACTCCATCCATGCGCGTTTCAAGTTGGATTGCCCCGCGTATTGCATGATCTGCTTGCCCGTGCGGGTAGAACCGGTGAAGGCGATGCAATCGACATCCATGTGCAGCGCCAGCGCGCTGCCTGCTTCCGCGCCGAAACCCGGCACGACGTTGAACACGCCCGCTGGAATGCCCGCTTCCATCGCCAGCTCGGCGAGGCGCAAGGCGGTGAGAGGTGATTTTTCCGACGGCTTCAACACCACGCTATTCCCCGTCACCAATGCCGGTGCGATTTTCCACGACGCCATTAGCATCGGATAATTCCACGGCACGATGCAGCCGACCACACCGACCGGTTCGCGCGTAATGAGCGCCAGCGTGTCGTCAGCCGTCGGCGCGATTTCGTCGTACACCTTATCAATCGCTTCGCCGAACCAACGGATGCAACCGGCGGCGGAATTCACATCGACGGCCTTGCTGTATTTGATCGGCTTGCCCATGTCGAGGGTTTCGATCAGCGCCAGTTCGTCGCCGTTCGCCAACATCAAATCGGCAAAACGAATCATAATTTTTTTGCGCTCGGCCGGCGATTTTCCCGCCCAGCGGCGATCTTCAAATGCGGTGCGGGCAGATGTTACGGCCGCGTTAATGTCCGCTTCGCGGCAGCGCGCCGCATCGGCCAGCTTGCGGCCATCGACGGGCGATAAACAATCAAAAGTTTCACCCGCGATTGCGCCAACGCGCTTGCCATTGATGAACGCACGTCCGTCAAATTTTTGCGTTGATGCTTGTTGGTGCCAGTCTTTTACTAATGCTTGCATGATTAACTCCCAACGCTTGCGCTCTACTGATTCATTACAACTTCTTAAACCCCGTTCGTCCTGAGCCGGTCGAAGGATGAATGGGCGCACCTAGTTCAAAATTTCTGTAGTGAAGCTTGCTAACCTTGTGTACGCAGTCCCATCCACCCTTCGACGGGCTCAGGGCGAACGGTTCTGAATTTGGCAGCCTCTGAATCAGGCAACCTATTCAACTAATCACCCAAGCTTACTCATTTATTCAAATCACCGAGACAAATATATTTGATTTCCAAAAACTCTTCGATGCCGTAATGGGAACCCTCGCGGCCAAGGCCCGATTGCTTCACACCGCCGAATGGCGCTTCGGCGGTGGAAATCAAGCCGGTGTTCACGCCGACCATGCCGTAATCCAACGCCTCGGCGACGCGGAAAATGCGGCCGATGTCGCGGCTGTAAAAATAGGACGCGAGACCAAACTCGGTGTCGTTAGCCATGCGGATGACATCTGCTTCATCTTTGAAACGGAACAGCGGCGCGACCGGGCCGAAGGTTTCTTCCTTAAAAATTTTCATCGATGGCTTCACGTCGGTAAGCACAGTCGGTTCGTAAAACGTGCTGCCGAGCGCGTGACGTTTGCCGCCGATCAACACCTTGCCACCGTTGCTTTGCACGTCGGCCACATGCTCTTCCACTTTCGCCAACGCGTGTTGGTCGATCAATGGGCCTTGCACTACGCCCTCGTCCATGCCGTTGCCGACTTTCAGTTTGGCGACGCGCTCGGTGAGTTTTTTGGCGAAGGTGTCATAGACGCCCTCTTGCACAAAAATTCTATTCGCGCAGACGCAGGTCTGGCCGGTGTTGCGGAATTTGGAAATCATCGCGCCTTCGACGGCAGATTCGAGATCGGCATCGTCAAACACCACAAACGGTGCGTTGCCGCCCAATTCCAGCGACATTTTTTTCACGCTGTCGGCGCATTGGCGCATGAGTAGGCGACCTACTTCGGTAGAGCCGGTAAACGTCATTTTGGTGACAATAGGATTGCTCGTCATCTCGCCGCCAATAGCGACAGCATCGCCAGTGACGACGCTGAACAAGCCCGCAGGAATGCCCGCTTCTTCCGCCAGCACGGCCATCGCCAATGCGGAGAACGGTGTTTGCTCGGCAGGTTTTAACACCATCGCGCAACCGGCAGCGAGCGCCGGCGCAACTTTGCGCGTGATCATGGCATTGGGGAAATTCCACGGCGTAATTGCCGCGCACACACCGATGGGTTGCTTGATGACCAGGATGCGTTTGTCAGCTTGATGTTGCGGAATGGTATCGCCGTAAATGCGTTTGCCTTCTTCGGCAAACCATTCGATAAACGACGCGCCATAGCCGATTTCACCGCGCGCTTCGGTGAGCGGTTTGCCTTGCTCGGCGGTGAGAATTTTCGCCAGGTCTTCCTGATTTTTCATCATCAGGTCGAACCATTTGCGCAAAATCGTCGCGCGTTCTTTCGCCGTTTTGGCGCGCCACAAAATCTGCGCGTCGCGCGCGGCGAGAATCGCTTCACGCGTTTCCGCCGCGCCCATGTCGGGCACGCTGCCGAGCTTTAATCCGTTGGCGGGATTATTGACGACAAAACTTTTGCCCGATTTTGCGTCGAGCCATTTGCCATTGATATAGGCTTGCTGACGAAATAAATGCGGATTGGCGAGCTGTACGATTGTATCCATAAGTATTTGATTTAATTCAATTATTTAGCATATTGCGAGAAGAATACGATACGCGGAAAACATCTGAAGCGATAATGCTTCGACTGCATCCCGGTGCAAAAAATCTTCCGTCGGAAATAATTTTCGGACGGAAGATTTTGCCCTTACAAAGTTCAGAAGCTCATCAGCGTCGATGCACCAAAGATCGTATTGGACTTGGTGCTCACGCCGTCCTTATCAACAAACACGGGAATGTCGGCGCGATCATGACGTAACTCAAACTTGAGCAGGGTGTTCAAGCTCAGCGGGTAATTCATGCCCAACGTCAAAGCAGTCCGCTTCGCACCGCGATTGGGATCGGTGGCAATGTCCGGCCCGAAACCATTACGGCCATCACCGGCAAAGCATGATCCGGCTACACCGGCTTCGCAGCCCGCAATGCCGACGTTGGGTGTGCCGCCGCCGTTTTTGCTGTTGTCGAGGTAATCCAGCCGGGCGATGCCTTCCAGTTTCGGCGTGAATTTGTAAGCGCCGATGACCGATGCGCCCATCCAGCTTGCCGTGCCGCCGTTGAATGCGGCCTTGTCGTGGCGGCCGAAATCCAACTGGCCCATGACGGTGACGTCACCGCGCACGAAATAGCCATCCACTTCGAAATAGTCCAAATGACCGAGATCGGTTGCGGGCTTATAGCCGTCATCAAAACCGGTATCGACAAACAACGATGCGCCGTCATAGGCCGCAGTATTCAAGTTCGGTGCTTTGCCGTGTAAACCGGAAAATCCGAAGCCCTGAAATTCACCTTTCGAATAATCGACTCGATAGTGCACAACCGGCGCTTTGCGGCGCGTGTCAGAGACGCGTCCGGCATTGAGGTTGCCGACAATTGCCTTGGTGAGCCACTTGCCATCGAGGTGATCAAAGCCGATACCGGTCATAAAAGTAGGTTCGGTAAAATCGAACAGCAAATTGTTAGTGATGGTTTTTTTCGCCGTTGGTAACTGGTATTCGTAACCGGGCCAGGAAGCAATCTGGCCGGCCAGAAAATGCGTGCGGCTGGAGCCCATGGGCACGGACAGGAAAGCCTGGTTGATCAGGCTTCCGATGTTAAAACCTGAGCCGTAACTTTTGTGCGGCATGACTTCAACAAACATCTTGCTGCCGCCATCGAGCTCTTTTTCAAGGCGGATGAGTGCGGTGCCGAAGTAAGCATTGTCATAGGTATAGACTTCGCCGGAACCGTTTACATTGGCGAAATTATTCATGAACACAAAGCTGCTGGTGTTGGCATTTTTATTGTAAATATAAGTCGGATCGATAAAGCCCGAAACTTTCAAACCCTTGAAGCCGCCGGCCTCACGTTCGTCTTCCAGGCTTTCTACTTTTACGCGCACCCGGTCGGCTTCGACTTTTTGGTCGGCGCCGCCGGATTTACTGATGGACTCTTCAAGTTGCTTTACTTTTTCTTTTAGCGCATCCAGCTCTTGTTTCAACGTACCGGTATCCTGCGCCGATGCGATGAGCGGAACTGCACAAGCCACTGCGATAGCTATTTTACGAAATTGAAACATACCAGCCTCCATGCTTTGTTTTGCGATTTTCTCGCGGGTTTTAATAATGTTGCTCTTGTTTGAAACGACTCAATTATTACTACAAAAATTATGTGGCCTGGCTGGCCTCGCGGAACGCTGCGCTGATTTCCTTTTGCAAACGTTTTTCTTTCCGCGACAAATATAAACTGCCGAAAATAACAAACGCGCTCACCACGGCAATGGTCACCGCCGCCACCGCATTGGTTTCCGGATTCAAGCCCAGTCGCGCGCGCGAAAAAATCACTATCGGCAATGTGGTTGAACCGGGGCCGGACAAAAATGCCGACAGCACTACATCATCGAGCGACAAGGTAAACGTGAGCAACCAAGCCGACGCCAATGCCTGCGTAATCAATGGCAAGGTGATCAGGCCGAACACTTGTAGCGGTTTGCAACCCAAATCGCGCGCGGCTTCGTCGAGCGACTTGTCCATTTCAGTCAGACGCGATTGCACCACCACGCAGGCGTAGGCCATGCCAAGCAGTGTATGCCCCATCCAGATAGTGAGCATGCCGCGCTCGGGAAAGCCCAGCCATTTTTGCATGGACACCAGCGCCAGCAACAGACTCAAACCGATAATCACCTCGGGCATCACCAGCGGCGCGTTGACCATGCCGGTGAACAATGTACGTCCGGCGAAGCGCTTGTAACGGGTGAGCGCGACGGCGGCGAAAGTACCGAGAATCACCGACGCACAGGCGGTAAAAAATGCGATTTTCAGCGACAGCCAGAAGCCTTCGATTATTTCGCGGTCATGCAACACTTCGGCATACCACTTGAGCGAAAACCCCGTCCAGATCGAAGCCAGCTTGGATTCGTTGAACGAAAATACAATCAGCGTAATGATGGGCAAGTATAAAAATGCATACACCGCACCCAGCACAAATTTGCGTTGCAGGCCGCCGTTCATCGCTTGTTCCCCGCCAATTGTTCCGCTTCGTATTTATTGAAAATAGCCAGCGGGACGATGATGAGCAGGATCATCACAATCGCCACCGTCGAGGCCATGGGCCAATCGTTGTTGCTGAAAAATTCGCTCCACAACACGCTGCCGATCATCAGGGTTTGCGGCCCGCCCAACAATTCGGGAATCACGAATTCGCCAATGCAGGGAATGAACACCAGCATCGCCCCAGCGATAATGCCCGCTTTGGACAGCGGCACGGTGATGCGCCAGAACGCTTGCGTGGGCGTGGCACCCAGATCCGCCGCCGCTTCGAGAAAGCGTAAATCCATTTTCACCAGATTGGCGTAGAGCGGCAAAATCATGAAGGGCAAATAGGCGTACACCATACCAACGATGAGCGAAAACGGCGTATGCATCAGGTGCAAAGGTTCATTATTCATGCCTAATGATACTAACCAATGATTCGGCGCGCCGTTGTTGTCGAGGATGCCTAGCCATTTCAACAAATTAATCAGCAAGCCGTTGTTGTCCAGAATGCCTTTCCACGCATAAATGCGCAGCAGGAATGAAGTCCAGAACGGCAGCATCACCAGCATCAGCAATGCGGGCCGCAAACTCGCCGGCGAGCGCGCCAGGTAATAGGCAAACGGATAACCGATGAGCAGGCAGATCACCGTGGTGACGAAGGCAAAGCCTATCGATCGCAGATACGTATTCCAATAGATTGTGTCTTGCGTCAGGAAAACATAGTTGCCGATTTTCAAACGCAAATCAGCGAAGCCATCTTCGGTATAGGTTATCAATGGGCGAAACGGCTCGACCGCCGCTTGCATTTCCGACACGCTGATTTTTAATACGATCAAAAACGGCAACATAAAAAACAGCAGCAGCCAGAAATAGGGCACGCCGATAACCAGATGGCGACCATTAAATAAGTATTTGATTTTATTGAATAATTTGTCCATTATTTTGATCTGGCAAACAAACATTCATTCATCACAGTAGCCCAAAAATAAATCTCTGCCGACAGGCGCTTGTCCGATCGCTTGTCCGATGAAAAATGTCCTGTGGTTTTTTTCATGCGTTTCTGCTCTGTGTCTTTGGGGTTAAAGTCTTTGCTGCGAAAAAATTTTTTGAACTCGATTATTGTGTCAGCACAACCATCGCATATTCATCCCAGCTCGCATACACCACATCGCCCCACGTCGGTTGCCAATCGGGCAAACGTTCTGCATTGGCAGTGCTCGCCTTGATCACTTTGCCCGTCGCCAATTTGATGTGATAGACGGTGTAGCTGCCGAGATAGGCCATCTCTTTGATTTCGCCTTTGGTCCAGTTATGGGGTTTGTCAGGTTGATTTTTACTGACCCGGATTTTTTCAGGCCGGATACCGACACTGACCGCCATGCCCTGCGTGCCGGTGATGCCGTGGCCAACGTAGTGCTGGCATTCGGGCGTATCAATGACGACGTGATCATGTTCGTCTTCCGTCACTTTGCCTTTGAACAAATTGACGCTGCCGATAAAGTCGGCGACGAAACGGCAGTTGGGTGTTTCATAAATTTCACTGGGGCGGCCGATTTGCAAAATGCGCCCTTCGCTCATGACGGCAATGCGCGAGGCCATGGTCATGGCTTCTTCCTGATCGTGGGTCACCATCACGCAGGTGACGCCGACTTTTTCGATGATGTTCACCAGCTCGAGCTGGGTTTGTTCGCGCAATTTTTTATCCAGCGCGGCGAGCGGTTCATCGAGTAATAACAGTTGCGGACGTTTGGCCAGGCTGCGCGCCAGCGCGACGCGCTGCTGCTGTCCGCCGGAAAGCTGATGCGGTTTGCGTTTGCCATAGGCTTTGAGTTGCACCAGCTCCAGCATGCTTTCGACGCGGTCATTGAGCTCTGCACCTTTCATGCCGTCGCGGCGCAGACCGAATGCGACGTTGTCCCATACCGTCATGTGAGGAAACAGTGCGTAGGATTGGAACATCATGTTGATGGGGCGGTCGTGGGCTTCGATGCCTGCAATTTCCCGGTCGCCAAGAAAAATTTTTCCTGAAGTGGGTATTTCAAATCCGGCCAACATGCGCAGCAGGGTCGATTTGCCACAGCCGGAACTGCCAAGAAGGGCAAAAATTTCGCCTTTGTTGATGGTGACAGAAACGTCGTTGACGGCTTTTACGCCATCAAAATCTTTCACCAGATTCTGGATGCGCAAAAACGGCGCACCCTGTACTTTCTCCGACGGATTTTCAGTTTTTGTTATTGCGCTGGTCTCAGCCATGCTGCCTGCCCTCTGTCTGGGCATTTCACCGACGGCGTAAATTAGTAACTGTGCCACCGGTGAAATGCCGGCTCCCGCAGGAGCCGGTTGAATTGCGCTACATCACAAACCTGTTTTGAATTGCGTGTACAGGCGCGTCATCAAACGGCGGATATCGTTGTTGACGGCTTGCGGTGCGATCATTTTTTTCTTGATGTCGTCGGTGATGTAAACCGTCGGGTCTTCCGCCACTTCTTTTTTCACAAACTTCATGCTCGCCGCATTGGGGTTGGCATAAAAAACTTTGTTGGTGAGGCTGGCGTGGACTTCAGGCTTCATCATGTAGTTGATAAACGCATGGGCGTTTTTCGGATGAGCCGCATCCGCAGGAATCGCCATGGTGTCGAAGAACAAAATCGCACCGGTTTTCGGCACCAGCGCTTCAATCTTGTTGCCGTTTTTTGCTTCCAACGCACGGGATTTGGCGATGTTGATGTCGCCGTTCCAGCCCAGGGCCACGCAAACGGAACCGCTGGCCATGTCGTTGATGTAACCCGACGAGCTGAACAGCGACACGTAGGGGCGAATCGATTGCAGCAATTTACCCGCTTCCTGATAGTCGGACGGGGTTTTGCTGAACGGGTTTTTGCCCAAGTAGTGCAAAGCCGGCGGCAGAATTTCTGACGGCGAGTCAAGGAACGACACGCCGCATGATTTTACTTTTGACATGTATTTCGGATTGAACACCAAGTCCCACGCATTGTCAGGCATGGGCAAATCGCCCAGTGCGGCTTTGACTTTATCAACGTTGATGCCGACGGTGGTAAAGCCCCACAGCCAGACGATCAAATGGTTGTTGTCCGGATCGAGCGTGGATACCTGGTCGAGCACGCCTTTGTCGAGGTTTTTAAAGTTGGGCAGTTGGCCCTTGTCGAGTTTTTTCAACAGGCCGCCATCGATCTGAATTTTGCCCCATTGCGATGACGGCACGACGACGTCGTAACCGGTTTTACCGGCAACGAGTTTGGCGTGCAAAATTTCATTGCTGTCGAAATTATCGTAACGGACTTTGATGCCGGTTTCTTTTTCAAAATTCTTGATGGTGTCGTCCGCGATGTAATCGGACCAGTTGTAAATGTTGAGGACTTTTTCTTCCTCTTGCGCAAAGGCCGCGCCAACCGTGGCAGCAAGTGCCATAGCGACTGCCACACCCGCCAACTTTGTTGAAATAAAACTTCTCATACGATTATCTCCTCAGATATTCAAGTTAGAAAATGCAGCAGGCTGCGTAGGGCTAAACGAATCATTGTCATCAAGGGCATACGTTGCAAAAACTATTTTGTTTATGATGTGTTTGCCCAAAATATATCGACATATTATTCAATATAATCAATTACTTATATAATACTCATACCAGCTTGCGCCGCTTCACTTCTTCCCACGTCAGGTCAAGGCAATGTTGGATGAGGGCAATCATTTCGTCGATTTGCTCGCGGGAAATAATCAGCGGCGGCGCGATGATCATGCGGTCTCCCACAGCACGCATGATGATGCCGTTGGCAAAACAGTAGCCTCGACAAATCATACCCACTTCCAAATCCTCTGCAAATGTTTCGATCGGGGATTTATTTTTCACCAGATTGAGCCCCGCCATCAGCCCGCGGGTTTCGGCGACGCCAACCAGCGGATGATCAGCCAGGCGTGTGAATTTTTCACGTAGATAAGGTCCGCTATCGGTGTCTACTTTCTCCACCAGTTTTTCACGTTTAATGATGTTGATATTGGCAATTGCCACTGCGCAGGCAACGGGATGGCCCGAGTAGGTGAAGCCATGATTAAAATCGCCGCCCTTCTCGATCAGCACATTGGCCACGCGGTCACCCACCAGCACACCGCCGAGAGGGATATAACCCGAGGTCACCCCTTTGGCGAAAGTCATGAGATCGGGCTTGGTGCCGTAGTGGTCGGAGCCGAACCAGCGTCCCAAACGGCCGAAGCCACAAATGACCTCGTCGGACACCAACAAAATATCGTACTTGTCGCAGATGCGCTGAATCTCAGGCCAATAGGTTGATGGCGGAATAATCACGCCGCCCGCGCCTTGCACCGGCTCGCCGATAAAGGCCGCCACTTTATTCGCGCCGACTTCGAGAATTTTTTCTTCCAGCCACGACGCGGCCTTGAGTCCGAATTCTTCCTGCGACATGCCGTGGCCTTGCTCAAAATGATACGGCTGCTGAATGTGCGTGATGTTTGGAATCGGCAAACCGCCTTGGGCATGCATGCCCGACATGCCGCCCAACGATGCGCCCGCCATGGTGCTGCCGTGATAACCGTTGATGCGGCCGATGATCACCTGCCGCTCAGGCTGGCCCATCAAATCCCAATAGCGACGCACCATGCGCACCACGGTGTCGTTGCCCTCGGAACCGGACGATGTATAAAACACATGATTAAAATGCGGCGCAGTAATTTCAGTCAGCAAGGTGGATAACTGCACGGCAGGCACATTGGTGGTCTGAAAGAAGCTGTTGTAAAACGGCAGCTCCTGCATTTGGCGGTAAGCCACATCAGCCAATTCCTTGCGGCCGTAACCTACCGACACGCACCACAGCCCCGACATGCCATCGAGAATTTTTTTACCTTCGGAATCCCAGATATAAATGCCGTCGCCGCGCACCATGATGCGCGAACCCTTGGCCGCCAGCGCCTTGGTGTCGGTGAACGGGTGCATATAATGCGCCGAATCTTGCGCCTGCAATGCAGCCGTATCGTAGTGTTCTTGACGACGTACCAGCGGGGGTAAATGCTCGAATGGGGTAGCCATGATATTCAGTCCGCTTAAATTTAAAAAAAATATTACTTTAAAAAATCTTCACCACAGAGACACAGAGAAAATGAAAACACAAAAGATCCCTGGAGGGTTTTCTCTGCGTCTCTGTGCCTCTGTGGTGAAAAGGTTTTGCCTCATTTTGTAAAAATTTTGACCTTATACATGCAGCAACAGATGCTCACGCTCCCACGGGCTGATCACTTTCATAAACTCGGCGTATTCCAATTCTTTGATCGCCGTGTAAACGGAAATGAAGCGCGCGCCAAGAATTTTTTTCAGGTCTTCGGCATTGCGTAAATCGTCCAAGGCTTCTGACAAACCGCGCGGCAATTGGTAATCCTGATCATAGGCACTCATCGTGGTCACGGCATTGGGCTCAATTTTTTGCGTCATGCCAAGATAGCCGCAGGCCAATGTAACCGCCATTGCAATGTAAGGATTCGCGTCGGAGCCGACCACGCGATTTTCCACCCGACGTGCTTGTGCATCAGCGTGAGGCACGCGGAAACCGACGGTGCGGTTGTCGTAACCCCATTCGATATTGATCGGCGCGGCCGTGTGGCGAACAATGCGTCGATAGGAATTCACGTAGGGCGCAACCAGGGCCATCGCCGACGGCATGTATTTTTGCAAGCCACCGATGTAATGGTGAAAGGTTTTCGCTTCCGTGCCGTCTTCATTACTGAAAATATTTTTGCCCGTCTTGGCATCGACAATGCTCTGGTGAATGTGCATGGCCGAGCCGGGTTCGCCTGCCATCGGTTTGGCCATGAAGGTTGCGTACATGTCATGACGCAGCGCCGCTTCACGCAAGGTGCGCTTGAAGAAAAATACTTTGTCAGCCAAACCCAAAGGCTCGCTATGCAAAAAGTTGATTTCCATTTGCCCCGCGCCGAGCTCGTGAATCAGCGTATCGACATCCAGCTCCATTGATTCGCAGTAATCGTAAATGTCTTCGAACAGCGGATCGAATTCATTGACCGCATCGATGCTGTAAACTTGGCGGCTGGTTTCCGAGCGGCCGCTGCGGCCGATGGGCGGCTTCAGAGGCAAATCGGGATCCGTGTTTTTGGCGATGAGATAAAATTCCAACTCCGGCGCGACGATGGGCAGCCAGCCTTTATCGGCGTAGAGCTGCAACACATGGCGCAGCACCGAGCGCGGCGCAAAATCCACCAGCCTGCCGTCGGAAAAATAACAGTCGTGCAACACCTGCGCCGTCGGGTCGATGGCCCAAGGCACAAGCCGCACGGTGGAAGGATCGGGCCGCAAAATCATGTCGCGGTCGGTAACAGAAATGACGCTGTCGTAATCGGCGTCGTCATCGGGGAACTCGCCGGTCACCGTCATGGCCAGCACGGCTTCGGGCAAACGCATGCCGCGCTCTTCGGTAAATTTTTCGCGCGGCAAAATTTTGCCCCGCGCCACCCCGGTCAAGTCGGGCACCAGGCATTCAATTTCAGTGACACGTTTTTCGTTGAGCCACCGTTCCATATCGGCATAAGAGAAATTTTCGCGTAAAGACATAATATTTTCCTGCTTTCGTAACTATTTGATTATAATGAGTTTTTTTGCAATAGAAAATCCTGCCGACAGATCATTTCACGGCGGATTTGGCGGAATAGAAGCGCTAGGGCACCGGGTTGATCCAGCAAATGTTTTCGATGTTGTCACGACGATTCATGTGGAACCTTACGCGGTTTTGCTGCGTTGGATAGCTGGTTGATGGGGTTGCGCGCGGGCCATTTGCTCGCGGCACGCATCGCCAAACGCCTGATACATTTTCAGCGAATCGGGATTTTGCATCACCTTCCATTCGGGATGCCATTGCACGGCCAGCGTGAAATTTTTTGCGGCGCTGACGGAATACGCTTCAATCAATCCATCATCGGCCACTGCTTCTATCTGCAAGCCTGTCGCCAATTTATCGACGCCCTGCCCGTGTAATGAATTCACCAGCAGCGTCGTCTTTGCGCCAAACAATTTTTGCAACCTGCCGCCCGCGTGAATGGAAACGGAATGGGCCGGGCCATACTGGTTGTCGAGGTCAGCCGTTTTATCCTCGCGGTGATCATACATGCCGCTCACTTCGTGCACCGCCTGGTGCAGCGTGCCGCCCAGTGCGACATTGATTTCCTGAAAGCCTCGACACACGCCGAACAGCGGCAGGCCTCGTGCCAGCGCCGCCTTGATCAGCGGCAGCGTCGTCGCGTCACGCGCCGCGTCCAGCGGCAAACTCGGGTCGCGTAAATCCTGTCCGTAATGGCTGGCATGCACGTTTGATGGCGATCCGGTCAGCATCACGCCATCCACCCGTTCCAGCAACGCTTCGATTGCATGCATATCACCAATCGGCGGCAGCAGCACTGGCGTGCATTGCGCTCCAAGCAACACCGCATCGACATATTTTTTTTGCACGGCATGATACGGATGCGCGCCAATGTCTTTGGTGCAGGCGGGAATCAATACGACAGGTTGTAAGTTGCGGGGCATGATGTGCAGATAATGTCAGTAATTAAATTGTTGCTGTGTAAGCATAGCCCAGATCGCGGGCCACCGCCTCATACGTCACCTTGCCGCGATGAATATTTAATCCGTTGCGCAAATGTTTGCTCTCTTCCACCGCCTTGCGATAACCCTTGTCGGCCAGTTGAAGCACGAACGGCAGCGTCGCATTGGTGAGCGCCAGTGTCGAAGTGCGCGCCACGCCGCCGGGCATATTCGCCACGCAATAATGCACGATGCCATCGACGATATAAGTTGGATTCTGGTGCGTCGTCGCCTTGCTGGTCTCGGTGCAGCCGCCTTGATCAATCGCCACATCGACAATCACCGAGCCGGGTTTCATCAGCGATAACATTTTTTTGCTGATGAGTTTCGGTGCAGCCGCGCCGGGAATCAGCACCGCGCCGATCACCAGATCGGCTTCTTCCAGCGCTGCGCTGATAGCCGCTTGCGATGAATATTGTGTCAGCAAACGCGGGCCGTACATCGCGTCGAGTTCTTTCAGGCGATTGAGCGACACATCGAATATCGTCACTTGCGCGCCGATGCCCATGGCCACCCGCGCAGCGTTGATGCCCACCACCCCGCCGCCCAATACGATGACTTTTGCCGGCGGCACACCTGGCACGCCGGGCAACAATACACCCGCGCCGCCCTGCGCTTTTTCCAGCGAATGCGCGCCGGCCTGCACCGCCATGCGCCCCGCTACTTCGCTCATGGGTGCCAGCAAGGGCAAACCGCCGCGATCGTCGGTAACGGTTTCGTAAGCGATGCCAACGGCATCGGACGCCAGCAACAATTTGGTTTGTTCCGGATCCGGCGCGAGATGCAAATACGTAAACAACACTTGGCCGGGCCGCAATTTTTTGCATTCAACCGGCTGCGGTTCTTTGACTTTCACCACCATATCCGCCGCAGCAAAAACTGCATCGGCATTTGGCGCGATGGCGGCACCGGCTGCCACATATTGCGCATCGTCAAAACCCACGCCGCTGCCGGCTAGGGTTTCAACCAAAACTTTATGTCCGCGGGCGACGAGTTCTTTCGCGCCGGCCGGCGTGAGGCCTACGCGGTATTCGTGATTTTTAATTTCTTTGGTTACGCCGACTTGCATGATAAATTGGTTCCTTATTGGGTGGACAAATTCTGCACTTTCATGGTGCCAATCTCTCGAAACAATAATTTATTGAATAAAATCAAACAGTTATTATTTACCCCAATTTGCGCATTGCGACAATCCGCTAAGAGTGAAACTAGCTTAATCGCGCTTTGGTATTCCGAGAAGAGCCACTTTGAATAAATCGTTGGAGCCACTATGCAATTGCCCGTATCCGAATTAGTGTTGTCACAAATGTCGCGCACCGATTTTCATGCGCGACAACCCCAGCATCGGCGTTTGTATGAATCCATCCGCGGCGCGATTCTCGAACATCAACTGCCCTTCGGCAGCAAACTGCCTTCGACGCGCGACATGGCGAATGACCTCGGCTTATCACGCAACACGGTGTTGTCGGCGTTCGAGCAATTGTTGGCCGAAGGTTATGTCATCGCGCAAACCGGCAGTGGCACGTTTGTGGCGGACACCTTGCCCGACCAATTGTCACAACCAGATGCGATCAAACCCGTCGCAAAAAAAACATCCTCAAAAAAATCCGCCGATGTACGCACAAAACTTTCATCGCGCGGACAATTCCTCACCGCCGTGGCGGGCGGCAAATTTTTTGAAATCCAACCCTTCGCGCCGGGCGATGCGGATTTTTCCGCCTTCCCGTTCAAACTCTGGCAGCGATTGCAAAACAAACATTGGCGCGGTGAGCGCCCGGAGCTGATGGACTACGGCCAGACCGGCGGCTACCTGCCGCTGCGCCAGGCCATCGCCGACTATTTGCGTGTGTCGCGCTCGGTACGGGTAACTGTCGATCAAGTATTGATAACGGCCGGAACGCAACAGTCGCTGGATTTGTGCGCACACATGCTGGCCGATCACGGTGACCTTGCGTGGATAGAAGACCCCGGCTATTGGGGCGCGCGCCGTGCGCTGGAAGCGAATGGGCTCAAGCTGCATCCCATCAATGTGGATAACGAGGGCATGAACCCCGGCGCGCAAGACCGCGCCACGGCACCTCGATTGATTTATCTTACGCCCTCGCACCAATATCCGAAAAGCGTCGTGATGAGTTTGGCGCGAAGAAGATTGTTACTGGAAATCGCCGCGCAAAAAAACGCGTGGATTCTCGAAGACGATTACGACAGCGAATTCCGCTACGCCGGCCGCCCTTTCGCGTCGATGCAAGGCCTCGACGATAGCGCGCGCGTGCTGTACCTGGGCACATTTGCCAAAGTGCTCTACCCTGGCATCAAAATTGGTTATCTCGTCGTACCGAACGATTTGGTCGACAGTTTCAAAGTCGGCCTCTACGATTTTCAACGACCGGGACAAATGATGTTGCAAGCAGCGCTGGCAGATTTTATCGAACAAGGTTACTTCGCCACCCATCTGCGTAAAATGCGCCAGCTTTACGGCGAGCGGCGCGAGTTGTTGATCAAAACTTTGCGCAGCGTGCTCGGCAACCATTTGAAATTATCTCCGGCCGAAGCAGGTTTGCATCTGGTGATCGAATTGCCCGCTCACACCGACGATGTCGCCCTTGCCAAACGCGCCGCCGAACAGGAAGTCAACGTGCGCGCCCTCTCCACCTATTACATCGGCAAACAAAAAGACAAAGGCCTCATCGTCGGCTACGCCTACGTACCGCCGGAGAAAATTGTTTTTTATGGGAGGTTGTTGGCGAATGTAGTAAAGGGCGCGGTAAGCTAATTACGATGATTGGGTTCATGTAACACATGTCGGTGCGCTGCGAAACTTATCATGCTCCGCTATTTCCAGCGCTTCCTCTCTACTACTACAACCCGCAAGTAGCACAGAGCCCAGCTAAAAAACCAAACGCTTAGGTTCATTTGAGCCTCTCGCATGCATAGGTATTGCACGCATGCGGTCTACGAAATGCAAGAAATGGGGTCAGCCTAGACATATAATTAACTTATTGATTATAAACACTATTATTATAATTACATCTTTTCTTTTTGCTGCCCGCTCTACATCTCAAGCAAAACAATACAGGCCGGTTTTTTGTCACGCGTATAAAAAAACAAACCCCGCTCGAAGCGGGGTTTGTTTTTTATGCGACTTTGGAATGTAGTTTATCTACGTTGCAAACCGGTCCCTAAAATTTCTACTTCCACACGGCGATCCGCTTGCAGACATTCGATCAGCGATTTGCTGCGGGTCTCTCCTGAGCATTGCGAGGTGATCGGTGCCGTCTCGCCTTTGAAGTCGGTTTGAATCAGGTTGGCGTCAACCCCTTTGCTGATGAGGTATTCGCGTACCGTTGCGGCGCGGCGTTCGGAGAGGCGTTGGTTATAGTTGTCACCGCCCAATCGATCAGCATGGCCGGTGAGTCGAATACTCTCGACGCTGGCGAAGTCTTTGATGCGCGCGGCGAGATTGGCTAATTTGGCTTTGCCTTCTGGGCGCAGGTTAGCCAAGTCGTAGCGGTCGTAGTTGAAGAGTGCGTCGGCCATGAGGTTGTAGCGCTCAACCGTTACGGTTTGGATGATAGGCGCTTGCGCTTGCACTACGACAGGTGGCAGCGCAGGTGCTACGGCCACTGGCGCGGGCCTGGCGACGGGTTGCGCGCATTCGTCCATTAGACGCTTCGCTTTGCTATCGAGTTTTTCGGCGATGCTCACATCCAACTGTGCATGACGCCAACCTAACTCGGCGTCTTCGTGACCGGCGTGGACGAGTTGTACCTCCATGCAAGCAACCGTTGCCGCTGCGCATTGGAAGCCGGGTTGGCCTTTGTAGCTGGCGGTTTTGGCCCAGAGGTCATCGCGGATTTTTTTGCTGCCGGGAATGATGGGCGTATCGTTGCTTACATTACTTTTGGCTTCCATGCCGCCGATCAATTGTTTGGCTTGATCAAGTGCGCCTTCAACAATGCCGGTGCGGTCATTATCGTGATATTCGTCAAACGCAAAGTCGAGCCAGCATTGGGCTTTGGCGTAGTGATAGTCGTCGATTTTGCGCGTGCCACTGGTGTTGAGATTTTTCAGGCGGTCTTGCAAAGATGCGAGGCCACGATGGTCAGCGCTGATGGCCGCATCGGTGATGCGGTTTTCCTGCAATGTGGGCAGAGTTTGATTTGCCGTCGCGCCGCTCGTATCAGGCAGGTTATGTTGCACGCCGGTTGCGCAACCCGCCATGAGCGCGGCGGCGCCAATCGCGGCGGCGGTGAGCAGATTACGTGTCATGGGATAGTTCCTTTTCATAGCGTTTGCCTTGGTCTGTTGGCCGACTATTTCTTTTCGTCTGGTTTTGTTACATCTGGTACCAATGTTTTGTTCACGCTGGAATCTTTGCCGCTGAATGTGTTGTGATCAAACTTGTAACGCAGGCGCAGGAACGCACCTTTGCTGGTGTAGTTGTCTTCAGCCAAGCCGGTTGTGGTGTCTTTGAAGCCGACAAAGTTGTAACCGAGCGATGTCCACAAATTTTGGTACATGAGGTAGCCGACTTCTGCACCTAGCGAGTATTCGCGGGTATGGGTTAGGCTTCCGTCTGCGTTGGGATTGTATTTGATGCTGCCGAGCAGGCCGATGTCAAAGCGCTCGGTGATGTCGTACAGGTAGCGGCCATGCACCCAGTGCTCAAGGTAGTTGGTTTGTTGACGCGGCGCACTGGCGCTGCCTTTAATCACTGTGTCTTTTATATAACGCGCCGCATAGCCGGCATTGATAAAGTGAGGCCGTGCGGGATGGTAGTCAACATGCGTTGATAGTTCGTGCACGATTTTCAAAGGCTCGGCGTTGTACGGTGCGTCAGGTTGTGTCACGGCCGTGTTCAAAGCCGGATCGTTCTTGAAGTAAGAATACTGATAGCGCGACAGCCAATTGACGCGGTTGGTATCGGTGTCGCGGTAAGCAAAGCCAAATTGCAGGCGTTCATTTACCTGGTCGTCTTTAGTCGCATGATCGGTGAGGCTGTAAATATTTTTGCCGAGGAAGGTCCAGTCGCGATCAAGTTTGCGCGCCAAGCCAAACGTTGAAAGCCAGGCTGTGGTTGGGTCGATAGGGTTTTGGTCGCGCCGTGCTTCCAAGCGGCCAGAAGCTTTCCATAACGGGTTGGCGGTATATTCCAGCCCCAGGCTTGCTGCCGTGGCAGGGAAGCCGTCACCATCGAGCACGCGCAGGTGTTCAAAGCCGGTGGAGAAACGCAAGCCTTCCGCAATGGTCCAGAAGTTGCGCACACCGATGGCAGCTTCCGCGTTACGCTTGTCGATGGAATCGCGCAGACGATATTCGTTGAATAATTGGCCGTCTTTCATGTAACTGGTATCGACGCCGATCACGGCAGCACGCTGGCCATCGCCATTGGCTTTGATGTCTTCTATACGGCCATAGAGGCGACCGCGGTCGGAGAAGCGGTAATCACCGCCCACTGCCAACAAGCGTTTGTCATGGTCTTTGGTATCCTGCTCCGCTTCAAGGTAGGCGCTGGATTTTTTATCTGTCGTTTGCGCAGTAATCTTGGCGCGGACGCTGTTCAAGTCAGTGCCCGCTGTCAGCACTTCTGTCGATGATCGGGGCGCAATGTTGGAACCTCCGACCGTCAAGCCAATGCCCGTCGGGCTGGTAGTCTGGGTGGCGGGCAACACCGGTGCCTGCTCAATGCCATTGGATTTTGCGCGATGCAGGCCCAACTCGAATTTAAGGTTGTCCGTAATGCTGCGCTCAATGCTTGCCTGAATGCTATCGAGCTTACCGGTGGTAATGCGGTCTTCCGTGCGTGTGGCGCTGGCGATGATACGCGTCTTGTCGTTGATGTTATAGGTGGCCGATGCACCCGCTTCGATGCGCGCCGGTAACACGCCCGAGCTGGGGTTGTCGAAATTCACGCCTGACTTGGAGGCGAAAACTCTGGCTTGTAAATCTTCACCGTTGTGACGCAATTCAACCCGCGCGGCTTTGCCGGTTTTATCAGCTACTGCAATCGGATCAACGTTGACACCCACACCTTGCTGGCCGTTGCTTTGTGCAAACTCGGCGGAAACAAATGTCTTTTCGCCTAACTTGATGGTGGAATTGGCGCTTTTGAGCTTGTAGGGCGAAAGCGGATTTTTATCTTCCACAAATGACGCGCCAACTTCGAGATTGTCGCTCAGCTTGATTTGCCCATCGGCACCGCCCACCCAGAAGCGCTGGCCGCCTTGATCAATTTCGTAGGAAACGCGAATGAAATTCGGATTGAGGTTGGCATCAAACGATGGTATCGGACGCGTCATCAAAATGCGGCCCGAGAAAGGCTCAAGCTCGTAATCGGTAAAACGCGTGAGCATTTCAGTCTTGAGAATCACAGCGCGCTGATTACGATCACGGGTGATTATCTCAACTTTTTCAGAGTTTGTAAGTCCTTGATATTGTTGAGATAAATTATAATAACCCGAGACACCACGCGCTGGAAATTCATCTACAACCTGACGCAGATTGTCTTTCGCTGCAAAAACATTCACTGCAACATTTTGGTTTTCGTAGTGCTCTTTTACACCCGTAAGTGTGCGGCTGTAATTGCCGAATTTGCGCGCTTCGTTGACCGATGCAGTGAGCAAATCACCAAACATAAAATAGGATTTTTTGTTATCAACGCGTACGTAAAAACGGCTGGTGGTTTGCGCGTCGTAACCTTTGATTGATGCGTCGCCATACACGGGATAAAACTCGTCCGGGTGAAGGTCGCGGAAAAAACGGTCACGGGTTTCTTTGTCCGAATCGTAAGCCATGGTCAACAGGTATTCACCCTTGACCGCGCCCTTGAGGAAAAACGCCGCACGCAAGCCTGCGTCATTTTTATTTTGATTGAACAAGCGTTGGAATTCTTTCAGCTCCTGATCAAACGTGTCGCGCGACCTGCTGATTTTACTCGGGTCAAAATTACGGAAATTGATAATGCCTTCGATTACGCCGACTGCAATCATGGGACGCAAATCGGGCAGGAAGCTGAGGCGCCCTTCAACAAATATATTGCCTGATGTGGCGCGGATATTCGCGTCGCCCGGCTCATGCGGAGCTACCAGTGTGATTTGCCCTACTCCGTTTTGCACCATTAACTGATTGCCGGGTTCGACTTTGTCGAGATCCAGGTTATCAAGGCGATCGAGGCGCTTGAAACGGCCAAGGCTGGTTTCAAGTGTTACACGGGTAGGCAGCGTAACGGGTTTGTTGTCTTTATCAAACAGGCGAATCGTCAAGACCACGCTCGTCTGGCCATCAGCAGGTATGCCGTCGCGCTCGACTGCCAACTCGATCATTTTGACGGTTTCGGCACCGGCGTCACGCGCGATATTCAGCGGCTGCACATCTGCAAGATTACTGTTTT
>JAYTVC010000009.1:0-2448 GCA_043744215.1 Pseudomonadota bacterium
ATCACCCGTCGCCTCGAATTTGACGCCGGCCATCGGTTACCGAACCATCAAGGCCAATGTCGCAATGTGCACGGCCATCGTTACGCCATCGAGCTCACGCTTTCAGGCGAACTCGTCAACGAGCAAGGCGCGGCTGACGACGGCATGGTGATGGATTTTGGTGACATCAAAATGATCGCACGGGAAAAACTGGTGGATCTCTGGGATCACGCGTTCCTGGTTCATCGCGGCGACAACGTGATGGTTGATTTTCTCGCCGCAATAAAAGGGCACAAAACAGTAGTGCTCGATGTCGTGCCCACGGCGGAAAATCTGGTCACGGTGGCCTTTGCGATTCTCAAGGGCGCCTATCACGACCGCTTCGGACACACGCTCACACTGTTGCGTGTGCGCTTGTACGAGACGCCCAATTGCTGGGCGGATGCGGTAGCCGCTGGGAAATAGGCGGCAAACTCTAGCGCTGGTGCGGCTTCCAGACAGATAGTGCCCGGAAATCCCCGCCAGCTATTGAGTTTGTCTTTCGACACTTCTGTTTATCTCAAAAGTTCGTCATTCCAGCGTAGGCTGGAATCCAGTCCATCGTATTTTCAAGAACTTGGGCGGACTGGGTCCCAGCCTACGCTGGGGCGACGGCATTATTAGAAATTCTCTCCACCTGAGTGTTCAGTTATCTCACCGCTTCGATACGAATCAATTCGCCGTCGGTTGCATCGGTCAGCAGATACAGATTGCCATCCGGCCCTTGCCGTACATCGCGGATGCGTCCAAGTTTTCCGTCAAACATGCGCTCTTCCGAAACCACTTTTTCGCCGTTGAGCGTAAGGCGTACCAGCGCTTGCTTGGCCAGTGCGCCGACGAATAGATTGCCCTGCCATTTCGGAAAATTATTGGCCGTATAAAAAGCCATTCCCGACGGCGCAATCGATGGCACCCAATAGTGCAGCGGCGCAACAATCCCTTCTTTGGTTGTGCCTTCGCCGATCTTGGTGCCGCTGCCGTAGTTTGCGCCGTAGGTAATCACGGGCCAACCGTAATTGGAACCAGCTGCTAGAACGTTAATTTCATCGCCTCCCTGCGGGCCGTGCTCGTGTTCCCATACGCGGCCGGTTTCGGGATGCAGGGCCGCACCCTGCATATTGCGGTGGCCATAACTGAAAATTTCAGGCCGCGCACCCGGCGTTTTCACGAACGGGTTATCGGCTGGAACACGACCGTCGTCGTGTAGGCGAATACTCTTGCCGGCGTGGTCATTGAGTTGCTGCGCGCGATGCGCTGCACCTTTGTCCGGGCTATCACCCCTATCCCCCAGCGTCATGTAGAGATAACCCTGCCGATCAAACACAATACGTGAGCCAAAATGCACCCCCGCAGCAGATTTTGGCTGCATCTGGAACAACACCTCAACGTTTGTCATCACCGGCGATTCGCGAGTGCCACCAAGCTTGCCACGCGCGAGCTCGGTACCGAATTCGCCCGGCTTGCCCGCGTTGTAAGTCCAGTAAATCCAGCCGTTCTCGGCGTACTTTGGATGCAGCGCCACATCGAGCAAACCACCCTGCCCGTGCTCAGCCGCTGCGGGAATTCCCGCGACCGGTTTTTCGACGAGCTTGCCACCGTCGACCAGGCGCATTGTGCCGCGGCGCTCTGTCAACAGCATCCTGCCATCCGGCAGGAAAGCCAGACCCCACGGATGATAAAGACCCTTGAGAACCGAAACCGCGCGCACCGTGTATTGCTCGGTCTTGAATACACGCTCCGGTGCGGCAACCGGCGCATTTTGTGCGAACGCGGCAGCCGCAAGAAAACAAACTGCCGATGTGGTCACGTACCGCAAGACCGGGATTAATTGATGTGCCATTGATGAAAAACTCCTTTGCAAATTGGTGGTGACGGTTACGATGAAAACATCCGGCATTGTCTACGACTGCGTCCGCATGCTAAACCGATTCTTTCGACAAGCGAGGGAGTTTATAGCCAACGATCACGCGTTGAAAAGTTTTTCAACAGTCGCACAGAAGAAACGGTTTAGGGAACTTCTATTAACCTCCGTTCGTGGTGAGCCTGTCGAACCACCGGTGCGCTAAGCCTTAGATTCAACTTAGCCCACCCAACCCTTCGACAGGCTCAGGGCGAACGGTAGGAGGTTTTTAGAAGTTATCTTTAATGAAGAACAAGAACCGGTGCGGCTTCTGGCCGTATTTTGGCCGGAAAGCCTTACCAGTGCTAGACTTTGCCCAACACACTCATTGAGAAACATGTCCATGCCTATCCTCTTCGCGGGAGCTATTCACCGCATCGTCGCCATCGCCATTTTCATCACCGCGTTCACGTCCACGGTCCACGCCCAGTCCATCGCCTTTACATTCGATGACGGCCCGGATCTGAACCAGACACCGCTGCTCTCCCCCGCTGCGCGCAATCAGGCGATGCTCGCTGCGCTGAAAAAAC
>JAYTVC010000010.1:0-30999 GCA_043744215.1 Pseudomonadota bacterium
GCGTCACCCATTTTGGTCGGCAGCAATTCGGGCAGCACGAAATACCAGATGAAAAGCTGAACCAGCAAGGGGATGTTGCGGAACACTTCAACATAAGCGGCGGCGAAACCGGACAACCATCGATTGGGCACGGTGCGCAATACGCCGATGATGGAACCGATGATGAGGGCGATGATCCACGCAGAAAGCGAAATGGCGATGGTCCATTTCATGCCCAGCAGTAACCAGCCCAGGTAAGTGGTTTCGCCCGAGGAAACGGGTTGCAGGAAGACTTGCCAGTTCCAGTTGTAGGCCACTTGTTTTATCCCAAATAGCAATGGTGGTGTCCGTTCACGCTTCGACGAGCTCAGGGCGAACGGCGCTTTTAGTTGTAGAAGAGTAAAAAAAACGGAAGGCCGCAGCCTTCCGTATTTGTACCGCTAATCGTTCAGCAACTCAAGGCTTATTCAAACGCCTTGTCGTTCGGGTTCTTATACAGCTTGGCTACGTCAGCGCTGATGGGGAAATTCAGGTTCAGGCCTTTGGGAGGAATCGGGTTCATGAACCATTTGGCGTAGATTTTTTCCGCATCGCCATTGGTCATGGCTTTGGCGAGCGCTGCGTCCACCACTTTTTTGAACGCGGGGTCGTCTTTGCGCATCATGCAGCCGTAGGCTTCGAACGATTGCGGCGTACCGACGATGGCCCAGTCAGCAGGCTTTTTCGCCTTGGCAGTTTCGCCGTAGAGCAGGGCATCGTCCATCATGAATGCCACTGCGCGGCCTGTTTCTAGGGTCAGGAATGATTCGCCGTGGTCTTTGGCGCTGATGATGTTCATGTTCATTTTTTTGTCTTCATTCATTTTGCGCAGCAGTTTTTCCGAGGTGGTGCCGGCTGTGGTTACGACATTCTTGCCGGCCAGATCGGAAAAATCTTTGATGCCAGAATCGGTTTTGGTCATCAGACGTGTGCCGATGACAAAAATCGAATTGGAAAAAGCGACCTGCTTTTGGCGCTCAGTGTTATTGGTGGTCGAGCCACATTCCAGATCGACGGTGCCGTTTTGTACCAGGGAAATGCGATTCTGCGAGGTGACCGGATTGAGCTTGACTTTCAAGTCGACCATTTTTAAATCGTCTTTGATCGCGTCGACGACTTTCAACATCAATTCGTGGGAATAGCCGATGACTTGCTGCTTGTCGTCGTAATAAGAAAACGGAATCGATGATTCGCGATGGCCCAAAGTAATCGAGCCACTGTCTTTGATTTTTTTCAGTGTAGAGATTTGCTCTTGAGCCGATGCGGTGTGGGCAAAGCCTAGGCCGAGCAGGGCGCAAAGGGTGATGCGTGCGAATTGTTTCATGAAATCCTCCAGGATGAACGGTCGGTGCCGCAGGGGAACAACGTGTTTACCGGGCGCTAGTTGACGCCTCTGAATGGTTTGCGACCGGGGCATGCCCGGTCGCAGAGTAGGTCATCGAAATTCAGGCACATTAAAACAGATGCTTGACGCCCAGTGCATAGCCTTTTAATGTTGCGCCAGCCGTTACGCCATTGGTAGGGTTAATGTCAAAATCATAGATGCCGTTTTTCTCGTTTTTGAGCTGGGTGTAAAAGCCATAAAGCTCGGTACGCTTGGAGAAATTATAGGCATAACCGGCGGTAAACAAATCAGCGCCGGATTCGGGTTTGCTGCTAATGGCCTTGGCCACAGC
This sequence comes from Pseudomonadota bacterium, assembly GCA_043744215.1. Lineage (GTDB taxonomy): Bacteria > Pseudomonadota > Gammaproteobacteria > Burkholderiales > JBEEJL01 > JBEEJL01. Next base: position 1,695 of record JAYTVC010000010.1, read on the forward strand.
GCCCACCAGGCCTTTGCCGCTTTTTGCCTTGGTAAATTGGGTGCGGATTTCGCCGGGGCCGATGCCGTACTTTGCGCTGACATGAAACGCATCGCGCTTGAGGTCGCCCGCTGCGAATTTGTATCTTAATTGTTCGAAGGCCGCACCTACGGTCAATGTCGATACTTTGAAGGAGGCCCCGCCGCGCACGCCGGTGTCATTTCCTGCGAATGAAGTGTAATTGTTGTGCTGCTCGCCAGCCAAATTGGCCAGGAAAGGGCCATTCGTATAGGTGGCTGATCCGGAGTACATGGAACGTCTGCCGGTTGCGCTGTCTTCACCAGTGCCTACCATCAGCTTGCCCCGGAATCCGGCCAGGTTGGGCGACCAATATAGAGCCATATTTCTTTGGCGGCGTTCAAATGAAGTATTTTCGTTGTTGCCGGCAGTTTGGCTGGTGTTGCCGAAAATGGTTTCGGAATCGTTGATGGAAGTGCCGCCCCATACGTCATAGGGGTTTAATGCTTCTTTATAGGGGGTGTCCCATTGGCCAATCATGATGGTGCCAAAACTGCCCTCCAGCCCCACGCCACTATTACGGCCCGACCAACCTGCCGCTGCGTCGCCGTCTGCGCGGGGGCCGCTTTCTACTTGCCAAATGGCCTTCAGCTCAGAGCCCAGGCTTTCTTTGCCAGCGAAGCGGACAAATGATGAGTTGCTAGAAAGGCGGGAATAGCGTCTGTTGGATAGATCATTGGTGATCCTTTCCACGTCCACGTTCAATCTGCCGGAAAGGGTGACGCCACTGTCATCCGCCATGCTGTTAACGGAGGTGATACTTGCCGCTGCCACAGCGGTCAGGATAAAAATTTTCTTCATATTTGAGCCTCGAAAAATAATAAGGTTAATAGTGGTTATGCGAATGGGTTGCGGTCTGGTTTTTTTAGCGACTTGGCAATGGGTAAAATATGCCACTTAGTTGATAAAAAAGCTATTTTTCTTTGCCGTTGTTTGAAAATTTGTCGTATATAGACAACAAATCTAGAGGGCAACAAAGAGAGCCGCAGCCACTCTGCGACCCTCAGCCAGCAGGATGTTATAGGTGCGGCAGGCGGCGGGGGTATCCATGACTTCCAGGCCAATACCGGCTGACGTTAATGCATGGTTTATAGATGGGTGTGGAAAACGAAAAGTTCCGCCCGTTCCAAGCAATAACATCGCGGGCTTCTGCGCGAACAATTCAATAAAATGTTCTTTATCGAGAGCGGTAAAATCGGTGGCAGCCCATGGTTCAATCAAAAACTCCGGCATCACTAACACATTACTGATGATGCGGCGGCCATTGAGCATCACGTAGCCATCTCCATAGCCGGTGAAAGTATTTTGTGTGGTGGTGCCGGCCAGATGCAGTTTCAAGCGGTTCTCCGTTGCTGTAGAGGGGCAGGGTCGGTTACAATCGTACACTTTTTACGCAGTCATTTGCAGGGCTGATTTTTTTTCATCGGCATCGGCAACGACGGAATCCGGGATAATTTTCCATGAGCGTCATTAAACTTTCTCAAGCTACGGCCGCACCGTCACCCGCGCGCGCGGTGCTTAAATCAGCCAAGCTGGCCAGCGTGTGCTACGACATCCGCGGCCCCGTGCTGGAAAAAGCGCGGCAGATGGAAGAAGAAGGCCACAAGATCATCAAGCTCAACATCGGCAACATCGCCGCTTTCGGTCTCGAGCCGCCGGATGAAATCGTGCAGGACATGATTCGCAATCTGCCCAATGCCGCGGGCTACACCGACTCCAAAGGCTTGTTTGCGCCGCGCAAAGCTATCGTGCATTACACGCAGGAAAAAAACATCCGTGGCGTGACGGTAGATGACGTCTATTTGGGCAACGGCGCGTCGGAATTGATTGTGATGGCGATGAACGCGCTGCTCAATGACGGCGACGAAGTGCTCATCCCTGCGCCGGATTATCCGCTCTACACCGCCGCCGTCGCGCTCTCCGGCGGCACGCCGGTGCATTATAGGTGCGACGAGCAGGCCGATTGGTTCCCCGATATCGCCGACATCAAAAGCAAAATCACCTCGCGCACGAAGGCGATAGTCGTCATCAATCCGAATAATCCTACGGGCGCCCTGTATCCTGATTCGTTATTGCAACAGATCGTCGAAGTGGCGCGGCAAAACCAGTTGATTATTTTCGCCGATGAAATTTACGACAAGACTTTGTACGATGGCGAAACGCACACCAGCATTGCCTCGCTGGCGGACGACGTACTGTTCGTGACATTTAACGGCTTGTCGAAAAATTATCGCGCCTGCGGCTATCGCGCCGGTTGGATGGTAGTGTCGGGCGAAAAGCGCCACGCCAAAGATTACATCGAAGGCCTCACCATGCTCGCGTCGATGCGCCTGTGCGCCAACACGCCGGGGCAGTTGGCGATTCAAACTGCGCTCGGCGGATATCAAAGCATAAAAGATTTGGTTGCCCCCGGCGGCCGTCTCGCACGCCAGCGCGATCTTGCGCACAAGTTGCTCACGGATATTCCCGGTGTGACGTGCGTGAAACCCAAGGCTGCCCTCTATATGTTTCCGCGCCTCGATCCAAAAATGTACCCGATCAAGGATGATCAGCAATTCGCCTATGAATTGTTGGCCGAAGAAAAAGTGCTCATCGTGCAAGGCAGCGGTTTCAACTGGCCGCAGCCGGACCACTTCCGTTTAGTGTTCTTGCCCAACTCGGACGACCTTTCCGAAGCGATGGGCCGCATCGCAAAATTTCTCGCCGGTTACAGCAAACGGCATTCCTAAAAATTCAATATAATCAATAAGTTATCTATGAAGCCCATCAATGTAGGTTTACTCGGTTTAGGCACGGTCGGCGGCGGCACATTTACTGTTTTGAAACGCAATCAGCAAGAGATCACGCGACGCGCCGGTCGAGGCATTGTGATCAAAATGGTGGCTGATAAAGATTTGGAAAAAGCGCGCGCCATTGCCGGCGATACAACGGAAGTCATCGACGACGCCTTTAAAGTTGTCGCCCATCCCGACATTAACATCGTGGTCGAACTCATCGGCGGCACCGGCGTGGCAAAAGACCTGGTCATGAAGGCGATTGAAAACGGCAAGCACGTTGTCACCGCCAACAAAGCCTTGCTCGCAAAACACGGCAACGAGATTTTCGCTGCTGCGCAAAAGAAAGGCGTGATGGTGGCGTTTGAAGCTGCCGTCGCCGGCGGCGTGCCCATCATCAAGGCGCTACGCGAAGGTTTGACGGCCAATCGCATCGAATGGATCGCCGGCATCATCAACGGCACCAGTAACTTCATCCTCAGCGAAATGCGCGACAAAGGTTTGGCGTTCGACACGGTATTGAAGCAGGCGCAAAAGCTTGGTTACGCTGAAGCCGACCCGACGTTCGACATAGAAGGCGTCGATGCCGCGCACAAACTCACCATCATGTCGGCGATTGCTTTTGGCATTCCCATGCAATTTGAAAAAGCCTATACCGAAGGCATCAGCAAGCTCACTAAACAGGATATTGAATACGCCGAACAACTGGGCTATCGCATCAAATTATTGGGCATCACGCGCCGCGCCAAAAACGGCATCGAGTTGCGCGTACATCCGACCTTGATTCCTAAACGCCGATTGATTGCCAATGTCGAGGGCGTGATGAACGCGGTACTGGTAAAAGGCGATGCCGTTGGCGCGACGCTGTATTACGGCGCTGGAGCGGGCGCCGAACCGACCGCCTCTGCTGTCGTTGCAGATCTGGTGGACATCACCCGCATGCACACCGCCGATCCGGAAAACCGTGTACCGCATTTAGCGTTTCAGCCCGACCAGCTCACTGACACGCCCATCCTGCCGATGGAAGAAGTCGAGACTTCGTATTATTTACGCATGCGCGTGCAAGACAAGCCTGGCGTGCTGGCGGACATCACGCGCATTCTCGCGGACCAGCAGATTTCCATTGACGCGATGATTCAAAAAGAACCGGGCGAAGGCGAAAAGCAAACAGACATTATTTTGCTTACGCATATTATTGTAGAAAAAAATATCAATGCAGCGATAGCCAAAATCGAAGCGCTTTCTACGGTCACGGGGAAAGTGACACGCATTCGTTTGGAAGAGCTGGGGAAAAACTAAGCATCCCGTCATTCCCGCGCAGGCGGGAATCCAGCGATATCTGGAACTGCAGTTCTTCGATTCGCCCGCTAGATTCCCGCCTGCGCGAGAATGACGGTGATTAGAAAACAAAGCGGTATTATTCTGCCGCCAAAACACCGAAAAATTACCGAAGAAACTTATGAAATATCTCTCCACCCGTGGCGGTATGCCGCCCAAAACGTTTACCGAAATTCTTCTAGGTGGTCTCGCGCCTGATGGCGGTTTGGCCATGTGCGAAAGCTATCCGCAAGTCAGCAAGGAAGAATTTACCGCCTGGCGCAAATTGCGTTACGCCGACCTTGCCTTCGCCATTATCAGCAAATTCGCCGACGATATTCCTGCCGACGATTTGAAAAAAATTATCGATAAATCTTATACGCCAGAGATTTTCTGCAACGGTGAAAATGCGCAAGACATTACGCCCCTGAAAACACTGGAGCCGGGACTGCACATCCTGTCTCTCTCGAATGGTCCGACGCTTGCGTTCAAAGACATCGCCATGCAGTTGCTGGGCAACCTGTTTGAATATGCATTGGCAAAAGACGGTGCGCGATTAAACATTCTCGGAGCAACCAGTGGCGACACTGGGTCGTCGGCGGAATACGCCATGCGCAGCAAGCGCGGCATTCGCGTGTTCATGCTATCGCCGCATAAAAAGATGAGCGCGTTCCAGACGGCGCAGATGTTTTCGTTGCAGGATGAAAATATTTTCAATATTGCAGTCAACGGCGTATTCGATGATTGCCAGGACATCGTGAAAGCGGTGAGTCACGATGCCGAGTTTAAAGCGCGTTACAAAATCGGTACGGTGAATTCGATCAACTGGGCCCGGGTAGTGGCGCAGGTGGTTTATTATTTCAAAGGGTATTTTGCGGCGACCAAAAACAACGACGAGCAGGTCAGCTTCGCCGTCCCGTCCGGTAACTTCGGCAATATCTGCGCCGGTCACATTGCGCGCATGATGGGTTTGCCGATTCGCAAATTGATTTTGGCCACCAACGAAAATAATGTGCTGGATGAGTTTTTCCGTACCGGCATTTACCGTGTGCGCACTTCCGGAGAAACCAAACAAACCAGCAGCCCGTCGATGGATATTTCCAAAGCATCCAACTTTGAGCGCTTCATTTTTGATCTGGTGGGGCGCGACGCAAAAATCGTGCGTGGTCTGTGGCATAGCGTGGAAACCGAAGGATCATTTGATTTGTCCGGCAGCGAATATTTTGCGCGTATCAAAGACTTCGGTTTTGTGTCTGGCACCAGTTCGCATTCTGATAGGTTGGCTATCATTCGTGACATCTACCAACGCCATGGCTTGATGGTTGATACCCATACGGCCGACGGTATCAAGGTTGGCATGGAGCAACGCGAAAAAAATATACCGCTGATTTGCCTTGAGACCGCATTGCCGGCCAAGTTTGCCGAAACCATCCGTGAAGCGCTTGGCAAAGAACCGCCGCGTCCAAAACCCTATGAAAATATCGAAAGCTTGCCTCAGCGGTTTGAAGTCATGACCCAGGATGTGAATGCAATCAAGGAATTTATTGCAGTCCATACCTGACATAATTTTCAAATGTTGTGAGATTTTTGCTTGCATGCAGTGCCGCCTCACGGTATAAATGTAGGTACAGTAACTACATGAATATATTGATAAAAATAAAGAAGAGGGCGTAATGAATATTCTCGAGCTGACCTCCGATGACGGCATTCTTTTATTGCCGGGCCATCTTGCCAATGCGGAAGCGGTACATCGGCAACTGCGTCCGCAGTTGCCGGAAAATTATTTGGAAAAAATGACGCGGGTGTTTGCCAACGGCGGGCGCATGTGCGTGGTGGAGCACGAAGAGAAAATTCTTGGTATTGCAGTTTATCGCCTACTCGACAACACCGCTTTCGACCGGCAACTTTATGTCGACGACCTGATCACCGACGAGGGCATGCGCTCGAAGGGCGTCGGAAGAGCGTTGCTGGTGTTCCTGCAAGAAAAAGCGCGCAAGGAAAAATGTGGATCCATCGCCCTGGATTCAGGCACGCAACGCCAGCGTGCCCATCAGTTTTATTTCCGCGAAGGGTTTATTATTCCGTCGTTTCATTTTGGCAAGGCCGTCGATTAAAGCCGTCACTTATTTGGTTTCAGCGGGCTTTTCTTCCGGTGCGGGCGCTTTATCCGATTCCGCGGGCGGTTTCGTTTCTTCGGTTTTCTTCTGCACTTCTGCAGGTTTATTCGAGGCAGGTTTATCTAATACCGCATCGTCTTCTTCCATCTGGTCGAGTATTTCCTGCGGCACTTTGTTGTCGTACACCTGCTTGAGCCGCCGTTGCAAATAGGCATCACGTAGAAAAATATAAGGATCCAGTGCCGCCTCGCCCAGCATATTGGAGGCCCCCAACAGAGAGTGGCGCGTGGCTACGGCATCGAGTCCGTACAATCCGTATTTCGCAGCATTCGGCGTAACGTAGCCAATGCCTTTGAACGGTGAATCAGCTACGCGCCCCACGGTATCGCGAAAAGTGCTGGGGCCTAGCACCGGCAATACAAAATACGGCCCCGTGGGCACGCCCCATTTGCCTAGCGTCTGGCCAAAATCTTCGTTATGCTTTTCCAGGCCGATATCCGTTGCAATATCGAGAAACCCGCCAAGACCCAACGTGGAGTTGAAAATAAAGCGCGAAGTGTCGTAAGCCGCCTGCTGGCCTTTTAATTGCAACAGGTCGTTGACGATGACTGGTAAATCGCCGAGGTTATTGAAAAAATTTTTGATGCCTTTTTTGATCGTGTTGGGCAGGGTTTTTTCATATACTTGCGCCGTCGGCTTAAGAATGCCCTTATCCAGCTTGTCGTTAAACTTATAAATACTGCGGTTATAAGATTCGAACGGATCAAGCTTGCTGCGCGGCCCTTCGACCGTTGAGCAACCGGATGCCAGCGCCGCAACGCATAGGAGCGCGACCAATCGCAGCATTGAATGAAAAGTGAGGGTACGCATAATTCTTCCTTATTTTTGCGCCAGATGAGGCTCTGAAACCGGTAACGGGCGAGACTACTGTTGGTTTAGGGGTTTTGTCGAAAGTTCCTGCTAACTCATTACAAATCGCATGGATAAATCCACCGCCTTGATGTCTTTGGTGAGCGCGCCGATAGAAATACGATCAACGCCGGTTTCGGCGTAATTGCGAACATTGGCGAGGGTGATGCCGCCTGATGCTTCCAGTTGCGCGCGGTTGGCTGAGAGTTTCACGGCTTCACTTATAACGGCCGGTGTAAAGTTATCGAGCAAAATGAGCTGCGCGCCGCCGCTCAGGGCCAGTTCCAGTTGTGCCAGATTCTCAACTTCAATTTGTACCGTAACATTTTTCGCTGCCAATGCGAAGGCTTGCTTGAGCGCGGGTGCAATGCCTCCCGCTGCCGCAATATGGTTTTCCTTGATCAAAATACCGTCGTACAGACCGATGCGGTGATTCGTTCCACCGCCGGTTTTCACTGCATATTTCTGTGCCAGCCGCAGACCGGGGATTGTCTTTCGCGTATCGAGAATCGCGGCTCGTGTGCCGGCTATCGCATCTACATATTTGCGCGTGAGGGTCGCGGTGGCGGACAGGGTTTGCAAAAAATTCAGGGCAGGGCGCTCTGCCGACAACAAGGCCCGCGCGTTGCCTCGGATGTCGCACAGGGTTTGGTTGGCATTTACCGTCTCGCCATCTTTCGCCTGCCAGGTAATGGCTACATTGGGGTCAAAGGTACGAAAGCAGCGCTCGAACCAGGCAATGCCGCACAAGACGGCAGGCTCGCGCGTGATGACGGTGGCATGCCCTTTTTTGTTGGCGGGAATCAAGCCAGCGGTTAAATCACCGCTGCCGCAGTCTTCTTCCACGGCATTGGCGACATTGCGCTCGATTTCGGCGGATAATTGCTTGGAGATGGGCATGGATACGTGCTTCGCATAAAAACGTGCATTTTACCGGAAATCAGGGGGCTTAGCCGCTGTTGAAAAACTATGTGCTTCTGCCATTGACTGAAGCCGCCGCGAAAGTTACTCTAAAATCCGTAAGCAATGCATCCATTCCGTGCCTTGCAAGTCTTGCGTCATTCAAGCTTTAGGTGTCATTCAAACTTTAGGAGATCTCAATATGAAACAATTCAAAAAAATCATTAGCATTATTCTTAGCGTCGGCATGATCAGCCTGAGCCTGGTGCAAGTCAGCCATGCCGGCATGGTCGATACCCAAACCGTTGCCGCTACACAGGACAGCGCCACCATGCGCGACCGGGTGCGTAACTTTCTTGACCGTGCCGATGTAGCAGCCGAAATGCAAAGGCAAGGCGTTGATGCTAGCGCCGCCAAAACGCGAATTGATTCACTGACTGACAGCGAGCTGCAAACCATAGCAGGCAAACTGGATCAGGCACCGGCGGGCGGCGAAAGCGTATTGGGCATCCTGTTCACGATTTTTATTATTCTGTTGATTACCGATATTCTCGGTCTGACCAAGGTATTCCCGTTCACGCGTTCAATTCGCTAATACGTTGTGATGAAAAACCTTACTGCCCGCCGACTGGCGGGCATTTTTTTGCTGGCGATACTATTGGCCGGATGCGCTGCGCCACAAACGCGCCGGCTGCTGAATGAACCTTCGCCAGTCTTGCCGAAGAAATTTGAACTCGCCGGCGTGCCGTTTTTCGCGCAGGAAGCCTATCAGTGCGGCCCTGCCTCGTTGGCAATGGTATTGAATGCCGCAGGCATCAACGTGCAACCCGAAAGCCTCACCGACCAGGTTTATATTCCTGCACGGCAAGGCAGCGTGCAGGTTGAAATGCTCGCAGCCGCGCGGCGCAACGGCGCGCTCGCCTACGAACTCGCACCCCAATTGAATGACCTGTTGACGGAAGTTGCCGCAGGAAACCCGGTGTTGGCCATGCAAAACCTCGCCTTCAACTGGTATCCGAAATGGCATTATGCCGTCGTCGTCGGCTACGATTTACCGCGGCAGGAAATTATTTTGCGTTCGGGTTTGGAAGTCCGGCAAATATTACCTATAGCAACTTTCGAACGAACCTGGGCACGCAGCGGCTACTGGTCGATGCTCGCGCTGCCGCCAGAAAAAATGCCGGCCACAGCAAGCGAAGTAAATTACATAAAGGCTGTAACGGCGCTGGAAAAAAACGCCAAAAAAAAATTAACCCATAACGCCTATCTCGCTGCGCTAAATCGTTGGCCCGATAATCTGGTTGCCTTGATGGGTGCCGGCAATGCCGCCCACACGGTTGGCGATCTGGTTGGCGCTGAAGCATTTTTCCGCGAGACCATCGCCCGTCATCCGGATGCGGGAGATGCGTGGAACAATCTGGCGCAAACTCTGGCGGACATGGGCCGTCACCATGAAGCCCTGTATGCGGTGAAAAAAGCGATTCCGTTGGGCGGCCCTCAACTGGAGATATATCGCAAGACGCAAAGCGGGATCGAACTAGCTCTGCCAGGATTACGTTAAATGCGCTCTTGAAATCAACGCAGCGCACCCCATATCAGAAATAACCCAATATTTTTGAAGGACGCACCATGCGTATAGATAAATTCACTACCAAGTTTCAAGAAGCCCTCGCAGATGCACAAAGCCTTGCCGTCGGCGCGGACAACCAATTCATCGAGCCGCAGCATTTGACGCTTGCGCTCATCAGCCAGATTGACGGTAGCACGTCGTCGTTACTATCGCGCTCGGGCATCAATGTGGCGCCGTTCAAAACGGCACTGACAAACGCGATTACACGGCTACCGAAAGTCGAGGGCCATGGCGGTGAAGTGTCGCTGTCGCGCGATGTGCAATCGCTGTTGAACGTGACAGACAAGGAAGCGCAAAAGCGCGGCGACCAGTTCATCGCCTCGGAAATGTTTTTGCTGGCGCTGGCACAAGACAAAGGCGAGACAGGAAAACTGTTTAAGCAGCACGGCGGTTCGCGCGAACATCTTGAGCAGGCCATCACTGCGGTGCGCGGCGGCGAGAGCGTGCAAGACCAGCAAGCCGAAGGCAGCCGTGAATCATTGAAAAAATATACCATCGATCTCACAGAGCGTGCGCGCTCCGGCAAGCTTGATCCGGTGATCGGCCGCGACGATGAAATCCGCCGCGTGATTCAGATTCTCGGCCGCCGCACCAAAAATAATCCTGTATTGATTGGCGAGCCCGGGGTCGGCAAAACCGCCATCGTCGAAGGCCTCGCGCAACGCATTGTGAATGATGAAGTGCCGGAGACGCTGAAAGGCAAACGTGTGCTGTCGCTTGATATGGCATTACTTTTAGCCGGTGCGAAATATCGCGGCGAGTTTGAAGAGCGCCTGAAATCCGTGCTCAAAGAGCTTTCGCAAGATGAAGGCCAAACCATTGTTTTCATTGATGAATTACACACCATGGTGGGCGCGGGCAAAGCCGAAGGCGCGATGGATGCGGGCAATATGCTGAAGCCCGCGCTGGCGCGCGGCGAGTTGCATTGCGTCGGCGCGACCACGCTCGATGAGTATCGCAAATACATTGAAAAAGATGCGGCGCTGGAACGCCGCTTCCAAAAAGTATTGGTGGATGAACCCAGCGTCGAAAGCACGATTGCGATTTTGCGCGGCCTGCAGGAAAAATACGAAGTGCATCACGGCGTCGATATCACTGACCCGGCCATTGTCGCTGCGGCGGAGTTGTCGCACCGTTATATCACTGACCGTTTTCTGCCAGACAAGGCCATTGACCTGATCGACGAAGCGGCGTCGCGCATCAAAATGGAAATCGATTCCAAACCGGAAGTAATGGACAAATTGGATCGCCGTTTGATCCAGTTGAAAATCGAACGCGAAGCGGTGAAAAAAGAAAAAGACGAAGCGTCTAAAAAACGTTTCGGCTTGATTGAAGACGAAATCAAAAAGCTTGAACGTGAATACGCCGACCTGGAAGAAATCTGGAAAGCGGAAAAATCCCAGGTGCAGGGCTCGCAGCACGTCAAGGAAGAGCTGGAAAAAATAAAACTTGAAATGGACGCCGCCACGCGCAAAGGCGACTGGCAAAAAGTGTCCGAGTTGCAATACGGCAAACTGCCGCAATTGGAAGCGCAACTCAAACAAGCCGACAAAAAAACCGCCAAGGCCGACAAGCCGAAATTACTGCGCACGCAAGTGGGCGCAGAAGAAATTGCCGAAGTCGTGTCGCGCGCGACGGGCATTCCCGTGTCGAAAATGATGCAGGGTGAGCGCGAAAAACTGCTGCATATGGAAAAGAAATTGCACGAGCGCGTGGTGGGGCAAGATGAGGCCGTGCGCCTGGTGAGCGACGCCATTCGCCGTTCACGTGCGGGCCTGGCTGATCCGAACAGGCCTTACGGTTCGTTCCTGTTCCTTGGGCCTACGGGTGTGGGCAAAACCGAGTTATGCAAAACCCTCGCAAACTTTTTGTTTGATTCGGAAGACCATCTCATCCGCATCGATATGAGCGAGTTCATGGAGAAGCATTCTGTCGCGCGCCTCATCGGCGCGCCACCGGGTTACGTGGGTTACGAGGAGGGCGGCTATCTCACCGAAGCGGTGCGGCGCAAACCTTATTCGGTGATTCTGCTCGACGAAGTGGAGAAAGCGCACCCTGACGTGTTCAACGTGCTGCTGCAAGTGCTCGACGACGGCCGCATGACCGACGGACAGGGCCGCACGGTGGATTTCAAAAATACCGTCATCGTCATGACATCGAATCTCGGCTCGCACATGATCCAGCAAATGGCCGGCGACGATTATCAGGTGATCAAGCTCGCCGTGATGGGCGAAGTGAAAACCCATTTCCGTCCCGAGTTCATCAACCGTATTGATGAGCTTGTCGTGTTCCATGCGCTGGACGAAAAAAATATCAAAGCCATTGCCGGCATCCAGTTGCAATATCTGTCCAAACGTCTTGCGCAAATGGAAATGAAATTGCAAGTGACGGATGCGGCACTGGGCGAAATTGCGACAGCGGGATTTGATCCGATATTCGGTGCACGTCCGTTAAAGCGCGCGATACAAGCGCAAATCGAAAACCCGTTAGCGAAAGAAATACTTGAAGGCCGTTTTGGCGCTAAAGATTCAATAGTGGTGGATCACAATGGCAAAATAATGACTTTTAGCAAGTTAACATAACATATTGATTATAAACACTTATTTGTAACGTTATGAGGCGGCAAAGAATAAAACCTTTGCAGTTTTTTTATTTGTGGGTCATGGGCCACTTCCATTCGGGAGCAGACTGAAGTGCCGCATAGAATTTTGACGAGCAGCATCAGCCGCGCAGCCGCTACATGCCGAACATCTGAACGAACGCGCCCGCAAACGTGAAAGCTGTGGCCGCCGCTACGCAGACCGAGAAAGCGGCGACGACCGCTGAGTGAAAAGAGGGCGCATCGTGTGGGGCTTGGTAGTCGGTGTGGGTCAGTAGCATGGCAGTCTCCTCGTTGGTGGTTTGCAATCAGACCGGGAAGTCATTCCCGATCCGTTGAGCCCACTTTACGTTTGCGACCGTTGGCCGACGAGGAACCATTGCCTACTAAATTTGTGAGAAATTCACATCGGACGACGATGGAATTTTTAGCAACGCGACAGCAGGGCGAGGTCGAATCTGATTAAATCGACTGGATTTGCATTACCAATGCTTGGGTAATTGCTGGCGAATAACTATGCGGTTGTTTTCTGTCTCGATGTATTTGCCGGCGCGCAAATCGCTCAGAATACGGGAGACCATTTCCCTCGATGAGCCGACATGCCTGGCGATTTCCTGTTGCGTCATACGCTCTTCGACGATCAGTTTACCGCCATCGTTCACGGCATTGTCGAGCAAAAGGCGGGCGACGCGGCCATACACATCCAATAAGGCCAGATTGCCGACGGTGCGGGTAAGGTTTCTTGCCCGTTGAATCAGCGCGACAATAAATTGAAACGCCGCTTCCGGATGTGCGCCTAGAAATTTTTTGAAATCTTCCCGCTGCACCACGGCGAGTCTGGATGCTTCCATGGTCATCACGGAGGCGGAGCGGGGTTCGCCGTCGAGCGCCATTTCGCCAAAGTATTGGTTCGGCCCCAACGTATCGACAATGATTTCTTTGCCATCACTATCGGCGAGAAACACTTTCAACCGGCCTGATAACACCACATACAACTGGTCGCTATGGTCAGCTTCCTGCACCAGCACCGTATTTTTCGGAAACGAGCGCACCGTGCCTAATGCGCCGAGGGCGGCGATGAAACCTTGTTCGGGCGAGGGTTCGGACATTTTTTCTCCTTTTTTTGTATTCGATGGTCGTCCTAACGTGCAACCGGCAGGATGCCTTCTGCATCGACCATTTTCCGTTCAAGGGCAAGATCGAGGCTGCGGCTGAATACCCAGTAAGTGATCCCCGCCAGCGGCAGGCCGACAAAAATGGAATAGTCCACGCCGCCCAGCGCATGGGCAGCAAAGCCGGTAAACGGTGCCGTGACCATGAACGGCACCATCGCCGCGAGGCTGATTGCATAGGCGAGGTTACCGCGCCAACCCCAGCGGCCATAGATGCCGTCACGACGGAAAATTTCTTTCACTACATAGGCACCGCGCCGCACAAAATAATAGTCAATCAGGTTGATCGCAGTCCAGGGTGTAAACAGGTAAGCAAGGAAGATCAGCACATTGCCGTAAAAAGTATTGAAGCGCTCAACGCCGACAAATTGTGCGCCGCCCCACACCAGCAAGAACATGAGACCGATGGTGACGGCGCGAATTTTTCGGCTCGGCGTGACGGGCTTCAACGAATCACGAATCGAGATCATCGACATCATGCCGCTGTACTGGTTGATCGCCATACAGGACAACAGGCCGACCAGCAGGCCGAAGATGGCAATCGAGCCGAAGCCGCCGAACAACCGGTCTGCCGCTGCCTTGAAGGCCTGCACCGGTGTCGCATCGGCACCGGCTGCCGCCGACATGACCGAACCGAGTACGAATACCCACAATCCCGACAAGGCGCTGGGGATATACGTCCACCAGAACGTCGCATGTACGCCTACTCGTGCGGGCAGGTAGCGCGAATAGTCCGACACATAGGGTCCCCAGCCGAGTTGAAAGCCGGCGACGATAACAAATACCGTCATGAACGGCGCCAGCTTGATCGGCCCGAATGCCCAGGCGCCAGCAGCCAATTTTGAATCGGTGAGCGCGGCGATGGTCAGCACGATCATGATGGCCAGCAGCGGCCAGGTGAGCCAGCGATTGAGCCGATGGATCCAGTGATAACCGAACAACGCGATCAAGGCGGCCACCGCAGCGGCGAGAAAATACCCGACATGAGTGCTGATGCCGAAAAGCGTATGGAAGGCATCGCCCGAAAGAATCGCGTCGGATATGTTGTAAGCCGCGTAATTGATCAGCGCAAAAAACCAGACCGTGACAGCCGCGCCGTCATAGCCGAATTGCGGGCGCGACTGCACCAATTGCGGCAACCCGAGCTGCGGGCCCTGCGCCGAATGGAAGGCCATGAAGAACGTTCCGAACAACGAGCCGACGATAGTGGCGACAACCGTCCACATTAACCCGGCACCCATACTCAGTGTGGTGACCCCGGTGGCCATGGCGGTGAGGTTGATATTGCCGACAAACCAGATCGCCCCGAGGTGCGAGACCTTGCCATGGCGCTCACCGCCCGGCACCCAGTCAATTGAGTGCAGCTCAATGCCCGGCGGCTGGACTGCTTCAGCGCGCGGATCATCCATGGAGGGCGTGTGCGTGGTCATATGCTTTGTTCACTACCTGTTGTAAAAGCAATATGCAAATGAGTTTACTACAATGACTCAAAGGAAGTAGTAATCGCGCCGCAACAAAATCGTTCAATATTTGGACTGTTATCAAATCATCATAGTTTAAAAAAATGCTTTTGCAAGGCTCGTGAAAACCGGATGCGCTGAAACAGCGTCGATAAGCTCAACAAAACGTAGACAAGGATAAAAAATGGCCACCCAATCGCCCGTCAAACACCGTACCGCCCTCATCGACCGCACCGCCATCAGCCCCTACACCAGATATTGTGATGGCTATTCCCGACCAGGCCACATCGGCAATGGCTATGTTTCTGTGCTGAAAGTATCCACCGGGATTGTGCAGAAAACCGATGACTTTCTGCTCGACGGCATCGTCGCCTATGACCGTGCCGAAGCCAATGATGCTTACATCGGCCAGATCAATATGGAAACCGCCTCGTCGTTTTGCGGTGTAGCAGGGCAAGTGTGGGGCTACGATCTCGCTACCGCCGACGCGATTATGTACGGCACGGAAAAACCGCTGTTCACCGCCAAACAATATGACGGCTCGCTTTTGCCTGTGTACGACGCGCAACCCCTGCTCGATGCCGGTGTTGCATTGTTCGGCACACAAACGCAACGCAGATTTCCACCTGCACCGGGTGCCCACGTTATCTGCGCCAACAAAAGCGTTACGGCCATCCGCCCGGTGAATATCCCGCCCAATTATGTATTTCAAGATGACGAAGGATACGGCGTATGGTGTTTCATCGCGCTCTCGATCACGCGTGACCGCGATAATTCGGCCGACCTGTTTATCGAAGATGCAGGCATCTGGACGACGAACGCCAACCCGGCGGATCTCAACACCTACTTGCAACAACACCGCAATGCCGTGGTGTGGTCCATTGTTGCCTGCGGACAGAACCAAAGCGTCTTGTATGAACGCACCTATGTCAGCTACCGTTACGTTATCATGCCGCCTGGACAAGTTGGCACCGCACTCACCTGCGCGCCTTATGTCAGCCTCGCGCAAAATGCCATTCCCGCGCAGGGCTTCAATGCATTGAATAACATGACATTGTCGCAGTGGCTAAATCAAGTGAAATAAATTATCTAAAATGACAGCCACCTAGCCTGACGTTGCACCAGGTTTGCCGGCACAATTCGGCAGCCGTTCGAGTTACCGCTTTCATTCCACCATGTGCTGTTTCTTACGCACAAAATGTTGCCCGCGTCGTCGTTAACGTCTCGTCGTTAACGTCGGTATCAAACCTTACTGCTCATCGGCTCCCCAAGCAAAGGCGTTGCGGATAGACCATTCGGCCTGGCCATTTGGCCTATTTACGGCATACCGTTTTAATTGAATAATTGCCGCAATCATTGAGGGCGATTGCATAGATAGCCATTTTCTCTCTCGGTTTGCTATTTGCTATTTGCTATTTGCTGATGCGGCCACATTCGCCTGCTGAAGATCAGCAAATAAAATCACGTAGTAAAAAATGCGGCAAGAAAAATATGAAAAATCAGGATGCGTCATCAGGAAGTCGATATTTTCAAAATAACCCTCCGCAGTCGGAGTCACGCAGACACGCCACCGACCGGCGAAGGACGGGACAAAATTTGCTGCCCGGCACCGGTTATCCCACTTCACTCATCGACGTCTGGCATGTGAAAAACGGCACCCGGCTCACCATTCGGCCCGTGCTGCCGCAAGACGGTGCGTTGCTCGGAAAAATGATTCAAGGCTTGTCGCCAGAGACCCGCCACAACCGTTTCCATGGCGCGGTGAATGGTTTATCGGCTGAGGCATTGCGCCAGATGAGCTGCGTGGACTATCTGCACCATCTGGCATTCGTCATTACCACTTGTGACACCCATCAGGAACGGGTGGTGGCCGACGCGCGCTATTTCGTCGATGCGCAAGGAGACAGCGCGGAGTTTGCAATTGTGGTGGAC
The DNA here is from genome assembly GCA_043744215.1 of Pseudomonadota bacterium. Classification (GTDB taxonomy): domain Bacteria; phylum Pseudomonadota; class Gammaproteobacteria; order Burkholderiales; family JBEEJL01; genus JBEEJL01. Next base: position 18,562 of record JAYTVC010000010.1, read on the forward strand.
GATGGCTGGCAGCGCATGGGATTGGGCGAACGTGCCATGCAAACCCTGGTGCAGGCGGCGGATTTGCAGGGTCTTTCGTGGCTGCATGGCAGTGTGTTGAGCGGTAATGCGTCCATGTTATCGCTGATGCAACGCTGTCAGTTTTGTGCCAGAGAGGATCGTGGCAACGACAATCTGGTGTGCGTGGAAAAACACTTAGGCCAATGCCCGGCCATCGGCCGTTCAATTTTCGAACGCTATTTATCTTCGCGCTGGTTGAGCGTATGTCGATCTTTCACCCGCAGTTGAACCGGGAGTATTTCATGACCTGTGAAACCATTAAACCCCGTTTTGCAATCGTATTGGGCAGTGGCGGTGTGCGCAGTATCGCGGCACTGGGTATGGCCGAAGTTTTATGGCGCGAAGGTTTGCGGCCCGACCTCATCGTCGGTTGCAGCGCAGGCGCCATGTTCGGCGCGTTGATTGCATCGGGACACGACGCCAAAGAAGCGGTGCGCATATCCACAACCCTGTGGTCGCCCGAAGCCACTCGCCAGCATCGCTGGCTGGCCGTGGCGCAGATGTTGTTTCCGCGCATGGGCAGTTTCGATGCCGATTTTTCATTGCGTGAAGACCAGATGATTTTACATTGTCTGCATCAGGCTTTTGGCGATTCGCGGTTAGAAAGTTTACCCCTGTCATTACGTGTGACGGCGACCGACGCGAACACCGGCGATACCGTTGTTTTGCGCCACGGCAGTGTGGTCGACGCATTGCGTGCCAGCATCGCTTTGCCGTTCATGTTCAAGCCGATGAAAATCGACGGCGTGCGATTGATAGATGGATTTACTTCCGACCCATTACCCGTCAGCGCAGCAGCCGATGCGCAATGTGTGGTGGCGCTGGGTTTTCCTTTTCCCATGCCCCGACGCATCAATACGCCGTCGCGCCTGCTGGCACAAGTCACGTCGGCGATGACCAATAATTTAATGCAGGCGCGCCTGGCTTATGCGCGAGCCTCGGGCATGCGCCTGGTCGAAATTTCGCCCACGCTGGATCGGCGCGTCGGTTTGTTCGATACCGAGGCCATGACCTACCTTGTGGAAGTAGGGCGTCGCGCGACGGAAGAAAAATTACCCGATATTATTAAAATGCTGGAGTCATCGACGAATGATGCAGAAATTGAACACGACACCTCAGTTAAAAAACTGTTTAAAATCAATGAGTTAATTAATATCTCGTTCGGGCGATTAACGGTGGCAGAAATCTGATCGGATAACTTGTCGTGGACTCAAAATAAATCGCCGAAGCGATGACTCGAATAAATCGACGAAGCGGCGCGAAAAATAATAGGTGTGAAAAATAATGCGCGAAAAATTTATTGTGCGCGCAGAACCTGCGCGGGGACAGGATTCAATGTGTCCAATAATGCCTTCGCATCGTGGAGATCGCGGGTGTCGAAGCCTTCCGTAAACCAGTGGTAAACCGGCGCGAGTAGTGCGCGCGCCGGTTCCGGCTTGCCTTGTTTTTGCCATAACTGCGCAAGACTGGTTGCAGTTCGCAATTCCCATGATTTTGCGTGTTGTTTCTGTGCCCATTTGATTGAGGCAAGAAAATATTTTTCTGCGGCACGGTCGTCATCCTTCAGTGTGAGCATCCATCCCTTGAGGCGGAGTATTTCGGCGTAGTGGCTTTTTTCCTGCCATCCGGGCATCTCAATCTGGGCAATCTGCTCGTCGATTAAACGAAGCGCGCCATCCACGTCGCCCGTTAATGCCAGGCCTTCCGCCAACACGGATTTCATGTAGGCGTAATTTTTGCCGCCACTTTGGTCCCACAGCGACACGCCGGTTTGCAGCAGCGGAATGCCCGCTTCCGCTTCGCCGCTTTGAATGGCGGCCATGCCGTAAAAGCAGGGCGCCAGCACGTTCCAGATAAACGGCACGCCGTGTTCCCGGGCCACCCGTTCTCCCTCGGCGATGTGCTGGCGCAGCCGTTCGGTTTCCCGTCGATATAAAAACATCGTAGCCCCCGTGGTCAATGTCCAACCGAGGTCGAAAGGATGATTGCGTTCGCGCGCGTGGTCATCTTTCATATCGCTGATTTGCGCGGCCTGGTCGGGATAGCCCAGCATCCAGGTGGCGTGCGCGGCGAAAACGCCCATCAATGTTTTAGGATCATGGTTGAGCAGGTCGGCCAGATGCCGGTGCCGCTTGGCGTCGTAAAGGGCAAATACGGTGTCTGCATGTTGGCGCGATTTTTCCAGTTCGCCCAGCCAGAAGTAATTGTCCGCCGCCGCCATGTGCGAGGCGAGAATCAGGTCCGGGTCTTTCGTGACCTCGGCGGTGTGCAGCATTTGCTTGACCCAATCGAGCGCTTCCGCCGCACGGCCCACGCATAAAACGTTGATCCACAAACCCCACAGGATGGGCAGCAGCGCGTCATTCCGTTGTAGCGATTTTGCCAGCGGCAGCGCCGGATGAAAGCTCACCCACACTTCCGGTGCGGCCCAACCCTTGTAGGCCATCCATGCCTGCCCGAGCAGGCAGCGGATAGCCAGTTCGCTGGCGCCATGCTCATTCGAGGCGGGCAGTGTGGCGAGTGCTTCCAGTCCCCGGTTCAAATGGGCGATGGTTTCGGGTAATGCAGTTCGCTTGAGCGCGAGTTCTCCTGCTTTTTGCCACAACGGAATGGCGGCTTCCACTTCTCCTGCGGCGGTCAAGTGATGGGCGAGTACCTCCGGTTCGGTCTCTTTCACTTTTGGAAACCGCACCTCGATCACCCGCGCGAGGCGGGTGTGCAATGCCTGGCGGCGGCTTTTAAGCAGTGAATCGTAAGCCGCATCCTGTACCAGCGCATGTTTGAATGTGTAGGTCGCATGCGGCGGATAGCCGTGGCGAAAGGCAAGCCCCGATTCGGTCAATTGGTCGAGCGCGGCATCGAGTGCCTCCGCTTCCATGGGCGACACTGCCGCAATGAGCTCATAACTGAATTCGCGCCCGATGGCCGCGCCGATTTGCGCGATTTCCTTGGCGGGCAAAAACCGATCCAGACGCGCCATCAATGAATCGCGCAACGTGGCGGGAATCGTCACGCTGCGGCTGGTGCCTGCATAGTCGTAGCGGTCTGCCAGCTCTTTAAGTTCACCAGATTCCAGAATGGCCTTGGTCAGTTCTTCCACAAACAGCGGCACGCCGTCCGTTTTTGCAATGATACGGTCGGCAAGATCGGCAGGAAACAGTTTGCCGCCGGTGAGTTTGGACACCATGGCACTGCTTTGTGCGCGCGTGAGTTTGGTAAGGTTCAGGCTCGTGATGTGGCCGTTGCCGTGCCATGGTGCCTGAAACTCGGGGCGGTGAGTAATGACCGCCAGTAAAGGCATGCGCCGGATGCGTTCGCACAACAGGTCCAGCACTTCGAGGCTGGTGGCGTCGGCCCAGTGGGCGTCTTCAAACAGCATCACAGTGGGTTGTTTTCTGGCTGCGGCCTCGATCATATCCAACATGGCGCGCAGGGTTTCGTCCTTGTATTTTTGCGGCGTGATGGGTAACGGGCCATAGCGGGCTCCGGTGGGCAACGACAACATGGATGCGACGAAGCGGACATCGGTCAGGGGCCGGCCATGGGTCGTGACAAACAGGTTTTCCAGCTTATCGAGTTTAGAATCGATGGCTTCGTCGTGAGTAAAACCCAGCACATGCTCCAGGTTATCAATGGCCGGATAAAGCGTGCTGTTGACGTAATACGGCGAGCACTGAAAGCGTAGAGTATTTGTTCCCTGAATTTCCAGGCGTTCCTTCAGCGTATTCAAGATGCGGCTTTTGCCGATGCCCGGTTCACCGGATAACAGTACCACCTGGCCTTCGCCTTCCTGCGCCAGATGCCAGCGGTCGAGCAGCAAACCGATTTCCTGTTCGCGTCCCACTAGCGGTGTGACCAGCCCTTGGGTGGCCGCTTCAAAACGGCTGGCGGCCGCGCCGAGTTTGATCACGCGCCACGCGCGGGCAGGTTCGGCCATGCCTTTGAGTGCGTACTCCCCCAGATCGGCCAGCTCAAACGCATTGCCGACCAATCGACGCGTTTGGGCCGCAACGACTATCTGATCGGCAGCAGCCAGCCCCTGCAATCGTGCGGCGAGATTGGGCGTGGTGCCGATGGCGAGTTTTGATTGATCTCCCTGGCCGGTTTGTTCACCCACCACGACGGGGCCGGTGGCAATGCCGATGCGCACCGCCAGGCGCTCGCGGCTGGAAACTGCTGGCATCGCTTCGACAATATCCAGCGCCGCGCGGATAGAACGCTCGGCATCATCTTCATGGGCCGATGGCCAACCGAAATACGTGAGAATGCCGTCGCCCACATAACGGGCAACGAATCCCTGATAACGCTGAATGATCTCACCGCATTGAGTTCGATACGCGTGCAACAAATCGCGTAATTCTTCCGGGTCGAGCTTTTCGCTTAACGCTGTTGAGCCGACCAGATCGCAAAACATCACCGTGAGTTGGCGGCGTTCTCCGCCTGATAATTCCGCAGCGGCGGCGGACGCGTCGTGCGCAAAAGCCGTGGCGCCGCCGGCCATCATGCCCTGGCCATTCAGCCCGACGACCGCTTGCAACAGGCGCTTGCGGTCGCCCAAGGCCAGGCCGAGTTCGCGCAGGTCGTTTTCCCTCAGCGAGCGAACGACATCGAAGTCAATTTTGTTGTCGGAAAAAACAGCTGCATATTGTCGCAGGCCATTTTCAGTGAGCCATTGGTCGAACGACTGCAAAGTAATCCCCCAAAGCGATTGGTATTTGGACTGTTTATGTTGATTAAGTATAGGCCAGCAAAATGCAGTCGGGGCAGGAGCACATCCAGCGCTTTTTGTTTAGAGCCAGTCCAGGCGGCAGCCATTTTGGCGAGCGTGAATTTGTCACATCCCGACAGAGACATTGTTCCTCGTTCAGGCCATGGTCGGGGCATACAGTGGAACTGCCTGATCACCATACAACGCATGACCGATCAGCCCCAACCACGAAATCAACTAAATGGAGGTTTATCATGAAAAGCAAACACAACCGTAACCTGCTCGGATTCGCTGCCATCCTTGCTGCCCTTGCAGCCAGCCCCGCCGCCTATTCCGCTGCGTCAAACGTGAACCAGGCCTACGAAGATTTCAGCGGCACCCACTGGAGTGCGCCGGCCGTTGCGGCGGTTGCGCAAAACAAAACGATCCTGTCCGTTAATGCGGCCTATGAAGACTTTAGTGGTACCCATGGCCAAGCCCAGGCGCGGCGCGGCATGGCAGGCACAACCGGCGGCGCCGGAGAAAAAGGCGAGCCCAGCGCAAAACCCGCCACGGCGCCCGACTTGTTCCGCATTGACGGCGATGTGATGGACGGATGCAGCCACTACTTGCGCTGCAACTGATCATTGATCGTGGCGCTCCGGCCCATCCTGCGCAAGTGTGCAGCGTGTGTACCAGTGCGATGGGCCGGCAGGCGTTTTCTCACGGCGCGCCAGGTCGATGTGAATAAGTCACAAGTTTTGCAGGTAATGGTTCATAGATGCACACAGAGGGACTGCGTAAAGTGGAGTCACTGGATCGATAAATGATTCCCGCTTAAATGAAACAACTTAACAGGAGAGCATCATGGAACATACCTACGCAAATTATCAAAACGTCTCGTCCATCCAATCGGCCGTTGTATCAGCGTTCTCTATCGCTGTTGTCATATCGATTGCCATTACATTCGTCGGCGCGTTTGCCACACTGCTCGTCTAAAACAGCGTGTTGCCATTGATCAATTTTTTGGGGGAAGGAGAATAGTCATGTCCAGCTATATGCTCGTTCGCCATAAAGTAAAAAATTTCGCAGAATGGAAGCGTGGATACGATGCGCACCTGCCAAAACGCATTGAAGCCGGCCTGACTGAAAAAAATCTGCTGCGCGGAGCGGATTCGCCGGAAGAAGTCATTTTGTTTTTTGAGGCCCAGGACATTCAGCGAGCCAAGTCCTTTGCTGCGTCCACCGATTTGCGCGAGATCATGCAAAAACTTGGCGTGATGGATAAGCCCGATATTTATTTTTTGAATGACTGAAAGCAACCTGCGCTCAATATCCCAAGCCGAGTAGACGTTGGAAATGGGGTTTTTTGAAAGTATTGTAACTAATTGATTATTAACACTATTTAGTATTTATTATGAGCGGCAGCGAAAATGTTCTCTGCTATTTTTTTGCGTGCTGTGCCAGTGATAATATGGGCATAATGCGTTTTGAGTGGTGTCTATGCAAACCAATCGACACGGTCATTTTGCGCAACAAAGATTCCATGAAAATGATAAACAACATAACCCAAAAAATTCTGCTGCTGTTGTTGCCCGTCGTTCTGCTCACCTGGGCAAAATTTCCTGCGTCTTCTCCATCAAAATCCGCAGCGTCCGTGGCACCTACGGCGCAAGCCAATGTGTTTGTATTGCCTGAGCCCTTGCGCATGCCCGGTCTCAACCGGACGAGAACGATCCGCGTTTATTTGCCACCGGAATATGCCCATACCAACCAGCGCTATCCCGTGCTCTATATGCATGACGCGCAAAACCTGTTTGATGCGGCGACCGCTTATGCAGGCGAGTGGGGCGTGGATGAAAGCCTGAATGCGTTGGCGAAATCGCATCAACTGGAGGTGATAGTCGTTGGCATCGATAATGGTGGTGACAGGCGGTTGACTGAACTCAACCCGTGGGACAACCCGCGTTTCGGTAAAGCCGAAGGCCGTGAATATACCGACTTCATCGTCAAGGTGGTAAAGCCGGCCATCGACAAAAATTATCGCACCCGACCAGAGCGCGAATCCACGGCGATCATGGGCAGCTCAATGGGTGGGCTGATTTCGCATTACGCGATCAACCAATACCCGCAAGTCTTCAGCAAGGCAGGAATATTTTCACCGGCCTATTGGGTCGGGCCGCAGATTTATAGTCAAAGCGCGGCGCAGAATTTGCCCGCCGACGCGAAATTGTATTTCTACATGGGCGGGCGTGAGGGAGCCGAAGCGGTGGAAGGCATGGACAAAATGGTCAGGCAACTGCTGCAACAACCAATGCCACAAAAAAATATTGTCAGTCGCGTGTATCCCGAAGGCAATCACAACGAAGCCGCGTGGCGCGCCGAATTTCCGCAGGCGGTGCTGTGGTTGTTTGATGCGGGAAGGTAGGCCATTGTGGAATGGGCAAGGCGATAGCGTGCCCATCATTTTTCAATTCGGCCCAGGCTTGATGGGCACACCCGCGGAAAGTACGCGGGCTTTGCCCATCCTACGATGATTCAATTTATTTGCGCTTGTAGGATGGGCAAAGCGATAGCGTGCCCATCATTTTTAGAAACAATCAGTCGAATAAGCGCAAGTTTTCTTCTTCTATTTTTTTGTTCGCGCGCGCGGCAATGGGTAGTGAAATTAATTCTGTCGCATTGCTGTCGACGAGATTGCTGGCGCGTACACCGAGCAAGCGCAGCTTGCGATCAAGCGGTACGCGCTTGAGGCAATCGCGGGCGGTAGCCAGAATCGTGGCCGCGTCGTCGATGGGTGTGGCGACCGTGTTATCGCGCGTCACGCCTTTGAAATCATCGTAACGCAATTTGATGCCGATGGTTTTGCTGCAATAACCTTTTTTAATCAGGTCCTGACTCAAATTTTCGCATAGGGAAATTAAAATCCGCGACAGCGTTTCCCTGTCGCGTCGCGCGTGCAGGTCGCGTTCAAATGTCGTTTCGCGGCTGATGGACTTGGTTTCGCTTTCCGTCACGACCGTGCGCAGGTCGCGCCCGTTGGCAGCGTCGAGCAGCCAGTGGCCGTAATGGTTGCCGAAATGGTGTAACAATAATTCGAGCGGCGCGTGGGCCAGTTCGCCGATGCTGCGCAGGCCGAGAGCTTCGAGTTTGGCGCTCGATTTGGGGCCGATGCCATTGATTTTACGCGCTGCCAGCGGCCAGATTCGAGAGGGAATATCGGTAAACGTCAGCACGGTCAGCCCGTTGGGCTTGTCCAGTTCCGAAGCCATCTTCGAGAGCAATTTGTTGGGCGTGATGCCGATGGAGCAGGAGAGGCCGGTGGCAGCGCGTACATTGTCTTTTATGCGTTGCGCCAATGCAACCGTTTCGCCGGCGACTTCGGTGAGATCGATGTAGATTTCATCAATGCCGCGATCTTCAATGTGTGGCGCGATGTCAGCGACGGCTTGCTTGAACAGGCGCGAATAGCGCCGGTATTCATCGAAGTCTGCCGGTAGCAGAATCGCATCGGGTGCCAGCGCTGCCGCTTTCATCAACCCGGATGCGGAATGTACGCCGAGCAATCGGGCTTCATAACTCGCCGTCGTCGCTACGCCGCGCCCGACGTAATCACGCAGACGCGCGAAGTCGTTCACGCTCGCAGATGAATCCAATCCCGGCCGACGCCCACCGCCAACCACCACCGGCAAGCCTTTCAGTTGCGGGTAGCGGAGCAATTCCACCGATGCGTAAAATGCATCCATGTCGAGGTGAGCGATACGGCGTTCCATGGACGCATCGTAACGCAAAGCGGGGATGAATATAGAAACAAATAGTCAGGCCGCGAAGAGTGAAGCTCAGCCTGGGCGGGCAAAGGCCCTGTCATGCTGGAAACCGGTGCACCGATTCTCAATCTGCGCGATGTCGCCCACGGCGGCTACAAAGTAGTGGGCGAGCAAGCATTAAAATTGTTCACCGTGCGTGTGGTGGATAAGGGCAAACCGTTGTATGAGTATGTGAAGTAAGGCGTTCTGATTCAATTTCACATTGACAACCGTCATCTTATTTTGTTTGGATGCGAGGCATCGCGCGAGGTATGGTGTAGCATTGTAACCTATTGATTATATTCAATAATTTAGATATTTTATGCGTGAGTGCAGAGAGGTAATCCTCTGCCGTTTTTTTGACCACAATTCGCATGAGAGACATCCGCGTAATCCACATCAAAGCACAGCTAACGCTCTTGAAGCCGCAGAAATTTGTTGGCGTTTGCCAGCGTCTATGGTTGTGAACTGCTGCCTGACACGTCTGACATGCCGACACGTTCTTGCCTGCCATTTACTGCTGCTTGAACGCTAGTTTGCAAGTTACCCGTTTAGTTTTTCAGCGTTGCCTTGAACCAATGCTCTACCGGATCCGGGTTGGGCCGGAAAAACGATGGCTTGCGGTAATGGGTGAATGTGCCTTCCATTTTGTCGCCGCTCAGCGTGCCTTTCCAGGCGAGCTTGCCGTCCTTCGGGCTGACGGTTTCCGATTCAAAAGCGATGGCGTCACCTTGGCCGCTCGTTTTGTAAGCAGCCTTGCCGTACCCCCACTGGTCGCATGTGCTGGAATGAAATAGACCGTTGGCAAAAGTGATGGTGTCGTTTTTTTCGTCTGCCGGTTTGCCTTTTTCGCCGGCTTCGCCCACGAACACCTTGCCGTCGAGCAGGCCGGTGTCAGCCAGCGCGGGTTGATAGCCCGCGCATAAAACTAACAGTACCGCGCCGGCGAGGGCGCGGGTTTTGCGCATGAACACAAGTTGTTTCATGATTGCCTCCTGCATATTGCTGCCGTTCAGGCGGCCTTTCTTTCTTCCTTGAACATCTGCTTCAATTGCTTGCGTAACTCCGGCGTGTCCTGGTGACTATGCACGGCCACCGCGTGCTGCACCGCCGCTTCGACCAACTCCTGTTCGCTATCTGCCGACAGCGCCACTGTGCAATTTATGTCGCTGGGAAATTCGCGGCAGTCGATATATTTTCTGCCCATGATGTTCTCCTGTTCAACGATTGCGCTAGGCCGCTTTCTTGCTCGCCTGCGCTGAACGCACGTGCTCGCAGGCGCGCAGCACTTCCGACTTGAACGTGTCGTAGTCGATTTGCAGCCCGTTGATATAGGTGCTCCAACCGGCGCTGGATTTTGCATAGTGCAACGCGTCTTCGATCTCGGCTTCTGTGGCGCCGTTCAATTTCGCCAGTTCGGTGTGATACACCGAGCAATATTTGCATTTGGTCGCCGCGGCAATGGCGACACCGATGAGTTCCCGGTATTTATTGGGAATCGCGCCATCATCCATTTGCACCCGCTTGAACAATTGCCATTCCAGTTCGATTGAACTATCGGGCACTGCTTTGAACATGCTCGGCACCAGGCCGAACATGTCTTCAATTTCACGATAAACCTGTTGCCTGTTCATGATAATTTCCTTTCAAATAAATGACTGCACCCATCTGTTACCTTCCGCAAAGCGCATAGTCACAGTAATCGTAGTTGTGAATCATGCGCGTGCGCTGAATGTATAAGCGCAAAGGCGTTGGCCCTTGCTGTGCGGCGTTGAGTACACCGGCTTCAGGGCCGGAAAATTTTTTTCCGCCGGCGACGCCCACTTCGCCCAGCGCGCCGGGCCGGCCTTGCGCGCCGTCCGCTTCAAGACGTTTTATCGTTGAATTCATATTGGCTGTGGCTGCGTGCGTGCCACTATAGTTTTCGTAAGTGTCGTTAATTCCGGCGTAGGCCATGGGTGCTGCCAATACGGCCGTTACCAGCATGAAAGATTTGATAGTCATGATCATCGCTCCTGATAAAAAATTGACACAGCTAAGTTGATTATTTTGAGCGCAGCTTGTATGCGATTCAATAGTGCTCATCACCTAGTACGAATGCTCCACTCATGGTCTATAGTGAAATCTAAACCGGCTCATGAAATCACAAGAGGGGCAGCCATGCCGGGTATGCTCAGCGCATTATTGTTAGACTTATACCAAGGCAGCGAGACTATCGAAACTGTCGGGTTTCAGTATTGGGCGTTAGAGCGTGTCAAAGAAGTGATTCCGTTCGAATCTGCGTTATGGGGCTATGGCGTGATGAACGGTTCGCACATCATGATTCACAATGCGCAGCCGTATAACCTGCCGCCAACAATGTTGACTGACTATGTGCAAATCAACGGTGAAGATCCGGTGCTGCTGCAGATTTTCAAAAACCGGGGCAGCACTTTCAATTTCGATATTGCCCATTGGCGTCCCGATCCTCGGCTCGAAGCCTTCCACAAACGTTATGGCATCGACTATGTGTTGAGCACCATGCTGCACGACCCGGTCATGCAATTTGTTACCGCTGTATCGTTGTATCGTCCGCGCGCACAAACGCCGTTCAGCGAGCAGGAGCGCATTATCAAAGAAGACCTGATGCCGCACCTGGCAGGGCTTTTCACCGCCAAACAATTGGCGCATGTGCAGAATCGTGCGGATGCGGCAGAACGGTTAATCCACGTACCGGCCATGATGGATAACCATGGCATGCTGCACTTGGCTGGCCAAGGCTTTGCCGAATTGCTGCGGAGGGAATGGCCGGAGTGGCGCGGCCCAAAAATGCCGGGAGACCTGATTGATTTTATTTCTGATGACATCAGCCAGCCTTATATCGGCCACGAGATTGTGATGAAAATCAGCGCCATCGATGATATGTTCGGCATCAAAGCCCGACACAAGGCAGACTACGACCATCTCGGTCGGCGCGAACGTCAAGTGGCCGAAATGTTCGCCGATGGACAAACCTATAAGGAGATCGCCCGCGAATTACATCTCGCGCCTTCCACCGTTTCCAACGAACTGCATACGGTGTATATCAAGCTCAATATCGCCAGCAAACCAGAATTGATGAAGTTGGTGAGCGCGCTGAAATGAGTCAGTGCCGCGTGTAGTTCATCAATGATTGATCCGTGATGATGGTTATGGTTGCGCCTTGAGATAACCCACATAGTAAATCCCGATGACATTGCCGTCGGCACTGCGTATCGGTTCATAGCCGGTTACATAAGCCTTGCCGAGAATATCCGCTTCGCCGTAGTACGCTTCACCTTTTTTGATGGCCGCGATGGCCTTGCCTTTCGGATCCAGATTGGTGCCAGTGGCGCGGGAGCCATCGTCCTTTTTAACGTTCGTCGCGACGCGGGTGAAATCGTCTCCGTCTTTAACAAAGAACGTTGCCGTGCCACCCATTTTTTGCTGGACCGCATCGACCAGGGCAAAGTTGTTATTCATTTTGGTGCTGCCAAAATACAAGGCGGGCGCTGACTTGCCGGCCACCGGTTCTTCACCTTTGACCTCGGGTGTCCCCAGCTTGGCCGCCTCGGCCTTCAATAGCGCCATGGACTGTTTGACGTTCTCCGCCGGCTGGGCCTGTGCAGCGCCCGGTGTCAGCATGAGCGCGGCCATAGCGCACGCCATCAGCGCAACCCAAAAAAATACGGACTTCGTTTGCTTCATCGTCGTAGTCATGATGACCTCCTCGATTACTGCTGGAAATCAATAGCGCGTTTCGCGCATCAGCCCGCCGCGTCTCCAGCTGACGCAGCGGAGGGCTGTCACCTATTGCGCATCAACTTCACGCTGCGCCAGCTGGCGATAGGCAGGTAATTCGCTGTCGTCGAGTGCGTTTTTTTCTTG
>JAYTVC010000011.1:0-30690 GCA_043744215.1 Pseudomonadota bacterium
TAACGGTGACGTCGGCTGGTGTGGTGCAGAATTTTACGCTTGCGCCGTGATGTAACTGCACAGTGTTGAACAAAAAATTGCGCCGGTGAACCCGGCGCAATTTTTTTGTGCTACGCATTCCGCTTTGATAACTATGCGCCCATGCCGTCGAAGCAAATGTCGATCATGCGCGCAATAATGTCGTTATCTTTGTGCCCGCCCGCCAGACGCAAATAATCCAGCGTCGGATCGCAGGAGCGGGCGTAGAGCGTGTACATGATGATCTCTGAGGGAATGGTTGTTTTCAAATGGCCATCGCGTTTGGCTTGCTCGATAAGTGCGCTGAACAGCGTATTCATGCGAAACACCTGGCCAAGGTAAGTCATGTTCGCCAGCAAACTGTTGCGCAGCGTCGGGCTATTGGAAGGCAGGTACGGCAGGCCGCCATGCAACCGCGTTTCCAGTGCCCAACGCAACGATTGCTTGAGTTTGCTGATGGCCGCGGCCGCCGCAGGCAGCGCTTCAATGTACCCGACCGTATTTTTAATCAGCCGAATCATCACCGCCGCTGCCAAGGCCTCCTTGGAATCGAAGTGTTTGTAGATGCTGCCCTTCGCCACGCCCACCGCTTCGGCCACGTCGTCCATGGTCATCAAGTCGTAACCTTTTTCACCCAGAAGCCGGTTCACGGCGTCCAAAATGGCGTCTTCTCGTAGCTGAAGTTGTTGATTGCGAAGGGATTTTTTTGCTTCGGTCATGTTTGTTTAATTTATGTGAACTGATGAGTTCAAATTATGTCTCACGGGTCACGATGTGGCAAGCAATCGGGCCATTTCGTAACTATTTGATTTTAATCAATTTTCTGAATTGGCCTTCAGACCGTTTTAATCCGGTCAGCCGATACTCTACCGCCATCTTTCGTCATTTCTAAGGAGTTCAACATGAAAAAAGTATTGTTCCTTTTTGTCGCTTTGATAGCCAGTATTTTTCTCGGCGCGTGTTCCAGCAGCGACCATGATCGAACCAATTTGCGCGTTTTACACGCATCGCCGGATGCGCCGGCAGTAGACATATTGCTCGATGGCAACAAGATTGTATCCAACGCGCCGTTCAAGGCGGCGACTGCATTTAATCGTATCGACAGCGGTAAGCGCAATATTAAAGTTAACGCGGCTGGCACGTCGACCACGGTGATTGATGCGACACCCACGCTACTGAAAGACCGTTTTTATACAGTGATCGCGGCTAATAATCTGGCCGCTATTGAACCCATCGTGATTGATGAAGACGGTATCGCGCCGGCGGCAGGCAAGTTGAAAGTGCGTGTGGTGCATGGCGCGCCGAAAGCGCCCAATGTAGACGTATATGTCACCGCGCCCGCCGACGATATTGCGCCCGCAGGCGTTGCGCCGACGTTGTCAAACGTGCCGTTCAAAACCGTATCGTCAACACTTGAAGTCGATGCGGCTACCTACCGAATCCGTGTCACGCCGGCGGGGGCGAAAACGGTGGTGTTCGATTCGGGTTCGGTGCCGCTGGCGGCGGGTGCCAATCTGATTCTGGTCGCGGTCGAGCAAAATATTGGCACCTCGCCCATCAGCCTCATCGGATTAACGCGGGATCCGGCAACGCCCAAAATCGAAATCGCGGACATCAACGCGCAAATCCGCGTGATGCACGCGTCGCCCGATGCGCCAGCAGTCGATGTGCTGGTGGATAATGCGGTGGCGCTGGCGAACGTGGCGTATCCGGCAAACTCTGATTATTTGCCTATCGCGGCCGGTCCGCATAACCTGAAAGTGAATGCGGCAGGCACCCCGACAACGGTTATCAATGCGACGCCGACCCTCGACGCGACCAAGGCCTACAGTGTGTATGCGGTGAATTTCCTCGCCAACATTGAACCGCTGGTGGTGGTCGATAATCTAGCGCCGCCCGATGCTGGCAAGGCAAAAATACGTGTCATTCACGGCTCTCCCAATGCACCTGCTGTTGATGTGCTGGCGAACAATGCCGTGGTGGTGCCGAATGTCAGCTTTAAAGCGGCGTCGGATTATTTGAGTGTTGCCCCCGGCGCATATAACTTCAAAATCAATCTTGCCGGTACCGCGACAACAGCCACCCAGGCCGATGTCACGCTGGCTGCCGGTAAAATTTATACGGCTATTGCCATCGGCTCGGCCGCTGCGAATGCGGCTAATCCTTTGCAAATAAAATTGCTCACGGACAAGTAGCCGCGTATTGCCATCGCAGCAGTCATAGACCGGGCGGCTTGCCACCCGGTTTTTTTACGCCCGCAACAAGCGACGGTTAGACGGTTTGTGTCTCTAAATGCATATCTGGCTTATAATCACGCATTACAAAAATGCCTGCCGGTAACCCCGCATTCGGAGTGAACTATGAAACAACGTTTTCTGCTTCCCTTAATTATTTTCGCAGGGCTGCTGCTGGCTGCGTGCGGCGGCTCGTCTGCATCCAATTCGCGCAGCAACCTGCGTGTCGTCCACGCTTCGCCCGATGCGGGCGGAGTGGATGTGTTGCTCGACAACAAAAAAATTCTGACCAATTTCCAGTTCAAGGATGCGATTGCGTTCAACTCGGTCGAAGTGGGCACGCGCAGTATCAAACTTAACGCGACAGGCACTGCCACCACGGCGCTGACAGTCAGCCAGGATTTGAAAGAAGGACGCTTTTATACCGTGATCGCAACCAATGCCTTATCGGCGATTGAATCATTGGTGATCGAAGAAGACGGCGTCGCGCCGACCAAGGGCAAAGTCAAACTGCGCGTGACCCATGCTGCGGCAAAGGCCGGTGCGGTTGATGTTTATGTCACTGGACCTACCGATGATATTTCTCCCGCCAGTTTTGCTGCAACGCTTAGCAACGTGACTTACAAAATGATTTCGGCCGTCAGTGAAATCGCGCCGGCAGATTACCGTATCCAGCTGACGAGTGCGGGCAGCAAAAACGTCATCTTTGACTCGGGTAAATTATCGTTCGCGGCAGACGCCGACCTGAGTTTCGTAGCCATGGATCAGAATCAGGGCCTGTCGCCAGTGACTCTGGTCAGCCTGACGCGCAATTATCTGCTGCCCAGAAGTGAAGCGGCAGACGTGAAAGCGCAGATCCGCTTCGTTCATGTTTCGCCCGACGCGCCCGCGCTTGATGGGTTGGTTGATGACGTGGTTTTTGCGCCGGGCCAGACCTATTCCACCGACACGGCCTACTTGCCGCTGGTAGCTGGCACTCGCGCGATTAAGTTGAACAATGCGGGAGTGGCCCTAGTCACAGTCAGCGCTGCCATCGGCAATGCCGGCGCCTATAGCGTGTATGCGGTTGACCAGTTGGCGAAAATCACGCCGCTGGTTGTGACAGACAATCTCGCGCTGCCCACCGCCGGCAATGCCAGCATCCGCTTTGTCAACGTTTCGCCCGATGGCGGTGCGATTGATATATTTCAAGATGACAAAACGACCGCCATCATTGCCAATCAGCCCTTCAAGGGCGCGAGCATTTATCTCAGCATTCCGGCAGGCTCGCACGCCTTCAAATGGAACAAGAACGGCACCGCAACCAGCCTGACACAAACCACGGTCACGCTCGAAGCGGGCAAGATTTACAGCGCGTTATTGATCGGGAATGCGGCCGCTAACGCGGCCAATCCGCTGGCGATCAAACTTATTACAGATCGTTGATTATATTGAGTTTTTTGCATCAATAAAATTTGAAAAACCGGGCAATGGGTGGCCCGGTTTTTTCTTTCGGGTTTGACGCATCAGGTAATGTTTGCGCGTAAACCGTTTATGCGCCTCGCCTACATCCGCACTGGAGATAACCATGAAATTCCGCTTTCCCGTTGTCATCATCGACGAAGATTTTCGTTCCGAAAATACCAGTGGCCTCGGCATCCGCGCGCTGGCAAAAGCAATTGAAGATGAGGGCGTCGAAGTGCTGGGCGTCACCAGCTACGGTGACCTGACGCAATTTGCGCAACAGCAAAGCCGCGCGTCGGCGTTTATTTTATCCATCGACGATGAAGAGTTCGGCGGCGGATCGAAAAAAGAAACCGACGCCGCGCTGAAAAACCTGCGCGCATTTGTGACGGCAATCCGCGAGCGCAACGCGGAAATTCCGATTTACATTTACGGTGAAACACGCACGTCGCAACACATTCCCAACGATGTGTTGCGGGAGCTACACGGTTTTATCCATATGTTTGAAGATACGCCGGAATTTGTTGCGCGCCACATTTTGCGTGAAGCGCGTTCGTATCTTGATTCATTGCCGCCGCCGTTTTTCCGCGCGCTCACCCATTACGCGCAGGATGGTTCTTATTCGTGGCATTGCCCAGGGCATTCCGGCGGCGTAGCGTTTTTGAAATCGCCCGTGGGTCAGATGTTTCACCAGTTTTTTGGTGAGAACATGCTGCGCGCAGACGTATGCAACTCCGTTGATGAGTTGGGCCAGTTGCTCGATCACACCGGGCCCGTAGCCGAATCCGAACACAACGCGGCGAGAATTTTTGGCGCGGACCATTGTTTCTTTGTCACCAACGGCACTTCAACATCGAATAAAATTGTCTGGCACTCCACCGTTGCAACCGATGACATTGTGGTCGTGGATCGCAACTGCCATAAATCCATTTTGCACGCGATTATCATGACGGGCGCGATACCGGTTTTTCTCACGCCGACGCGCAATCATCTGGGCATCATCGGGCCGATTCCGTTGTCGGAATTTGATCCGAAAACCATTCAGAAAAAAATCCAGGCCAATCCATTTGCGCGCGAAGCACAGAAAAAAAATCCCAAACGTAAGCCGCGTATTCTCACCATCACGCAAAGCACGTATGACGGCGTGATTTATAACGTCGAAACGTTAAAAGACACGCTAAACGGCACGATCGACACGTTACATTTTGATGAAGCCTGGTTGCCCCACGCGACCTTCCACGATTTTTACAAAAACATGCACGCCATCGGCAGAGACCGTCCGCGTTCGAAAAATGCCATGGTGTTTGCCACGCACTCGACGCATAAACTGCTCGCAGGCTTATCGCAAGCCTCACAAATTCTGGTGCAGGAGCCGCAGACCGGCACACTCGACCGCGATATTTTTAACGAAGCGTATTTGATGCACATGTCCACCAGCCCGCAATACGCCATCATCGCGTCGATTGATGTGGCAGCGGCGATGATGGAACCGCCCGGCGGTACGGCGCTGGTGGAAGAATCCATTGTCGAAGCCATCGATTTTCGCCGTGCCATGCGCAAGGTGGAAGCGGAGTGGGGCAAAGACTGGTGGTTCAAAGTATGGGGGCCGGAAAAGTTGGCGAGTGAAGGCGTGGGCAAGCGCGATGACTGGATATTGAAAGCCAACGAAAAATGGCACGGCTTCGGCAATCTCGCGACGGGCTTCAACATGCTCGACCCGATCAAGGCCACGATTGTGAACCCCGGCCTCGATGTATCGGGCAAGTTTGCCAGGAGCGGCATTCCCGCTTCCATCGTGACTAAATATCTGGCCGAGCACGGCGTGGTGGTGGAAAAGACCGGCCTGTATTCATTCTTCATTATGTTCACGATTGGGATTACCAAAGGCCGCTGGAATACGCTGGTTACCGCCCTGCAACAGTTCAAGGATGACTACGACAAGAACCAACCGATGTGGAAAATTTTGCCGGAGTTTTGCCAGGCTCAGCCACAATACGAAAAAGTCGGCTTGCGTGATTTATGCCAGCAGATTCACGACATGTACAAGGCCGCAGACATCGCGCGGCTGACCACGGAAATGTATTTGTCCGACATGCAGCCGGCAATGAAACCGTCGGACGCTTTCGCCAAACTCGCCCACCGCGAAATCGAACGGGTGGAAATCGACAAGCTCGAAGGCCGTGTAACGAGCATTTTGCTCACGCCGTATCCGCCGGGCATTCCGCTGCTGATACCGGGCGAGCGTTTTAATAAAACCATCGTGCAGTATTTGCAATTCGCGCGGGATTTCAATGCACGTATGCCGGGTTTTGAAACGGATATCCACGGCTTGGTGGCCGAAAAAAATAAGAACGGTCAACTGTGTTATTACATCGATTGCGTTGCTCAATAGTTATTATTGATTCAATTGAATAATTTCAAAGGCGGAAAATTCCGCCTTTTTCTTTGGAAATGTGAACGTCTATGCAAGATTTCTGGCGCAACTGCGGATTCAATTTGCTCAAACGCAACGCGAATAATCATCTGGCCATCACCGATGATTTTCTGCGTCATTATTTGAATCGGCCTGAGCTTGCGCTGGTGATGGAATCCTGCGAAGCGGAACGGAATTTGCATGGCGCGTTGATGGTTGAGCCGCGTCTAGTGGTGCCGACAAGCCGCCTTGCAAAATTGGCCGATGCCGATGCGCGCGACAATTACCGCGTGTGGCTTGGCTATCGCGATCGCCTCATTGAAGCGGGAACGGTTGAGAATGGTTATCTGGACGTGATGCGCAAAGGCAACCGCGACATTGCGCCATTATTCATCGATCACATGGCGCAGCTTATTGTGCGCAATGTGCTCGATGGCATCGACGAGCCGATGACGGTGCGCGCGGCGGAGTTGATGTTTCGCCCGCAAACCGTCAACGTGCAGGAAGGCGCGGTGCTCGCCGCCGACGCGCAGACGGTGGACATGTATGCCACCACTGGCGGCTTTGGCACCATCGGCAAACTGGTGCGCGAGAGCAACACGCCGATGCGCAGCGTGACGCTCGATGTGCTCAACGCCGACAACGCCATGTTGTATTGGATGCGCGACGAACGTTACGATACGGTGATTGATCTTACCATCGGCCGGCCTGGCATCACCATGCTCTGCGGCGTGCTGGAAAAATGGCTCAAACATTTTCTTGGTGTGCGCGTGAGTATCAAGCCGGTGGAAAAAATTCATGACGAAAACTGGTCGTGGCATGTCGGTCTCGACGTGGAGTCGAATGCACTGCTGAACGATCTGTATCTGGGTAAATCCACGGAGGATGCCGACGCCAAGCGCCTGATCGCATTATTCCGTATGACTTTTCTTGACGTGGATTGCGTGCGCGAAGACCAGCGGGACAAGCCTGTTTATCTCGGCATGTCGATGGACGAAAATAAAATTCTGCGGCTCAAGCCGCAGAATTTATTGTTGAATCTGCCGATCAAGGCAACCTGTTAAAGCGTTTTATTCTGGCGCTTTTTTCATGTTGGTGATGCCCAGAATGGCCATCGCTTTGCCCAGTGAATCAAGCGACTCCTGATGTTTGCCCGCGTTATGCAGCAACTCCCCTTCGGCGCGCAATTTTTTCACGTCTTCCATTTGTTCCGCGCTGATTTGCGGATTGCTGGCGAGGGCCTCGTCAATTTTTTTCATGTCGGCGGGGCAATGGGAAGCGAAGGCTGCAGAGCCGGCAAAAAGTAGACTTGCAGCAAATAAACCAGTCAGCATTTTCTTGATCATCATGAACTCCTTGGAGAAAATAGATTTATTCGAATATTGCGCAAAGAAAAAGACAGGCAGTCAGCAGATTGGCTACAACGAACCGATGACAGCCGCGCATCGTTGCCGTCCACGACTGAACCCGCCAGGCAGGCTTAAAGAGGGAGAAAGTTCCCGGTGGGGCCAACAAAGATAGCCTGCCTCGTACCAATATAATCCATTAAAATGAAATTGCAATAAATTATCGAGGAAAAAACCATGCCGCTTACCGAAAAAAACCAGGAAATTGCCATGCTCCGGTCAGAGATTGAACTGATGATGAACGAACGCACGAGCCTGTTGCGCGTGGCCGGTGCCGCAGCCGCATTTGTGGCGAATATGGATTCTCACGTGTTGCCGCCAAGCGCCTACGAGGCGGCAGAATTGCTGGCAAACAGTTTGAATCATGTGCCTGACGATACTTTGCAGGATGCATTGCAGGCAGTGAATGCCGAAGTCTCGCTGGACGTGGCCGAGCGGCGCGGCGCGTCAAGGCGCAACGGTAATTGATTGCAGACCCGGCGCAAACCAACCCCGCCGTTGGCTTTGCCGACATAGCGGCGGCAGCAGCACGTTTGCACGGCGTGGCGAACCGCACGCCGGTGCTCACCTCGCGTAGTGTAGATCAACTCACCGGCGCGTCCGTTTTTTTCAAGGCTGAAAATTTTCAGCGCGGTGGCGCGTTCAAATTTCGCGGTGCATATAACGCGCTGTCGCAATTGTCGCCGCAACAAAAGCAGCATGGCGTCGTCACTTTTTCATCGGGCAACCATGCGCAAGCCGTAGCGCTGGCGGCGCAATTGCTCGGCATCAAAGCCACCATCGTCATGCCGCTGGACGCGCCGGCTATCAAACTGGCGGCCACCCGCGGCTATGGCGCGAGCGTCGTGTTGCACGACCGTCAGGTGGAAACGCGCGAATCGGTCGCGAATAAAATTATTGCCCAGCAAGGCGGCGTAATGATTCCACCGTTCGACCATGCCCACGTCATTGCCGGGCAGGGCACGGCGGCAAAAGAGTTGATTGATGAAACCGGTCCGTTGGATTATTTGCTCGTATGTTGCGGCGGTGGCGGCTTGCTTTCCGGTTGTGCTGTTGCAGCGAACGCGCTGTCGCCCGATTGCAAAGTCGTCGGCGTCGAGCCGGCAGCGGGTGACGATGCAGCGCGTTCGTTCAAAAGCAAAACCTTGCAGACCGTGCACAACCCCGACACTATTGCCGACGGCGCACGCACTGCGTCGCCGGGCACATTGACTTTTCCGCTGGTGTTGCGTTACGTGCATGACATCATCACCGTGAGTGATGATGAGCTGATTGCTGCGATGAAATTTTTTCTTGAGCGGATGAAAATCGTTGTCGAGCCGACGGGCGCGCTGGCCGCAGCGGCACTGCTGAGCGGCAAACTCAAAGCGCAAAAATCACCTCATCCCGCGCGCATCGGCGTGATAATCAGCGGCGGGAATGTCGATTTGAAGCAGCTAGGTAACTATTTGATTTAATTCAGTTTTTAATTGCTCTTTCTTGTGCACCGGAATGTTTGCGGCGCGTTAGCTTGGTTATCTACTGAATAGATTTTATAGCGGAGAACATCATGAAAAAAATGAAACTTACCCTGATCGCCGCCTTGGTTTTGCTCGGGGCTTCGAGCGGAGCCGCCTTTGCCAACGGTTACGGACACGGCGGTGGTCACGGAGGCGGCCATGGCGGCCATCACGGCGGCGGTCATTGGCGCTCGCACTTCAGTTTGTTTGTCGGCGCGCCATTCTGGCCTTGGTACGGCCCGGTTTATGCGCCGGCCTATTACCCGCAAACAGTCGTTGTGCCTGCCGCGCCCACGGTTTATGTCGAGCAAGGCCAGGTGCCCGCGCCTGTAGTTTCAGCGCCGGCTGAACAATATTGGTACTACTGCGGCAACCCGTCGGGCTATTACCCCTACGTGAAAGAATGTCCGTCTGGCTGGCAAAAAGTGGCGCCGCAACCGACGCGTTAATTATTCACGTTAATCTTTGTTGAACAAATTGAGATTCTTTACCATGTTTAAGCTGATGAAATTTTCTCCCGTTGCGTTGGCGCTGCTGCTGGGTGCCTGCGTCACGGTGCCAAATGGCCCCAGCGTGATGGTGCTGCCGGGCACAGGCAAAAATTTTGACCAATTCCGTGCCGACGACGCCAGTTGCAAACAATTCGCCTCTGAACAAAATGGCACCACTGCGCAACAAGCCGCCGATGACAGCGGTGTGAGAAGCGCAGCGGTGGGCACCGTTATCGGCGCAGTTGCCGGTGGTCTTATCGACGGCAGCCGCGGAGCTGCCAACGGCGCAGGGGCAGGCTTGCTGATGGGCAGCGCAGCCGGTGCCGGCGCTGCCGACCAAACCGGCCGTGGCGCGCAACGGCGATTCGATAATGCTTTTGTGCAATGCATGTACGCCAAGGGCCATCGCGTGCCGGTATCAGGCAACCTGACGTCGCGCGCGCCACAACAGCCTTCGGCAAGCTACGCGCCGCCAGCGCCGCCCGGTGTCCAATCCCCGCCACCGGCCAGCATGATTCCGCCACCCCCTCCGGGCTTGCCACCTGCGCCGCCGCCCAATGCGCCGCGTTAATTTTTTGCCCTAACATAAATGAAACAGGCCGCGAAATTCGCGGCCTGTTTCATTTATACCGCTATCAGCCAACTGCATCGATGGTTTGATAAAGCGTGATCCGGCCGGCATCAAGCACATCCAATTTTATGGTGACATTTCACATGGCCGGCGTGCTGCATGATTTGGGTGCAAGGCGCACACCAGTTGACGACTAGGCATTAAGTAAAAGCGGCAGCCTGCCACGATCTCAAGAACAGATAAAAATATTAAAATAAAAATGGCGCATTGGATGCGCCATTTTTATTTCCTTAAGCAAGTAAAATTATTGCGACCGCCCCAGCTTCACCGGCACAACCTGATTGAAGTGCATTTCTTTTGAATCAGTGACTTCGACTTTCAATTCGCCATCGGTTTTAGGAATGAAATTAAATGCGAGGTACGGGTTTTCGCTGATGGAAAAATCTGTCTCGGCGCTAATGACCGGTTTGCCCTCAAAGACCACATTAAATTTGGAAACGTAGTGCGGTGGAATGGTCATGACGGTGATGTGATCCATTTCAAAGCCGGTGTTGTTGGGATGGCTGATCTGGAATTGCACCGGCGTAATCTGGTTGGCAAACATTTTATCCGGCACACGAATTTTCATTTTGCCCAGATCGCGCTTGTGCTGCGCGGCGTCCTTGTTGGGCGGCGCAGAACAGCCGCCGGACACTTTCACATAGCGTGAATCCATCGACAGCCTGCCGTCATTCATTTCGGCGATGACGCGCACATGGCTGTATTCATTGACGCGGATGCGCGTCTCGAGATCAGCCTGGCCAATATCGGGCGCGAGGGTATAGACGGCGGCGATAGGTGATGGATTTTTATCCACAACGAGATAGATTTTTTTGATATGGTTCTGCGCGGTCTGCCCCAATTGCGCGCGGATGGTCACCGGCACCGTCGCGCCGAATTCGGCCCGCCTGGGAATCTCGACGGCAATCGTGGGGGCTTTGGTGTCGATGGCGCGGGATTGAAAAAGATTGGCGCGCAGGCTGACCCATTCGTCGGATACATCGTCATCTTTCAAATCACTTTTGAGCCCGCCGATGGCGGCCAGCGCACCCTGTGCGCAAAAAAGCAGGGCAAGCATCAATGCGACGGGTAACCCCATTTGGTAACGCAAATTTTTCATCGTGATGGCTCCGGGAAAATATTTTCCTGCATAGTAGATGTCATTCAGATCTTACTTCTGCCCAGCAAACCCTTCAAGGTTTCCTGAATATCGGCGGGCAACAAGACAAATTTGCTGTTGCTCGATTGCGACAATTGCGTCATGGCGTGGATATATTTTTCGCCCAGCAAAAACATCGCAGGCAGTTCTTTGTCGGTAATCGATTTACTTACTTTAGTAATCGCCTCGGCGGAAGATTCTGCCAGGCGGATTTGCGCTTCCGCATCAAGCTTGGCCGATTCGAGCCGGCCTTGCGATTCAAGAATCACCGATTGCTTTTCGCCTTCGGCCCTTGTGACCATGGCTTTTCGTTCCCGTTCGGCGGCGGCCTGCTGTTCCATCGCCATTTGCATCGAGGCTGAAGGTTTGATGTCCTGAATTTCAACGGACTTTACCGTGAGGCCCCAGTCGATGGCCTGATCGGCGAGGCTGGCTTTGAGTTTGGCCTTGATCTGTTCGCGCGATGACAACGATTCATCCAGATCCATGTTGCCGATGATGGAGCGCAAGGTCGTCTTCACCAGATTTTTAATCGCGACTTCAAAGCTCGTCACGCCGTACACCGCGCGCACCGGATCGGTCACTTTCACAAACGCGATCGCATTGGTGATGATGACGGCGTTGTCTTTGGTGATGACTTCCTGCTGCTCCACATCGAGAATCAAATCTTTTGTCGTGACCTTGTAGGCGACGTTGTCGAAGTAGGGAATGATCACGTGCAGGCCGGGGGTCAGCGTCTTCAGGTATTTGCCCAGGCGCTCGACCACCCATTCGTCGCCCTGAGGCACGATGCGCACGCCCTTGGCGATGGTGACAGCAACAAAAATTAAAACAATGACGGCAAGGGCAGAGAATTCCATAAATGATTCCTTATTCCTTTCGGGTTATTGCCGGCCTTACACTGCGATTACTTTGAGCAGGTTGCCATTGACGCTGACAACTTTGACGCGCTCGCCCGAGGCGATATCGGTGTCGGCAAAGGCTTCCCATTTGTCGTCGCCCAGAATCGGCTTCTGGAATTGCACCAGGCCTTTGGCAAAGGGTTTGATTTCGCGCACCACCAAGGCCACCTCGCCTTGAAACGCTTCCTGCGTGATCGCCACCTGATTTTTTCCCATGTGCGGTTTGAAAAATTTGAACCACGCCGCAACAAATGCCAGCGACGAGAATGCCCATAAAATCATTTGCACGGAGAGCGACAGGCCCGGCAGCAACAGCATCACCGCGCCGACCATCACCGCGCCGAGGCCGAACCATACGACAAAAAATCCTGCGAAGAAAAGTTCGCTGATCATCAAAATCAGGCCGAAGGCCAGCCATGCGATGCCGTTCATTTTCCCTCTCTCCGCGCAGATTGCGATCTTTTGCTGTGATGAGATTGTAGCGTATCCACGTCAGGGCGGGCGTGTTTGCGATGGGCGTCCGGGCAATTTCATACACCGCTAAGACTGACTTGGCGCTCGCAACGTATAAATGTAACTATTTGATTATATTGAATTTTTTAATGTTCGTAAAAACCCCCTCTCGGTTAAAAATACCCAGATAGTGCCAGGACCGTAAACAGTCAATGCATGCAAGAAATTGTATGCAGTGCCAAGTCCAGCATGTTGTATCACGTCAAACCAAATGGCAGCGACGTTATCAACAAGACTCGACAGAAAATTTCTGCCCAGACCTGTGCAGTAATGTGCTATCTTTTTTGCAGCATAAACACGGAGATTGCATGAGTTTTTTTTCCCTCGCCCTCGCATTGCTTGCCCAGTATTTCCGCCCGTTCATTGGCGACAATCCGATTCATACGCTGTTTCACCGCTTCGCTGCATTCATCGAGGCAAAGTTTAACGCCGGCCAGCGTCGTTACGGATTATTGGCATGGGTGCTCGCGGTGTTGCTGCTGATCGCGCCGGCGGCGATCATTTACTGGTGGATTTTTACTCTCGGGCCGGCCGGCAAACTGGTGGCGCTCGCCATCAATGCGGCGGTGCTGTATTTCGTGTTGCGTTTCCGCAGCGTGAGCGTGCAATTGCGCGGCGTGCAGCAGGCGTTGCAACGCGACGATATCGACGATGCCCGAACACGGCTCGCACAGTTTCTCGGCCGCAGCGTGTCGCTGTATGAACGCAATGAAATCAGCCGCGTGACCATTGAACAGATGCTGCTCTCGGCGCACCGCGACTTATTCGGGCCTATCCTGTGGTTTTTGGTGTTGCCTGGCCCGCTCGGCCCCTTGTTGTTTTTGTTGACGCGCGTGCTGGCCGAAACCTGGTCAAAGCCGGATGTGGCATCGGGCGATATCGATCACGGCGATGTCATACCGTTCAGCCATTTCGCCAATCAATTTTGGGATTGGATTGACTGGGTGCCCCGCCGTGTCACGGCATTGAGCTTCGCCATCGCCGGTGATTTTCAGGATGCGATGGAATGTTGGCGCGCGCAATCATTGACCTGGGGCCAGGCCGATGACGGTATCGTGCTCGCCAGCGGAGCCGGTGCGCTCGGCGTGCGGCTGGGGCAACCGCTCACGACGGTGAGCGGCGCAGATTACCGGCCTGAAATCGGCACCGGCGAAATGGCCGAAGCTGATTTTATCGAAAGCGCTGAAGGCCTCGTGTGGCGCGCACTCGCATTGTGGATGTCGGTACTCGTGCTGGTCACCCTGGCCAGCGCGGTTACCTGGATCACCCACCTGATCTAAGGAGTGAAAATGAAACGAATCTATTGCGCAGCGCTGATTGGATTATTTGCCATAGGGCTGCAAGGATGCGTCAGCACCATTGTCGGCGCCGTAGTGGATACGACAATTGAAGTGGCGAAAGTGCCGTTCAAGGTGGGCGGTGCCATCATTGATGTGGCCACCGGTGACAAAAAAGATGACAAAAAAGACGGCGACAAAAACCCGGACAAAAAATAATGCCTATTTGCGTTTAGTTGTCGCGCCGCCCAGCGCAGGGTTCATCGCACGCAACGCATCATTTTGTGCAATCAGGTTTTGATAAAACGCCAATCGGCGCGGATGCATGCTGCGATCAGCCGTCACCGCACAGCCCGGTTCATTCGTATGACGGCAATTGTTAAAGCGGCAGTTGCCAATCAACCCCCGAAACTCCCGCATCGATGCGGCGACCTGCGCATCATCCAGATGGAATAATCCAAACTCCTGAAACCCCGGCGAGTCAATCAGATGGCTCGCGCTATCGAGATGGTAGAGCCGCGTAGCCGTGGTCGTATGCTTGCCCGAATCGAGCGCGGCAGAAATATCGCCGATGCGCGCCATCGCATCGGGCAGCAAGGCGTTGAGCAGGGTTGATTTGCCCATGCCCGATTCGCCGAGCAAGACACTGGTTTGGTTGCTGAGATGTTCGCGTAGCGCACTCACATCGCGTTGTGCGGAAAGCGTCAGCAGCGGATAGCCCATTTTCTGATAAACCGCGAGTTCGTTTTTTGCGCGGGCAGTTTCCTGTTCCAAGTCTGTTTTGTTCAACACGATCAGCGCGCCCACATCGGCCGCGTCGGCGGCCATTAGTGCCGCGTTCAGAATATTTTCGTCATAACTCGGCACCGACGCGATAACCACAACCACTTGCGTCACATTGGCAGCAAACAGTTTTTCGCGGAATGCGTCGGAGCGATAGAGCAGCGAACTGCGCGGCAGGATATTTTCAATCACGCCCTGGCCGCCTTTTGCCAACAATATTTCTACCAGGTCGCCGCAGGCCACGCCGGTTTTTCGGCCACGCGTGGTGCATGAGATGATGTCGCCATTTTTCGTTTCTACCTCGACACGGCGGCCAAATGCGCCGGTAATCTGGCCGCGAACGAAACTTGAAACGGGGGCGGTGCGAAGATTCTTCAGTGTTTATAGTCCGCTGAGCGCATCAAGTTTTGCCGCGCAGATAAAATCATTTTCCGACAGGCCGTTGATGGCATGGGTGAGATACGAAACGGTGCACTGGTTGTAGGACACGAATAAATCCGGATGATGATCTTCGCGATGCGACACAAAGGCTATAGCGTTTACGAAGGCCATGGTCTGGTAATAATCGGCGAATTTGAATGACTTGGTGAGTACGCCGTCCGTAATATTCCAACCGTCGATTTTTTTTAACAGCGCCTTTGCGGCACGCGTACTCAGTGCCGGCACGCCGCCTTCGCAGGGTACGCAGCGCTTGAGCGAGAGTTTTTGGGTGTTATCATAACTCATTGATTATAATCAATATTTTAACTTATAAAAAGTTTGATTGAGATACGCAGCCGCATGCACTTCCTCTTCAGGAAACCATTGAGTGCCCAACTCCGTATTGCATAACTGTATTTGTGCCAGCAGCTTTTGCACGCTGCTCACCTTGCGCGATGCGCGTGTGTAGATTTCAGAGCCGTCGCCACCCACGAGCCGAACGTGGCACGCGACACAATTTTTTTCGACCAATGCCCGGCCGATTTTCGCATCGCCGCCCGCAAGCGGGTCAGCAACGCAGACAAACGATGTAAACAGCGTGCAGGTAGTGGCGATAATTTTTACCGTCTTAAGCATGGGCAAAGCGGCGCAAGTTGGCAATGCGTATCGATGCCGGCGGATGCGAATCATAAATCATCGAATGCAGCGGATCGGGCGTGAGCGTCGATGCGTTGTCCTTATAAAGTTTCACCAGCGCGGTCACCAGATCGTGTGCATTGGTTTGCTGCGCGGCGTATTGGTCTGCCTCAAACTCATGCTTGCGCGAATAAAAACTCGACAGCGGTTGCAGGATGAACATGAACACCGGCATGATCAAAAAGAACAGCACCAATGCCATGCCCGTGCTCGCCTGGCCGGCATGGAGGCCGGCGTAAAACCAATCCTGTTTCATCAGATAACCGAGTACGCCGAGCATCACCAGGCTCAGCGCAAAACTCAGTGCGATGCGCTTGATAACATGGCGGCGCTTGAAGTGGCCCAGCTCGTGGGCCAGCACGGCTTCGATTTCTTCCGTCGACAAACGCTCGAGCAGGGTATCGAAAAAAACAATGCGTTTGGTTTTGCCGAAGCCGGTGAAATACGCGTTGCCGTGAGAGCTGCGCTTGCTGCCGTCCATCACAAACAAACCTTGTGCCTTGAAGCCGCACTTGGCGAGCAACTGCTCAATACGGGTTTTTAACGTGGCGTTTTCCAGCGGCGAAAACTTGTTGAACAGCGGCGCAATCCAGGTCGGGAAAATCGCCAGCAGGACGACATTGAATGCCATCCAGCCCAGCCACGCGTAGAACCACCAATAGTCGCCAAGGCTTTGCATCATCCACATGGCCGCGAGTATCAATGGAATGCCGACGGCCGCGCCGAGCAGGCTTTGCTTGAGCAGGTCCAGCACAAATAATTTGAGCGTCATCTGGTTAAAACCGAATTTCGCCTCGATGCCGAAGGTGCGATAAAGCGTGAACGGCAGGCTCACCATGCCGCCGATCAGTGTAATACCTGCAACCAGCATTACGCCGTGCCACAGCCCGTCACCCACCAGCCCGCGCGCGACGCCGTCTAGCCAATGCAAACCGCCGCCGAGGGTAAAGGCGAGCAGCAGCAACGCATCGATGAGAACGTCCATCATGTTCAGGCGGGTTTTGGCGCCGCTGTAATCAGCGGCCTTCTGGTGCGCGTCGAGCGAAATCGTTTCGGAAAATTCGGCAGGCACCGCCTCGCGGTGGGAGGCGATATGGCGCAATTGCCGCCACGAGAGCCAGCTTCTGGCAACGGTAGAAAAAACGAGTGCGGCGAGGAAAATCCAGCTAAAGGCGTTCATCCATGGTCCTGTTTGGTGAAGGTTTCTATCATAGCGTTGTTAACTATGACAAAATAGGCGCGCTTAAGTTTATTACAAGCCCGCCATTTAACTCAATTTTAGCTAGGATAGCATGGTACAAGACAACGAGCCTCAACGGGCCCAGCGCCTCATCTGGATCGACATGGAGATGACCGGCCTGTCGCCTGACACTGATCGCATTATTGAAATCGCCCTGGTGGTGACCGATAGCGACTTGAATACCATTGCCGAAGCGCCGGTGCTGGTGGTCCATCAGGCCGATGCCGTGCTCGAGGGTATGGATAACTGGAACAAATCGACCCATGCGAAATCAGGGCTGATTGAAAAAGTGAAACAGTCGCGCGCCGATGAAGCGGCAGTCGAGACGGCCATGATTGATTTTCTGAAACTGCATGTACCGGCCAAAGTATCGCCCATGTGCGGCAATTCCATTTGCCAGGACCGGCGCTTTCTGGTGCGCACCATGCCGAAGCTGGAGGAGTATTTCCACTATCGCAACCTGGATGTTTCTACGCTCAAGGAATTGGCCAAGCGCTGGAAGCCAGGCATTGCCGCCGGGCTCACCAAACACGGCAAGCACGAGGCGCTGGCAGATATTTATGAATCGATTGAAGAGTTAAAATATTACCGGGAGCATTTCATCAAGTTGTAGCGCTAACAAGCGGCATCCTGTTTGACTGCGCATGAAATTAAAAAGGCACGTTAGCAGCCATGGGCTAACGTGCCTTTATTCGTTGGTAATGCCGAAAACTGAAGAGGCTACCTAGCGGAAATTTATGCGTACGGATTTATCTGCCGCATGCGCATGGTGCTCGGGACGTCGAAGCAATACCGGCAGGGTGGAAATATTATGCCTGGCTGAAGCGACGAAAGTTGGGGTGGTGGCGTGTGCAGGCGTCAAAGCTCGTTCGCCCGTTAATAAACCTAAATAGCGCGAGCTGTGCAGCAGGGTATCCGCCTGGTTTTCGCTGGTAAAGGGCCCGAAGAAAACAACACCGCGACGATATTGGTGCGGTTGCCCTGCGTGTCTGAGCAATAAATAATAGCCGGCGTCCAGCGGCGCACCATACCGCGTGCGGTAAGGGAAGGCTTGTTTATTCGTGCCGATCAATATCCGCTCATCGATCACCTGTACCAATTCTGCTTGCCAACGTTTCATCGCTTGCCTCCACAGTCAGGTAAAACACTGTACGAGTACACAAGTTAGCAGCAAAGAATAGCCAGGGGTAATAGGCGACAGTCTGAATTGTTTGTACGAATTATTCCTACAATTTGTAGCGCTTTACTGCACCAGATTGTTTTTTAACGCGTAATGGGTCAGCTCGGCATTATTCTGCAAATGCATTTTAGTCAAAATGCGTGCGCGATACGTGCTGATCGTCTTGACCGAGAGTTGTAACGCTTCGGCAATTTGCGTGGGCGCTTTGCCGGCTGCAATCATGCACAGCACGGCAAACTCCCGATCTGACAGGGTTTCGTGCGGTGCCTCGTTTGGTTGCGCCAATTCGCCCGCCAGCTTCTCGGCCAGCGATTGACTGACATAAGTGCCGCCCGCCGCCACTTTGCGGATGGCGCTCACCAGTTCTTTCGGCGCGCTTTCTTTGGCCAGATAGCCCGATGCGCCGGCCTTGAGTACGCGCACGGCATACTGATCTTCGGGAAACATGCTCAGCATCAGCACCCGTGTATGCGGTTTTTCTGTTTTGATCAGCTTGAGCACATCGAGGCCGTTTTTACCCGGCAAGGAAATATCCAGCAGCACCACGTCAAAATGCGTAGAGCGGACGAGCTGAATCGCTTCAGCACTATCGGCCGCCTCGCCTGTCACGAGCATGCCAACTTCGCCCGCAAGAATCCGTTTGAGGCCTTCGCGCACAATGGCGTGGTCGTCTACCAGCAACAGATTCACCAAGGGCAATGAAGTTTTTCTTATGCTTTTATCGGGCATCATAGCGCGGTGTTCTCCTTGTGTAGATCGGTTGCGGGCCTGCGCAACGGCATGATGACGCTTACTTTTGTGCCGCATTGAGGTTGGCTGGTGATACTAAATTGCCCGCCGAAAGATTTTGCGCGCTCGGCCATGCCAAGTATGCCGAATGATTGGGTATTTGCCGCGCCATTCGTATCAGCCATGCCCCTGCCGTTATCGCGGATTTGCATATGAATTTCCTCCGGGGTGGAAGTGATGTCGATATCGACCTTGGTGGCACCGGAATGCCGCGCTACGTTCGTCATGGTCTCTTGAAAGATTCGGAAAATCGCCGTTGCTTCATCGGGTGGCAATTCGATTTCCTGCACATCAAGTTCGAGGATAAACGGGATGTGCAGGCGGTTTTGCAAATCCTGCGTTTGCCATTCGATGGCCGCCCACAAGCCCAGGTTATCCAGCACGCTGGGGCGCAAGTCGGTGGCTATTTTTCTAACAGTCTGGATGCATTCATCGATTTTGCCAATGGCTTCGGCCAAACGTTTTGCCATGGGGTCTTTCGCTTCGGCCAGATGGTCGCCATGCCAACTCAAGTCCATTTTTAACGCGGTCAGCGAAGAACCCAGCTCGTCGTGGATTTCATGCGCGATGCGCTTACGTTCTGCTTCCCGCACGGATTGCAGATGGCTGGACAATTCGCGCAATTTTTCGCGCGATTGTTCCAGTTCTTCCTCGCGCATACGTCGTTCAGTGATGTCGCGGCAGAAAGCCTGATTTTTAATGACGCGGCCGTTTTCAATAACCATATTCAGGTTTTGGCCCAACCAGATCACCGTGCCATTTTTTGCCTGCACTGGTAACTCGTAGTAGCTGGTCGGGGTCTTGCTCAGGAATTGTTTCTGGTAAAACTGTATCACCCGTTCGCGCCATTCTGGGTGAATCACAAGACTGAAATGTTGCCCCATCATTTCTTCTTCCGAATAGTTCAACACTCGCGCGGCGGTTTTGGTATTGAAGTAAGTGAAGTGGCCATTGGGATCGGTTTCGTAAATGATGTCACTCGCGTTATCGACCAGTGTGCGGTAGCGTGCTTCGCTGTCGCGCAGTTTTATTTCCACGTGCTGCCGTGATTTTTCTGCGGCACGCCATTCCGTGATGTCGAACAGGCTGGTGTTGGAGCGCAGGAATTTATTATTTTCGTCAAACTGCGCCTGGGATTTTGCCAGCGTCACAAAAGTGTTGCCGTCACGGTTGCAGATTTCGTATTCGATTTCACGCACGCTGCCATTGTCGCGCTTAAAATATTCAAATGTCTTGTCGAACAGAGCGCGGCTTTTTTCCGTCAGAATTTCGGTAATGTGCATTTTGCCGATGACTTCTTCGCGCGAATAACCGATCCAGTTTAGTTCCGTGTCATTCATCTCGATGAATATGCCGCGCTCATCGACCGAGTGATAGCCGCAAGGGGCATTGTTATACAACGCATCCAATTCGTTTACCGTTTGGTTGAGCGCATCCTGCGCGCGCCGCTCTTTTGCCGTGTCCGTCATCATGCCCAATATGCCGGCGTAATCTGAGCTGCCTTCAAATATAGGCGTGGCGGTTAAACGTACCCATTGCACCGAGCCGCCCTTGCGTTGCAGGCGAAAATCGAATGGTTCTTTGTCACCGTTGCGTCTGGCGGAGATGCGTTCTTTCGATGAGGCGACGTCTTCGGAATAAACAAAACTGAATGCATCCCGGCCGATGATTTCTTCAACGGAATAGCCAAGCATTTCCGCCATGCGCGGGTTGGCATAGGTCACGATATTCATTTTGTCGGCGACCCAGATTCCTTCGTAGGCGGTTTCCAGCATGCGGCGGTAACGCGCTTCGCTCTGGCGCAACGCTTCGCCCGCGGCCCGTTGTTCTGTCACGTCGCGGTACAAACCCACTATGCCAATAACAGAACCTGTATTGTCACGATAGGGCGCGAGGATGCCGGAAATCCAGAAGTGTTTACCCGTTTGCGGAACGGTGTTTTCTTCGTCAGGAAAATTAACCGTCTCGCCGTTCAACACGCGCGTTGTCAATTGCTGGATGGTTGTCTTGCGCTCGCGCAAAAATGGAAATACATCAAACGGAAAACGGCCAATCACATCTTGCGCGGCAACGCCGGTAATTTCCGCCATGCGCGGATTCCACATCACGTAACGAAACTGGCTGTCGTACACGACAATGCCCTCGGCCGAGTGGTCGATGATTTCGCGATAAAGATTGTCGGTTGTGATCTGGTCGGGCATGACAGCCATTCATGTGGTGGTTAAGAGGCAACCAATTACGTATAGCCCAAGTCTTGCGCTGAATCAATATGCGGGCAAAAAAATGGCCGCGTTATTTAGCAGCCATATAATAAAATATTGAATATAATCAAATAGTTACATTAAAAGCGTAGAAGGGCGTTTTACCCGGAACCATGCGGCATACAGCGCGGGTAAAAATAGTAGCGTGAGCAGCGTCGCCACAAACAAACCGCCCATAATGGCCGTCGCCATGGGGCCGAAGAACGCGCTGCGCGATAACGGAATCATCGCCAGAATCGCCGCCAGCGCTGTCAATACGATGGGTCGGAAGCGGCGCACGGTAGCATCGATGATCGCATCCCACGGTGGATGGCCGACGCCGATGTCGTGTTCGATTTGATCCACCAGAATCACTGAGTTGCGCATGATCATGCCCGACAGCGCGATGGTGCCCAGCATCGCCACAAAACCGAACGGCTTGTTACCGATGAGCAAAGCGAGTGTGACGCCGATGATGCCCAGCGGTGCCGTGAGCAACACCATGAACATGCGGCTGAAGCTGTGCAACTGCATCATCAATACCATCAGCACTACTGCGATGAACAGCGGCACACCGGCAGCAATGGATTTGCCGCCCTTGGCGCTTTCTTCCACTGCGCCGCCGGTTTCCAGCGCGTAGCCTTCAGGCAATTTTTTGCGGATGGGTTCGAGCAAAGGCTCAATCTGCGCTGTCACCACCGGTGCCTGAATCGTGCCGTAAATGCTGCCCCGCGCGGTAACGGATGGAATCAGGTTGCGTCGCCATACGATGCCGCGCTCGAAACCGAAACTCACTTTCGCCAGTTGCGCCAGCGGCACGCTCTTGCCGGCGCGGGTGGGCACCATCAGGTTTTCAATTTGCGACAGGTAAATCCGTTCTTCCGGCGCGCCGCGCACCATGACTTCGATCAGCTTGTCGCGCTCGCGCATATTGGTGACGGCAAAACCGTTAAGCGAATTGTTCAGCAGTTGCGACAAATCTTGCGTGCTAACGCCGAGTACCCGTGCCTTTTCCTGGTCGATGTCGATGCTGATGGCTTTGGATTGCTCGTTCCAATCCAGTTGGACATTGGTGAGATGGGAATTTTGGCGCATCACCGCCGCGACCTCGGCTGCATATTTTTGCACCGTGGCGATGTCTGGCCCATTGACGCGGAACTGCACGGGGAATCCGACAGGAGGGCCGTTCTCGAGGCGGTTTATACTGGCCCGCAGCAGGGAAAAATCATTCTCGAATAATTTGATCAGGTTGTTGCGGATGACTTCACGCTCTTTGCTGCCTTTGGCTAAAATCACCACTTGCGCAAAGTTAGTGTTGGGCAATTGCTGATCCAGCGGCAAATAAAAGCGCGGGCTGCCGGTGCCGACATAACTTACATAGTTTTCGATGTTCGTATCGTTGGCGATAATCTGTTCCAGTTTTTTTACTTCCGTTTCGGTTGCAGCAAACGATGAGCCTTCCGGCAGGCGCAAATCCACCAGCAGTTCCGGTCGGGTGGAGTCGGGGAAGAACTGCTGCTGCACCAAACCGAAGCCGAAAATCGACGCGGCAAAAATGGCCGCCGTGAGCAACAACACCGTCTTGCGGTAATTCACACACCACTCGACCACCTTGCGAAAACGTGTGTAAAACGGCGTGTGGTAAACGGCATGTTCGTCATGCTGCGGCGGCTCGGCCGCGAGTTTGGCGGCGCGGCGCGAAAGTTTTTCCCCTGCGCCCCGCAAGCCAATGGCACGTAGAAATTTTGCGACGCGCTCAAACAATTTTGCCCGCGCCTGATTTTTGTTTTTGAAATCCGGCAATAATTTGTAGCCCAGATAAGGGATAAAAACGACAGCGGCGAACCATGAAATAATCAGCGCGATCACCGTCACCTGAAAAATCGCGCGGGTATATTCGCCCGTGGCCGATTGCGCCGTGGCAATAGGCAGAAAACCCGCCGCCGTCACCAGCGTACCGGTGAGCATAGGGAAAGCCGTACTGGTGTAAGCAAAACTGGCGGCCTTGACGCGATCGAATCCCTGTTCCATTTTGATTGCCATCATCTCGACGGCGATGATGGCGTCATCCACCAGCAGGCCCAGCGCCAGCACCAATGCGCCCAGGGAAATTTTATGCAGGCCGATGTCGAGCACGTTCATGAAAAAAAACGTCGCAGCCAATACCAGAGGAATCGACAGCGCAACCACAAAACCGGTGCGAATGCCCAGGCTGAAAAAACTCACAATCAGCACAATAATCACCGCTTCGGCCAAGGTCTGCACGAATTCGTTGATTGAGCGGGCCACTGCGCGGGGCTGGCTCGATACCAGATGCAAATCGAGGCCGACGGGCAGGGCGGCCTGGATGCGTTTTGCTTCCGCATCAAGGTCTTTGCCGAGCATGATGATATCGCCGCCCTTGACCATTGCCACACCCAGCTCAACGGCCTCTTTGCCCATGAAGCGGACTTTAGGCTGCGGCGGATCGACGAAACCGCGATACACTTTGGCAATGTCGCCAAGACGGAACGAGCGGTTGTTGGCACGGATATATAAGTCGCGCACCGTCTGCACCGTTTCAAAATCGCCATTCACGCGCAAAAATATTTTATCGCTATGGGTTTCAAAACTGCCTGCCGGCGTCATCGCATTCTGACTTTGCAGGGTGGAAAAAATCAGGGTCGGATCGAGTCCCAGTGTGGCGAGTTTGGTGTTGGAAATCTCAACGAATATTTTTTCTTCCTGGTCGCCAATCAGATCGACCTTTGAAACATTCTTTACCCGCAGCAAATCGAGGCGAACTTTGTCGGCATAGAGTTTGAGTTGCGCATAATTGAAACCGTCGCCGGTAAGGGCAAACAGGTTGCCCAGCGTGTCGCCGAATTCGTCGTTAAAGAAGGGCCCATTGATGCCCGAGGGTAAGGTGTGGCGCATGTCGCCAACTTTTTTACGTACCTGATACCAGGCGTTGGGCACTTCACTGGCGGGCGTAGAATCTTTCAGCAAAACAAATACCTGCGATTCACCCGGTTTAGAGTAGCTGCGCAGTACATCTATGTATGGCACTTCCTGTAATTTTTTTTCCAGTTTTTGCGTGATTTGCAATTCCGTTTCCTGTGCGCTGGCACCCGACCACAAGGTGCGCACGACCATGACCTTGAATGTGAACGGCGGGTCTTCCGACTGGCCGAGTTTGCCGTAGGAAAGCGTGCCCACCACCGCAAGCAAAATCATGATGAATAGAACGAATGGGCGATGGGACAGCGCCCATTCCGACATGTTGAACGACTTCATGATTTGTTCGCTTCTTTGTTCGCAACGGGCGCTGCGCCATCCAGCCTGACCAATTGTCCGGGCACCAGTTTATGCACGCCGGCTACGACGATGACATCACCGTCCATCAATCCGGCGAGCACCACCACGCCGTCTTCACGGTAGGCGCCCGTTTGCACAGGGCGCAATTCGACCTTGCTGGTTTTGGCATCAACGATCCACACGGCTGGCTGGCCTTCCTGCTGATATAAAGCAGCGAGGGGTATCAGGGCTGTTTTGTTCGTGCCATTTTGCTGCGACAAAACGTTGGCTGTCATGCCAAGTTGAATATCACCGGCATCGGCAATACTGATTTTGGCCGCATAGGTGCGTGTGGCGGCATCGGCACCGGGCGACACTTCGCGCAATTTGCCGCGATAAATTTTCTCCGGTTTTGCCCAAAGGCGAATGGCCATATCGTCCATTTTTTTGATCTCGGCCAAGCGGCTTTCCGGCACATTGATGACTACGTCTTTTTCATCTTGCCGCGCCAGTTTGATAATGGGCTGGCCTGCGGCAATCACTTGCCCCGCTTCCGCACTAACGGCGGTGATCACGCCGTCCTGATCGGCAATCAGTGACGCATAGTTGCTCTGGTTAGCGCTGACTGCCGATTGCGCGCGGGCTGCCGCCAGTTTGGCTTGCGCGCTGTTGTAACTATTGAGCTTGGCGTCATATACCGCCTTGCTGATAAAGTTTTTTTCCAGCAAGTCTTTGTTGCGCTCCAGTTCTGCCTTGGCGAAATTAAATTCGGTGTCGGCCGCTGCTACCTGCGAGCGCGCAGCATCCGCACCCAGGCGCACGTCCTGCGGATCAAGTTTCGCCAGCACCATACCTTTTTTAACGCTGCTGCCGATTTCAGCCGCGCGTGAAATGATTTTTCCGCCTATGCGAAACGCCAGGTCGGCCTCGTGTCGTGCACGCACTTCACCGGTATAAACCGTTTGCTCTGC
Organism: Pseudomonadota bacterium; assembly: GCA_043744215.1. GTDB lineage: Bacteria > Pseudomonadota > Gammaproteobacteria > Burkholderiales > JBEEJL01 > JBEEJL01. Next base: position 25,561 of record JAYTVC010000011.1, read on the forward strand.
CGTGCTGCCGAGCGCAATTCTTTGCGTCAGCACGGGCCGGACCACTTCGGATTTTTCTACCGGCTTGTTACATCCGACGAGCGAAGCACCGGTTAATATGGCGCAAATAACCAATAGTTTTTGTATTGAGGGCAGGCAAGATTTCATTTTGTTTTTGCTCCAGATTTCGTAATGGATGGGTTTTTGCCAGCGGCAGGATTAGTGCGAGGATTAAGGCTACGCTTGATGCCAATTGGTTTGCTTTTTTGGCGTAAAGTTCTGGCCGGGGTGGTTTTGTTCTGTTTTGTTTTTTGCTGTTTTGCATTTTCAAGCGCCATCATTCGCCCGGCCCACAAATCGAGCAGTGCGCCGGAAAGCTCGCGCGGATAATTGCGTTGCAAAGTGCGTTTTTCCGCCGTTGTCATTTGTGCTGATAAATCCAGCGCCGGGTTGAGCATTTGCCACAACCCGACAATCAAGCCATAACTTTGCATTAACAGCGCCACTGCGGATTCCTGTTCAAGCTGGGGGAAATGGCGCGGCAGCTCTTTGCCGGCCCGTTGCAACCATTGGGCGATGCCCTGCTTGAACTTGTAGGCCGATTCTACGGGAAGGCTTTTATCCATCAGAGCGAAACAACGGCTGGCAAGGGGGAGAACAGCAGGCGGTGCCACCATGTGCGTGAACACGATGGACATGACGTCCTGAATGGTGACGGTTTTGTTTTGAGCGAGCAACGTCAGTAACTGCTGAAAAAAAATTTCCACATGGCGCGCGTGGAGGGCGAGCAGCAATTCTTCTTTGCTGGGAAAATAAAGATACACCGTGCCTTTTGCCACGCCCGCCCGTTCAGCTACCTCGGCCATGCTGGCCATACGGTCTGGGTGCGCCAGCCACAGGCGTTCGGCCGCATCAAGAATCGCGTGATAACGTTCGACTTTCTGTTCGGCCTGATTGGCGCGTAGTATGGCAGGCATAAATAAATGACTGAGAGTCAGTGACGCTAAAATATAGATGACCCACAGTCAGTTGTCAAAAAAGATTTTCCGAGTATTGACAATTATTCAATATAATCAATTAGTTGAATTAAAATACATATCGCACGTGATAAACGCCCTGATCATCATCATTTACGTCCCGTATAGTCAAAAACGATGCGCTACACTAAAATGAAATGGTGCTTTTCTTTAAAGGGGAATGCGATGGCCAGTCAATCAAAACGACAAGCGGTCACATCGCGCATCAGTAGCAGGCCGGTAATTTTGCTCGTCGGCACGTGCAAGGGTGGCTTCATATTAAAAAGCGACACAGCGCGCAAGCAGTGGAAAATTTCCGCACCCGTTATGCTTGGCAATATCGTGAATCATATGGTGAGCGATCCGCGCGCGCCAAAAAATATGTTGATGGCTGTGATCGCGCGCCACTTGCCGCATATTTATTCCGTGACGGCGGTCGCGACAAAATGAAAGTGATGATTCCCTCGCCGCTGCGTACTTATACCAGCGAAAAGCCGGTGATTGATGCAAGCGGCATCACGTTGAGTGCATTATTAAAAGATATGGATGCGCGCCACCCTGGCATTCGTTTTCGTGTCATCGACGAGCAGGATGCCGTTCGCCAGCACATCAAAATTTTTGTCAACCGCGTGCAGGTACGTGAACTGGATTTTCCGCTGACAAAAAACGATGAAGTGATTTTGATTGCGGCGTTGAGCGGCGGTTGATTACCAGCACCAGGCTATCTCAAAAATAAAATGAACAAATCCGACAAACTCGACCAACTCGCCACTGAAATCGGCATTGCTCTCAGGCAGCGCAACTGGATCCTCGCCACCGCCGAATCCTGTACCGGCGGCGGCATCGGCGAAGCGGTCACGCGCATTGCTGGCAGTTCGCAATGGTTCGACCGTGGTTTCATCACCTACAGCAATCACGCGAAGCAGGAAATGCTCGGCGTGTCACCGCAAACCTTGTTGAAATTCGGTGCAGTGAGCGAAGAGACGGCGCGCGAAATGGCACGCGGCGCACTTGAACACAGCCGTGCCCAAATTGCCGTTGCCGTCACCGGCATCGCCGGGCCCGATGGGGGCTCGGCACAAAAGCCGGTAGGAACCGTGTGCGTGGCCTGGGCCGTGAAAGAGTATCCGCTGGCATCGCAGAGTTTTCACTTTGACGGTACGCGCGACGAAGTGCGTTATCAGGCCATGGCCGAAGCGATGAGCGGTATCATTCGGCTTGCAGGCTGATGGCAGGCTGATGGGTGGTTTGTGGATTACATTGGAGGCAAAGCCCGTATTTTTTCTGCCACGGTTTCATGCTTAAATAATGCTTATGATTTTAGTTGTGTGATTTATTCCTATGAAGACCCCGCTTACTGAAGATTGGGCAGTCGATACCACGCTAGCGCGCGTCACCGAGGGCGCAGTCGTTGCCGATCCGGTTTCAGCGCCGCAGAGAATTGCCGGAAACGGCCGCCTGTTGGATATAGAGCGCGGCAAGGGACTGGCCATTGCGCTGGTGGTGCTCGGGCATATTTCCCGCACTGCGCCGGAAGGCAACGCGTGGTACGGCGTACTGAAAAACGCGATTTATTTTTTCCACATGCCGTTCTTCATGTTCTTGAGCGGCTTCACCATGTATTACGTCTATCGCGCGATTCCATCGTTTGCCGATTACCGGGCCTTTGTTGGGCAAAAATTTTTCCGTCTGATGCCGGCGTTTTTCCTGTTTGGCATTTTCATACTGGCGGGCAAAATCATCGCGGCACCTTATGTTTTTATCGACAATCCGCCGGCCGGTTTTATCAGCGGAGCGGCGGATATTTTATTTCGGCCGCGTAATAGCAGCGCCGGTTCGCTTTGGTATATCTACGTGCTGTTTGCCTATTACGCATTGCTGCCGATTGCACTGTGGGTTTTTCGCGGACGGATTATTTTTATCCTGCTGTTGGGTATCGCCGTGCATTGGGTGCCTGCCACCGACTGGTTCATGCTCGATGCCGTTGCCCACTATCTGGTTTACCTGACGATTGGATTTTATGTGTCGCAACACTACCAACAATGGACGGCGTTTATTGACCGCTTCGCATGGTTTTTGTTTGCGTTGTTTGCGGCGTCCATTCCTTTGGCGATGGAATACCCCATCACCAAAACCGCAGCGGGCCTGCTGTCGATACCTGCCTTACATGCGCTGGTGCGCATGCCGTGGCTCAACCAATCGAAAGTTTTGCTGACCCTCGGTGCCTATACTTATTCAATTTATTTGTTAAATACGATTGTGATCGGCGTGGTCAAAGGCGCTGCGCTTAAATTTCTGCCGTGGGGTGGCCCGGGTTTTATCGTGCTGATGTGTGTGTTGCTGGCAAGCGGTATTGTGCTGCCCATTCTTATTCGCCGTTACGTGTTCACGCGTTTCACCTGGCTCGAAAAAATCACGCGATAAAAAAATCAGGCGCGCCGCTGGCGTTCGCCCAGGAATGATTGATTTGCATAATCGCTCGCATGCCAAGCCACGGCGTACGAGATTTCTTTTGTTGCCGTCAATTCCTCATATAACGTAACTATCTGATTACATTCAATATTTTTACTTATTCGCTTGGGTGTTGAGGATAACAGCCTATGCCGACAGGGGGGCGTTATGCGATAATCATTCCATTACTCAAGGAGGAAATTCGTAATGGATGACAACAAGAGCAAAGCGCTGGAAGCGGCGCTATCGCAAATCGAAAAACAGTTCGGCAAGGGCTCGGTCATGCGCCTCGGCGCAGGCGAAGTGATCAAGGATATTGAAGTGGTGTCCACCGGTTCGCTGGGTTTGGATATCGCGCTTGGCGTCGGCGGTTTGCCCCGCGGCCGCGTGGTGGAAATTTACGGACCGGAGTCTTCCGGCAAAACCACGCTCACACTACAAGTCATTGCCGAGATGCAAAAGCTTGGCGGCACGGCCGCGTTTATCGACGCGGAGCACGCGCTTGATCCGCAGTACGCGCAAAAACTCGGTGTGAATATTTCCGACTTGTTAATTTCGCAACCGGATACAGGCGAGCAGGCGTTGGAAATTGCCGACATGCTGGTGCGCTCCGGCTCGGTGGATGTAGTAGTCGTGGATTCGGTCGCGGCGTTGACGCCGAAAGCGGAAATCGAAGGCGAGATGGGCGACTCGCACATGGGCTTGCAGGCGCGCCTGATGTCGCAAGCCTTGCGTAAACTCACCGCCAATATTAAACGCAGCAACACGTTGGTGATTTTCATCAACCAGATTCGTATGAAAATCGGCGTCATGTTCGGCAATCCTGAAACCACCACCGGCGGCAACGCGCTCAAGTTTTATGCATCCGTGCGTTTAGATATCCGCCGCATTGGCGCGCTGAAAAGCGGCGACGAAGTCATCGGCAACGAAACCCGCGTTAAAGTTGTCAAAAATAAAGTGGCGCCGCCGTTCCGCGAAGCGCACTTTGATATTTTGTATGGAGAAGGCATTTCGCGCGAAGGCGAAATTATCGAGCTCGGCGTGCTGCATAAACTCGTGGAGAAATCGGGCGCATGGTACGCCTACAAAGGCGAAAAAATCGGCCAGGGTAAAGATAATGCGCGCATTTTTCTGAAAGAAAATCCTGCTATCGCCCATGAGATTGAGCAGAAGGTTCGCGATGCCGCCGGTGTAGCGCTGTTGGCCGATAAATTATCAGCGCCCAAAGATCGGGATGAAGACGCCGGCGACGACGACGAAGTAGCCGCGAAACCGAAACGCAAAGCCAAAGCCTGATAAGCATGTACAAGCGGCGGGGCGATTCTGAAAGTGTGTTTGATAGAAACGAACCGCCGCCGCGTTTGACCTCAGCGGAGTTGCAGGCGAAAGCGATGATGTATCTGGCCCGGCGCGAACATTCCCGCGCCGAGCTTTTTCAAAAGCTGAAGCCGTTGGCGGAAGACAAAGCGCAAGTGGAAGCGGTGCTGGATGAATTAACCGCGCGCAAGCTGATCTCCGAAGCGCGCTTTGTCGAACAGGTGGTGCACGCGCGCAAAAGTAAATTCGGCAGCCGGCGCATCCAGCACGAATTACGGCAGAAGGGCGTGTCGGAAGATGCGATTCAAACCGCCGTGGCCGATTTCAAAGAAAACGAACTCGGCCACGCCCGCGCCGTGTGGCAAAA
>JAYTVC010000012.1:0-97804 GCA_043744215.1 Pseudomonadota bacterium
AGTCGCGGCCACCACCCCCGGCAATGTATTGAAGACCGCTGAAGCTCAAAGCTCCGCGTCAGGTAACGGCGCAAAAAACCGCGCCGCAACCTGACCTACTAGGCTCTCAAGCACAGAGCTTGCTGGCTTGAGGACGATTCTTGCTTTTCGCAATTCCTTACTTTAAAATAAGGAATGTTAATTTAGTAAGGAAAACCTATGTCCACCGCAACCTTGACCAGCAAGGGCCAGATCACCGTGCCGAAATCCGTGCGCGATCAGCTTGGTCTCGAAACTGGTGATCGCATTGAATTCGTCGAAACCGAAGCCGGGGCATTTTCTATCATCCCGGCCACGCGGGATGTAAAAGCTCTGAAGGGAATTGTCAGCGCGAAAAAGGCTGTGAGTATTGAGGAAATGCAACAAGCCGTCCGGCGGCGGGCGGCGCAAAAATGATTGGCCTCGATACCAATGTCCTGATTCGCTACCTTACCCAAGACGACGCCAAGCAAGCTGAGATCGCAACCAGACTTATCGAAAAAAAACTAACCGCCGATCAACCGGGATTTATTTCGCATATCGTTCTGGTTGAAGTCGTTTGGGTGCTGTTGGATAGCTACGGCGCAAGCACGCAAAAAATACAGCAGGTAATCGAAGGACTGTTAACCACCCGGCAATTTACCCTGCAAGAACCGCAACTGGTCGCCAAAGCACTGCGGGGCTGGCTGAATAGCGGAGCGGATTTTAGCGACGCACTGATTTGCGAAATAGCAAAACAGAACGGCTGCAAACACACCTTCACGTTTGATAAAAAAGCGGCGCGTTTGCAGGGGATGGAGCTGCTGTAATAATGTTGGCAGTGAATAATAAGCTGACTAAAAAGCGGAACTTATTTTGAGTCGACTTTGCGACTGAGTGGGATGCAATTCCCTGCGGGGATTTCGCCCTACGCGAGCTGGTGTTAAAAATGTTGGGGTTCGTGCCTCCCCCAACCTACACTTGCTGTGCCCATTGTGTGACAATTTTATATCCAGCAGATAAGTGAAAGCAAAATCGCGACAGATTGATAGATGGCGCGTTTGATTTTGAGGACATCTGAAATTTTCTGCAGCGATCTGGTGGGCAGTGCCCACCCTACATAAATTCCGCGTAGGATGGGCAAAGCGATAGCGTGCCCATCATTAAAACAAAAATGCTTTTGAACAAAATATTCTTTGATGTGTTGTTGACTTGCTTTTGATTTGGCCTCCCCATCTGCGCCGACGAAATTGCACTGGGCAAGCGGGGGCAGTCGGCGAGCAATGTTTGAGCCATATGCAGATTCCGATTTCAATTGAAGGCGAAGGCGAGTTTTGCTCGACCGCCCGCTTGCCCAGTGCAATTTCGGCGACAACAAAAACCAAAAACAAAAAAGCAGCGCGGCGGGCGTCGCCTTTCGTTGGTTACTTTTTTGGCGAAGCAAAAAAGTGACTAGCCGCCGGACTACCCCCGGCAATGTATTAAAGACCGCTGAAGCTCAAAGCTCCACGTCAGGTAACGGCGCGAAAAACCGCGCCGCAACCTGACCTACTAGGCTGTATGGCACAGTGCCGGGGATCGAAGGTAGGCAGAGCCAAGTTAAGTTTCACTAGGAAAATCTAGATCCACGAACAAAGCGTTGATGCACTCTGTGACACGATCATTGATATCCATGTAGCCACCACATTTCGACGCAACAATCTCAGGTGCAGGATCATCAGATGCTAGCCAGAGCTCCATGCTCGCACCCATAGATAGTTGAAAATCCAAGCGATCAAAAGCCTCGCGGGACGTACTGGAGAGATAGATCAGGTTTTCGCCCAATATCGAATTGAGTTCGCTCCAGTGGCTGAGTATGGACTTGTTGTCGTTTGCATCAAGCTGGTCTGGACGAGAACCGAACTCATTCCCTTGCTCTGCTCTCACCTGAGCATCGCAATACCGTTGAAGAGAAACTAAACGTTTTTGGAGTAGCTTGAACGTCGCGAGTCGTTCTGAATAGAGAATGTCGGTACGTTTCCATTTTGACTTGACCTCCTCAAGGTTTCGGTCATATTCGTGCTTGATTGAGCCTTCAATGCGCGCTTTGATCCAGTAGCCTAAAACGACATTCACAAAGGTAACAACTGCGCCAATTGATAGGAGATCGGAGATGTTCATAAGACCTAACTAAAAGTAGTCGTTTGAATTATATTAGGTACCAAAGCTGTCGCGGTGCATAAACCAATCATTTATCTATTACTCTTTTAATTTTATTGAATTATGTTCCCAGTACGCGTCCAAATAATGTTGGCAAATATACTATACCAGTCCAGCTACAAACCCATCTCATATGCACGGGAAAAATTACGTATCCCGACCAAAAATTAATCTACCCACTATTCCGCAACCCCGCCGCGACACCATTGATGGTGAGATGTATCGCGCGCTTCACCGCTTCATCAGCGTCGCCGCTGCGATAACGGCGGATGAGTTCGACTTGCAAATGATTCAACGGATCAATGTACGGCGTGCGGTTGCGGATGCTGCGCAACAACGATGGGTTGGTTTCGAGTAGTTCTTTTTGTCCGGTGATTTCGAGCAGTGCGTCGCGCGTGGCGTGCCATTCGGTTTCTATTCGCGTGAAAATTTCTTTGGATAGTTTTTTGTCGCTCACCAAATCGGCGTAACGCGCGGCGATGCCGAGATCGGATTTTGCCAGCACCATATCCATGTTGGAGAGCATGGTTTGAAAGAACGGCCAGCGCGCGTGCATGTCTTTTAAGAGTTTTACGTCTCCATTTGTAACTTGTTGTTTATATTGAATAATTGCACTGCCGAAACCGTACCAGCCGGGGATCATGGAGCGGTTTTGTCCCCAACTGAATACCCACGGAATAGCGCGCAGATCTTCGATGCGCGCGGATTTTTTGCGCGATGCGGGGCGCGAGCCGATGTTGAGCTCGGCAATTTCGCTGATCGGCGTGGCCTCGCGAAAAAACTGGTTGAAGCCTTCGGTTTCGTAAACCAACGAACGATACGCTTTGAACGCGGACGCGCTTAACATTTCCATGGCGGCAAAAAATTCCGGCGAGTGTTCAACCTCGCTGTCGCGCATTAACAACGTGGCTTCCAATGTGGCCGCGGCCAATGTCTCCAAATTTCTGCGGCCGATTTCGGGATTGGAATATTTGCTGGCGATCACTTCGCCTTGCTCGGTGAGACGGATTTGCCCGTTCACGCTGCCGGGCGGTTGCGCGAGGATGCCGAGGTAACTCGGCCCGCCGCCACGCCCGACGGAGCCGCCGCGTCCGTGGAACAGACGCAATTCTATTTTATGTTTGTTGAACACTTTCACCAATTCGACTTCGGCTTTGTGCAACTCCCAATTCGCCGTTAAAAATCCGCCGTCCTTATTGCTGTCTGAATAACCGAGCATGACTTCCTGCGTGCGTCCGCGCGAACCGAGCAGCTTCATGTAATAGGGCAACGAAAAAAGCTGGTCCATGATCGCCGCGCCGCCGCGCAAGTCGGCGATGGTCTCAAACAGCGGGATGATGTTCATGTGCAACGTGGGAACATCGCCCGGCTCGAGCAAGCCGACTTCCTTTAATTGCAGCGCAACTTCGAGCATGTCGCTCACGCTGGCAGTTTTGGAAATGATGTGGTTGGGCATCGCCGCACGGCCGAAGCGTTGGTGAATCGTGGCGGCAGCGCGGTAAATGCGCAGCTCTTCCGCGCTGCCTTCGCTGTATTCGAGATGGGGTGAAGCGAGCGGACGCGGACTTTGTATTTCGTTCAATAGGATTTTTATTTTTGCGGTTTCATCCAGCGCTGAATAATTTTTTTCTACGCCGGCGCGCTGCAACAGTTCATTTACCGTCGCTTCCAGCGTGTCGCTCACCTGGCGCATGTCGAGCGGCGCCAAATGAAATCCGAAAATCTCCACCGCACGACGCAAGGGCCGCAACTTGCCGTTGGCAAGCCAGACTGATTTATTTTCTGTCAGCGAATCGATGATGACGTCGAGATCGTGCAGCAAATCACGCGAGGTTTCGTAGGCAACGGCGTCGGCGATGGCGGGCGGGTTGGGTTCCTCGCGCAGCAAATTTTTGCTCGTGGCCGCCAGGCGCGCATACATGCCGGTGAGCGCGCGCCGATACGGCTCTTCGGCGCGGCTGGCGGAATGGTCGGGCGAAGCGTCGGCCAAAGCACGCAATGCGGGCGTGATGCTGACCAGTTTTTCCGACAGGCTCAGTTCACTGCCGAGCTCGTTGAGGGTGCGCAAATAGTAATGCAGCGCCACCGACGAGTGGCGCTCCATCGCGCGTAGCGTGACATCGTGGGTGACGAAGGGATTACCGTCGCGGTCGCCGCCGATCCAGCTACCGAGACGGAAAAACGGCGGCAAGTGGAACGCTGTGCCGAACTGCGCCGCCAGCGCCATTTCAATTTCCGCATATAGCTTGGGCAATTCTGCCAGAAACGTATAGCGATAAAACGACAAGCCGTTTTCTATTTCATCATGCACGCGCAATTTGAACGTGCGCAATTCACTGGTTTGCCACAACGTCAAAATTTCGCGCTTCAGATCATCTTCGTTGTCGCGCACTTCGTCCGGCGTGAGTGTAATGCGGTCTCGCACATTCATCAGGCGCGCAATTTCCAACTGGCAATCGAGCACCGATTTGCGTTGCACTTCCGTCGGGTGCGCGGTGAGCACGGGCGACACCAGCGCCTTGTCGAAAAAATTTTGCAGCGTAGTGTGCTTGATGCCCGCCGTTTTCACCTGCTCCAGCGCCCGCGCCATGCTGCCCACTTGCGCCTCAGAACCGGCCATCAGATGCACGCGGCGGCGGCGGTTGTGGTGCAGGTCTTCGGCGATATTGGCGAGATGCGAAAAATAACTGAAGGCACGCACTACGGAAATAGTATGGGCATTGGATAATTTATTCAGCGACGCTTCCATTTGCTGCCGCTCATTGGCGTCGGCATGTTTACGATAGCGAACCGCGGTTTGGCGTATGGTTTCAATCAATTCAAACGTTTCGTTGCCCTGCTGGTCGCGCAGCGTTTCACCGAGCAGTTTGCCCAGCAACCGGATGTCGTCGCGCAAGGGCTGTTCTTTGTTTTGGTCGGCGGGGGCTTGCAAATCGTTCATGGTTTTTCCGTAGGCAGGCAGGCGGTGAAGGTCGGGTTGCGTGCTAAAATTGTCACGTTGATCTGCAGGCAAAAAGTTAATGAGCGTCCCGAAACAACTCATCATCGCGTCGCGCGAAAGCCGGCTCGCCATGTGGCAGGCGGAATACATACGTGCGCGAGTGCTCGAATTATACCCGCAAATGGACGTGTCAATTCTCGGCATGACCACGCGCGGCGACCAGATTCTCGACCGGCCGCTCGCGAAAATTGGCGGCAAAGGTTTGTTCATCAAGGAACTCGAAGTCGCGCTCGACGAAGGACGCGCCCACATCGCTGTGCATTCGATGAAAGATGTGCCGATGCATTTGCCCGATGGGTTTACGCTGCGCATACTGGGTGAGCGTGAAGATGCGCGCGATGCGTTTGTGTCCAACGATTATGCTTCGCTCGATGCGTTACCCGACGGCGCGATTGTCGGCACCTCCAGCTTGCGCCGCGAAGCGCAGATTCGCGCGCGTTATCCGAGATTAAAAATCGCGTCGCTACGCGGCAATGTGGAAACGCGTTTACGCAAGTTGGATGAAAAAAATTATGCGGCCATTATTTTGGCGGCGGCCGGTTTAAAGCGACTGGATCTGGGCCATCGCATTCGCGCGCTGCTGTCGCCGGAAGAGAGTTTGCCCGCTGTCGGACAAGGCGCACTGGGAATTGAGATTAAATCGCAACTATCTGATTATATTGATTTATTTAAGAAAATGGAAACATCCGATACGAGCGCCTGCGTGCTGGCCGAACGCGCTTTCTCGCGCAGATTATCGGGCAGTTGCGAAGTGCCCCTCGGCGGATACGCACACATCAACAAGAGCGAATTGGTGTTAAGCGGCTTCGTCGCCACCCCGGATGGCCGGCAAATGTTGCGCGCGAGCATGCGCGGCAAACGCAAAGACGCAGAAAAACTCGGCACCGCGCTGGCAGAAAATTTACTCAAGCTCGGCGCGGAAGCAATTCTGGCGTCATTAGATTTGGCTGCGCAGGAGTTACAGGCACGATGACACAACGCCTGAACGGACTCGGCGTACTGATCACCCGGCCCATCGTACAGGCGCAAAAGCTGGCGGAAAAAATTCGCGCGGCGAACGGCGAGGCTTTAGTGTTCCCGACCATTGACATCGCTGATGTGGAAAATACTGCGCCCGTGAACGCACTGCTGAATCAACTGGAAAATTTTGACTGGGCAGTATTCATCAGCGCCAACGCGGTGGAAAAAATGTTTTCGCTTTGGGCCGCGCGGCGGCCATGGCCCGACACCCTACGCGTCGCCGCCGTTGGTGCAGCCACAGCCGACGCGCTGCGCGAGCGGGGCGTAAAAAATATTGTTTCGCCTGCAACCCAATTCGACAGCGAAGCCCTGCTGGCCCTGCCCGAATTGCAAGACTTGAAAGCCCGGCGCGTCATTATTTTTCGCGGGGCGGGCGGGCGTGAAACCCTGGCACAAACGTTAACTGCCCGTGGCGCGCAAGTGGTTTACTGTGAATGTTACCGTCGCCTGTTACCGACCCACGATGGCGAAGCGGTGCGCGAATGGCTGCGACAAAACCGCATTCACGCGATCGACGTGATGAGCGGCGAAAGCCTCACCAACCTGTTGCTGCTTGCCGGTGAGGCTTCGCCCGCGTTAAAAAAAATCCCGTTGGTGGTGCATCATCAACGCGTATATGAGATGGCCGGCAGCATAGGCTTTACGCTAAAACTGCTCTGCCCGCCGGGCGACGCGGCTTTGATAGACGTGCTTGCTGCGCTGTCTCTTGGTAAACTGACTCCCATCCGTTAACGCTGCGCGATGACCATGCCCGATTCCACAGAAATAACCCAAACCGAACCCACGGCGCCATCACGCGCGACCTGGTGGCACCACCCGGCGCTGTACCTTGCGCTGGCGGCGCTGCTATTTACCGGTTGGCAATGGCGTGAGCAGCGGCAACAAACCCGATCGATACAACTCGAAGTGGCCAAACGCACGGCCCAGGACGAAGAAATCGCAAAACAGTTGCGCGCAAACTTCGATAAGGCGCAGGCATCAAACGAACAGTCGCAACAACGTCTTGGCCAGTTGGAAAACAAATTGGGCGAAGCAGAAAGCCAATACATCGCGCTTGATTCACTCTATCGGCAACTGGCCGGCAACCCTGACGAAATTTCTCTCGCCGAAGTGGAACAAACCATCGGTATCGCCAACCAGCAATTGCAATTGGCCGGCAACCCAAAAGCCGCGCTGATTGCATTACAAGCGGCCGACACGCGCCTTGCGCGCAACGACAAGCCACAGTGGACCTCGTTACGCAAATCCATCAGCGCCGACATGGAAAAATTGAAGGCGTTGCCTTTCGTTGATACCGTAGGCCTGAGCCTGCAATTAAATAACTTGATCATTGAAGCCGACACACTGCCGTTCGTGGCTCACGAAGCACCGGCGACGGAACTGCCCGCAGCGTCCAAGAGCGAGTCGGGTTATTTGGCAAGGGCATGGCAATATGTAAAACAATTAGTGCGCGTGCGCAAGCTCGACACGCCCGACCCGGCACTCTATTCGCCGACGCAAGCTTATTTTTTACGTGAAAACCTGAAGCTGCGCCTGCTCTCGGCACGCATGGCTTTAATGGCACGCGATGACGCCAGCTTTCGCGCCGATCTCACTGCCGCGCAGGAAATCCTGTTTAGGCATTTTGACAAAGAAACCATTCCCGTCATCTCCGCCCTCAACACGATCAAACATGTAGCCGGCAGCCATCTCGATATCGCGCTGCCCGATCTGAGCAGCTCGGTGGATGGCGTCAAGCGCGCGCGAATCATGCACGACAAAGCGGGAGCAAAATGAAACGCTTGTTATGGTTAATTGTGCTGGGTGCTATCGCTGTAGCGCTCGCGCTGTTGCTGTATGGCAACCAGGGTTCGGTGCGCATTTTATACGCGCAGCGGCAAATAGATTTATCGTTGAATTTATTTGCATTTTTACTGCTTGGCGCATTTGTGGTTTTTTACCTGCTGCTGCGCCTGCTCACGCACACGCTCAGCCTGCCTGCAACGGTACGCGCCTACCGCGAAAAAATGGCGCGAAAAAAAGCGCGCAGTTCTTTATACGACGCGATGACGTCGTATTTCGAAGGCCGTTACGGCCATGCGGAAAAAGCTGCCGTTGCCGCGCTCAAGGGTGATGAGTCGCCGGCGCTACTCTCAATCATCGCTGCGCGCTCGGCCCATCAACTGGGCGATTTTACCAGGCGCGATGAGCATCTCGCCCTAGCCGAGCACCGCACGCCGCAGGCACGACTGCTGCGCTTAATGACGCAAGCCGAGTTATTTTTGAAAGAGCGGCGTATCGACGACGCGCTGGAAGTGTTGAAAATGGTGCGCGATGAAGCGCCAAAAAATGTCACCGCCATCAAACTCGAATTGAAAGCACAGACCCTCGCCAAAAATTGGGATGATGCACTGGCGCTGACTACGCTACTGGAAAAACGCGGTGCTATTCTGCCGCGGCACGCAGCGCAAAACCGATTCAACGCGCTGCTAGGCAACCTGCAACGCAAGGCGCATGACCCGGCCGAGCTCAACGCTTATTGGCAAAGTTTGCCTGCTGCCGACAAACAAAACATGACCCTCGCTTCTGCCGCCGCGCGCCATTTGATGTCCGCAGGCCAGCACGATGACGCGTGCAATATCATTGAGCAGGCATTGGGTAACGAGTGGGATGCGGGGCTGGTCGAGCTTTACGGTGAGTGCAACAGCCGCGACGCGTTAAAGCAAGTCGAGTGGGCCGAGGCGCGCCTGCACCAACACCCGCGCGATGCGGATCTTCTGCTCACCCTCGGCAAATTGTGCACGCGTCTGCGGTTATGGGGCAAGGCCCAGAGCTATATCGAGGCCAGCATCGCCATTGAATCCAAACGCGCCGCGCACGTGGCGCTGGCCCAACTGCTGGAAAAATCCGGCAAGCCGGAAGACGCCGCCCGCTACAATCGCAAGTCGTATTCTTCCGAAGACGAGTAAGCCTGTCACACTATTTGACCCCCCGCAGTTGACTTGGCACGTGGCAACACCTAGCATGAAATGAGCGAACCCGTTCGCGTACTGGAACATCCGCTTACCCGCGTGTCGTTTCCCATCCCCGAAATATTAACAAGGAGAACATCATGGCTACAACCGTCGCCCGCGTCACCGAAATTATCGCCGCATCCCCCAAGAGCTTTGAAGACGCCATCGCCGTCGGCATCAAGCGCGCCAACAAGACCCTGAAAGGCGTGCAAGGCGTATGGATCAAGGACCAGAAGATCAGCATCAAAGCCGGCAAAGTCGCCGAATACCGCGTCAATATGAAAGTGACCTTTGTATTGAATGATTGATTTTTACTTTTTCGTGCCCGTCAAAATGCCCTGCGATTGCGGGGCATTTTATTTTTTGTCCACCTAAATTTGGCCGTAAAAAAACTGACGGGTAATGTGCTTATGCCGGTTGAGCCGTCATGTAATTTATTCATGCCCCGATTGGAGACCCGCGATTTTATTGTCAGTCGTTCAATTACTATAAACTGATAATAATCAACGAGTTATATTCAAAGCGTGTGGCTCGCCCGAACAACCGATTTCGGTCATATTGATGGTGCTCGCTTCCCGAAACAACATGCCCCGAGTAACGGGGCATATAGTTTGTGACCTCAAACCACCTTCGGTTTGGTGTGATCCACCGAAACGGTGAATGGGTCGGAATAAAATTCGTCGTCAGGCAATTTGCGGGTTTGGGTAAAAGCGCGGTGCCCAGCTTCAACCATCACGGGTGCGCCGCAGGCATAGACCTGGTAGCCCGTTAAATCTTCGAAGTCATCGAGAATAGCCTGATGCACGAAGCCGGTGCGGCCTTGCCATTTGTCTTCCGGCAGAGGGTCGGACAGCACGGGAATGAAGGTGAAGTTTTTGTGTTCCTGTTGCCATTGCATCGCGCGTTCGGCCATGTACAAATCTTCGCGGGCGCGCACGCCCCAGTAGAGCACCATTTCGCGGTCAGTCTCGCGCTCAAAGGCGTGCTCGATGATGCCTTTGATCGGCGCGAAGCCAGTACCGCCGGCCATGAAGATCATGGGTTTGTCGGAATCTTCACGCAGGAAAAAACTGCCCAGCGGGCCTTCGAAGCGCAGAATGGCTTTTTCTTTTAATTCATTAAACACAAATGTGGAAAACGTACCGGCGTAATTGCGGATATGCAATTGTAAAAACTCGTCGTCGTGTGGCGCGTTGGCCAGTGAAAAGCTGCGGCGCTTGCCGTCTTGCATGAGGATGTCGATGTATTGCCCAGCGAGAAATTGCAGGCGTTCGTTGGCGGGCAATTTCAAATTGAGGATGGCGACATCTTTTGCCGGGCGCTCGATTTTTTGTACGCGGCACGGCAGCTTGCGGATGTGAATGTCGCGCATGGCGCCGACTTCGCGGCATTCAATGGTGAGCGGCGTGAGCGGCATGGCACAGCAAAACAGGGCTTTGCCTTCGTGTTTTTCTGCTTCGGTTAATGTACCGGCCTGGTAATCGCCGTAATCCACTTTGCCTTCGAGAATTTTTCCTTTGCACGATCCACATGCGCCATTGCGACAACCGTAAGGGAGCGTAACACTGTTGCGTATGGCGGCTTCGAGCACGGTTTCATCTTGCTGTACATCAAAGGTATGGCCGCTGGGTTGTACGGTAACTGAATGTGTCATTCGTGCTCTCTTAAACTTCCATTACAATCGCAGTATGCAAACTTTGCGAAGACTGTTGATTATCGGCTGTGGCGATATAGCCTTGCGTGCCGCGCCCGTGTTGCGAAAAAAATTCCGTCTATACGGGCTGACCCGCAGCGCTGAAAAACATTCGCAACTTCGCTCTCTCGGTATTACACCGATTATCGGCGATCTTGATTCACGCGCTTCGTTGCTTCGTATCGGCGGCATCGCCGATGCGATACTGCATACTGCGCCACCCCCTGCGCTGACTCCGAACACCGGCAACTTCGATACCCGGACGCGAAATTTATTATGCGCCCTGAATCAGGGTGCGATTTTACCACGGCGGCTTGTATATATAAGTACCAGCGGCGTTTATGGTGACTGCGCCGGTGCAAACATTGATGAGACGCGGCGGATAAATCCGCAGACGCCCCGTGCACGAAGGCGGGTGAACGCTGAGCATCAGCTGCGCGAATGGGGTAAACGTCTTCACGTGAACATTGCGATTTTGCGCGCACCAGGAATCTACGGGGCAGATCGTTTACCGTTGGAACGGCTGGAAAAACGTACGCCCGTATTGCTCGAAAATGAAGACGTATTTACGAACCATATTCATGCCGATGATCTGGCGCAAGCCTGTGTGGCAGCGCTGTTTCTCGCGTTGCCCCAACGAGCCTACAACGTAGGCGATGCTACCTCGGTGAAAATGGGCGCTTACTTTGATTTGATTGCCGACGCTTTCAACTTGCCCCGTCCCCCGCGCATCAGCAAGGCAGAAGCAGAGCGCGTTATGACGGGGCTCAGCTTTTCGTTTATGCGTGAGTCGCGCCGATTGGACAACCGGCGCTTGAGGGAAGAATTGAGGGTAGTGTTAAAATTTCCGACGGTGGAAGCACTGCTGAAAACGATCCGCGACAAACCTTAACGTAATGAATCGCGCTCGCGGCGGAACTGGCCTTCGATAGCATTATCATTGGCCGCTCGCACCGGTGCCAACTGGCGATTAGGCATGAGTAAAATGGTCAAGGCAATAAAATCGCTGATGATGCCCGGGAATATCAACAACACGCCAGCGATAAAACTGCGCGCGCTGTGTATTAACTCGCCCAAGGGAAACCGGCCCTCTTGCAGCGCGGACGTAAAGCGGCCCAACATGGCGAAACGGGTTTCCTTAATGAGCGCCACGCCGGCCAGCGCGGCGAATACCAGCCACGCCGCTAACCACCAATGCAATTCATGGGCGAGCTGAAGCATGGTATAAATTTCCAGCGCGGGAAAAGCGAGTAGCATCACAAAGAATAAGTAGCGCATTTCAAAGCCCTGTTTTCAACGTTAATGAGGTAGACCGTCGCATAGACTATTTGTTCTACTTACACCTAATTGTCCCGACGCTCAGGCTTCAATTTACCATCTGGCGCGCGAAACACAACCACCCTGCAATGAAAATTTGCCCTCATCCCTTGAACTAATACCCATGCGCAATTTGTTTATTAAAGAAATATTCACCCTTCTGGCGGCTATGCTTGTGGCCGTAGTGATCATAAAATCCGGCGTGTTTTCAAATACATCGGACTCTGTTGAGACGCCGAAAATCGAGTTATCCCCGGGCGCGCTGTATGCGATGGCCTTTCCCGACCTGAACGAAAAATCCCAGCCTCTCGCCCAATGGGCGGGCAAACCACTGGTAATCAATTTTTGGGCGACCTGGTGCGCGCCATGCGTAGAAGAAATCCCTTTGCTCATCCGCATGCAAAGCAAATTTGCTGATCAGCATCTCGTCATTATTGGGGTTGGCATGGAAAAGCCTGAGAAATTGAAGGAGTTCGCCACAAAAATGGGAATGAATTATCCCGTCCTTGCCGGCCTCGAAGGCGGTACGGAGCTTTCGGCAAGAACAGGTAATCAATTGAATTCATTGCCTTTTACGATATTTATAGATCGCGGGGGGCATGTCGCGGGTAGCCATGTCGGCGCGCTCGAGGAAATGGCGCTGGATCAGCAAATACAAAATATTTTAACGACAAAATAGTTTAAAATTAGCTTAACTTTATCTAATTCAATCTAAAATCTGTTAATTTCTAATTTCAATTTTTACGGCATTTGAGCGTTTTTGTTTTGTTATCCGCCGCCGAAAAAACATTTCTGTTTTGTGGATAAGCCCCAGTCTTAATCTCCCGCACTGCAATTTTATTCCGCTTAAAACTGGACAATTTCGTCTAATTTACGGCAAACTGGCGGCATGAAGAAAATTTTAGTCCTGCACGGCCCTAATTTGAATTTGTTAGGCAGCCGCGAACCATCGGTTTATGGTCATGCCAGTCTTGCGGACATCAACAGTCGATTGATTGAACAAGGTAAGCATGCCGGTGTCGGCGTTGAGTGTTTTCAAACCAATTCGGAAGGCGCGCTGATCGACCGTATTCAATTGGCCAAAAACGACCCGATTGATTTTATTATCATCAACCCTGCAGCATTCACCCACACCAGTGTGGCTTTGCGCGATGCCCTTGCGGCAGTGGCGCTTCCTTTCATCGAAGTTCATCTTTCCAACATTTTTGCGCGTGAAGCGTTCCGCCATCACTCCTACGTTTCGGCTTTGGCCGTGGGCGTAATCAGTGGACTTGGCCCGGCGGGTTACGAACTCGCTCTGAATTACGCGCTGACTCATAACAAGGAATAAATCATGGATCTACGCAAACTCAAAACGCTGATCGATCTGGTTGAACAATCCGGCATTGCCGAATTGGAAATCACGGAAGGCGAAGAAAAAGTCCGTATCAGCCGGTCGAGTCCGCACACTCAGCAGGTGTTGATGACCACACAAACCATGCCGGCGATGATGCAGGCCCCCATGCCTGTCGGTACCGCGCAACCAGCAGCGGCAACGCCTGTCGCCGCGCCAACGGCTGCTGCGCCGGATGGGCACACGGTAAAATCACCCATGGTCGGCACGTTTTACCGCACGTCTGCGCCAGGTGCCGAAGCCTATGTCAAAATTGGCGACAGCGTGACCGAAGGCCAAACCCTGTGCATCATCGAAGCGATGAAATTGCTCAACGAAATCGAATCGGATAAGGCCGGCGTGGTGAAAGCAATCCTGGTTGAAAACGGCCAGCCGGTGGAATACGGCCAACCTTTGTTTGTGATCGGCTGATCTCCCATGTTTGAAAAAATTCTCATCGCCAACCGCGGCGAAATCGCCCTGCGCATTCAACGCGCCTGCCGAGAAATGGGTATCAAAACTGTTGCCGTCCACAGCGAAGCCGATGCCGACGCAAAATATGTTTTGCTGGCCGACGAATCCGTTTGCATCGGCCCTGCGCCTTCTTCTGCCAGCTATTTGAATGTCCCGGCGATTATCAGTGCGGCGGAAGTGACCGACGCGCAGGCGATTCATCCGGGCTATGGCTTTTTGTCGGAAAACGCCGACTTCGCCGAACGCGTCGAGCAAAGCGGGTTTGTTTTCATCGGCCCCCGCGCCGAATCCATTCGTATGATGGGCGACAAAGTCAGCGCCAAAGCCGCCATGAAAAAAGCAGGGGTTCCTTGTGTGCCAGGTTCAGACGGCGCGCTCGGGGACGACCCGAAAGAATTGAAAAAAATCGCGGCGGCGGTTGGCTATCCGGTCATCATCAAAGCCGCGGGCGGCGGCGGCGGGCGCGGTATGCGCGTGGTGCATACTGAAGCGGCGTTGTTAAATGCCGTAGCCATGACCCGCGCCGAGGCGCAGGCGGCATTTAACAATCCGGCGGTTTATATGGAGAAATTCCTCGAGACGCCGCGCCATATCGAAATCCAGATTCTTGCTGACCAGCACAAGAACGCGATTTTTCTCGGCGAACGCGATTGCTCGATGCAGCGCCGTCACCAGAAAATTATCGAAGAGGCGCCTGCGCCGTTTTTAAGCGCGCGCCTGCGCGACAAAATCGGCGAACGCTGCGCTGAAGCTTGCCGCAAAATCGGTTATCGCGGCGCAGGCACGTTTGAATTTTTGTACGAAAAAAATGAATTCTTTTTTATCGAAATGAATACGCGCGTACAAGTCGAACACCCGGTGACGGAAATGATCACGGGGGTGGATATCGTGCAGGAACAAATCCGCATCGCCGCCGGGCTGAAATTGCGTTACCGCCAAAAAGACATTGTGCTGCGGGGCCATGCCATCGAGTGCCGCATCAACGCGGAAGATCCCTATACTTTCGCGCCGTCGCCGGGCCGCATTACGCAATATCATGTGCCAGGCGGGCCGGGCATTCGCGTCGATTCCCATGTGTTCCACAATTATTTTGTGCCGCCCCATTACGACTCGATGATCGGAAAAGTCATTGCTCACGGCGACACGCGCGAGCAGGCATTGGCGCGCATGCGTACGGCCTTGTCCGAAATGGTGGTCGAAGGCATCAAGACCAATATTCCCCTGCATCAGGAGTTAATGAACGACGCAGCGTTTATGGCAGGTGGCACCAACATCCATTATCTGGAAGACAAACTCGCGGCGGCCAAGCTCGCCAAGAAATCCCAGTAGTTTTGCCCGCTACCT
This sequence comes from Pseudomonadota bacterium, assembly GCA_043744215.1. Lineage (GTDB taxonomy): Bacteria > Pseudomonadota > Gammaproteobacteria > Burkholderiales > JBEEJL01 > JBEEJL01. Next base: position 15,411 of record JAYTVC010000012.1, read on the forward strand.
TGTCCTGGCAATCTCTCTGCCTCACCACCGATGCTGCCACCGCCGAAACTTTAGGTGACGCGCTGACAGAACGCGGCGCGCTTTCCATCAGCGTGGAAGACGCCGCTGCGGGTACAGCCGACGAGCAACCGCTGTTCGGCGAGCCCGGCTCGGAGCCTGATGCCCTTTGGCAACACTGCCAGCTTGTCGCGCTGTTTGCCGAGTCTATTGATGTATTGAGCGTGCTAAACAGTGCCTGCGCCGCGCTTGGCATCTCTGCGCCAAAAAATATTGCCCTCACAGCGGTTGAAGAACAAGATTGGGTACGCATCACGCAAGCACAATTTGACCCCATTAAAATTTCGCATCGATTATGGATCGTTCCCACCTGGCACACGGCTGTTGATGCGGATGCCATTAATCTCGCCCTTGATCCCGGTGTCGCCTTCGGCACCGGCAGTCACCCCACGACACGCCTGTGTCTGGAATGGCTCGATGCAAATCTTAAAGGCGGCGAAAGCGTGCTTGATTACGGTTGCGGCTCGGGCATTCTGGCCATCGCTGCACGTAAACTCGGCGCGGCATCAGCCCACGGCATTGACATCGATGGGCAAGCGGTAGCGGCCGCGCGCAACAACGCGGCACAAAATGCCGTATCCGCAACCTTTGCCTTGCCGGAGAAAAATCCCGGACAAGCCTACGACATCGTGCTGGCCAATATTCTTTCCAATCCGCTCAAGGTGCTCGCGCCACTGCTGGCTGCCTGTACCCGTGAAGGCGGCACCATTGTGCTCTCGGGCATTCTCGAACCCCAATGGCAGGCTGTCGCCAGCTATTACCAAGCGTGGTTTGATATGGCACACTACGCGCAGAACGACGGATGGGCGTGCCTGGTCGGTGTCAAGACCGGTGTCAAAACCGGACGTCAAGACCGGCCGTAAAATCCGCGCAAAGCCCGAGAATTGATTGCCATGAATATGATCACCACTTGCCCCAAATGCAACGCCGCCTTCCGCGTCAGCAGCGAGCAGCTGAGCGCGCGCGAGGGCAAGGTGCGCTGTGGGCGCTGCGCGCATGTGTTCAACGGCTTCATGACGCTTGAAACGCCGGCAGACGATTTGCCCGAACCGTTTGCGGCGGAAGTTCAGGACGACAGCCCGCCCATTGAAATAATTCATGACATGGGGCTGCCCGAAAAAACGCATGCGCTAGCGCCACAAGTTGCGCTTGAACTTCCCCCCGCGCCATTCATCCTGCCCCCTGCTGAAAATATTCTGCCTGATTCGTTTCTCGCCAAGCCGCCGGAAGCGGAGGTGCGCAACATGAATTCGTCTCTCGCATCCGAAGCTTTGGCCGTCGCACCAGGTGTCAAGCCGACACCAGCCGACACGAAGCATCTATTCAACGAAGAGGCCTTCGAGCGCAACCCTTTCGACGACGAACCGTTTGCCGACCAAAGCCCGAGCTTTAGCCCGACACCAGCAAGCGGCAAAGATTTTCCCCCTGCAACATCCTGGTCACCCGCCGGTGCGCCTGAGTCGACGATGGTGGTCAATCCGACCGGAGATGGAAGCAAAGCGCCACGGAAAAAATCCAAGGCAGAACGCAAGGCGGAAAAAAACAAAAGCGTCTATGCCGCATCCGTTGATACCGATACGCATGATCCGTTGCTCGATTATTTCGAAGATGATGACGCTCACACGGGCCCCACCTTGCTCGACGATGTGGCAGAAAAAAAACTCGCGCGGCCCCATCGGGCCTGGGCTTTTGGCAGCGCGCTTTTGCTGATTTCACTCGCCACGCAAGCGCTCTATTCTTTCCGCACCGAGGTGGCGCAGGCCGTGCCCGCCGCGCGGCCGCTGATGGAACAAGCCTGTGCTTCGCTCAATTGCAGCGTACCCTTGCCGCAACATTTCGACCTGCTCAGCATCGAAGCATCGGACTTGGTGGCTGATCCGCAGAAGCCCGATCAAATCGAATTGCGCGCTACGTTGCGCAACCGTGCGCAATATGTACAAGCATTTCCGCAATTGGATTTGACCCTCACTGACGCGCAAGACCAAACGCTGGTGAAGCGCATCATTGCACCTGGCACCTATCTCATCCCACCCGCTGACAATAGCAAAGGCTTCGCGCCCAATTCTGAAATCAGCATCAAACTGCCTTTCAATGCCGCCAGCTTGAAACCGGCAGGCTATCGTTTGTTGCTATTTTATCCATAAAATATTCAATATAATCAAATAGTTACAAATCAGCCTGATTACGCCTTGCCAGCCTCTTTTTGCGCGGCTATAGTGCAGGCGTTGTTTGTTTGATGTGGAAGAGTGTGTGGATTTTGCATTGAAATTCGCACCGCCGAAGGCGCATTACCCAATATCGCTCAGGCAAAAAGGACCGCACCGAACAGTAGTCGCAAGACTGCACAGCAACTCTGGAGAGCGACGCGCCCATTAAGATGCAGGCGCATCCACCGAAGGGGCACGCGGAATATTCCGCAATCTCTCAGGTAAAACGGACAGAGGGGTAAGGTGATGAAACGCATCACCTTACCCTTTTTTTATTGGCTTTTTTGCGCGAATAAAATGTTGAAACAAACGCCTTTAAATCACGCTCACCGCGCGCTCAACGCCAAGCTGGTGGATTTCGGCGGCTGGGAAATGCCGCTGCATTACGGCTCGCAAATCGAAGAACATCACGCGGTGCGGCGCGACGCGGGCATGTTCGATGTATCGCATATGCTGGCCGTCGATGTGAACGGCGCGGCGGCAAAAATGTTTGTCGCACGCCTGCTGGCCAACAATCTCGACAAGCTCACCGAACCGGGCCGCGCGCTGTATTCATGCATGTTGAACCAACAAGGATTCGTCATCGACGACCTGATCGTATATTGGTTGGGCGATGACAAATATCGTCTTGTCGTCAACGCGGGCACGGCGGACAAAGACCTGGCGTGGATGCATGCGCAACGCGATGGCATGAACCTCAACGTGAACATCACGCCGCGGCGCGATTTAGCGATGATTGCCGTGCAAGGGCCCAATGCGCGCGCCAAAGTTTGGCGCGTCATCCCGCATGCGCAAGCTGCTACCGAAAATCTCGCCGCATTCCATGCCACCTCCATCGGCGATTATTTCATCGCGCGAACGGGCTACACGGGTGAAGACGGTTTTGAAATTTTACTTCCTGCCACGCAGGCAGAAATTTTCTGGAACGCGCTACTCAAAGCCGGCGTCAAACCTTGCGGGCTTGGCGCACGCGATACGCTGCGCCTTGAAGCCGGCATGAATTTGTACGGACAGGACATGGATGAAACCGTCACGCCACTGGAGTCGGGCCTTGGCTGGACGGTCGATCTCGCATCGCCGCGCATTTTTGTCGGCAAAGACGCGCTGCTGGCAAACACGCGCGACAAAAAACTGGTGGGGCTGTTGCTGCTGGATAAAGGCGGCGTGTTACGCGCCCATCAAAAAGTGGAAACGGGTTTTGGCGAAGGCGACATCACCTCGGGCGGATTTTCACCGACCATGGAACGCTCCATCGCCTTCGCCCGCTTGCCCATCGGCGTGAACATCGGTGACACCGCGCAAGTGGCCGTGCGCGACAAAATGTTAAGCGTTAAAATCGTAAAGCTGCCGTTTGTGCGGCACGGCCAAATTCTCATCAAGGAATAATCAACATGAATCTTCCCAAAGAACTTCGCTACGCCAAATCCCACGAGTGGGCGCGGCTTGAAACAGACGGCACGGTCACCGTCGGCATCACCGAACACGCGCAGGAATTATTGGGCGACATGGTGTTCGTTGAGAATCCGGCCAAAGGCCGCAAGCTAAAACAGGACGAAGAATGCGCCGTGGTCGAATCGGTGAAAGCCGCGTCGGATGTCTATGCACCCATCAGCGGCGAAGTCATCGAAGTGAATGCCGACGTGGAAGCCGCGCCAGAAAAAATCAATGCCGACGCTTACACAAACTGGATGTTCAAACTGAAGCCGAGCAGTGTTGCGGAACTCGACAAGTTAATGAGCGCGGATGAATATCGCAAGCAGGTGGAAGCGGAAGGGCATTGAGCTCGCTTCAAAACGCCGTCATCCCGAGGGCGGAGCCCGAAGAGCCTGTTTTTGAATTTGAAAAAGCACTAATCTTTCGCTTTACCCAGGACAACAAACTTTTATATTTTTGACTACCGCTATGCCTTTTATCCCCCACACCGAAACCGACATCGCCGCCATGCTTCGAGCCATCGGCGCACCAAACATCGACGCACTGTTTGATGAAATCCCCGCTGCATTAAGAAGCAAAGGGCTCCAGCATGTGCCCGACGGCCTGAACGAAATGCAAATCACGCGCCTGATGAACGAACGCGCGGAGCTGGATAAGCGCACGCTCAATTTCATCGGCGCGGGCGCGTATGAACATCACATTCCCGCCGCCATTTGGCAGATTGTGACGCGCGGCGAATTTTATTCTGCCTACACGCCGTATCAGGCCGAAGCGAGCCAGGGCACGCTGCAATTGCTGTACGAATTCCAAACCATGATCGCGTCGTTGTGCGCGATGGAAGTGTCGAACGCGAGTTTGTACGATGGTGCCAGTGGCCTCGCTGAAGCGATTTTGATGGCGGTGCGCGCGCATAAATCGTCGCGCAAAATTTTGATTCCGCGCAGTTTGCATCCTCATTATGTCGACGTGGTGCGCACGATCGTTAAATCGCAACACATTGATTTAATTGAATTTTCTTATGACTCTGCAACCGGCGTTTCGACGCCCGATCACGACCAGACTGATTTCGCCGCGCTCGTCATTCCACAACCGAATTTTTTCGGCGCGCTGGAAGATGCCGATGCGCTCACCGATTTCGCCCATGCAAAAAATGCATTGGTGATCGGCGTGGTGAACCCGACATCATTGGCTTTGTTAAAACCGCCGGGCGAATGGGGCAGCATAGCGTCTGATAAACGCGGCGCGGATATCGCCGTCGGTGAAGGCCAGCCCCTCGGTGTGCCGTTATCGTCGGGCGGGCCGTACTTCGGTTTCATGTGCTGCAAACAGGAATTCGTGCGCCAAATGCCTGGAAGAATCATCGGTCGCACCGTTGATTTCGACGGCAAACCCGGCTTTGCACTCACGCTACAGGCGCGCGAACAACATATTCGTCGCAGCAAAGCCACGTCAAACATTTGCACCAATCAAGGTTTGCTCGTTGCTGCCGCAACTTTATATATGGCGCTGGTCGGCCCGCAAGGTTTGCGCAATGTTGCGGCAGCGAGTCATGCCAACACACGCAAGCTGGTGGCACGACTAACGAAAATCAGCGGCGTGTCGCACAAATTTTCTGCGCCGGTTTTTCACGAGGCCGTGTTGCAATTGCCCGCACCCGCCCATGCGGTACTCGCAGCGCTGGAAGCGCAAGGCATCGCAGGCGGCTTGAGTTTGCAGACGTATTACCCTGAACTCAACAATTGCCTGCTGGTGTGCGCGACAGAAACCAAAACCGATGAAGACATCGACCGCTACGGAAAAGTGCTGGAAAGCGTATTATCCTCATACTGGAAACCGCAGGCAGTGGGGGGTAGTGCCCATCGCTGATTTATTCGCGCCACCTTGCAGCAACGAAAGAACATCCCTTCCCCTTGAAGGAGGGGAAAACGAATCTGAAAAATTGGCAGCGATATTTGTTCTCTAATCTTCACTACATTCAACCACTCACCACAGGAGAATCATCATGACCACTGTTACCCTTCACGGCACCCCCATCAATGTTGCTGGTAATTTGCCGCAGCCCGGCCAGACTGCGCCGGATTTTTCGCTCTGCGCTGTCGATATGGCGGACAAATCACTGAAAGATTACGCCGGCAAACGCAAAGTGCTCAACATTGTGCCCAGCCTCGACACGCCCACCTGCGCCACCTCGACGCGCAAGTTCAACAAGGAAGCAGGCGAAATGAATAATGCCGTCGTGCTGGTGATCGCTGCCGACTTGCCTTTCGCAATGGCGCGTTTTTGCACGACGGAAGGCTTGAAGAATGTGGTGTCGCTGTCCACCTTTCGCGGCGCGGACTTCCTCGACAAATACGGCGTCCACATCACCAACGGCCCGCTGCGCGACCTGACCGCCCGCGCCGTCGTGGTGCTGGATGAAAACAACAAAGTGCTGCACTCGGAACTGGTGCCGGAAATCGGACACGAGCCGAACTATGAGGCGGCGCTGAAGGCGTTGAAATAAACCATAGGTTTTTGCACAGGGCGCGCCATGGACTTCATCGAACTCGAACAAACCGACGGCCAGGTGATCATTATCAATAAGGCCTATGTGGTAAACGTGTTGCCGGCGGAAGGCGGTTACGGCAAAGGCGCGGCGGTGTATCTGAACACGGGCGCGGCGGGCGTAGCCGTAGTGAATGTGGTGGCCTCGGACGTGAATGCACTTCGGCGCTGGTTGTTGCCGCACTAGCCGCAGCATGGGTTGAGCGACAGCGATAGCGAGACCAGCGCCTTGCTAATCAAATGGAAAATGTTATGCCCGAAGAGAAAGAAAGTTTTTTCAGCAAATACCGTGAATGGATCGGTGCGACGGCGTGGTTCTTTTTTGTGATGGGCATTTTGTTTTTGATCTGGGCCAGCATGAGCCATCAATAATGTCGTTGATGGATATCGCTACCACTCAACCCACTACGTTCTGAAAGCTGAAAATGTTGATATTTGAACTCTCGCAACCGAATCGCCGCAACGCGCCGCAGGCTCCGGACGATATCGGCGCCTTCGACCTGCCGCATAAATTTTTGCGCACCTCCAAACCGCTGTTGCCGGAAGTGTCGGAGATGGACGCGGTGCGCCACTACACGCGGTTGTCGCAGAAAAATTTTTCCATCGACACGCATTTTTATCCGCTGGGCTCATGCACCATGAAATACAATCCGCGTGCGTGCAATTCGCTTGCAATGTTGCCGGCGTTTTTAGCGCGGCATCCGTTGGCACCTGCATCAACCGGCCAAGGTTTTCTTGCCTGTATGCATGAGTTGCAGGAGATGCTGAAAGACGTGACCGGCATGGCCGGCGTGTCGCTCACGCCGATGGCGGGCGCGCAAGGCGAGCTGGCGGGCATAGCGATGATTCGCGCGTATCATCATTCGCGCAACGATTCGGCGCGCACGGAAATCATCGTGCCTGATGCGGCTCACGGCACCAACCCCGCGACGGCGGTGATGTGCGGCTACACGGCACGGGAAATTCCCACGGACAAAGACGGCAATGTCGATCTGGCCGCGCTGGCAGCCGCCGTCGGCCCGCATACGGCGGGGCTGATGTTGACCAATCCTTCGACACTGGGCGTGTTCGAAAAACAAATCGCCGACATTCAGAAAATTGTGCACGACGCAGGCGGGCTGTTGTATTACGACGGCGCGAACCTGAATGCGATTCTCGGCACGGTGAAGCCGGGCGAAATGGGCTTCGATGTGATGCACATGAATTTGCACAAGACATTTTCAACGCCCCACGGCGGAGGCGGGCCGGGCGCGGGGCCCATTGGCTGCAACGCGCGACTGCTGCCTTTTATGCCCGCGCCGATCGTGATTCATGAGAATGAAAAATTCCGTTACTCGACCAACAAAGATTTGCCACACAGTATGGGCCGTCTCTCCGCGTGGATGGGCAACGCGGGCGTGCTATTGCGCGCCTATGTGTATGCGCGCCTGTTGGGGCGCGAGGGCATGCATCGCGCGGCCGAGTTTGCGACGCTGAACGCAAATTATCTCGCGGTGAAATTACGCGAGGCGGGATTTGATCTGGCTTTTCCGCAGCGGCGTGCTACTCACGAATTTATTATTTCGCTAAAAAAATTGAAAGAGCAGACCGGCGTGACCGCGATGGATTTTGCCAAGCGATTACTCGACTACGGCTTTCATGCGCCGACGACTTATTTTCCATTACTGGTGCCGGAATGTTTATTGATCGAGCCGACGGAAACGGAATCAAAACAAACGCTCGATGCTTTTATCGACGCCATGATCAAAGTGCGTGATGAAGCGATCAACCATACGGATCGGGTGAAAACCGCGCCGCACACCATGCCGGTGCGTCGCCTCGACGATGTGAAAGCCGCGCGCGAACTTGATCTGGTATGGAAACCATGACGCCCAGACCACCGCCGCCAGAAAATAACGTCGGTCTCGCGCGCATTGGGCGCGCGTTTTTTTATTCGCGTGACGGTTTGTTGGCGGCGTGGAAACATGAAGCGGCATTTCGTCAGGAATGTTTGCTCGCACTGATTTTAATCCCGCTGGCACTGTGGTTGAATGTGAGCGGCCTCGCCAAAGCACTCATGATCGGCAGCGTGATGCTGGTATTGATTGTAGAATTGCTCAACTCGGCGATTGAAGCAGTCGTCGATATCGCGTCGCCGGAAATTCAGGAGCTTGCCAAACGCGCAAAAGACATCGGCAGCGCGGCGGTGTTTTTAAGTTTGATGAATGTGCTCGCGGTGTGGTCGTTGGTGCTGTTTTTTTAACTAAAATAACTCAATATAATCAATAGATTACATGAATACTCTGATTTGCGGCTCCCTCGCCTACGACACCATCATGGTGTTCCCGGATAAATTCAAGAATCATATTCTTGCCGATCAATTACACATTTTGAACGTGTCGTTTTTTGTGCCGGAGATGCGGCGCGAGTTCGGCGGTTGCTCGGGCAACATCGCTTACAACTTGCAATTGCTCGGCGGCAAGCCGCTGATGATGGCGACGGTCGGTGACGATTTCGCGCCTTACTCTGTGCGCCTCGACAAGCTGGGGCTGCAACAAAAACATGTGCGCGTGGTGCCGGGCACGTTCACCGCGCAGGCGTTTATCACCACCGACCTCGACGATAACCAGATCACCGCGTTTCATCCGGGCGCGATGAGCCAGTCACATCTGAACATCATCGATGACGCGGAAGGCGTCGAGCTTGGCATCGTGTCGCCCGATGGGCGCGACGGCATGCTGCAACACGCGCGGGGATTTCGCGACGCGGACATTCCGTTTATTTTTGATCCGGGCCAGGGCATGCCGATGTTCGACGGCAAAGACTTGCTGGAATTTGTCGACCTCGCCGACTACGTGACGCTGAACGATTACGAAGCGAAAATGCTTGAACAGCGCACGGGAAAATCCATCGACGAATTGGCGAAAAAAGTAAAAGCCTTGATCGTCACCCGTGGCGGCGAAGGCTCGCAGATTTTTGCCGAAGGCAAGCGCCACGACATTCCCAGTGTGCGTGCGGCGTCGATTGTTGACCCGACCGGCTGCGGCGACGCCTATCGCGCCGGCTTGCTTTACGGCATCAGCAAAAATTGGGATTGGCCGAAGACGGGCCGCCTAGCGAGCCTCATGGGCTCGATAAAAATCGCCAGCCGCGGCGGGCAAAATCACACGCCAACGCGCGATGACATCGCCGCGCAATTCGCGTTGCAGTTTGGCATGGCGCTTGATTGATGATGCAGTGCTGACTTCGCTTCCCGTCCGCTGGTATCGCTTTTGCCGATTGCTGCTGCATTTCATTAAAGGCCTGCTGATTGTCGCGCTGATTTATCCGCGCAAAAACACTGAATGGCAACGCGCCACCGTGCAACGCTGGGCTCAACAACTGTTGCGGCTTTTGAATGTGGACGTCGTCGTGCGCGGCAGTTTGCCTGCCGTGCCGAAAGTTATCGCGTCCAATCACATCTCGTGGCTGGATAATTTTTTGATTCATTCTGTTTGCCCCGCGCACTTTATCGCCAAATCGGAAATTCGCGATTGGCCCGTGATGGGGTGGCTCGTCGCGCGCACCGGCGCGCTGTTCATCGAACGGGCGCGGCGGCATCACACGTTGAAAATCAATCAGGACATGATGACGGCACTGGATCGCGGCGACAGCGTGGCGCTGTTCCCCGAAGGATCGACAGGAACGGGTGATCATGTGAAATTATTTCACAGTTCATTGCTACAGGCGGCCATTGGCAGCAATGCGCCGCTGCTGCCCGTCGGCTTGCGCTACCACGGCGCTGATGGCAGGCAAACTCACGCGGCGGATTATGTCGGCGATATGAGTTTTATGCAGTCGTTGCAATTGATTTTGCGCGAGCCGAAAATCGTCGCGGAAATTCACATCGGCGCAAAAATCAATGCCGCCGGCAAAACGCGGCGCGACCTGGCGCTCGAAGCGGAACAGGCCATCGCTACCCTGCTTGGCCTACCGGCTCCGCACAGGACACCGCGAACACCGCCCGATCTTCCAGCCTGAACGCGCTTAACGCGCATCGCCACAGGCAACCGGAGTCGAGGGCGATTAGATTTTTCTCCACGCGCAAGCCCAGCGCCGACCAATGGCCGCAGATGAGCGGCTGTTGGGCACTTTGACGATTGGGCGCTTCAAACCACGGAAAAAATTCCGCCGGCGCATTTTCTATTTCACCCTTATGATCGAATTCCATGCGGCCGTCAGCGGTGCAAAAGCGCAACCGCGTCATGACATTGGTAATCACGCGCAGTCGATCATGGCCGGTTAAAGTGTCACTCCATCGATCAGGCTGGTTGCCGTACATGACGGAAAAAAATTCGCGGTAATGGTCAGCGCGTATCGCACGCTCTACTTCCCGCGCCAGGCGCAAGGCTTGATCGACAGACCACTGTGGCAACAAGCCCGCATGCACCATCGTATAACCGTGTTCGCTGTGCATCAGCGGCTGCCGGCGCAGCCAGGCGAGCAATTCATCGCGGTCTGGTGCGCGCAAGATGGCGTCGAGCGTATCGCCGCGATAAGCTGTGGCGACACCCTCGGCCACGCAGAGCAAATGCAGATCATGATTGCCCAGCACAGTGACGGCACGGTCACCAAGGTTTTTGACAAAGCGCAAACATGCAAGCGAATCTTCGCCGCGATTGACCAGATCGCCGACGAACCACAGCACATCTTTAGTCACCTCAAAGCGGATTTGCCTGAGTAGTTTTTGCAGCGGCTGGTAACAACCCTGCAGATCGCCTATCGCATAAGTGGCCATGGGGTTCTATAGCGTCAAAAATAAAAAAGGGCGATACCGGATCGCCCTTTGTGTGGATGTCGGCAAAATTTATTTTGCCGCCGGAGCCGGCGCAGCGGCAGTCGCGGCAGGCGCATCCGGTTCCTTGAAGCTGGCACCGGCAGAGTTTGCCATGTAGGCCACCGCGCGCGCGACTTCAACATTATCCAGATCCGTCGCGCCACCCTTAGCCGGCATCATACGAATGCCATTCACAGCATTTTTTACCAACGTGTCGTAACCCTGGCCGAGGCGCGCAGTCCAGCCGGCCTTGTCGGCAAATTTCGGCGCGTTATTCAAACCAGCGGCGTGACACGAGGCGCAAATGACGTCATATACTTGCTGGCCCGTTTTGAAAACCTTGGGTGCATTGGCATCGACCACGGAAACCTGGCCCACCGGCTTGATGCGCGCAGCGATAGCCTCGGCGGCCATAGCCGGATCCTTATTCGCATCGCGGGCGCGGCCTTGGTAGGCGCTGATGGAAAACTGCGCCAGCATGACAATGGCAAATATGCCGGCCACAGAACCGGTGGCGATAGCAATGGCTGTGTGGATAACTTTTTTTGCGTTATTGGATTGGGGTGCTTGTGAATCGTGCTTGCCTGCGCTCATGAAAATTTTCCTGTAAATGTCACGTTACGTTCATCGACTGGCGCGAAATTATTTGCCCATCGACAGCGCGTCATTATAACGTTTTCCCACGGGCACACCTAGCGACGGCCTGCGCCGCGTGGCGCGCCGATAGACTGGCCAATGGAAATTCGTTATGCTGCATCGTCTTTTGCATCAAGACTTTCACCCCGCGCCCGTAGCTCAGTTGGATAGAGTGTTGGTTTCCGAAACCAAAGGTCACAGGTTCGACTCCTGTCGGGCGCGCCAAAAAATTCAATGTAATCAAATAGTTACAGATTAACCGCTGATGGCGCCTGAACCGCTTCGTCACGCACGCCATTTAACTTAATGCCTTACACGCCACCAGGAAAAAGGGCTCCTTCATTGGAGCCCTTTCAACCGCACCGGATAAACTACGTTGTCAAAATCAAAACTCCACTTTGAGCCCCAAAGAATATTTCTGATGCTTGAAGTTTAGTTTGCCGAACGACCGGTCGTAATCGACAAAGCCGACCACGCCCTTTGAAAATTGCGCCGAGACGCCCACGCCCGCAGTACCGTAATCTTTATCGAGATTGAGTTGCGGATCGATATTCACTTGCACTGTGTCGCCGACAAGTTGTGCTGTGCCGGTCTTGCCGCTGGTTTGCGTCTGGCGTAAATATTCCATGCGCGCGTGAGGGATCAGTACGCCCCATGTGGTGCTGATGAAATATTGCATTTCGCCGCCTAGCGCCAGGGTCGTGGATGTCAGGGACTGATCGCTGACAGCTATCGGCGATTCGCCGTATTCCCTATAGGCATCGACCTTCGATTGCAGGTATTCGAGCCGGCCGTAGGGTGTGACGATGAATGCACCCTCGCGATAATCATAACCGCCCGTTAACGACAAACCTATGCCGGTAGCTTTGGTGTTGGCGGTCGCGCTGCCGCCGCTCAGTTCCTGCCGCGTTAAATCATACGTGTTGCGACCCCAAGTAGCGGCGAAATCCACAAAGGTTTTAGGCGACGGCGCGAAGGCTCCATAGGCAACCATGCTATAGCCCGTGGCCGTTTGCTTGCCGGCTTCGACTCCCATGTCCGAGCTGGATTTCAACGCGCCGATGGCGGCCCCCACGGCGGCAGCTTTGCTGACGCGATTGTCTGCGCCCACCGTCAGGCCCTTGGTGTTGACACTGAGGCCGCCGTCGGTTTTGTCGGTCACGTCTACGCCGCCAATGACGTAACTGCCCCATCCGCTCGCTGTAGCGCGCTGCGTTTTGTCTTCGCATTCCTCATTGGTGTTGCTGGCACCGGTATTGCTGACACTACCGCACCCGCCGCCGGGCAAGGGCACGCCGCGGCCATTAACGGCAATGTCGATATCGTGACGAAAGCCCGGTGTGCGGCCCTGAAAGCGCAAATAGCGAATGCGTTTGTTGATATTGTCCAACTGGGTTTGCACGCCGATTTGCGTGGTCAATAAATTCGCCGCCGTTTGTTGCGTGGCGATTTGCTGCACTTGTTGCGCAGAAAGCCCTGCAGCGGCGGTGACGGAAAAGTTTACCGAACTGATGCCCCCGGTAAATGCGCCGTTCTGGGTGCCGATGGTAGCGGTGACCACTCGCCCGGTATTGCGGTTTGGCAAATTGAATGGCAGGCTGGCCACACCGTTTGCATCAGTCAGCGAAGTCCCGAGCGTTTGGAAGCCCGCCGGGCCGCTCGTGCTGTCGTAGGTCGTCCAGTACACTTTTTCTCCTGCAAGGATGCCCTCTTCCTGAACGCTGACGATCAGCGGTTGCGCTGGTGTGCCGAGTTTCACCGTCTGGTTGTCGCCGGAGACAATGCTTAACACGCCGGCGGACAAGTATTGGAAGTTGAGTGTGCCTTTTACCGCAGGCGCTGCCGTTGCATTGACATCAATGGTGTAGGCGCCGGAAGGCCGCCCCGCTGCGATGAACGTTTGGATCGGAGCAACGTCCCCAGTATTTAAAAATCCAACGTAATCAATTAAACCATATCCGACGGGGCAATTCGCATAGACCGTTACTGACTCCCCGCTACGTATCACCCTGGTGCTGTTAATCACGGCTTCTTTTCCTTTGCGCGCGCTCACCCTCGCCGCTGGAGACGGGGCAGGCTTTACTAGCGGAACAAAATCGGGGAAACATTCCTCTGGCACGGTTTGTGCCGTGGAAGTGCCTGCGCAGAATAAAAGCGTCGCGAAGACGAAGTATTTATGTAATGTAGAAGTTGTCATGGTCATCTCTCCGAAAGACTTCAGTATTTTTAAAGGCCTGTTGATTTCTTGAAAGCGTAATTTACGAAAAATTAAAACTCCACTTTCAATCCCAACGAAAATTTATCTTCCTTAAAATTTCTCTTTTTGAATAATTTTTCAAAATCAAAAAATCCCGTTACGCCTTTGCCAAATTGCGCTGATACACCGAGCGCTGCGTTGCCAAAGCTGTCGTCCTTGTTCAGGTCAGGGTCTACCTGCAATTGCACCGAGCTGCCCACGGCTTGTGCATTAACCATCGCCGCGCTTTGAGTTTGCTTCTGGGTTTCAATCCGCAGATGCGGCACCAGCACACCGAAACTTGTACTGGCGGTGTATTGTAATTCACCCCCCAGCGTCATCAGACTTGCCGTAAGTTCCTGATCACCTACCGATATAGGTTCCGTACCCTTTTCCACGTAAGCCTTAACATTCGACTTGATGGAGTCGTAGCGTGCATAGGGCGTGAACACCCAGGCGCCTTGACGAAAATCATAGCCGGCTGTGAATGAAAACGCGACGCCTTTTCCTTTGGTGTTAGCGAAAGCTGTGCCACCAACAGGCTCAGTGCGCTGCAGATCGTATTGACTATTGCCCGTGGTGAGCGCCACATCAATAAAGCCGTTGTCACCCGGGGCAAACGAACCGTAAGCGACAAGACTATACCCTGCCGTCTCCTGTTTGCCTGCGTCGCCGGCTAAATCGGTGGTGGATTTCATTGAACCGAATGCGGTACCCATCGCGGATTTTTTGCCCAGGCGATAATCGCCACCCATCGTAATTCCGTTTGTGTTGATATTGATGCCCGTTAAATTGTTTTCCGTGACGTTAAATCCGCCAATAATGAATGTACCCCAACGACCGGTTTTAGTGTCTCGCGTTTTTTCTTCGCAGGCGTCTTGATTGCCGGCGCCGCCTTTGCCTCCCGACGACCCACAGCCGGCTGCACCGCCTCCATCACCCGGAAGCGGCACATTCTTGCCTCCCACGGAAACGTCAATGTCCCGGTTGAAATCTGCGCTCCACTCTTGCGAACGTAAATACCGCGCGCGTCGATTGATGTTGGCAAGCTGGGTCTGCAAACCGATTTTCATTGCCAATAAATTGGCACTTGCTTGTTTACCGACGATTTGTTGCACTTGTATAGGCGTCATCGTAAGCGGCCCTGCGCCTATTGCAGCACCGCTGATATTGATCGAGCGCGGGCTGCCGCCTGCATTATCTTCAATAATCAACAACCCACTGCGTACACCTACGGCCGATGGTTTGAACGTAATATTTATCGCGCATGTCGAATTGGCCGTTAAGGTAGCAGGGCAATTATTAGTTTGAGAAAAATCGGTGCTGGAGATGCTGATGGCCGTAATTCTCAGATCCGCAGTACCGCTGTTTTTAAGGGCCACACTATTTTGCGTTGACGTTCCGATTACAGCTTGACTGAAACTCAAATTTACCGGAGTGAGCGTTACAACCGCAGAGGGTGTTACCACCCCCGCGCCGCTCAAGGAAATAGTTCGCGCGCCGCCAGCTGCGTTGTCGTTAAGTGTGATGGTGCCAACTATATTGCCTGCGACTGTCGGTTGAAATGTCACACTGATCGTGCAGGAGGCGCTCGGCACAATGGCTTGCGTACAAGTATTGGTTTGCTTGAAATCTCCAGCACTTACTACAACGCTCGATACCGTCAATACCGCGGTGCCCGTATTGGAAATGGTGATATTTTGTACGCTCGTGGCGCCGATTGGCGTTGCCGCAAATACCAAGCTGGCGACAGAAATTGACACAACTGGCGCAGAACCTGTTCCGCTTAACGGCACGGTACGCGGGCTGCCGCCTGCATTGTCGGTGATAGAAATACTGCCCAATTGAGATCCTGCTGCTACCGGTGTGAAGCTCACGCTAACGCTACATGTTCCATTCGGCGCAATGGCCTGCGTGCAGGTATTGGTTTGGGTGAAAGCTGTGCTAGCAACAATGCTGGTAACAGTGAGCGCCGCGCTTCCGCTGTTGGTTACGGTAATAGTTTTGATTACGCTCGTTGTACCAAGAGCAGTGCTGAAGGCGAGCGTTGCAGGTGCCAGACTAACAGCAGGGCTGGTAACGTTTGCACCGGTGCCCGACAATGTTATGCCATGCGGACTGCCGCTGGCGTTATCGGTGATTGTAATAACCCCATTGCGCGCGCCCGTAGCGGTGGGCAAGAATTTTACGCTGATGATGCAATTGGCGTTGGGTGCCAAGGGCTGAGTGCAGTTATTGGTTTGTGCGTAATCGCCAGTGAGAGCGATATTGGAAATACTGAGGCTGGCCGTACCAGAATTACTAACGGTGATGGTTTGCGCTGTGCTGGTGGTATTGATCGAGGTGGAAGTAAAGACCAACGCTGTTGGCGCGAAATTTATAATTGGGCTTAAAGGGGCAACTCCCGTACCGGTCAGATTCACGACATGCGGGCTGCCTGGTGCATTGTCCACGAGGGTGAGCGTGCCGGCATTCGACCCCACCGCCGCAGGTGAAAACGAAATGTTATAGCTGCATGATGCGTTGGGTGCGATACCCCCTTGCGGGCAATCTGTGGTAAATGTGTAGTTGGCCGTGATTGCGACGCTTGTGAATATTAAATTGGCGTTGCCGCTATTGGTGACTGTCACCGTCTTGACGGCTGACGTTGTTCCGACTGTTGCGGAAAAACTTAAAGTCGTTGGCGACAAGACAATACCCGCAGCAGTGCCAGTGCCACTCAACGTAATAGTGCGCGGGCTGCCGCCCGCGTTGTCAGAGATGGTAATCGTCCCTGCACGGACGCCTGGTGCGGGCGGTGTAAAAGTTACGTTGATAGAACATGTACCGTTGGGCGCAATGGCCGCCGCACAGGTATTGGTTTGCGCATAGTCGGCACTGGCGATAATGCTCGAGATGGATAACGCAGCCGTGCCGCTATTGGTCACCGTCAAGGTTTGTGCGGCTGTCGTTACAGCGACAGGCGAAGTAAAACTCAAACTGGTTTGTGACAAGCCCACGATCGGCGCCAGCACACCTGTGGTTAGGCCATTCAACGCAACGCTGCGAGGGCTTCCGCCAGCATTATCACTAATAGTAATTGCACCGTTGCGCGTGCCCGCTACTGTGGGTGTGAAAGTGACGGTGATGGTGCATGTCCCATTGGGCGCAATGGCCTGCGTGCAATTGTTGGTTTGTGCGTAATCGCCAGTCGCAGCGACAGTTGCTACTGTGAGCGTTGCAGTACCGCTATTAGTGACGGTGATGGTTTGCGCTGGGCTGGTTGTGCCGACGATAGCCGTAAAACTCAGACTTGTATTGGAAAGAGTTACGACTGGCGCTGTCCCGGTACCGCTTAACGCAATAAGTGTGGATCCGCTGCCTGCATTGCTGGCTAAGGTGAGCGCTCCATTGCGAGCGCCCGTTGCTGTCGGCGCAAACAATACGCTAATCGTGCATGTACCATTCGGAGCGATAGCCTGCGTGCAAGTATTGGTCTGGGTGAAATCACCGCTGGCTGCGATGCTTGTGAATATTAAATTGGCGTTGCCGCTATTGGTGACGGTCACGTTTTGTAAGGCTGCGTTAGAACCGACGGGGGTTGAGGCAAAGCTAAGCGAAGCATTCGACAATGATATTGCGGCGGCCGTCCCTGTACCACTTAATGCCACGCTGTGAGGGTTGCCAAGCGCACTGTCTTTCACGCTAATGCTGCCAGAGCGCACGCCCGTGATAGTCGGTGTAAAACTCACAATAATGGCGCATGTACCACCGGGTGCAATACTCGTCGGGCAATTATTGGTTTGCGCAAAATCGCCGTTTGCGGTGATGCTGGAAATCGTCAGGTTCGCTGTCCCTGTATTGCTTAGGGTAATAGTCTGGGTAGTGCTAGAGGTGTTTAAGGCAGTTGCGCTAAAGGTAAGCGCTGAAGGGGAAAATCCAATCGACTCGGCCAGCCCGACACCAGCTAACGCGACGCTATGCGGGCTACCTGCCGCATTATTGGAGATATTCAGACTACCTGATCGGTTGCCCGCTGCGGTTGGCGTAAACGTAACCAGCAAAGTACATGCGCCACCTGGCGCAACAGGCTGGCTGCAATTATTCGCCGTCACGCTGAAATCACCCGTGGCGGCAGCGCTCGATACAACTAAATTGGCACTGCCTAAATTGTTCACCAACAAAGATAACGTACTACTGGAACCCAATACAGTGTTCGGAAAATTTAGATTAGACTGCACCTTAATGAGCGGTGCCGGGACCACTCCAGTACCGCTCAAACTAACAGTGTGCGGGCTGCCAGGCGCATTGTCCGAAATGGTGAGGGTTCCTGCTAGCACACCAACAGCGGTGGGATTAAATGTAACCGTAATCGTACAGCCGCCTTTAGTACCTGGTGGGATATTTACAGATAAACAGTTATTGGTTTGACTGAAATCCCCCGACGCCGTGACAGAAGTCACCACAAGATCTGCAGTGCCAGTATTGTCGATAAATACCGATTGCGGGGCACTTTGAGCGCCAACTGTGGTGTCGGGAAAGACCAAATTACTTGGCGACACGGAAATTGACGGCGCGGTGGGCGGTGGGTTAACAACAAAAGTCGCCGAACCTGCAGAATTTAACAGTGTATTAAAAACATTTACCTGTTGATTTCCCAGCGCTGCGCTAACAACAGTCAATGTTAATTGCGATCCTCCATTGCCGGTAGCTGCGCTGTAACTTCCACCAAAGACACTAAAAATATAGGAATTGCCACCGTCCGTTGCGCCTGTATCGCTGACACAACTGGCGCTGAAGAATATCGATTGGCCAAGCTCAACCGGATTGGGCGTGGCTTGCACAGAGCAAGATCCTAATGCGAAAACTGGCCCGCAAAAAAAACTGGCGCTAAAAAAAATTAGGTGGCCGAGCAAAATTCGAAGCATATTTTTCTTCGTTTTCATAATGCTTCTCTCTAAATAAAAATGAATATCCATCCGATCAAATAGATACGTCGTCTTAATTCACTGGTACAAACAGAAAATCTCCCGCTTCATGCCCTGCGTACTTTATCGGGGCGTAATCGGGACGTTGCGTTACCTTTAAACGTGTGGCGCGATATAAAAATCGTGCGGACAGTTCTGCGTGAACTTTGCGCGCCTCGATTGGCTCCTTCACGACGTTCAACACCTCGAGAAAACTTTTGGCGAACATGGAATTTTTTCCGCCACCGCCATCGACGACGGGTTCTAATCCGCCTGACGTGAGCGCAACCCGGGCTTTATTTTTGCCGAGGGCGGCGAGCACGGCGCGGCGCGCTTCTTCGCTGATTTCGTTTTCCGAATGGGTCAGCGCGGCACGGGTCATGGTACCGGCATAGCAGGAATCGGCGATGACCAGAATATGTTTGGCCGGCATGGCGATGAGCTGGTCGGTGATGTCGATAATGGAAATCCAGTTGGTGACATTTTTTTGCTCGCCGTCAATGGGAATCCAATAGCCGCGTTGGTTCACCGCGTCGATTTCGCCGTGGCCAGCGTAATACACCAGCAGATTATCGTTGGCCGAAAGACGATTGCGCAAGTCATTGAGCGCCAGCAAAATGTCGCGTCGCGTGGCGTCTTGCAACAAAGTCACTTTGAAACCATAACGCGTTTCCAAAATATTTTTTACGTCGCGGCCATCCGCAAGGGGCGTGTCGAGTTTTTCGTATTTGCGGTAATTCTGGTTGGCGATGACCAGCGCGTAGTAATTGCCCGACGGCGTGAGGTCCGCCTTGCTCGGGAAGCCGGGTAAGGGCGCGGGCTCGTTCGATGTTGATTCGCTTTTAATCAAGGTGAGCTCGGCATTGGCGCGCTGGCCTTGCTTGTCGATGGCGACAATTTTTACCTGCACCGGGCCGGCCGTTAAGTCGATGGCGGCCTTAAACAAGCCGTTATCGTCAAAGCTTTCTTGTTTCTCATTCACCAGCAATGATGCGAGACCTGCGGGCGCGGTCACTTTGCCGATGAGATCGCGCGTGGGCAGCGTACCGCGCACGCGCACTATCGGTGCTGTGCCACGGGTTTTGACAGACGACAATACGACGGCGGGTTCGATAATTTGAATGGACGGCACTTCCATATTGCTGCGGACGCCGCCAGCCATGCGAAATAGATCCTGCGCCTTGGCCGAATCGCGCTTGACGCCGAGACCGCGCTCATACAACGCGCCCAGATTCACTTGCGCACGGGCATATTTTTTATCGGCCGCTTTTTGATACCACTGGGCGGCGGCAAAATAATCCGGCGCGCCGGCAATGCCTTTTTCGTACAATTCGCCAACATTAGTCTGCGCATCTTCATCGTCCGCATGGGCAAACGGCAGCCAGATATTCAGCGCTGCGGCAGGATTAGTGTTAGATGACACATACTCACCACCCTTTTGTTCGCAATCGGCAATGGTGGTTTTGAGCGCGCGGCGGGGGGTGACGCCCGACTGATAAGCGCCGAGCTTGCGCACCTGGCCGGGTATAAGGCAATCGACCACGAGTAGTTTGTTTTCGTCATTGGTGGTGGCTGGCAGATCGGCACAACTCGCAGCGAATACGGCCATCAACAGTACCATCACAAAATAATATTTGGGTTGTTGTTTCATGCTGCGCTCGCTGCCGAAGATTACGTTGAGTGGAGGGTGACGAACTACCGATGAAATGTAATCGCCCGCGCAAATTACTTGCGGCTGGAATTGATGATGACTTCTGATGCGCCTTCGACAGGGCCTCTTCGAGCTTGCTCGACGCCGTCAAGCGTAATACTGCTTGTGCCACGGGCACTGGTGAATGCCTGCCGGATACGGCCTCCAGTATAACGGATGCTGCCTGCACCGCTAGTATCTGCCCACAGGTTTTCCACTGCGCCGCCTTTGATGGTAATGTCGCCCGCGCCATCGATGGCTGTACGCACGTCTTTCGTTGCTTCGATAAGCTCGATAGCGCCCGCGCCCTTTACGCGCAGGCGAGACGGCCCGAGGCGCTTGGCTTTGATGTGCCCTGTGCTGACCGACAAATCTGCCGGGCCGTTCATCGAGTCGATGTCAGCCTTGCCTACAAAACCGATGGCTTGTAGCGCAGTATCCGCCGGCACTTTGACCGTCAGATCGGCAGACTCTTCGATTGGGCTGAAGCTACCTGATCTATTCAAAGCTACATTCTTCTCTTGATAACTCACGCGCAGCACACCTTGATTGACCATCGCTTCTAATGCTTGCTGGTTGCCGCGTTTCAATTGCAACAAGATGGTTTTTCCGGCATGGGATTCAATATTTATTTTTCCGTTGAAGCCGGAGAAATCCAGTGTGGTCGCATTGAACTGGCTCGTCGCCTGCGCATAAGTCCACGGACTCGCGCTGGCCAAAATCAGCGTTGTCAACATCCATAATTTATAGTGCATTTTTCTCACAATTTTTTTGTATACCTAATAATTTTGCAAAATAAATTCAGCAGGGCTGCTATTTTCCCGCATTGCCGGATTTTTCATAACTATTTGATTATAAACAGTTTTTAAGGTTGTTTTGGCACAGGCGAGTTGCCTCGCCTGTGCCACGCTGTCAGAATGTTTTGCGCAGGTCTCAATTCGCCGTAAACGAATAAACGCCCGCCTCATTTTTACTGACCACGACGTCAAGAACGGGCGTGGGGCTTGCGTTGCCATCCTTGCCGTTTTCAGCGCCTACATCTACGGTTTTGGTTAGCAGGGTTCCGCCCTTCGATGTCGACACTTGAACCGTTGCCTTGCGTCCTGCCCCGTTAGTGAAATGGTTAATGCCCATACGGTAGGTGCCTGTCTGGATGACCGCGGGGTCGCACGACACGTAATAGTGTTCGGGGCCGTCTGCGATGGTGTTGTCCACATCGAGAAAGCCTGCATCACCTGCTCGGGATTCATAATAGACATGCGCGCCGCTGGGTTCGAAGGTGTGCAGATCGAGATCGCCGAGGCCATCCCACGTTAATGTCACGCTGAACGCGCCCGGTGTGCCCGACGTAGGGGGTGACGCGAGGGCCTGCATGGCGGTGGTGATCATCGTATCGACTAGGTTGCGTGCCGCCCGCGTGGGATCAAGGTAAGTTTCCACCAGGCCATGGCCGGACAGGTCGGATACCGACACAGGCAAAATAATATTGATCGGCGGCACGGAACCCGCCCCTTGAATACGCAAGCTGTTGATCACCAGATCGATATCGGCCAGCAGATAATCGCCGCGCAAGGTCGGCGATGCCGGTGCGACGTGCACTGCCTTCACACTTGCCTCACCGACCTTGGGGGAAATATGGTCATACGCATGGTTCATAAACAGATTGCCCTGCGAATGGGCCACGAGCATCAGTTTCTGTTGTTGCACGGCCAGCGCATCGAGGCGGGTGTTATGCTCGTTGTAGTCCGCTTCTGTCGGTGGGTTACTGAGCAGGCTGGATAGTGCGGCCATGGTCTTCGTGGCAATGTCGGTGTATAGCTGCGAAAAAAATCGGCTAATATTGGGAATGAATCCTGTTAATTTATCCGTCAAAGGTTTATCGAATGTGAGACTCTCCCAAAAAAATTCCCATCGATTTCCCAGCTCTCCGCTCGCATCAATTTCTGCGGCGCGTTGCATAAATGTTTCGGCGAGATCCTGTAAGAGCGTTGCGCCTGCTGTGGAACCGGTGTGGTTGTAAAACACTTCATACTGTACGGGCTCGTTGTTGAACTTTGTGCCGCGCATGCTCTCCAGCTTCGCCAGAGCCGCCTTTGCTTGAAACTCTGTATTCCCCACCCCGTTAAAATACCCCAGGGTATAACCTGTGGCCAAGCAAAGATCCGTATCAGCGGCGACGGAAACTATGGGTGAAGAAGCAGCGGCTAAGCAAAAAGCGGCTGATAACAAATATTTTTTCAGATTAGTTAACACAGCCGCCTCCTTGAGGTAAAACCATGCTCTTGCCGTTCATGGCGGAGTTGTATTTTTCGTAGGCCAGAAAGCGAATTTTGGTATTCACGGTGTATTTTTCTATTTCACGGCTTTTTTTGCTCGCTGCAGTCGTGTCGTAGCGAGCGTATAAGCAACTGGCCGCGGCGGATAGTTGATTGGATACCGCACGTAACGCGCTCTGATTGGTAATGTCGACTGTCAACGCGTTGGCTAAAGCAATGGCGGTTTGTCTCATCGCAGCTTTCTGCACCGGCGTATCCGGCAGAGCGGCGATATAGGCGTCGATATCATCTCGAATGCCGTTTGCGTCAGTGTCGGGCCCAGACACCGTCGAGTCGCGATTGAGCGTCGGGAATGCACCCGATTGATCGCCGCTTTTGAGGGCTTGCGCAACCGTCATATCCGGTGCTGATGGGGTTTGCGCGGTTGTGGATGGATTACCGCTGCCACCGCAGGCAGAAAGTAACAACGACACCCATATAGCCAAACACTTTTTATTCCGAGCTTTGAACATTTTCGTCTCCTGAGTAGGCAGCTTGCCCGTGTAATATGTCACAGCTGATGAACCTTCGGTTCAAACATTTTGTGACAAATATCACTTCAAGCATCACTTATGGCAGCACTGGTTACGTCCGATTTTGCGTGCCGCCGATAATGCCGCTTGCTGGATAAACATCGAACCATTTGTAACATATTGATTATATTGAATAAAAAAGGCGCTCAAATGAGCGCCTTTTGATTCTTTCGCACGGCAGGGAAACTATTTATCCCTTTTGTGCACGGACGTATTGTGCACGGACGTACAGTTTGTTCACGGCTGCACAGTTGAGAAGCATCACGCTCCTGCTCTGAACTGCACGCGGCGATTTTCGCCAGAGAAAGGATTCCGCGAATTGTAAAGTTCGTTAAACCCTTTGCCTTCGGTTTTGAATAAGGTTTCGTCTATGCCGTGTTTTTGCACCAGATAAACTTTCACCGCATCGGCGCGACGCTGTGACAGCGTGCGGTTATACATTTCTTTGCCATGCCGATCGGTATGGCCTTCGATCACGATGCTCGATGCGCCATCGAGTAGCTTGATGCCTTCGGCCACCACGTCCAACTGCCCCATGGCTTCGGGCAAAATGGTGGCGGAATCAAATGAAAACTGCACCGGAAGCGCCAACGCCGACGGACCTTGCTCAGCAATCAACTGGGTTTCAGTCATGCCGCGCATTTTCATTTTCGGGCGCAATATTTGCGCGACTTCTTCTGCATTCAGCTTGTCCGTCGATCGGTACAGTTTGACATCCTGCGCGATGGCGCCGAGCGCAACACACAGCATTGCAGAAGTAATAGCTATTTTTTTCAACATGATTCTCTCCTAAAACATTTAACCGCTATTTACGAACCGGCACACTGCCCGTTAGGGCCGGGCTTGAAACAAAAATCGACGGTCAGATTGCCCTGCTCCCAGGGAATTTGTTTTTGCTGCGATTCCTGCAGCACATCGATCCGCACACGCTTGAACATTTGCTCCAACGCGACACCGGGTGCGGCGAGGTGGCGCAATAAATGTTTGGTGTAAAGGCTGTTGTCGCCGCCGGCCTTGTCGTCGGCCACGTTGCCCGGCGAGGTGGAAAATGCCAGCAATGTACCGGGCGGTGCTTGCACAGTAGCAAAACCCGGCGCAGCACCTCGCACTTTGATTTTGCGGCCGTCGGCGGTGAGGGCCACATTGCTCAACGGGTTGTTGCGGCATGCGTCGAGGATAACCACATTGATGCCTTTGCTGTTGCGCCCCAGACGATCAAGCACTTCGCTCACGTTGAGGCTGTGTTGCACTAGCTCGTCTTCGCCTTCCATTTGCAAATCGACGGGAATCAAATAATTTTTGCCACGGATTTGCGCGCCGTGTCCGGCGTAAAAAATCACGCGGGCTTCGGCATCTTGCGTATGGGCGATAAATTCGCGCACGGTTTCATTCAGGTTTTGCCAGCCGGTGTCTTTCGCCAGCCTGGTGGTAAAGCCGATTTTTTTCAGCTCCGCTTCGACGGCCACGGCATCATTCAGGGGATTTTTCAGCGGTATGCTTTTGTAACCGGCATTGCCGATCACCAAAGCAACGCGCTTCATGCCCGACCAGGTTTCGCTACGCGTTTTGTCATTGCCCTGGGCGGCAGCGTGCATTGCCGCGAGCCCGAAAAACAAAATGAATAAAGGGTGCAGAGTGCTCATTCGCATGGCCTTGCCTTTACCGATCCACCAACTCTTCGGGCAGCGTCGGCACGACGGCGACGGCTTCCACGAATGGGCTGGCGCGAAATTGCGTTTCCGTTTTCTGCATGCGTGCGTCCGCCACCTTGATGAAGTAATCACCCAGCTGTGTCGGCCCGGCGACAATTAGCGCACGGTTGTCGATAAGCATTAAGCGAATCTGGTTTTCTGTGGCATCCGCTTTGAAATTCACGCGCAGCAATGGGCCGTCGGCGAGACCAGTTTTTGCGCCGCGTACTTGCGCGAAATCCGGTGCATCAACCACGCTTTTGCCGATCACCACGGCTTGCAAGGCAATCACCGCCAGCGCGAGACCTAGCGCCGGTGAAAATCTGGCGAAGCCGGTGTTGCCGCTGCCAAACAACCATTGGGTAAAGCGCTCGAATGCCGATAGGTGTTTTGCCGCCGGCACGCGTGCCGCTTTTTCGGCATGGATGCGCACCAGCGCTTTTTGCAAACCGATATCTGCGGCGATGACGGGAATATTTTCTTTCGTCTGGGTTTCAAGCGTGCGCCAGGCCGCCAATTCCACGGCGGCCTCGGCTTGATGATTTTTTAAATAGGCATCGACCCACACGCGGTCGGCACCGGCCAATGTGCCGTTCACATACCACGGCAACAATTCAGCAAAGCGTAAATGCTCTTTATTCACGTACACCCTCTCGTTCTAAATAAATTCTCAGGCAATTTTTCACTTTTTGCCGCGCATGAAATAATCTGGTCTTGATCGTATTTTCCGGTACACGCTGCACTTTTGCGACTTCACTCAACGAATAGCCTTCATAAAAAACCAAATGAAGACAATCTCGATGTTCGTCGGACAATTTACTCATGCAATCTTGCACACCTGCGTGGCGTTGTTTGTCTGCCAACAGCGCAAACCCGTCCGGATCGGATGACACAAGGGTTTGCTCATAATCCTGCACATCATCATGGTCGGGTTCCGCCGACCGGTAACTATTTAATATTTTGTAACGCGCAATCCCCAACACCCAGGTACTGAATTTGGATTCGCCGCGAAAACGATCGGGGAATTTCCAAATCTCGTGCAGCGTATCGACGACTATTTCTTCCGCTTGCGCCGGGTCATGTAATCGATTCAAGGCGAAGGCATACACTTTGCGACTCATTTCTTTATAGAGTTCGGTGAACGCAGCCTCGTCGCCGACTGAAATTTTTTTCAATAAAATTAAATAGTTGTTGTTATCAAATTCCATCTGCTTGTCCTGAAATGAGTCACCGCTTTGACGCTTTCGGTTCAATCTATCTGACATTATCGGCGTGGCCTGCCGCCGCTTCTCAGCGCTATCTACGTACCATTTTAGGCGGGTCTGCCTGCAAAAAAAATGCTCCAAAACCATTAGTAGGGAGATTTCAATAGCGTAATATTCGTTACTTTATCTATCTAATTGATTATATTGAATTTTATTTTTTGCTATTTGTGCGGCATACTCCAAAAATACAGTATTTACCCTATGCTGATTTACGGGGTTCACAGTACAGCTATTCTTGCCTAAGCGACTAGACTGACCTTGAAGCTTTAAAGAGTCAGCAGCTTGCCACCCACTAGTCTTTCCACAAGCCATTAACGGCTTAGGCGACGGCTCACCTTTCCAGTGTGCCCGAACTTTTATTTGCGCAGCAGCCAGGAGTCAGAAATGAAACAACGCATCGTCATCGCCGAAGACCACACCATATTGCGCGAAGGTTTGCGCGCGCTGGTATCGGCAGATCCGGACATTGAAGTAGTGGCAGAAGCATCAAACGGCCGCGACGCCATCCGCCTGGCGGCCACGCTTACACCCGATCTGATGATGATGGATATTTCCATGCCTGGCACCAACGGCATCGAGGCGATGGTTGAAATCAAAAAACGCAATCCTGAAGTGCGCATTCTTGCCTTAACGGTGCACAAGACGGAAGAATATATCCGCGAGACCCTCGCCGCCGGTGCCGACGGTTATGTGCTCAAAGACGCGACTTATGCCGAATTGATGATGGCGGTGAAAAGCGTGCTGGCAGGGAAAAAATACCTGAGCCCGGCCATTTCGGAAAAAATCGTCAACGGTTTTCTCGACCCGACAAAGGGCGGCAAGGGCAGCACATCATGGGATTCGTTAACGCACCGCGAACGCGAAGTGTTAAAGCTGATTGCCGAAGGCCAAACCAATAAGCTCATAGCGGGATATTTATGCCTGTCGGTCAAAACGGTGGAAAAACACCGTTCAAATTTAATGCGCAAACTTGATTTGCATAATGTCTCGGCACTCACTTCCTTTGCCATCGAAAAAGGCTTGGTGCAGCATTGATCAGCGTTGTTATAAACTAAAAAAAACGGGCGCTGTGCGCCCGTTTTTTATTGATGCTGTTTTTTATTGATACCGTTTTTTGCATTACACCGGCCGCTTGGCCAGGCTTTTACGTGCACTCGGATCAGGCCCGCAATAGGCCCAGGCCGCGCGGATGCGCGTACCGCCACCTTTGATTGATTGAATCACAAACGATCCGCCCGACATCTCGGCACGTTCTCTCATGATCGCCAAACCAAAACCGCTATGTGAACCCGGTTTGGTGCGTACTTCTTCCGGCTTGAAACCCTTGCCATTGTCATGAATGGTAAGTTCCATCACGTCATTCTGTTTGGTCAGCGCCACCAGCACGCTGCTTGCGCTGGCATGCTTGGCGATATTATTCATCGCCTCTTGCATGACGCGGAAGATGACCGTCTTCAGTTCATTCGGCACATCTTCTTCATCGACGGTAATATTTTTTTCTACGCCAAGGTGCTGATAGGTGCTGCTGTATTCGCGCATAAACCAGGCGATGGTCGGCAGGATGCCCAAATCGTCGAGCGTAGTGGGGCGCAAATTCATGGAGATGTTGCGCACTTCTTCAATCGCCCCTTGAATATGCTTGACTACCATGTTGAGCGGCTGCACTTCGCGAACGCCTTTTTCACCCAGCATGCGCACGGCATTTTCTACATTGAATTTCACCGCACTCAAAGTCTGGCCGATGCCGTCATGCAATTCCGAGGCGATGCGTTTGCGTTCTTTTTCTTCCGTCGCCAACAATTCGGCCGAGAGTACGCGCAGCTTTTTTTCCGATTCGCGCAACACGTTTTCGGCACGCTTGCGCTCTTCCATTTCCCATTTGAGCATGGTGTTGGTGCGCACCAGTTCCGATGTACGCAGTTCGACGCGTTGCTCCAGTTCTTCGTTGAATTTTTTCAATACTTCTTCGGTGTGTTTGATATCCGTGATGTCATGCACCACCGCAATAGTCAGCGCACCGACTGCCGTCTTTCGTACATCGGCCGGGAGGTTGTTACGCAACTGGATTTGCAAATGCCGCTTGAGTACGCTGTCTTCCGACTCACATTCGGTAAATTGCTTGAAGGTCAATTCGCGGGATGCGCGGTCAAGAAAGCCCTGGAGATAACAGTCGGCACCATTGCAGGATGGATGCAAAAGCTCATGCAGACTGCGGCCCTTGATATCGGCCACGCGGCCCACACCCCAGCGCTCAACCGTGCGGTTGGCACGCATTACGCGGCCTTTTTCATCCAGCAGGAATACGAGTTGAGGCAATGCATCGGCGGTGGATTCCCATTCTTTCTTTGCTTGCGCGATACGCTGTTCAAGCTCGGTGCGGGATGAGCTGACGTCGTCGCCTGAGCGGCGGTTTTTCGGCGGCACGGTAGCGCCGACCTGCTTGAGCGAAACTTCGTTGGTTTTTACCATGTTTGCAAACCTCTTTAATAGCGCGGCGCACGAACTGTCATGTCAATAGCCATTTACCGCAGGACGCACTTTAGTATAAAGCACCTCGTCAAAATCGTTTTGCGGTGTCGGGCTGGCGCCCACCGATGGCGGCATCGAATAAAACAGGTTACTCCCACGATGCATGCAATGCTGTGACGAAAATCACTTGATTTCACGTTGTCGATTTCACTTGTCGATTTTCGTGATCGAGGCAAATTTAACGCCCTAAACCACGGGCGTAAAAAAGCCCTCGAATGAGGGCGTAAAATATTCAATATAATCAATTAGTTATGCGTTGTCTAATTCGGCATGCTGAGAACGGTGCCGTAATCGGCATGGCTGCGTACCGATTCCACCACCGATAAAATTTGCGCCTCGGTCGTCGCGCCCTTGGCCACAAAATAGCTGGCGCCAGAGGAAAATGCGGCATGGCGATATTCGGGCAGATCTGAGCCAGTCATCACGACAATGGTGGTTGCTGCGTGTTGGCGCTTGATGATTTTGGTCAAGTCCAACCCATTGGCATTGGGCAGTTTTACATCCATAAATACCAGGTCGGGAAGCAGCATATCCATCTGCTTCAAGGCTTCGTCGCCACTATCCACCTCCACCAACATCATGTCGGGAAAACGTTCGTGCAGCATATGGCTCAGTGATTGGCGGAACGCAGGATTGTCTTCAACGATGAGTGTTTTGAACATACAATTCTCGGCTAGGGGGTCTGGCGTGACTTCGGCTGCGGCTGCGTAATGTCGCGGGCAAACCGATTTTTTCTTGATTGAAGTGTAAGGGGCGGTGGCTCCCATGAGCATGGGGTATAGGCTTTATATCAGGTGGGGCGCTACCCTAAAATCTCGTGCGGGGCGGGGCTCGGAAACGGCTTGTGCAGATGAGAATATCCCCCGGCGAGCGGGCAAGGCCGGCTAAAGCTTCGGACGGTTAAAGCTTCGCTATCAGCGATTTTGCCGTTTCAATGCCGGCAAACGTGTTGCCGCCGGTCAATGCGTTTTGCAAATGGATTTTTGCCCGTTGTTTATCGCCTGCTTCGTGATAGGCCATGCCAAGATGGAACTGGCCTATAGACGATACCTCAGACTGGCTCTCGAGCGCCCGTTGCAAATACGGCAAGCCGCGCCTTGGTTGCCCATTTTTTACCCACGCCCAGCCGAGCGTGTCGAGATACGCCGGGTTGGAGGTGTTTTCAAACCGGCGCGCGATAGTCAGCGCGCGTTCGCGGCTGGATGCATCGCTGCGTTTTTCCAATAGCATCATGGCAAGATTATTGGCTGCCACATCCATAGCCGGATTTTGCTTGAAGATGGCATCGTATTGCGCCAGCGCACGGTCATGGGCCTGATTGGTTTCCAGGATCGCCCCGTGGGCAAACGCCAGTATCGGATCGCCAGGCATCTGGCGCAGGCCTGCTTCGAGCACCTCCTGCGCCTTGGAGTTGTCTTTGCTGTCGTGATGCAGTTGCGCCAAGGCAAGGTAAGGCGTTTGCCAAAATGGATTGATATTTAACGAGCGGCCATAGGCTTGCTTCGCCTCGGCATATTTTTTTTGTTCACGATAAAACTCACCGAGCAGGTAATAGGCCTGGTTCAAGGTGGGGGAATCAATGCGCAGTTGCCCTTTGATTTTAGCCAGCGCCAGATCGGCGCGGCCTTGGGCAAGATAGGCTTGTACGATGCCTTTGAGCGGCTCAATGGCTTTCGGTGAAGTGCGCAACGCCCGCTGGAATTCACCTACCGCCGCACCGAATTTTCTTTCTCCGAGATAATAACTGCCCAGTCGAAAATAATTTTGCGCGGCCGGCGACAAGTAGTTGGTCATGCTGGTGAGGCCCGCCTCTGCTCCCGGCAAGCCTTGATTGGCGGCTTGTAACGTTGCGCGCATTTGCAATAAGCGCGCATCAAGCGGGGATAGTTTTAGCGCCGCGCCCACTTCAGCCAGCGCTGCGTTGAAATCCCTGGTCTGCGCCAAAAACTCGGCCAGCATTAAGCGCCCTTGCGGGTTAGCGGGATTGCGTTTGACCGCGCTGGCTAAAATTTCCCGCGCCAGCATGGGCTCGTTATTGGCAACGTGGGCGCGCGCGAGCATACCGGTGTATTCGATGGAGTCTGGATAGTCTTTCAACGCCCAACGGAAATCTGCAATGGCAAGCTGCGCATCGCCGGCCTCGAGCGCCAAGCGGCCGTGCAGTACGCTGGCTTCAACATTTTTCGGATTGAGTTTCAGCACTTCGTCTACTAGCGTTTTAGCACTACTGGCCTTACCTGCGGCCGTTAACGCCTGCGCCAGTTGCGTGCGCGCCCGCTCATTGGCGACCGGATTGCCATTTTGCGCAATGATGTCGCGATAAGCCTGCTCTGCCTTGTCGATTTGTCCGGTGAGGCCGTAAAAATCTGCCAGGCCAAAACGCAAATCAAGTTCGGAAGGATTGGTCTGAATCAATCCCTGCCAGAGCATCTCCGCTTTTTCTGGCGAGCGATAGCGCAGCAAAAATTCCGCCAGCAGTTGCGCCCGGCCTAGGTCGGAAGGCTGCTGGGCGACCGAGGCGCGCAAGGTCTTCTCGGCATTGTCCTTTTCGCCTGCCAACACGTACAACGTCGCGAGGCGAAGATGGTGAAGATTATTTTCGGGTTCGAGGCCAGCCATC
Organism: Pseudomonadota bacterium; assembly: GCA_043744215.1. Taxonomy (GTDB): domain Bacteria; phylum Pseudomonadota; class Gammaproteobacteria; order Burkholderiales; family JBEEJL01; genus JBEEJL01. The sequence goes on from JAYTVC010000012.1 coordinate 46,909, forward strand.
TCGCGCAATTGCCCGGCCGCTTTGCCCTGTTGTTTGGTCTGCAAATATAAGTTGGCCAGCGCCACCCGCAACGAAATGTTTTTGCTTTGCCGCGCGATGCTTTGCGTCAACACGTTTTCTGCACGGGCCGTCTCACCACGCCTGAAATGTAACTGCGCCAATTCAACTGCCGTATCGGTGAAATCCGGGCGGGCTTTCAAGGCCAATTCCAAGTCTTTAATGGCAGAATCCAAGTTGCCTTGTTTCGCTTTCACGCTGGCCATTAACGCTTTTGCCTCGACGCTGCCGGGGTCGGCCGCCAGTGCCGCTTTTGCCTTGTCAACGGCGGCCGTGTCTTTTCCTGCCAGCAGTTGCACGCGGCCCAGCCGGGTTTTTGCCTCTACGTAATTGGGTTGGATTTCCAGCACCTGCGTGTAGTTCGCTGCCGCCTCTTGGTATAACTGCTGGCTTTCGTGAATGATACCGAGCTGATAATACGCTTCGTAATTAGCTTGATTGATTGCCAGCACGTTCTTTAGCTCAAGCTTGGCCAGGTCGTATCGGTTGGCTTGCATCAATGATTTGGCTTGGTCGAGATAATATTTTTCGTGCTCGACCCGATTGCCGCAGCCGGCAAAAAAAACCAACACCAGCGCCTGGAAAAATACCGTTGCCTGTTTTGGCCAGAAGCAAAATTTTGGCACTTCTGAAAACTGTATGGCGCGCGTCATATCAAGCCAACAATGTGCGTACCGCAAGAACCGCAAGTAGCAGTGAAAGGCCGGCGCGCAATAGCATCCACCCTCGCGTCATGCGGCTGAGCAAGAGTTCTACTGCGTAAAATAAGACGATTACTTTGAGCAAAATGACTGCGTAGCCGCTCTTTTGCGATAGCAGCCCCGACAGGGCCGGCAATGCGATGGCCATGAAGATCACCAGAAAATCCAATGTAGTTATTTCAAAACGGTTTTTTTGCGCGTAGTGAATCCCCATAAAAATCATCGCGGCGAGAAAAATAAAAACCCCGTTGTCGATGGTAAAGTTGGGCCCGGCGATGTGCACCACCGGCTGTATCAGGTATTGCGCCAGCACGCAGATCACATACAAGCCCGCACGCTCTGCCATGACAAACGGCTGGTTGCGGCGGGTGAATAAAAAAGTCAGCTCAATGGCTAACAGCACCAGGCACAGCACCATGATGTCGGTCGATACGCGCGGTGTGCGGATCAACGAGAACGTCACGTAGGACGCGACGATAGCGAACACTATACGAAACGCCCATTGACCGAGGCCGCCGCTGGCACGCAGCCACTCTACGCGATGCACGAGGAAAGTGCCGCCTTCACCATGGGAGCGCCCTTTGAAACGCCAGCCGCTATGCCAGGCCCATCGAAAAAACCCTAACACCGCCGCGCATATGCCCAGATAGACGCCGAGCACCAGCCAATCCGAACGGTAGCGCAACGCAAAACCGAGCAACACCAGGGTAGATTGTGTGACATAGATCATCAGCACAGATTCATATTGGTCAAACCCGAGCGCCAGCATACGATGATGAATGTGGTTTTTATCCGGCGAAAACGGCGAGCGTTTCTGGTAGAGGCGCAGGCCCATGACCATCAGTGTATCGAGCACGGGCAAACCAAACAGCAGCAGCGGCGTAACGGAACTGAGCCGGGTATTCACGCTCTGCGTGAGCACAATCGCCAACACGCCGACGCAAAACCCCAGGTATTGGCTGCCCGTATCGCCCATAAAAATACTGGCAGGATGGGTATTGAAGCGCAGAAAACCCATGATGCCGCCCATGACGGCAAGGCAAATCACGACTAACTGATTGCTGCCTGCACGATAGCCCAGCAACGCGATGGCGGCGAAAGACAACAACGCCACGCCGCCGGCCAAACCATCGAGACCGTCGGATAAATTGATCGCATTGGTAATGCCCAGCAGAACAAAAATGGTGAGGGGAGCCGACAGAAAAATCGGCAGCGCTCCTTGATTAAAGGGCGTGCGTTCAATCAGCACATCGCCGTAAAACACGACGATGCAAGCAGCGATAAATTGGCCCAGCAGTTTGAGCTTGTAATTCAGGTTGGTGCGGTCATCCCAGATCCCGAACACCGCAATGGTGGAAATGCCTGCGATGATTGCAGCCGTTTGTTGCGAGCGTTCTAACCACAACAAGGTGGCCAGCAGGGTGCCGATTATCATGGCGACGCCACCGATGCGGGGAATCGCGCCCGTATGCACTTTGCGCGCATCGGGAATATCGACAAAGCCCAAACGCGCCGCAAATTGCATCAGCGGCGGTATGAGCAACATGGTCACAAACAACGAGACCGTAAAACTGAAAAAACCTGACACAGTAGTTTCCCGTCAATGGAAGGCGGCCATCACGACCTGCCTGTCGGTAAAATTACGACGTTGCGCCGGCGTTGCTGACGCCAAGAACGTGCCGCCATAGCACCAGCAAAACAAACTTGGGATTGGACACGAATGCGCGACGCCACATGCGTTTGGGCTCTTTGATGAAACGATAAAACCATTCGAGGCCGCAACGGATCATCCACTGCGGCGCACGCGCGTATGTACCCGCGTAAAAATCGAACACCGCGCCAATGGAACCGATAACCGGCACATCCAATTGTGCGGCATTTGCATTAGCCCATTTCTCTTGCTTGGGCGCTGTCATGCCGACCCACAATACGTCTGGGCGTGCATTGTTAACCTGTTGAATATATTGAATATTTTGTGCGTCTGGCCAAGTACCGAAAGGTGGCGAAACCGCGCCGCAGAGCACGATGGCAGGATAGTCGCGTGCCAGCCGCGCGGCGATCAGATCCAAAACTTTTTGCGATGAGCCGAAAAAGAAAACCCGTCCGCCGCCACGCTCAGCCAACATTTTCATGATGGCAAAAAAATAATCGCTTCCGGTGATGCGCGGGCCAATATCGATCCGCGCGAATTTCGCCATCATGGTAACACCTACGCCATCGGCAACCGTGAGATTGGCGCTGTTAAGCGCCTGCCTGAATAAATCATCGCCCTGCGCCACCACCAGTGAATGCGGATTGGCGCAGGCGAACACGATTTTTTCGGCGCGCCGCTCCACGGCTTCGCGCGCATCGTGCGTAACCCGCTCGAGATTTTTACGGTCTATGGGCACACCGAGCAATTTGCCAGCGTCTCTCATGCGGCCTCCGCTTTTGCGCCGCGCTGCCCGTGATCGGCGATGGCATCACGGTAAATATCCATCAGCAATTGGTAATTTCGCTCGGATGAATAGTCGCGTTCAAACAGCGCCCGTGCCTGGGCGCCCATGCGTTGCATGTCTTCAGCCAACATGCGGGTGACCGTGTTGGCAAGATCGCCCGCATTGCCCGCTTCAAACTTGCGCCCGGTTTCGCCCTCTACGACCAGATCATCGAGGCTACCCAGCCGCGATGCCACCACCGGGGTGCCGCTGGCATACGCTTCAAGCAAGGCCATGGGAAATCCTTCATAACATTCCGACGGCAAAATTTGCAACGAGGCTTGCGACACGATGCGCAGCACTTCTTCGCGCGGCTGATAACCGAGAAACGCCACATCAAGCTGATGTTCGGCTGCGGCTTGTTCCAATTCGGCACGCAACTCACCGTCGCCGAGAATTTTCAGTGGCACATTTTTAACTTGGCACCAGGCTTTAATCAATGTGCTAACACCCTTCTCGGCGCTGAGGCGCCCGACAAAAACGGCAAACGGCGCGCGCGCATCTTGATTAAAAACCGGCGGATTCGGCAAAAAATTGGGTTTGATGACGATGCGATCGGCGGGCAGGCCGCCCTGAGCGAGGCGCGGAATGGAGAACGCCGACGGCACAATATATCGGTTAACGTTATCGCTGTAAGAACCCTTGTGCTTATTGCTCACCTGCATCCACACCAGGGCCGCCGTGGCGGACAGTGAGCCGCGGTAACAGCGGTGCCGCAGCGCGCTGATTACGCTGCCCGTGAGGCAATCCTCACAGGGTTTGCCATCACGCAGCAACAAGCCATTGGCGCAGACGATGCGGTAGTTGTGCAAAGTCTGCACTACCGGCACGCCATGTTCCTGGCAGGCGGCATACACGCTGGGCGACATCTGCGGAAAAGTATTGTGAAAATGCGCCACCTGCGGCCGGGTCTTTTTGATCAGATCGCGCACGGCGTCATAGCTGCTTTGCGACCATGCTGTATTGCGCGCAACATTGATGCGGCTGCCCGGGGTCAAAATGTCGATGTCGTCATTGAAACGCTCAAACGCGATCACTTCGTGGCCGCGCGCTTCCAGCAACTTGCGTTCGTTGCGATACACCGCGTCTTCACCGCTAGGTGCGCTGCTGCGATAGTGGCAATGGCCCAAAAGAATTTTCATCGCTGTAAAGCTTTCAAGTTTTGATCGGCCGTTGCAAACAGGCTTCAACGCCATCCGCAAAATGCCGCACCATGTTTTCCATCGTATAGACCTTGCTGGCTGCCAAGGCGGCCGCACGAGATTTTTGATATAAATTGTTATTATTCAATAGGTTATAAACTTCATCAGCATAGGCTTGCGGTGTGGCTTCAGCAAAGAAACCATTTTGCCCCGGCTCTAGATAGACTACCTCGGGCGAATGCGGTGTATCGCCGCCAGTAGTGACGACGGGCAAGCCTGCACAGAAAGCATCCAGCACGACCAGCCCAATTAAACCGGGGTTCATCACGACGTGGGCCAGCTTGAAGTACGCGGCTTTGCTCACGCCGGATTGCGGCCCTACCGCGTGCGCCCAAGGGCGCGTCTTCATCGCTGCTTCCAGCATGGGGGCCTCTGCGCCTGAGCCGATTACTATCAATCGAAAATCGGGTAAGCGTTGATGCAGCAGGTCGGCGGCTTCTATCAACAAATCAATCCGCTTGTCTTTGTACAAAGCGCCACAAAAAAGACCGACGGCCGATTGGTCGTTGATGCCGCAAGCTGCTGAAATATCCGCCAGCATTTGCGGCGACACTTTTTCCATGTCGGCCTGGAAGCCCGTGTTATCAACGGTGTTGTTCAAATTGGAAATCCGGTCGTGGGGAAACCCGCCCTGCGCGAGCGCTTCCACCGAGCGGCGAGTATAGGCAAACCACCAGTCCGCGCGCTGGGCCCAAAAATGTCGCCATTTCTCTTTTACACTGCCCGCTGAGCGGCTGCGCGGGCCCACGCCATGGCCCCAAAATGCCAATCGCTTTCCTGCAAGACGCCGCCTTAATATGAGCGGATAGTTGGAAAGTATCAGGTTCTCTTGCGTGACGATCAGCAGGTCTGATTCGTTCAATTGTTGCGTTGGCAATGTCTGCCATACGGCGGAACGGCCGCGGCCAAAGGAGATGAAGCGGTTGTGGATGGGCTGCGCCCAGTCGAGTTTGCACTCGTAGCTGCGGTCTCTTTCATGCGGCCAATGCTCACCATGTAAATAATTCAAATCAATGCCGCGGGATGACAACTCATCATGCAACTGATTGTAAAAAGGGATGCGAAACGGGCTGAGCTGCACATTTACAATCGACACTTTTTTTCTTTCGCCTGTTGCGGTAGCTTGCCCGGCGGCGCTTGTTTCGGTCTTGTTCATGTCAACGCCCTTTTCCTGCGATCAAGGTCAGATAATCGCAGACTTCCCGCGCGGCTGTGGCGCAATCATGGCGGCGCACTTTTTCGTAGGCGCGCAGCCCCATCGCCTTGCGCTGCGCCTCCTCCATTTCCACCATGAGTAAAATTTTCTCCGCTGTCGTGGCTGTATCGTATGGGTCGATGCGGTAACCGGTTTCGCCATCGTCCACCAGATCCCGCGTAGCATACGCATGCACCGAAGACAGAACGGGCAATTGCGCCGCCATCGCTTCGGCCGCGACGGCGCCGAAGGAATCATTCAAGGTGGGGAACACGGAAAAATCCGACACGGCCAAATAGCGCGCAACGTCGGGCGGCTCAAGAAAGCCGAGGAAATGCACGTTGCGCCAGCCCTTGTCGCACGCCAGCGTTTCGTACTCCTTGCGCTTGGGGCCGTTACCAACGATGAGCAAGGTAGCATCCGGCCGCGAAGCGACGACTTGTTCGTAGGCCTTGAATAACTCGGGAAAACCTTTGGCATCCCCAAGCCGGGCAATCACGATCATGACGGGGCCGGGGAACTGTTTTTTCAACACATCATATTCAGCCGATGCGCGAAATGCCTTGGCGGTTTCATGAAAAAAATCTACGTCAATCGGCATCACTACCACCCGGACATTTTCCGGCTCGGCGCCAAAATGCAAAAACGCATCCCGGCTGTCACTGGATGAGGCGATCGACGCATCGGCGTGGCGCGATAGCGTACGTCGTATAAATCGTTTTGCCGCAGAACGGTCTGACCCGTCCTGCATAGTAAACTCGCACCAGTTCACGAATTTCTTGCCTGACAATTTGCAATATACAAACGCCGCGATATTGGTTAATGCAAACCCGCCGCCGCTGAGCACTACATCGGCATTCAAGCGCCAAAGTGTCGGCATCACACCAAAATTGATCGACAGCGGGAATGGCCAATTTTTCCGCGGAATCTGCAGACCTGGCAGAATTTTGTGCTTGAACTGATAAGGGTATTGGCTGAGGTCCCACTCACGCTGTTCGCCCTTGTGGTGCATCATGGTCAGCACGGCGACATCCCCCGTCTGCTTATGCAGCTCGTCGTAAATAGGGATGCGATAAGGCGTCAGGATAGTATTGATGATGGCTAGTTTCATAATTTTTGTGCGTAAAGTTATCTCAACCATTAAGCCGTCAGGGCAGGGTTTACCAAATGCTTACCTGATGACGGATTGCCGTTTTGCGTCCAAGCCCATCCGCGTGCGTGCGGCCTGGGGCTGGCGCGTAACTACTTGCGCCGGCAAAGACGCCTCCTTTAATTCTTCTAATTCTTCTCGGCTTCTGCGCGGTTTTTTCACTTCGATGATGCCCGTTTCATACCACCTGACGATATTAGGTGAGACACCGATATAGATGAAAGTGAACAGCAACCAAAGCGGATTCGGCGCGGTGCCAAATGAAGCTTCGGAATAGTTATGCAACATCAGCACGATGAGCAGCACGCCAAAACTGGCGGCAAAGCGTTTGTTCATCGGCGCAATTTTAATTATTCGCACCGCGGTTGTGACCGCAAAAATGATGATAAAGCCCAGCGCAACGACACCGCCACGCACCATGATGTCGAGATAACCGTTATGAAACTGGTTATATCTGATTTGATACTTGGTCGGCAGCGATTGCAGGAAGTCGAAGCTCCAGCCAAACCAGGGCTTGTCATGAATGGCTTTCCAGGCAATCTCCCACAGGCCTGCGCGGCCGGTCAGACTGGAATCCCGCCCCACCGAACCCAATGCCCGGTTTACCTCGAACAATTCGGGAGACGTCGCATAAAAATAGCCGGCCACACCAAAAACCAGCAGGCTGACCGAAGCGATTCTTATCACCGCCTCGGATGCGCTTCGACTGCTGGCGAACCAGATAAATGTGGGAACGCCAAAAATCACAAAAACTGCCAGCGAAGCGGCGGTGACACTGCCTGATCCGAGAATTAGCACTAGCGCCCCTACCGTGGCCAAAATGAGCATCAATCGCATCCAGTTACTGGTGGCATAAAAAAAATAGCTTACATTCGCCCACACCATAATGAGCGATATATACCCCAGCGTGTTGGGGTTCCATGTCAACGCCATCCAGCGCCCGGTTTCAATGTGAATGTTGCGATAGGGGAATAACAGCGCCGTCGCCAGGCAAGCAGGGACAAACAAAAAAGAAAACATACTGTACACCCGCAAAACCGTCACTTCGTGACCTCTGAACATCAGCAGAGCCGCCACCGCAATCAGGTAATGGCCCAACAAGTGGGCGCTGCTGGAAATCGCCTTTACCGGATTGGCCGACCACAAAAATGACGCCATGGCATAAAGTACAAACGCGATGAATATCCAATGACCACGCATGAGTTTTGAAAAATCTTTTCGGCGCAAATAAATCACCCATGCGGAAAGCAGGTAAACAAAACTGAATACAACCAGCCGGTATGTCTCGGTATCAATGAGTAAGCCCACGCCTTCTTTGCTGGGCTTTTCGATGGTGATGAAGTCGCCCATCAGTAGGCACATTAAGGGGAAACCATGTTTAATGGAGCCCCAAAAGCTGATTTTCTGATCTTTAGGTATCGCGGCAAACATGCTTACTTTTCTCCGTACTCTTGGTAGCGATACTGCAGCAGCGTTGATAGTTGTCCGACATTACTGGCCATTTTTTGAAAGCACTTTATGCCCCACGCTTTTTTGAACGGCCAGCTCAATACCCCGCCTAACAGTGCGACGACTGCCAGTGATGCGCGATAAAAAAACCAGCGTAAAAATCCCAGCGCATTTTGGCGGCCGATAAAAATTTCCGCAAAAACCTGCCCACCGCGAAATGCGCGGCGAATCAGCCATCCGGATGTCAGCCGGTTTGGCACCACGGCTTCTCTTGCTATAGCCTCATCGCACCACACAAATTTCGCATTTTGATCACGCAGCTTCTTGAAAAACTCTGCGTCTTCACCGCCCGAGAGGCCATACTTCGGATTAAACGGCGATACACGATCTGAAATGACTGACGCGCGCATCAGCACGTTTCCGGTGCCCCTGATAGGCGGCTTCGTTCCTGTCTGGTAACGCTCCCTATCGAAAAATCTGCCTTCCGCAATCCAGTTTGGCGCGCCAGGGGGCAGTTCACCAATTACGGGCCCGAACACTACATCGGCTTCGTATTGAATCAATGTGTTGTATAAATTTTTCAGCCAACCGGCATCTGCCTGCTCATCGTCGTCAATAAACGCCAGCAGTTCGCCTGTGCTGTGGGCAACGCCTGCGTTGCGCGTGAGGGCAATATTTTTTTGCGGTTGCGTGTAATAACGCACCGGCATAATTCCATTGGCGGCACGCTCCGCAATCAGGCGCCCCGTGCAAGCCGGGTCGTTATCCACGACGATAATGCTCGCCGTCACCCCTGCGGGTAGCGCCTGGCATTGCAGGCTATCGAGCAGCCGCTTGAGCAGCTCGGGTCGTTTGTAGGTGGCGACGCAGATATCAATATGCATGACGGCTACTTATCCCCGTATTCTTCATAACGGTAGCGCATCAGGGTTGATAGCTGGCCTATGTTACTTGCGAGCCTCTGGGAGCAACGAATAAACCATGCGCGTCTCAGCGGCAAACTGAGAATGGCCCCGGCGAGAGCGGCCAGTGCCAGCGACAGGCGATAGAAAAACCAACGTAAGCGGGCGAATGCGCCCCGCGAATGGCCGCATATTTCCACAAACATCTGCCCGCCACGGAATGACCGCCGAACCAACCAGCCAAGTGTGGCGCGTTCCGCAGGAATGTTTTCTCTTACCTTCGCTTCGTTACACCAGACCAGTCTGGCGCCCGCGTGCCGCATGCGTTCAAATAAATCCGTGTCTTCTCCCCCCGTTAATCCATAACGGGGATTAAACGGTGCCACTGGGTCCGGCAAGGCTTTTATGCGGACCAACGCGTTGTTGGTTGCGCCACGTAATTGCATCGCACCCGTGGTTTCCGGTTCACTTTGAAAAAACCGGCCTTCTGCAGCCCACTTCGGCGCGTCCGCCGGCAATTCACCTATCACTGGCCCGAACACAACATCGGCATCGTACTTGACCAGGGTGTCATATAAACTCTTAAGCCAGCCGTCATCTGCCCGTTCGTCGTCATCAATAAACGCCAATAGCTCGCCTGTGCTGTTGGCAACGCCGAGGTTGCGTGTGAGCGCAATGTTTTTTAGCGGCTGTGTGAAATAACGGATGGGCATGACGCTATTAGCGGCGGCTTGTTCTACGGTGGCGCGCCCGCTGCAAGACGGATCGTTATCCACCACGATGATGCCAGCCGAAACGCCATTGGGCAGCGCTTGTCGCATCAAGCTCATGAGCAGCAATTGCAGCAAGCCGGGGCGCTTATACGTTGCGATGCAGATATCAATATGCATGGGCTTTCCTCACATGCCTGATTCCATTTGCCAATAACAAAGTGAGCACCGCCTCGCCGATAATCAACGTCATCAAACTACCCTTCACGCCGTATGCCTTGATCAACACTACTCCCATGAGCAATACGCCAATTGCCGTAGCAGAATTTGCCAGTGTGATTTCCCTGAATCGTTTGAAAACTTGTAACAAGGAGGAATAATTTCCTCGCATCGATTGGATGGCAAACAAAATGCCCCACAGCAAAATCAGTGAAGCGGTTTGCGTATAGGCGCCGGTCAGCACGATTGGAATCAGCCAGTCTTTGACCAGGAGCAAAAAGCCGACATAGCCGAAGATGACCAGCAGAAGAACCCATTGCACTTTTTTGGCCACCGTTTCAATTTCATCGTGTTTGCCGGCATGGGCAAGGTAGGCCCACCGCGGCACCAGCACGCGGGAAAACCCTGCATTCAACAGCAGCAACGGCGCGAGAAACAATCGCGCCGCACTGGCTTCCGCTGTCTCTGCCGTGCTCACCAAGGCGGACAGTAAATAAATGTAGCTTTGATCTTGTATCCAAGTCACGGTTACGCCGCCCAAAGCCCAGCGCCCGTGTTGCCATGATTCCTGCATTGCCGGGCGAATATCCGCCGGGCGCACAGGCAGCTCGCGCCGCGCCATGACCGTTGCGGCAATGCCGACTATCAATGAGGCCAAGCCCATGATCACCAGCGCGGCCTGGTTAATTTGGGGAATCTGCAAAATCACGGCCGCCCATAGGCCGGTAAATAGCAACGTGACAAATGCGATGTCAAGCCAAAGCACGCGCATCGGCTGCAAGCGCAGAAAGAAATAGCTGCGGAAAAATTCGCGCAGCACCACACCAAGCAAACTGACGGATATGGCGAAGGCCATGCCTGCGCCTGCATGGCCGGCCCCTTTCAGCGCCAGACCGACTACCAGGCCAATCAGCGCAAGCGGAACAAATATTGCAAACTGCCCCACCGCCAGCGCGCTGCAAAAACGGCCCTGCTCGCTTGCGCTGCGCGACGGTGCCAATACGGCCATTTGCGATGAGACGAGTGCGTTTTGGATGCCGACCAAAAAAAGAATGATGGCGTAGCCCAACACATACGCGCCGTATTCTTCTTTGCTCGAATGCCTGATCAGAAATATACCCAGCAGCAGGTTCGCCGCGCTCAGCATGGCCTGATCCACTACGCTGATTATGACACTCGTGCGCATTCTCGGCACGGCGGGTGCGTTCGTGTCGGGGCTGGTCATGGCGAGGCTGTGGCCCATTTTGTTTCCACGCTCAACCCATTGAACAAGGCCGTTTTTTGGAATGGGCCATTTTTAAGCGCCAGCCACTGCGCATCGGACATGCGTGGCCGATGATAAAACGCGATGCCCGTGCCCGGCAGTTGTTGCCGCGCCAGATCGACGTAGCCGCTGATGACGCTTGCATCGCGCGCGACGGGCGCACGTTGCACCATATCGTAAAGTGAAACCAGCAAAGTTAATTTTGCCGGCTCACGCAATGCGTTGCGGGCAGCCAGTGCTTTTTCTACATCTATGCGCGGCGCGTATTGCATGTAATAGATCACATCAATCCAACCTTGATTGGCCCACGTAATGCTGTCTTGACCTTGCAGCAGGTCATATTCGCCCAGCGGATGGCCGTCCATGCTGACTTCGAGTTTGGGTTTGAGTCGTTTGGCTTCCGTTGAAAACCTGCGCACGATGTCGCTCACGGATGCGAAATTCCATTGGGACAGACTCTCGGTTTTGTTGCGCGGAATTTTTCGCAGCAGCAAATCCAGATACAGTGAGCGGTCAAATTTGCTGCGGTAATCTTGCGCGCAAAAATCACTGGTACAAAAACCCATGCTGCGAATGTAATCAAGATTTAATCCGTCAATGTCATACCGCTTCACAGTATCGAGCATGAGGTTGACTATGAAAGTACGGAACGCAGGCTGGTGCAAATTAAATGCGTCCTTCGGTGTGCCCTCATCAAAAAACGCAGGCAGCTTGTCGTCTTCCCGCCGCATGACATAAAACCAGGGGTGTACCTGCACGCCTATCGCATGGGCCTGCGTGATGAGATAGGCCAACGGGTCGTCGCCGCTCTCTATACGATTGGCGACGCGCGTATCGGTTTTGCTCAACGCGCTGGGAAATAACGTACCGCGCCCATGCCACACGCAGGGCACGTAAACATTGAAGCCGCCTGACTGCACACGCGCAAGTATCGTGTCGGTCGCTGCTCTTGATTCAGCCCAATCGAGGCTCTCATCAAACATGACGCGCCGCTCTTGCGCGACAACGGCTTCTTTCGTTGCGTTTTGTGGCGAGTCTGCGGCGTGCACGAACGTGGTTGCCATAAACCACAACGAGCCGACCAAACAAAAAAAACCGCAACGCATTACTGCGCTGGCAGATTTTTGAGGTGCTCGTTGCTTTACATGTAACATATTGATTATATTGAATATTTTATAGCGTTTTGCGCAACCGTCACCTGTTCGCGCATGCGCGACAGTTTGAAACTGCGCGGGAATAGGAAACCGAAAAAAATAAAGAACGGGGGCCAGTTTGACGGTTATTGTTTCAATCGCAGCGAATAATGATTGCGTATTTAATTGCATGATCAGGCTGGCTCAACAACTTGGCGATGAAATAATTTGCAATAAAACGACGGCTCACTACGAAGACGCCACTTTGCGCGGAATCTGAAACAAGCCTCCCTTTTGCTTGTCGCGAGCGGCCTCTTCCACCAGTTTGGCATCCACTGTCTGGCGCTGCACCGCGTAGGCGTAAACCAATACCGTGTCACACAACAAATTGATCAATCGCGGCGTGCCATTGGTTTGTGCATACACGACATCGCAAGCGGTATCGCTGAACAACTCCGGGTTAATGCAGCCGGCATAAAGAACACGATGGCGGATATAGCCACGCGTCTCTTCACGGTCCAGCGGCCACAGGTGATAATCCACCGCGATACGTTGCGCGAATTGTTCAAGCTCCGGGCTGGTGAGAGTTTCACGCAATTGCGGCTGGCCTACCAGCACCACTTGCAGCACCTGGCTTTTATCCGCGTTCACATTGGATAACATGCGCAACTCTTCCAGCGTTTCCGGCGACATGTTTTGCGCTTCGTCCACTATCAATACCGTGCGGCGGTTGTTGGCGTATTCACTGATAAGAAATTCCATGAAGGCCTGGAACATCTCGACTTTTTCCTTGCCTTTATAGTCGAGGCCGTAGGCGTACAAAATCCATTGCAGCAATTCGCCGAAGGAACGGTGAGTATTGGAAATCAACCCGACCGTGACATCACGGTTCATACGATTAAGAATGTGGCGAATCAGCGTGGTTTTGCCGGTGCCAATTTCACCGGTGATCACATTAAATCCGGCCTGATTCATCATGCCGTATTCCAACAGGTCGAGCGCGGCCCGATGCTTGCTGCTGGGATAGAGAAAACTGGGATCGGGGATAATCGAAAACGGTTTCTCTTTGAACCCGAAATAATTTTCGTACATGGTCAGGCGCTCCGGGGACTAAACCAGCGGCTGAACGTGCCTGCAGTGCTGGCGTAAACCGATTGCATTTCCGGGACTTTGTTAAGCACGGTGCCGATCAGTTTGTCTGTTTCGATAAGCTCTGCCGCGTTGCTGGCCGCGTGGGTAGGAGTCTTGCCCTCTTCCACCACCATGATGGCGGCTTCAACGTGGGGAATAAACACGGTGGCATCCGCAACATTGAGCATCGGCGGCAAATCAAACATAACGTAGCGCGAGGGGTACCGGGTTTTCATTTCCTGTACCAGTTTGATCATGCGCTGGGAACTCAGCATCTCGGATGAATTGAGAATACGTTTGCCGGCCGGCAACACCACCAGACGCGGTATGCCGGGATGAATCAGCAACTCGTTAAGCGGCACGCCATCGGTTAGATAATCGGAAAGCCCTCGCACGTCGCCCAAACCGAGCAATCGATTAAGCGTGGGGTTACGCATGTCGGCATCCACCAGCAGCACCGTCTTGTCTACCTCAAGCGCTAAACTCAAGGCCAGGTTAAGCGCCGTGAGCGACTTGCCTTCGCCGGCGCCCGGGCTGGTGATGGCCAGTGTATTGGCACCGCGTTCGCGCATACGGTGCAGAACTTGCGTACGCAAAACCTTATACGCGTCGGAATATCCATTTTGTTCTGGTGCACGGATAACCCGGTTGGCGCGCAATGTTTTGGGAGACAGCGTTACCGTGCGCGTTTGCGTGTATTCGATTTCTTCAAAGCGCGGGACAGGAGACTGGTTGGGCAGGTTGACGAGTTTCCCTTGCTCAAGCCAGCCAGTTTCGCTGCCGCGCTCTTGGCGGGCGCGGTCGAGTGCTTCTTTTATGCGTTCCATGTCGTTTTCCTTGATAACATTTTATAGCCCCAGCTTGCGCATGAAAACAAACCACGCGACGTCAAGCGGCATCCAGAATATGTGCAATACCAACAACAGGCTGGTGAGCACCACCACGCCCATCATGGCGTGCATAATTTGCGACCAGCGTGCGCTGCTGATATCGCCTGAATTGGAAATGTAAGGGATGCTTGCCAGCACCGGAACCGGCACGATGGCGGCCAGCACATTGCCACCGCGTATGGTTTTATCGAGCGCTTCGGCGATACCGCCATACGCTGCGCCGCCGGCCAATGAGAACAACATACCCAGCAACAGCAATAGTGGGCGATTAGGCTTGGCTGCCTTGTCCGGCAAATTGGGCGCTTCATTCAACGCAAATCGTTCGCCTTTGCGGTCTTTTTCAAGCCCCTCGGATTGCTGGGCTTCTGACAGCTTGGCTTTAATTTCCTGATAACGCCTGATGGAATTTTCACGCTCGCGTGAAAGATCAAGATATTCGCGTTCCACTTGCGGCGTTTTTTGCAGGCGCGACTCGTAATCAGCGAGGCGGGATTTGGTCTGGGCCTGTTTCGATTTCAGCGCGCGTAATTCAGCATTAGTGGCTTCCAGTTGCGCTTGCAGAGTGATGTACGCCGGGTTCTCCGGTTTTCTGGCGGGTTGTACCGATACTGACGGCGAGCGCGCAATCGCCGCTTCGGTTTGTGCGATGGCACCGCGCAACTTGATAACGTCTGGGTGATCTTCCGTATACCGCTCTTGAGCGGCAACCAAATCACCGCGCAACTTGACCAATTTTTTGGATTCTTCAGCGCGATCGCCCGATGCGCCGGATTGTTCCAGCGCTTCGATTTCATTCCGCATTTTTATGACGTCCGGATGCTCGGGCGAATACTGCGAGGCAACCGATGCATATTGTGTGCGCAGCGATTTGAGCCGCTCGTCGGTATCGAGAATACGGGCACCGTCCAGGGAAAAGCTCGGTGTATTCGGCTTGATTTGGGCTAACTGGCCCTCCAGATAAAATTTGCGGTCACTCACCGTCGCCAGTTGGCGCTCCACATCGACCGACTCCGTCTCGGTACGATCGCGCAATTGTAAATTGAGTTGTGCCAATTCCGGCAGGGTGCCTACATTGCGCTGTTTGAAATTTGCCAAACGCGCTTCCAAATCGGCGATTTGATCGTTGAGTTTTTTTGCTTCGTCATCAAGAAAAATAGACGTATCCGACGCTTTTTGACGGCGGGTTTTCAGGTTTTCATTCAGATAGAGCGAGGTCAATTCGTTCGTGACACGTTGTGCCTGCTCTGGCGTTTCGCCAAAATAAGAAATGCTGAATGCGATGGTTGCCGCGGACTTCTGGCCGTTACGACGATCGATAATGTCTGCGTTAATCATCTCCAGCACGATGTTCTTACGCATCTGCTCGAGGATGCCCTCCGTCGCTTCCTGCTTGCGCCGTTTTTCGAACAGGTTGAATTTTTCGACGATTCCCCACAAGTGTGGGCGCGTCATGACTTGCTGGCTGATAACCTGGATGCGCTGGTCGGCATAGGTTGTCACGGCTGATTTTACCAACTCGGCCGGAACTTCCTGCTCTTCAATCAGGATGGTCCCCGTCGACTTGTACACCGACGGAATGGACATCACGTAAAACGTGGCGGCCGTGGATAAAATGGCGGCCGGAATCAATACCTGCCATTTGCGGCGGCGGAGTATCTCCAGATAATCGCCGAGTTCCTTCACTTTTTGTTCCATGCTGCTTACTCCTGAATCAAGCTTTGCCGACACGCGGGCCGATTGGTTTGCGGTTAGCGCGAAATTGCCGTTTTATTCCACGTATATATAAAATTGATAAATGCGCCTTTGGAGGTCAGTTTTCTGTCATCGCCGCCATTATTCACCGGCTGCCTTGCGTTGCGATAACTGAGGCCGCCATCCAGGCTCCACTCTCTGCTGGGCACCCAGGTCAAGCGCGGCTCAATGCGAAAATAACGAATCTTGTCCGCTTCGGCCCCGCCAATGGTGGTGTTGTCGTAATAAGCTGTGGTCAGGGCAAAACGGGAAAGTTCAGTAAGATTTTGGTTCCATTCCACCACTGCCCGCCGTGTATCTACCAGTGCATTCACGCCGGCCGCATTGATTTCGCGACCCGCATTGAAGCCGATATTGCCCGACAGGTATCTTTGTAAAACCTTGAATCCTCCCTGCACGCCTGATTGTTTGGTCGTTCTCGCCGGAGTGGGTAGCGCAGGGGGTGGAATCGGTTGGCTCTCTGAAGCATCGGCGTCAACATTGAATACACCCAAGCCTACCGACCAGCTTAAAGTTTCATCTACAGGGTGGGAATACAATCCGTTAATGGCCGAATTTTTGAATTTTGTGCGTGGAACCACGAGGCTGTTAGGCAACGTCTTCAGTGAACCTAACCGGGCGTTGAGTTCGATTTCATCGTTCTGCGCGGTACGGTAGCGCCAGGCAGGAATAATTTCGTTGTTGCGATAATCGAGCAGTGCGGTCTTTTGGGCATCCTTGAAACCGACATCCTCAAAGCGGTAGCCGATAGAAAGTGCCGTGCGTTCATCAAGGTTGTAGGTGTAACTGGGAAACGCGCTGATTCTCTGTCTTTGTTTGCGCTCCAACGGTAACCCGGTTTGCTCCAACAATGTTGCCAGAGTGGAATCAAGGCTGTTGTTGGATGTCAGGCCAAATTCACTGCGTTCGCCTTTTTCTTTCCAATCAAAATCGAACAACACGTCGTTGGCATTGAGGTCCGTATCTTTGTTGTAGCGTCGGCTGGCCACGCGCACTTTGCCGCTCACCTTGCGCACCTCGGTTTCCAGGCCGAACAACACGCCGGGTGAAACGGTAACGCCGAAGTTGGAACGGATAGCCGGATTATTTTCTGCAAAAAAACGGATGTTGTCGTCATAGCTGGTCGACAGGGCCACTGAAGGTTCAACGGACCATTCCGCCGCATGGGACGCCAAGCTCGCGCAGGCGGCGGCAATTAAAACCAGACGCTTTGTCCGGCTGCTGTTTGTGCAATCATTGTTTGACATATCGCGCCCTAAAAAATGAATCAGGGAACCAGCACCACATCGCCGCTTTTAAGCTGGATGTTCTGGGTCAGGTCGGAACCGTTTTGTACTTTGGCGTATTCGAAAGGAATGGAAATTTCCTTGCCGCCTTCACGTCGCAAAATTTTAATTTTGTTCTCGGCCGCGTACGGTGTAAGGCCGCCCGCCATGCTCAGTGCCTGCAACACATCGAGGTAGCGCCCCGTTACCAGTTCGCCAGGCCGATTCACTTTACCGATGACATAAACCTTGTTGCTGACAATTCTCAAAACGGAAACCGACACCACGGGATTGGGAATGTAGCGCGTGAGTTTCTGTGTGATTTCCTGCTGGACCTGGACCACTGTTTTGCCGGCAGCCTGCAAATCGCCGACCAGCGGAAAAGCAATGCCGCCATCAGGACGCACCAGCACTTCTTTTTTCAGCGCATCTTCTTTCCACACGGATATTTCAAGCACATCTTCTGCGCCGATTCGGTAATCGTTGGTCGCGGCTACCGTGTCTTTGGCGGCAGAGGTCGCCGTCGCGGCCTTGTCGGCAACCGATTGCGCCTGGGCCCATGTCACACACGTCAACATTAAGCCTATGAGAATGAATTGATTCAACGTCATTTTTTTCATGAGTACACCTTCATCATGGATATCAAAACGGGTTTTTAAAACCGGATTTTCAACACTATTTCAAAACGCATGCGCTACGCGTGCTTACCCAAACCACTCAACCATAAATTTTAGACGATATAAGCGCTCATGCCGGAGTGCGCCAAAGCCCGCTTATCCGTTAAAATCATAACCTATTGATTTTATTCAATATTTTTAATATCGAGCGGATAATTCTCTCTGTCTGCGGTTGCCCACACTATAACTACAGCATAGCTGGCTTGGAGAAAATCGCACTGGGGTAAACACTGTATACCCGGCGGGGGCGATTCTTGATTTTGAGGACAAAAGGGCCTTCGCCCTCGCAGGCTGAAGTCTCGACCGGCGATGCCATTGCGTGCCTACAACCAGTCAGCTTCGGCCGTATACGTCATTGAAGCGCACGATGTCGTCTTCCTCAAGATAAGCACCGGTTTGGATCTCGATGATTTGCAGCGGAATCCTGCCCGGGTTTTCCAGGCGGTGTTTGTGGGTCTTGGGGATATAGGTAGACTGGTTTTCTTCCAGAAAAATTTCCTGCTCGCCGTTGACGATGCGCGCGGTGCCTGCAATGACCACCCAATGCTCCGCCCGATGATGATGCATCTGCATGGAGAGCTTTTGTCCCGGTTTGACCAGAATGCGCTTTACTTTGTAATGGGGGCCGTCCTCAAGAATAGTATAAGAACCCCATGGCCGCGCAACGGTCATATGCGTCTCGGTCAGCGACGGCGACTTTTCTTTCACCTTGGCCACCAGTTGTTTGAGTTCATCTACCTGGTCGCGCGGGCACACCAAGGTGGCGTCGCGGGTCTGCACCACGGCGACATTTTTTAATCCCAGGGTTGCAATCAACCCGTGATCGCTCCAAAGCAAATTGTCGCGGCTGTTGTGGGCCAGCACATCGCCCTGTATCACGTTGCCCGCTTCGTCCTTGTCGCGCTGTTGATACAACGCCTCCCAACTGCCCAGATCGCTCCAGCCCATATCCACCGGCACCACGGCGACCTTGTCGCAATGTTCCAGTACGCCGTAGTCAATGGAAAGATCGGGCAAGCTGGCATATAACTCTTTTGGCGCAACGCCCGTTGTATCGCCCAAGAGAGCGGGCAACGCGGCATGGATTTTCGGTTGCAGTTTTTCCACCCACTTCAAAAATACATCGGCGCGGAAAACGAACATGCCGCCGTTCCAATAATAGCCGCCCTGTTTCAAATAATTTTTGGCTGTTTCTTCATTCGGTTTTTCTACAAATTTGACCACGCGCTTGACCTCATCGGCAGTCAATCCGGACAACGGTAATCCCTCGCCCGACTGAATGTAACCGAAGCCCGTTGCCGGTTCGGTCGGCTGCATACCAAACAAAGCGATAAAGCCCGACTCGGCCGCTTTTTCTGCTGCATCCCAGGCGGATAAAAAAGCGAGATCATTGGCAACAGCGTGATCGGATGAAAATACCGCCACCAACGCATCCGGCGTATGTTGCGCGATTTTTGCCACCGCCCACGCGATAGCGGGCAAGGTGTTGCGCCCCATCGGCTCGGCCAATACACCGGCGGCCAGTTGCGCGCTCACCGCATGACTTTGCCCCGCTACTTCAAACCGATGATCGGCGTGGGTAACTGTCAGCACATGATCGGCACCCACGCGCGGCAACACGCGACGATAGGTCTGTTGCAGCAAACTCTCGCTGCCATTTAGCGGCAACAATTGCTTGGGCATCGTGGCGCGCGATAGCGGCCACAAACGCGTGCCCGAGCCGCCAGCGAGAATGATGGCAAAGCGCTTGGGATGCGTTTGCGGTAACGCAGCCGTATTTTTTTGCGCGAGGGGTGCGTTCATGGCGAGCCTTGATTTAATTCGGAAAATATTAAGCTGATTACTTTACGCCCTCAGCGACCTTGGGGCAAATACAGTGAACTACTCTACCTTCATGGGTAATATCACCATTTGCACGCCCATGAGGTGCAAGATGCGCTGCATCGCCAACGGGGTCTGGTTGTGCAAAATGCGCGTGAACCAATTGTCGTGCACGAAGATCAATTTGCTGGCGAAAAAAACGCAATTGGAAAACTCTTCTTTCGCCTGCAACACCAGTTTGGTCAACTCATCCACGCGATCCGTTCCGTAGGCTTCGTAGGCTTTAGCGGCGATGCCGTGCTGGTGGCAAAAATTCACATAGTAGGCCAACGATTCATGGGTTTCTTTTTGCAGTTTTTCCAGCGCCCCTTCGCCGCCGTATGCGGCTGTATCGACCGAGCCGACGCTGAGGAATAAAAAGTTTTTGAAATTACCGGGGAACAAACGCTGCACCCACAACATGGTGTGCATGCCTGCGCCGCGGCTGCGACTCACCATAAATATCGCCGTCGGCGCGTCGGGATCAAGTTTGGGCGGATTTTCTACCGGGTCGCAGGCCTCGGCGGAAAATAGTTCGTCGATTTTGCGGATCTGCGCGCGGGTTTCGCTGTAATGGCGTTTAATCAACATGCAAAAGCCCACCACCGCGCCGGTGATAATTACCGCCACCCAGCCGCCCTCAAAAAAGCGGGTGAGAAACAGCGCAATCAAAATAGTGCTGGTAATCGTAAATGCCGCGCCCGACAACAATAACCGCGCCAGCCAGCCTTTGGTATCGTTGCGATGCCGCCACCAATACAAACACAAACCGAACAACGAAATCGAGAACGTCAAAAATACATTGAATGTATAGAGCAACACCAGTAATTCCACTTTGCCGTCGGTATAAAGCAACAACACCAGCGCGGCAATGCCCATTAACAACACACCATGCTTGGTCACCAAACGTGATGACAATGACGAAAACTGATTCGGCACCCATTGATCAACCGCCATGTTTGCCAGCACGGACGGCCCGCCGAGAAAGCCCGTGTTCGCCGCGACGAACAACAAACCGGCCGCCGACGCCAGCACCAGCGGCAGAAAATATTTGGTCCAATCAAAACCGAACAGCGTCCATTCACTGGTGATTTTTTGAAACACGATGGCATTAAGCGTTTTGCCCGCTTCCGGTTTCACATCCCACAATAAATACAGCAGCAGAATGCCCGATGCGGCGATGGCCAGTGACAGCGCCATATAAAACATCGTCCACTTGCCCGTGCGCACGCGCGGCTCGGCGAGGGTATTCACATTGTTCGACACGGCTTCTAGCCCGGTGTAAGTGCCGCCGCTGGCCGCGTAGGCGAGTATCAGCGTCCACATCACAAACCAACCGCCATCTTTTGCCGCCATGTCGCGCGTCTCATTCAGCGTGGCGGGTAGCAGCGCGGGTAAGTGATCAAGGTGTGAATACACGCCGATGCCGATCATCAACAAATGCAGCACGACAAATGACATGAATATCGGCAGCAGAATATTGATCGCTTCTTTCATGCCGCGCAGATTGAGATAAATAAGCAATACAATAATAAAAATCATCACGCCAATGCGCACGGCATGGCTGAACGGATAAATACTGAACAGCGCATCGATGCCTGCGGCCACCGATGTGGTGATGGTCAACGCGTAATCGACGATTAACGCCGCGCCGGAAATCAATCCCCATTTCGGGCCGACCAGCACGGTGGAAACTTTATATCCGCCGCCGCCACTGGGAAACAAATCGATCACTTGGTTGTAGGCCAGCGCGATGATGAACACCGTTGCCGCGAGCGCAAAACACATGTAGAGCGCGAGGTGGGTATGCGTGCCGAGTGCGAGATACGTCAGCTCGGGGCCGTAAGAAGAAGACGACAGTCCGTCGGCACCGAGGCCGACCCAGGCGAAAAATGCCACCAGCGAAATCGCGTGGCGCGTCTCAGGCTTGAGGGGATCAAACGGTTTGCCGAAAAAATTGACGCGCAGGCGTTGCAAAAAAGTCGGCGGCGGAAGCTGTGTGGTTGTCATCGGAATGGTGGGAAGAAAAGCGCGGTGCCGGCACCGCTAGGAAATACCTTTTGTTTTTTCAATGCGTTTCAAAAAAACCTGCATTTCTTTTGCGGCTTGCTTGTCGCCTTTTAATTCTGCGGCGGCGATGCCGCTTTGGTAAGCGCTGATCGCTTCATCATCGCGGCTTGTTTCCACTAACGCCTTGCCCAGCATTTTCCACGCGGCAGAATAGCCCGCATCGAGTTCAACCGCCTTTGAAAAATGTTCAATGGCCTTATTGTAATCTGCCGTCTTGAAATATTCATTGCCCAAGCCAAACCGCAATAGCGCACCATCGCGGCCCGCCAGCAGCATTTTTTCGAAATTCTCTATGATGACGCTGACCAAACCATGTCTCTTTAAGCGTACAGGGAAACTAGTGTAATCCTTATTGCGGCGCAATAAAACTACTTGAGTGGAATATTGTGGACGAATGTAACATATTGATTATAATCATTTTTGTTATTCGTTCGAGCAAACTGGCGAATCAAGCCTTCCGCGTATTTTCTTCCGCCCGCTTTATTGCCCGACTCACTGTTGCATAATGCACGCCGAAAAAATCAGCAATCTCTTGCTGAGCGTAATCCCCAGTGGCATAGGCCGCAGCCATCGCCGCCTTCGGGTTTTATGTTTGCTTTGATAATGCTCAAGCGGTTGGGCCGCGTGGACGATGTGCGCGGTTGGCGTCAAGATGGCGGCGCGGGCGGCGGGACATGATGCGTTGTCTGGACGTGCAAATACTGGTGTCAAGTCTTGCAGGCCTAGCGCGCCTACTTTTCGCAATCTATGATCATTTTTAACTCATTGATTATATTCAATTTTATGCCTTCCCCGGCTTGATCCCCAATTGTTTTAATTTACGATACAGATGCGTGCGTTCCAGGCCAACCTTATCGGCCACGCGGGACATGTTGCCCGATTCGGCGCGCAGGTGATGGGCGAAATATACTTGTTCGAAGGCGTCGCGGGCTTCGCGCAGCGGCAGGTCGAGTGGCAAGCCGTGGGCGCTGGCAGTGGTGGCTTCGGGGTTGAATTCGGCGGCGACGCGGGCGACATCGTCAGCGCCGATTTCATTCGATAGCGATGTGAGGGTCAGTGTTTTGACGGCATTGGCCAGCGCGGTGACGTTGCCGGGCCACGGCAGGTTGCGCAGGCTGTTGAGGGCGGCAGTGCTGAGTGTTTTGAGCGGCACTTCTTTTGACTCAACCATTTGCGCCAATAACAGGTTGGCAATGTCGGGAATGTCTTCCGCGTGGTCGCGCAACGGGGGCAGCGCGATGGTGAGTTGGCTGAGGGTGCCGAATAATCCAGCGTCAAATTCGCCTGTATCGACGAGCGGCGTGAGAGGCCGCGTGGTGGCGCACACGAGTCGCACGTTGAATTTTTCCAGCTTCTGGGTAATTTGCGCCAGGCCTTTTTGTTCGGCCTTGTTGAGTTGCGACACGTCGTGCAAAAACAGCAAGCCATCTTTAGCCTGATTGAGCGGGTCAAACGGATTGTCGGCCAGCCAGGCGTTGTCGGGTGCCGTTACAAACGGGGAGTTGGCGGACTGAAGAAATCGCGCAGCGAGATCAAAACCGGCACCAGGTTCGCCGGTAAACAGCACCGTACTCTTTAGCGGCGACACTTGCGCCAGACGCTGACGCAATTGGACGATGGCATTGCCGCGCCCCAGGTTGGTGAGGGTGAGTTCATTGCGCATCAGCGCCTTGCCGCTTTGCAACGCGCTGCCCACGGTAGCGAGCAACTTGGGCAGGCTGATGGGTTTTTCCAAAAAATCCACCGCGCCGATACGCGTGGCTTCGACGGCTGTGTCAATGGTGCCGTGGCCCGACATCATCACCACCGGCATGGTGAGCTGGCCGCTGCCGGCCCATTCTTTGAGCAAAGTAATGCCGTCGGTGTCGGGCATCCAGATATCGAGCAGCACTAAATCGGGCCGCGCCGCGCGGCGGAAATCCCGCGCCATGGCGGCGTTTTCGGCGAGTTGCACTTCGAAGCCTTCGTCGCGCAAAATTTCCGACAGCAATTCGCGTATGCCGATTTCGTCATCCACTACCAGAACCTGATTCAACATGCACCTCTTCGTCTGAATTTATATTTACGCAGCTTCGGCCAACGGCAATACGATGCTCACACTCGCGCCATGGGGTGACACGTTGGCCACCTGTACCTGGCCATGATGTTCTTCCACAATTTTTTTCACAATCGCCAACCCGAGACCGGTGCCCCTGGCCTTGGTGGTGACATAGGGTTCGAATACGCGCGTCAATAATTCTTCGGCAAAACCGCTGCCGTTGTCGCGGATGGATAAACTCACACCGTCGGCGGCGCGCTCGGTTTTTACCACGATTTGCGGATTGTCGATGCCGGCCAGTGCGTCCAGCGCATTTTGCATAAGATTATGCAGCACTTGCCGCAGCAGCGTCTCGTCGCCGCTGATTTTAGGCAGCATCGGCTCCAACTCGGTGGTGACCCGTACACCCATGGATTCGTACAGCACCAGCACTTCGCGGATAAGGCCGTTGAGCGAAATCGGCTCGGCGCGCAGCCGCGCCGCTTTGGCGTATTCGCTGAAATCATCGACCATGCTTTTCAGCGCCGCCACCTGGTTGACGATGGTAGCGGTGGCGCGTTTGACCATGGCGGCCTCGGCCTCGGGCAGCTTGCCTTGCAGTTTGTGTTCAAGCCGCTCGGCGGATAATTGGATTGGCGTAAGCGGATTTTTAATTTCGTGCGCCAGCCGTCGCGCCACTTCGCCCCAGGCCGCATCGCGCTGGGCTTGCAGTAAATGGGTGATGTCGTCGAACACGACGATGTAGCCGCCGCCGGCGTCATCGGGCAAGCGGCTGCCACGCACGAGCAGGGTGCGTATACCGCTGGTACCTGGCAGTTGCACCTGGTTTTCCCACACTTTTTCCGGCGCATCGGCAAACCGCCGTGCGGCTTCTTTCGACAGGGGTTTGAGCTCGGCGAAATGTTCGCCCCATTCACCTAGCGCAATACCGCCCACGCCAGAGAATTGCGTGCCGAGAATTTTTTCGGCGGCAGAATTGGCGGTGCGCAAATGCATTTCGTCGTCAAAGGCGAGCACGCCCGCAGACAAGTTGCCGAGGATACTTTCGAGATAAGTTTTGGCGTTTTCCAACTCGCGTTTGTTGCGCTCCATGGCCGAGGAAGCATCGGCCAGGCGTCGCGTCATGGTATTAAACGATTGGGTCAGCGAGCCCAGCTCGTCGCGGCTGCGCACCGGGTTCATGCGACTGAAATCCCAATCGCCCACGGCGCGCGCACTCTCGGCCAATATGCCCAGCTGCCCGCTAAATTTTTCCGACATCAGCAACGCCAGCGCAATGGCGATCAATAACGTAATCAGCATGGCCAGCGTCAGCGCCAGGGCAAAAATGCGTTTGAGGCCGAGCCGTGCGACCGACAGCTCCTGATAATCGCGATGGCCTTCTTCAACGATCTCGGCGTCTTTGGCGATGCCGGCGGGCACTGGCTGCAATACCTGCAACACGCGAATGTCTTCCATTAACGAACCCGTATTCACCGGCACGAGCACGCGCAAAAATAATCCACGGTCGGGTATCGATTCGATGGCGCGGAAGCCTTGCTGGGTTCGCACATGCCGCAGCGTGGCCTGGTTGGGCAATTCCGGCAACAGGCCGGCGTTTTCGTTGCCGGAAAACGCGATGACTTTTCCACGGGCACTGATCAGCGTTGCTTCTTGCACGCGGGTTTGTTCGCGCAAATTATTGAGCATTTTCACTTCTTCGCCTGGACGCGCATCGGCGAGGGCGAGGGCCATGTTACGCGTGCGGTCATCGAGGTCTTTGAGTAAATTATCGAGCACGTTGCGGCCCAGTTTGAGACCGCCTTCCAGCGCCTTGTCTACGCGCACATCGAACCACGATTCGATGCTCTTATTGATGAATTGCACACTCACCGCATACACCAAACCGCCAGGCACCAACGCCATGAGCGAAAAAATCAGCATCAGGCGCAAAGTGAGTTTGGAGCCGAACACGCCCGCTTTGAGTTTGCGCCTTAGCAGCCACAATTGGTAACCGATCAAAATCATCAGGCCCAGCGCCAGCGCGCCGCCCAAGCCGAGCAGCGTCGGATAATGGCGCGCCAACAACGTGGTGTTGCCCGACGCTTGCGAGATCAGCGCCAGCAATGCCGCACCAAATAACGCGCAGGCAATCACCAGCGTGCGCAAACCCGGCGGCGTACCGCCACGACGGTTATGCAGCAGCCGCATGGGCGTATCTTCGCGGCGACGGTCTTTATTTGCGCTAGGATTCATGGTTGATGATCAGGGCGTAAAATTAAAATTCTGCCAATCGGATGACAGGTTCCAGTCGCGCGATCCGAGCGCGTTAACCTGGAACGGTTTGGGCAATTGCGCCACATCGAGACGCAGGCGCGTTGCCACTTTGTATGCGGTGTTTTTTTTCAACTGGTTTTTGTCACCATTGCCGATGATGAGAGCGCGTTGGCGCGATAGCAAACGGCGCGCTTCTTCAAGCGTGGGCACATTCTGGTAGAACGAACCGATCGACAAACGGTATTGCTGCGTGAGCGCGTTGTAAGAAATTTTCCACAGCTTGGTGCCGGTCACTTCAGTCGCATCAAACCAGTATTTGCGCGGACGCACCACTTCGTAATCGAGAGCAAAATAAAGCGACACGCCGCGGTTGATGGCGTCTTCCAGCACTGGCGTGAGGCCGATGTCGAAATCGGCGTTGAGCCGATAGCCTTCTTCTACCTGCTCCAACTCGGCAGTCAGGACGCTGATGCCTTCTGCCTGGGCGAACGGCGCGATGAACAGGCACAGCGCCAAAGCGCAGGCGCGTAGCCATGGCCGGGCGAAGGCGTCATTT
The DNA here is from genome assembly GCA_043744215.1 of Pseudomonadota bacterium. Taxonomy (GTDB): domain Bacteria; phylum Pseudomonadota; class Gammaproteobacteria; order Burkholderiales; family JBEEJL01; genus JBEEJL01. Next base: position 73,863 of record JAYTVC010000012.1, read on the forward strand.
TTTTTGTAACAGCGCGTAAAAAAAACCATCGTGAAATTCATCAGGAAGTATTTGCCCGTTTATTATGAGTAGCGGCGGCAATGAAAGGGAAACCGCGTCGGCATGATGCGCCAAAAACTTCTCGATTTGTTGCTGGTTTTCTTCACGAAATACCGAGCACGTAACGTACAACAATTTACCACCTTGCGCGAGGCAGTGCCACAGGGCTTCCAGCAGACGGGTTTGCTGGACGGCGAAACTATGTAAATCTGACGGCCGCCGCGCCCACTTGATGTCGGGGTGGCGCTTCACCACGCCCGAGCCGGAACAGGGCGCATCGAGCAGGATGCGGTCGAACGGTTTGCCATCCCACCAGGCCTGGGTGTCGGCCGCATCGACACATTTTGTTTGCGCGGCAAAACCCTGGCGCGCAAAATTTTCTTTCACCTGGCTAAGACGCCCCGCTTCATTGTCGAGGGCGAGTAATTTTACATCGGCTGTTTCAAGTATGTGCGCCGCCTTGCCGCCGGGCGCAGCACAGGCATCGAGCACGCGCTGCCCGTCATGCAAATCGAGCAGCGGTGCGGCAAGTTGTGCCGATGCATCCTGCACCGACACGATGCCGTCACGAAAGCCCGGCAGTTTTTCCACGTTGACAGGGTGTTCGAGCAGGATCGATGCATGCTCCATCAACCGCGCTGGAATATTTTCTGCGGCCAATAACGCGAGATAATTTTCTGCGGAAATTTTTTTGTGATTTACACGAAGAGTCATGGGCGGATGCAGATTGCCCGCATCCAGTATATTTGTAACATATTGATTATAATCAATTTTTATTTTATCAATCCACCACTGCGGATAGCTGTAGCGGGCTTCTTCGTCGTCTTTTTGCACTTCTTCAATCAGGGTTTCTCGCTGACGCAAAAAATTACGTAGCGCGCCGTTCACAAAACCTTTGGCGTGGGGCAGCTTGGCGCGCTCGACGCTTTGCACGGCGTAATCGACCACGGCATGCGCTGCGGTGCGCGTGAATTGCAGTTGATACAGCGCGACCAGCATGAGGTTAATGAGCGCCTCTTCTTGAATTGGTTTATGCGTCAGCCGATTGAGCACCGCGTGCAGCAAACCGCCGTGCCGGCAGACACCGAACGCGATATCTTGAATCGCCGCACGCTGATGGGGAGTGAGATTCGGAAAACGCCGCCAGATATCGGCCAGCGTGGCATTCAAGTTGCGGCCCGACAGCGCCGCGCCGACGGCGTCGCTGCCGTGCCGCTGGATGTCAAGCACGCGCCATAGCTCGCAGGCGCGCGACACGTTCGCCCGTGTCAGGATGGGTGCTGAACAATCCTTTGAGGCCGCCGCCGGAGAGTGGGTTCATGATCATCATCTGCGCCGTTTCCGGATGCCTATCGGCCGTTTGCAGCGGCAGGCCTTGGGCGTAACGATGGATTTTTTCCAGCGCCGAAGCCAGTGCTTCCGGGTCGCCGGAAATCTCCGCGCCGCCGCGGTCCGCATGAAATTCCCGCGAGCGCGAAATCGCCATCTGGATTAACGACGCTGCCACGGGCGCCAAAAACATCATCAACATACTCACCACGATATTAGAGCGGCCCTCGCTGTCGCGGGAGCCAAACATGCCGGCAAATTGCGCAAACGACGCAATGGCACCCGCCATGGTCGCGCTCACGGTTGAGGTCAGAATATCGCGATGCTTCACGTGCGCCAGTTCATGCGCCATCACGCCGCGCAATTCGCGCTCGGTCAAAATTTTCATAATGCCGGTCGTCGCGGCCACCGCTGCGTGTTCAGGGTTGCGCCCCGTGGCAAAAGCGTTGGGCTGATCTTCGTTGATGAGAAATACTTTCGGCATGGGCAAGCCGGCGCGCTGAGAAAGATCTTTGACGATGTTGTAATACTGAGGCGCCGTGGTTTCATCCACTTGCTGCGCGTTGTACATTTTCAGCACGGCTTTGTCGGAAAACCAGTAGGCATACCCGTTCATGCCCGCCGCCATCAGCAGCGAAATGATCAAACCATTGAAGCCGCCGAGCGAAATACCGATCATGCCGAACAGCGCGACGATGGCCGCCATGAGAATGGAAGTCTTAAGCCAATTGCCGAACATGGTGTGTCCTTTTCTGAAATTTGCGTGCCGTTGCGACGCGCTTGTTAGATTATAGCGCGCCGCAAAAATTCAAGGCCTTGGCTTCAAACATCGAATTTGTCGCCCGCTTTAATGTCATTCGACGCCAAAAACTGCATGCTTGAAATCCGTTTACCGCCCGGTTTTTGCACTTCGTCGAGCTGCAAACCGCCGCTGCCGCAATCGATTGTAACTATTTGATTATTATGAATATTTATTGTGCCGGGCGCTGCGTGGTTTGCGCTTGCCGCAACCTGCGCGCGCCAAATTCGTAATGTTTCGCCCTTCAATTGTGTAAACGCGATCGGATACGGATTGAACGCACGAATTTTGCGTTCGATTTCTGTGGCGGATAAACGCCAATCAATGCGCGCTTCCTGTTTGGTGATTTTGTGCGCGTAGGTGACGCCTTCGCTCGGCTGTTTGGTGCGCGCCCATTTATTGTCGCCGGGCCCGCTGCATTGCTGCCGCGCCAGCGCATCGACGATGCATTGCGCGCCCAGTTCAGCGAGTTTATCGTGCAGCGAAGCGGTGGTGTCATCCGGCTCTATCGCCATCGCGCGCGCGAGCAGCATGTCGCCCGTGTCAAGGCCCGCATCCATTTGCATAATGGTGATGCCGGTTTGTTTATCGCCCGCCTCAATGGCGCGATGTATCGGCGCCGCACCGCGCCAGCGCGGCAACAGCGAGGCGTGAATATTCAAGCAGCCCAGGCGCGGCAAGTTGAGTAGTGCTTGCGGCAAAATCAAACCGTAGGCCGCGACAATCATCGTATCGGCTTTGATTTCGTCTATGGTTTTTTGAACTTCGGCGCTTTTAAGCGAGGCGGGCTGCAACAACGGCAGCCGGTGTTCGAGCGCCAATAATTTTACGGCGCTGGCACTGAGTTTCATGCCGCGGCCTGCCGGTTTATCCGGCTGCGTGAGCACCAGGGCTATGTCGTGGCCGGCGCGAATCAGCGCGCCCAGCGCCGCCGCCGCAAAGTCGGGCGTGCCGGCAAAAATCAGGCGCATTGGCTGGTGGGGAAGATGAGAGAAATCAGGCGGGTTCCCGTTCACGTTTTTTCAGCTTGGCGACGATGCGGGTTTGCTTCAGGCGCGACAGATATTCGACAAACACTTTGCCTTTGAGATGATCCATTTCGTGCTGGATGCATACGGCAAGCAATCCTTCGGCGTCGAGAGAAAACGCTTTGCCATCGCGGCCCAGCGCTTCGACCGTGATTTTTTCTGCGCGCTCCACCACATCAAAAATCTCCGGCACCGACAGGCAGCCTTCTTCACGTTTCGCGCTGCCTTCGGCGCGGGTAATTTTTGGATTGATCAAAACCAATAATTGATTGCGCGTTTCCGATACGTCGATAACGATCAGTTGTTCATGCACATCGACCTGGGTGGCGGCGAGGCCGACGCCAGGGGCGGTATACATCGTCTCGGCCATGTCGTCCGCCAATTGGCGGATACGGACATCGACGGCAGCGACCGTTTTAGCAACGGTGTGCAGCCGATCATCGGGATAGCGCAGGATTTTGAGTATCGTCATACACGTTAAGACCTGTGAAACAGTTCACAGTTTAGTCATTGAATTTGCTTGCTAATTGAACGGACTACGGGCAGAATTTGCTGTATTACATGAAGCTGAGGCGGCCTTATTTCGTACCTGCCTTCCCTCTGGCGTTCAGCAAAAACCCCAATAATCCCGGGACAACCTATGCAAAAACTTATTATAACGCTAGTTTTGATTGCCAGTGCCATGCTCGGCGTGGCGCGTGCTGCCGATCTGGAACTGGTTGATAACCCGCCGGACCAATACACCGTGGTGAAGGGCGATACCTTGTGGGGCATTGCCGGTAAATTTCTCAAGAAGCCGCAGCTTTGGCCCCAAATCTGGCAAATGAACCAGTCGCAAATCAAGGACCCTCACTGGATATACCCTGGCGATGTGGTTTTTCTAGACCGCTCCGGCGCCACGCCGCGCCTGACGCTCGGCCGTCCGGTGGGCAACGGTTCGAGCGACGGCACCGTTAAACTTTCCCCGCAAATCCGCGGCCAAAGCCTTGGTGCCGGCGCGATTCCCAGCATTCCCGCTGCCGCCATTGAGCCTTTCCTGACCAAGCCGCTGATCGTCGATGCCGGCGCGCTGGCCACCGCCCCCGTTGTGCTCGGCACGGAAGAAGGCCGTGTCATCATCGGTGCCGGCAGTATCATGTATGTAGAAAACCTGAATGATGACCGCGTAGCCAAATGGCAGATTTATCGCCAGGGTGTGCCGCTGAAAGACCCGGAGACAAACGAGCTGCTGGGCTACGAAGCGTTTTACCTCGGCGATGCGGTGCTGAAAAAATTCGGCCCCGTCAGCACCATGGAAGTGACGCGCTCGACAGAAGAAATCATCCGTGGCGATCGACTGGTTGCCGTGACTGAAAACCGCTTCCCCTCCTACGTGCCGCGCGCGCCGGAATATGCCATCAATGGCCGCATTATGCATGTGCACAACGGCGTAGCAGAAACCGGCAAGGGCCATATCGTATCCATCAACAAAGGTGCCACCAGCGGCATTGAAGCGGGCCATGTGTTGACCCTCAAACGAAAAGGCGAACTCGTAAAAAGTTTGCAAAAAGAAAAGACGCTGATTCAACTACCCGATGAAGACAATGGCGATTTGTATATTTTCCGTATTTTCAATCGCGTGTCTTACGGCATGATTATGGACAGCAAGCGCACCGTGCATGTGGGCGATGCCGTAACCAGCGGCAAGTAAATTCCTCTTTGTAGCTTTCTATACCATGGCGGACCGCGATCAAGAAGCGCTGCTATGGGTGGCGCTGGCAAGTATTCCCGGCCTAGGCGATGAATCGTTACGCAAACTGCTCAAGGCCTTCGGGCTTCCATCACAGATTTTTTCCAAAACCGGAAGCGAGCTGGGCAACGTAGTCAAACGTCCTATTGCCCGCGCCATTGCCGATGGCCCCAACGAAGCGGCGCTAGAAGAGACCCGCGACTGGTTGGCCCAACCGGAAAATCATCTGGTGACACTTGCCGACGAGCAGTATCCGAAATCATTGCTCGATTTGCCCGATGCGCCGCCGATGTTGTACGTTAAAGGTCATGTTGAACTACTTGCCGCACCGAGCATGGCCATCGTTGGCAGCCGCAATGCCACACCCCAGGGCGAACAGAATGCCGAAGCCTTTGCTGAAGCATTAAGCCATGCCGGTATCACGATCATCAGCGGTCTCGCATTAGGTATTGACGCCGCCGCCCACCGCGGAGGCTTGCGCGGCAAAGGCAGCACGATCGCCGTAGTCGGCACCGGCCTCGATACGGTTTACCCGGCTCGCAACAAAACCCTCGCCCATCAGATCGCCAAGGAAGGCACGCTGGTGTCGGAATTTGCGCTCGGCACCATTCCTGATCGAGCCAATTTTCCCCGCCGCAATCGCATCATCAGCGGGCTGTCGCGGGGTGTATTGGTGGTTGAAGCGGCGTTGTCCAGCGGCTCACTCATCACCGCCAAACTCGCTGCCGAGCAGGGCCGCGATGTGTTTGCTATTCCCGGCTCGATTCATTCGCCGTTTTCCAAAGGCTGCCATGCGTTGATCAAGCAAGGTGCCAAATTGGTGGAAAGCGCCGAAGATGTAATGGAAGAACTGGCCTGGCACTCGGCCGCGCGCAATCATGATGGGTCAATTGGTGAAGATAACCCAGGCGAAAGCGAAGCACATCCGCTACTGCAACACATGGGTTACGACGCCGTCTCCATGGATGCGTTAAGCGCCCGCGCGCAATGGCCGGCGGAAGAAATCTCTCGCGCTTTGTTGGAACTCGAGCTGGCCGGCGAAGTCAGCAGTTTGTCCGGTGGACTTTATCAGCGCTTGAAAAAAGCCTGAATTCTTTTTTCAGAGGCTATTTCGCGGCCGTCGTTTCAAAAAAAATTTTTGCCGCAAACTTTCGCGTAATCAATATGATGTAAATTTATTCGTGTGTATTTTTTACGCGCGTTTGTGTGATATGTTTGCATTGCCTTGAAAACATTCTTATTATCTGTGCCTTCCCGCGCTTGGCGCGCCCTTCCGGATACTCTATATATATGTCCAGCAGCCTGCTGATTGTCGAATCTCCCTCTAAAGCCAAAACCCTGAAAAAATATCTGGGTAAGGGCTACGAAATTCTCGCGTCCTACGGCCACGTGCGCGACCTGGTGCCGAAAACCGGCGCGGTCGATACGGAAAATAATTTCGAGATGAAGTACGAACTCATCGACCGCAATAAAAAACACGTCGATGCGATTATCGCCGCCGCGAAAAAAGCCGACCACATTCTGCTGGCAACCGACCCAGACCGCGAAGGGGAAGCGATTGCCTGGCATTTGTCGGAAATTCTGAAAGAAAAAAAAGTGCTCAAGGGCAAATCGCTTAAGCGCGTGCGTTTTTATGAAATCACGCAGTCGGCTGTGCGCGAAGCGGTCGACAACCCCAACGATATCGAAATGCCGCTGGTGAATGCACAACAGGCGCGCCGCGCGCTGGATTATCTGGTGGGCTTCAATCTCTCGCCGCTTTTGTGGAAAAAAATTCGCCGGGGTTTATCCGCCGGTCGCGTGCAAAGCCCCGCGCTGCGTTTGATTGTCGAACGCGAACAGGAAATCGAAAAATTCAAATCGCAGGAATATTGGTCACTGCACATGGAAGCGTTGAAGGGCAAACAGCCCTTCGGCGCTAAACTGATTCAATTCAAGGGCGAAAAAATCACCCAATTCAGCGTCACTGACGACAAGCAGCAGGCCGAAATCGTCAAGTTTCTCGAACAAAACGCCAAGGGTAAAACCACCGTCGTCAACATCGAGAAAAAACGCAAACAACGTTCACCGACCGCGCCGTTCACCACCTCTACGTTGCAACAGGAAGCCGTGCGCAAGCTGGGCTTCACCACGGACCGCGCCATGAAAGTCGCGCAGCAATTGTATGAAGGTGTCGATATCGGCGAAGGCACGGTGGGTTTGATTACCTACATGCGTACCGACTCGGTGAATTTATCCAAGGAGGCCATCGCCGATATTCGCGCCTACATTGGCAAAAATTTCAGCAAGGATTATGTGCCGGCCAGCCCCAATACCTTCGCCAACAAATCCAAAAACGCCCAGGAAGCCCACGAGGCGATCCGCCCGACGGCGATTTCACGCACGCCACAAAGCCTGGAAAAATATTTGCACGCCGATTTGTTCCGTCTCTACGACATGATCTGGAAGCGCACGCTCGCGTCGCAAATGACCAATGCGCAATACGATACGGTTGCGGCGGATTTATCGGTAGGCGGCGAGAAAAATTTGTTCCGCGCCAATGGCCAGACGCTGGTGTTTCCCGGCTTCATGGCCGTCTATCTGGAAGACCAGGACGACGCGGAAGAAGAAGGCGAAAGCAAATTGCCCGTGTTGGAAAAAGGCGAGACGCTACCCATCAACAAACTTTTCGGCGAACAACATTTCACCCAGCCGCCGCCGCGCTACTCGGAAGCGAGTTTGGTAAAGGCGCTGGAAGAACACGGCATCGGCCGCCCTTCCACCTATGCGAGCATCATTTCAACTTTGCAATCGCGCGAATATGCAACGCTGGATAAAAAACGTTTCCAGCCAACCGACGTCGGCACCGTGGTGAGCAAATTTCTCACCGAACATTTCACCCGCTACGTCGATTACGATTTCACCGCCAAACTGGAAGACGATCTCGACATTGTTTCCACCGGCAAAAAAGAATGGATCCCGCTGCTGCGCAGCTTCTGGAAAGATTTCAGCAAACAGATTACCGAAAAAGAATCCGTCTCCCGCGCCGATGTGACGCAGGAAAAACTCGACGAGGCCTGCCCCAAATGCGGTAAGCCGTTGTCGATTCGTTTGGGCCGTCGCGGAAAATTTGTCGGCTGCACCGCCTATCCCGAATGTGATTTCACTCGCAACCTCGACGGCACCTCACAAGCCGACGGCCCGAAAATTATTGGCGAATTTCCCAAGACCAAACAAAATATGTTGTTGCTCAACGGCCCTTTCGGTCCGTATTTGCAACTGGGCGAATCGGTAGAAGGCGAAGAGAAAAAACCCAAGCGCGTATCGATTCCAAAAAATATTTTGCCCGATCAAGTCACGATAGAAATCGCCGTGCAATTATTGTCGCTACCACGCGAACTCGGTATGCACAGCGGCACCGGCAAAAAAGTCATTGTCAACATCGGACGCTTCGGCCCATATATCAATCACGACGGCGCATTCAAATCGATTCCGCGCACGGACAATATTTTTGATATTGCTTTGCCCCGCGCTGAAGAATTATTGGCCGAACCCAAATCCGCCGGACGCGGCGCGCTGCGCATCGTCGGCAAACATCCGGATGACGGCGAGAGCATCGGCGTCTATGACGGCCGCTACGGCGCGTACGTCAAGCACGGCAAAATCAACGCCACGTTACCAAGCGGCACCACGCCGGAATCCGTCACGTTGGAAGAGGCTGTGGACTTGCTCGCCGCCCGTGCCGCCAAAGGCCCAAGCGCCAAGAAAGGTCGCGCCGGCAAAAAAACCGCAACCAAAAAAGCGGCGGCCAAGAAAACTGCTACCAAGAAAAAAGCGGAAGCAGAAACGGAAGAAGTAAAACCCGCCGCCAAAAAAACCAGCGTAAAGAAAAAAGCAGTAGAGGAAGAAGAAAAGCCAGTAGCTAAAAAAGTGGCGGCGAAAAAACCCGCTGCTAAAAAAGCGGTAGTCGAAGAAATCAAAGCCGTCACCAAAAAGAAAGCGGCCGTGAAAAAAGTGGCAAAAAAAGCAAGCGCAAAAACAACAGCCGCCAAAAAGCAAGCGGATAAAACCAAAAAGAAAGCTTAGTGCTGCATGCTTAGCTGCTTTGCACTCAATTAAAATAGCCGTCGTAAGACGGCTATTTTATTCAATAAAATCAAATGCATACGTAATTACGGCTTCGCAAAAGTGTTGTGAGGCACAATCTCCTAGCGACTAGGAACAAACATCGACTCCCTTTTGCTGGCACAATTTGTTTGATCGTACACAGCTTCTTAATTAAGCACTGAGCGACACATGGTCTGCAGTGATATTGACCGCCTCCAACGAGTCATTTACATTAAATTGACCCTTTGAGAAACTCGTTATTAATCAAAATAGAGGTTTTTCTTAATGTCTACTCAGCGCTATACCGTCACCCCACATCCAGTCGAAACCCTAATGACGTGGGTAAAATCCGGTGAGATTGCTATTCCTGAAATTCAGCGGCCTTTCGTCTGGGAGGCTACTAAAGTTCGCAATTTGCTCGACTCCCTCTACCAAGGTTACCCCGTAGGTTATCTGATTGCTTGGAGAAACCCGAACGTAAAGCTGAAAGATGGAAGCACTTCCACAGGAAAACGCATATTGATCGATGGCCAGCAACGAGTAACTGCTTTGATGGCATCTTTACTTGGCGTTGAAGTGCTGACCGATGATTACGAAAACAAGCTGATACAGATTGCATTTAACCCTCAGGAAGAAACCTTCGAGGTAGCCAACCCGGCTATCAAGAAAAATTCTTCCTGGCTTCCAGATGTAGCGAAAGTATTTGAACCCGCCACCAGCGTATTTCAACTGGTTAATGACTATTGCAAAGCAAATCCGGCCTGTTCTCAAGACAACATTTTCAAGGTCATCGAGCGGTTACGGGGTATTACGCATAATCACGTCGGTATTATTGAGTTGGCCGAAGACTTGGATATTGAAACGGTAACGGAGATTTTTATTCGCGTGAACTCTGCCGGTTCACCGTTATCGCAGGCTGATTTTGCCATGTCGAAAATCGCGGTTAACACGACTTACGGCGGCAATATGCTGCGGAAGGCTATTGATTACTTTTGCCATCTTTCTATCTCACCGGATTTTCTTGCCAAGATAAAAAAGGGAGATAAAGCGTTTGTTGAATCGGAATTTTTTGACAAAATATCTTGGATCGCTAACGTAAATGACGATATTTATGACCCAGCATATACAGACATGCTGAGAGTTGCTTTTACCTCGGAATTTGGGCGGGGTAAATTGCAAGATTTGGTCGCCCTGCTCTCAGGCCGGAATTTTGAAACTAAACAGTACGAAGATGCAATTGCAGAAGAGTCTTTTTATAAACTCAAGAAAGGTATTCTGGCTTTCGTCAACCAAACCCATTTTAACCGCATAACAATGATTCTGCGGTCGGCGGGTTTTGTGATCAGCGATTTAATTGGCAGCCAGAATGCAATCAATTTTGCCTACATCATTTACTTGCGTGGCCGATCAGAGAACGTTCCGGCGGCCGACTTGGAGCGTATGGTTCGGCGCTGGTTTGTGATGTCGATACTGAGTGGACGATACAGCGGCTCACCTGAGTCCGTCTTTGATTCCGACATTCGTCAAATCGATAGTCGAGGTGTAATTATGTACCTGGAATCCGTCATACCGAACGAACTGCCGGACAGCTTCTGGACAGGTATGTTACCCCAACTCATGGATACCTCATCCATTGGCAGTCCCTACTTCCGCTGTTTTCAAGCTGCGCAGATTAAATTGGGCGACAAAGGATTTCTCTCCTAGAATATTACTGTAGCTGACTTATTGCTAAATAAAGCAGATGTACATCATTTATATCCCAAGCAATTTTTGAAGAATGACGGAAAAACACGGGGGACGTATAACCAGATTGCCAACTTCGTTGTTGCCCAAAGTGAGATCAACATCGCAATAGGCGCAAAGTCCCCCGATATTTATTTTTCTGAATTGGCTAGTCAGGTTGATGGAGGGGTGAAGAAATATGGTGGAATTATTGATCGCAATGAGTTGCTCGCCAACTTTCGCATGAATTGCGTTCCTGAATCAATGCTTGACTCACCGATCGGTGATTACCCGGCTTTCCTTTCAGAGCGACGAAAGCTTATGGCGATGAAAATTAAACTTTGGTTTGAGTCCCTTTAATTTTTTCATTTCGCCGCAATGCGCGCCAAAAACTTATCCAGCAATTTTGCAAATTGTTGCACATCGCGTGAATGTAACGGTGGCGGCCCGCCGGTTTGGATGCCGCTTGCGCGCAAATTATCCATGAAATCGCGCAAGGTTAAGGTTTGCGCGATGATGTTTTGGCAATAGAACTCTCCACGTGGGCTCAGCACATGGGTGCAACGCACCTGTACTTCCGCCGCCAACAGAATATCGCCGGTAATGACCAGATCGCCCGCATTCATTTTGCTTACGGTTTTGTCATCCACCACATTGATGCCGCGCGTACCTATATTGCACTAATATATTTTGACGCCGGTATGCGACAGATTAGCAGGCAACGCGCGTGGCGGGATGCTGTGTTCGCTCGGCGGCGTGGAACAGAAACTCTTTGATTATATTGAGACAGGCGTCGGCATCAACCTGAATGTGCGTGGGTGACGATCAAGTCTAGCGTGAAAAAATTTTATGGGTGTCTAACCAACCCGCGGGCGCGGGCTACGCAAAAATCTCGCTGTGTTTATTCCGTTGCGGCTTCGCCAGCTTCACTTTCACCGCCGGCAATTTCCGAACCGTCAGACGATTCAACTGCATTTTTTTCTTGTTTCTTTTTCAGCTTCTCTTCTTTTTTGCGCGCTTTCTCCAATTCCTTTTGGCGTTTTTCGAATGAGTAATTTGGTTTTGCCATGGGCTGCTCTCTTTTAAAATGGGTTGCGCTTAGCCGGCGCTTTGATCGTCAGTGCGCGAGGTTTCGGTCACCTGGCCGTTCACATCGAAGTGCACATGGAACTGGCGCTTCAATGACGGGCTGGCTTCGTAACGCCACGACCACACGCGTTCTTTTTTGAGGGGGAAATCGACGCTCTCGCCCGGCTTGCCCAGCACGCGCTCGACGTCCGCTTGTGACATGCCTTTTTGCACCTTGGCAAAATGCGGATCGCTCAACACTTGATCGATGGACTTCAACACATTGTCTGCGCCGATGGTGGCTTTATAAGTTTGGTAACCCATCGGGCCCTTGACGAACATCCACACGGTGCTGCCGTCGGGTTCTTTCCATTCGCTGCTCGGCTTGCCGTATACATCACGCACATCAAAGCCGGTGGATGCGCCGACTTTGAGTTTGGATGGATCAGCGACGCGCACCTCGCACGCGCTTAGTATGGCGACGATGGCAAAAATTAAACCGATGCGCTGCATTTTTTGCATAAAGTGCTCTTGTAAATGAATTGTTGTAACTTGTTGATTATTAACAGTATTTAAACGTCCAGATTGCGCACACCCAAGGCCGCATTGGTTTCAATAAAGTTGCGGCGCGGTTCGACATCATCGCCCATCAAGGTTGAAAATACCTGGTCGGATGTAATCGCGTCGTCGATTTGTACTTTTAAAAGTATGCGCACTTTCGGATCCATGGTCGTCTCCCACAATTGTTCGGGGTTCATTTCACCCAAACCTTTGTAGCGTTGAATGGCGACGTTGCGTTTGATTTCTTCAATCAACCAATCGAGGCCCTCTTTAAAGCTGGCGATGGCTTGCATTTTTTCGCCGCGCTTGACCACCGCGCCGGGCTGAATCAAACCTTGCAGCACTTTGCCGGTTTGCAACAGTTGCTGGTAATCGCCGCTTTCCAAAAAGTCTTTATCGATGCGCGTGGTGTAGTTGTTGCCGTGCAGGTTTTTGCGCAATGTGAGATGCCAGGCTTCTTTCGCTTCATCGCTCTCGGCGGTGATGCTGAGCGCGGCGTCGCCGACGGCCTTGGTCAACACGGCCGCGCTTTGCCTGGCGGATTTCTCGTCAGCCAATGACAGCTCCGGCACGTCGAGCAACACATGCAACACGGACGGATTGATGACGCGGCTCAGGCGCTCGATGACCGCTTCGGATAATAAATATTCCTTGGCGATTTTTTCCAGCGGCGCGCCGGTGAGGGGTTGCGCGCCTTCCGCAGCAATCAATTCGGAATTGGTTAACGCCTGCTTGAGCAAATATTGTTTCAACTCAAAATCGTCTTTGAGATAGCGCTCGTCTTTGCCGTGTTTGATTTTGTACAGCGGCGGCTGCGCGATGTAAATGTGGCCGCGCTCCACCAGCTCGATCATTTGGCGATAGAAGAACGTGAGCAGCAAGGTGCGAATGTGCGAGCCGTCCACGTCGGCGTCGGTCATGATGATAATGCGGTGATAGCGCAATTTGTCGGCATTGTATTCGTCTTTGCCTATGCCAGTGCCGAGCGCAGTAATCAGCGTAGCAATCTCCTGCGAGCCGATGAGTTTGTCGAAACGCGCGCGCTCAACGTTAAGAATTTTTCCTTTCAGCGGAAGAATCGCTTGAAACTTTCTGTCGCGCCCTTGCTTGGCAGAGCCGCCGGCGGAATCGCCCTCGACCAGATAAATTTCGCATAGCGCCGGATCTTTTTCCTGGCAGTCGGCCAGTTTGCCCGGCAGGTTCATGCCATCGAGCACGCCTTTGCGCCGCGTGAGTTCGCGCGCTTTACGCGCGGCTTCGCGGGCTCGGGCGGCATCAACAATTTTGCCGCAAATGGTTTTGGCATCTAACGGTTTTTCCATCAGGAATTCCGCGAGCTTCGCGCCGACGACTTCCTGCACCACGGGGCTGACCTCGGACGACACTAATTTATCTTTGGTTTGCGAGGAAAATTTCGGCTCGGGCACTTTCACCGACAGCACGCAAGTGAGTCCTTCGCGCATGTCGTCGCCGGTCGTTTCCACTTTGGCTTTTTTGGCGACCTCTTCTTTTTCGATGTAGTTGTTTAACGTGCGCGTCATGGCCATGCGCAGGCCGGTCATATGTGTGCCGCCATCGCGTTGGGGAATGTTATTGGTGAAGCATTGCACCGTCTCGGCGTAGGAGTCATTCCATTGCATGGCCACTTCGACGGTGATGCCGTCTTTTTCGCCTTTGGCGTAAAACACGTTTGGGTGCAACACGGTTTTTGTGCGGTTGATGTATTCAACAAAGCCTTTGACGCCGCCGCTGAAAGCGAAGTTTTCGCTCTTGCCGTTGCGTTGATCAACCAGTTCGATTTTCACACCGTTGTTGAGGAAAGACAATTCGCGCAAGCGCTTGGATAAAATTTCATAGTGAAACTCCATCACCTGGCCGAAGATTTCTTCATCGGGATGGAAGTGCACCTCGGTGCCCCGCTTGGTGCTTGCGCCGGTGACTTTCAGCGGCGCGCTGGCGGCGCCTTTTTTGAATTCCATGTAATGGGTTTTGCCGTCGCGATGGATGGTGAGCTTCAATAATTTCGACAGCGCATTCACGCACGACACGCCCACGCCGTGCAAGCCGCCAGAGACTTTGTATGAGTTCTGGTCGAACTTGCCGCCTGCGTGCAACTCGGTCATCACGATTTCGGCAGCGGAACGTTTCGGCTCCACATCGTCATCGTCCTTGATGCCGGTGGGAATGCCGCGACCGTTATCGACGACGGAGATGGAATTGTCGGTGTGAATGACGACTTTGATGTCGTCGCAATGGCCCGCCAACGATTCGTCGATAGCGTTATCGACTACTTCGAACACCATGTGATGCAAACCGCTGCCGTCGCTGGTGTCGCCGATATACATGCCGGGGCGCTTGCGCACGGCTTCGAGACCTTTGAGAATTTTGATACTGTCGGAGTTGTAATCGTCCGCGCTTTTTTTCCTGGATGATTCTTTATCGCTTTCAGTCATTCCATTCCTTAATCTGTAAGTATTTGATTGTATTCAATTTTTGTATTTCTAAATACGCATCGGCATGACGACATATTTGAATTGTTCGTCTTTGGCAAACGTGATCAACGCGCTGCTGTTCGCATCGCCCAATGAGAGGCGCACGCTGTCGCTGTTGATATAACCGAGCACGTCTTGCAGATAGGCGATGTTGAATCCGATATCCAACGGCTCGCTGTCGTAACTGACGGTGAGTTCTTCCTGCGCCTCTTCCTGCTCGTTGTTGGCGCAGATGATGGCCAGATTGTCTTTGCTCAACACCAAGCGCACGCCGCGAATTTTTTCATTGGATAAAATCGCCGCGCGTTGTAACGCTTGTTGCAAAGTAAGCCGATCCAATTCGAGATGTTTGCTGTAATTGGTGGGGATGACCTTGGTGTAATCGGGAAATTTTCCATCGACGACTTTACTGATGATTTCAATGCCGCCAAAGGTGAAGCGTACTTGGTTGGCCTGGATGGAAATTTTTACCGGCTCGTCGCTGTCGCTCAGCAATTTAATCAGTTCGGATACGGATTTGCGCGGCAGAATTACGTCTTGTTTGGTCGCGCCGGTTTGTAATTGTGTGGCCGCATAGGCGAGACGATGGCCGTCTGTGGCCACCGCGCGCAATTGCTCCGCATCGATAGAAAATAATAGGCCATTCAAGTAATAGCGGATGTCCTGCACAGCCATGGCAAATTGCACTTGCGCCAATAATGCGCGTAAGGTTTTTTGCGGCAATTGGATGTCCGTCGCGTTGCCGGCGGCAGCCGCAAGCTTGGGGAAATCTTTTGCCGGCAGCGTTTGCAGATTGAATCGACTTTTGCCTGCGCGCACGGTGAGACGCGGATCCTTGTGATCCAGCGTGACTTCTGATTCTTCGGGCAAGGCGCGCAGGATGTCTTGCAATTTTTTTGCCGACAAAGTGACCGAGCCATTTTCCACTTTGCCTTCGATTCGCTGTTTGGCCGTAATCTGGATTTCCAGATCGGTGGCAACAAAAGACACTTCGCCGTCCTGGGTTTCCAGCAACACGTTTGAAAGTATGGGTAAGGTGTGGCGACGTTCGACAATACCGGTAACGGATTGCAGGGGTTTCAGAATCTGATCACGTTGCGCTTTTATTAATGACATTTTAATTAAACCTTAATAGTAGGTAATAGGAGCAGCGTCATAAGCGGTATAAATATGAAGTTTTAAATAAAATCAATTAGTTACGTAAAAACAAAACTCTGTATAAACACTGTTTTTATTTGTGAGCCAATGTGCATAAATATTTCAATCACGGCAATAAGACGCTTTATCCACAAACCATGCGGATTGCATACCGCGCTTATTCAACCTTTTAGGGTTTGTAAAAGTGCGGCCACATCCCGGTTTATGATCGGGTCGGCGTCCCGTAATTCTTGTATTTTACGACAAGCGTGAAGAACTGTCGTGTGGTCTCTGCCGCCGAAGGCTTCGCCAATATCGGGCAAGCTTAAATGGGTCAGTTCCTTCGATAAGGCCATGGCCACCTGTCGCGGCCGCGCGAGAGAGCGCACGCGTTTTTTGGAAAACATATCGGCGACTTTTATTTTGTAATAGTCAGCGACGGTTTTCTGAATGTTATCGATGGAAATTTGCCGGTTTTGCACGGCCAGCAAATCCTTCAAGGCTTCTTTTGCAACCGGCACCGTGATGGCCTCGCTGGTAAAGCGCGAATAAGCCAGCACGCGCTTTAATGCGCCTTCCAGTTCGCGTACGTTGGAGCGAATGTGTTTGGCAATAAAGAATGCGACCTGATCATCGAGCACAACATTTTCTAGCGCTGCCTTTTTAAGCAGAATGGCGACGCGCATTTCCAGCTCCGGCGGCTCCACCGCAACGGTTAATCCCCAGCCGAAACGCGAAATCAGGCGCTCGTCCATGGCGGCAATTTCTTTTGGGTAACTGTCGCAGGTGATGATGACTTGTTTGTGCGCTTCAATCAGCGCATTAAAGGCGTAAAAAAATTCTTCTTGCGTGCGCGTTTTGCCGCCAAAAAATTGAATGTCATCAATCAGGAGTAAATCGAGGGAATGATAATAGCGCTTGAAGCTGTCAAACGATTTGTGTTGATAGGCGCGCACCACGTCGGAAACATATTGCTCGGCGTGGATGTAACGAATTTTGGCTTTGGGATTGTTTTCCAGCACCTGGTTGCCGATGGCTTGCACCAGATGGGTTTTGCCCAAACCCACGCCGCCGTAGACGAACAGCGGGTTATACGCCTGGCCGGGATGCTCGGACACTTGCAGCGCAGCCGCGCGGGCGAGCTGATTGGCTTTGCCGTTAACGAAATTGGCAAAAGTAAAATTCGGGTTTAACCGATGGGCTTCATTTTTTGCCGGGGCCCGAACCAACGCAGCGGGGAAGCCGTTGTCCGCCTCATCCAGGACAGGCGCGCTTTGTTGCTCGGCCCGGGGAAGATTGAGCGCCGGCAATTTTGCGTTTTTTGCTTCCGCGTCAAGGCTGAGCACGAGACTTACCGGCTTGGAGAAATATTCTTCGCCCATGGCTTCAATGCGGTTGAGAAACCGGTCTTTGATCCACTGCATGACAAATCGGTTAGGCGCGATGATATGAAACGCTTCACCGTCGTTTTCGACGCGCAAGGGCTTGATCCAGGTGTTGAATTGCTGATGCGGCAATTCTTGCTGAAATCTGCCAAGGCAAGTGAGCCAAAAACCATCCATATGTGTAACCAATTGATTAAAAAGAATAAACTAGCGCCGCAAAGACCAAAATGAGCGGCGCAAACAGACTGGGAAAGCATGAATCGAGGGCTATTCTAGCGGTTTTGTCGGCACTTATCCACAGGCGGAAGCCGTTTAGGGATAATTATTTTCTTGCGTGTTTTGCCTGTTTCGCCTTGACATAGTGGGTGGGCTAAAGTGTAATAGCGAGTTGACCTATAGCACACGTCGTTTTTTCATTTTCCCCATTTTTCATCCTGATTTCTCAAGGCATTCTCCATGAAAAGAACTTACCAACCCTCCGTGATTCGCCGCAAAAGAACCCACGGCTTTTTAGTGCGCATGAAAACCCGTGGCGGCCGCGCCGTGATTCGCAGCCGTCGCGCTGCCGGGCGCGCCAAGCTGAGCGTCTAAACAGCGGTATTCACATCAACGCACCGAAAATTAAACCTGACGAAATAAAGCCCGACGGAATAAATCCCCAGGCAATAACCGCCACGGCAAATATGCGGTATCGTCGGGTTAACCGGCTGGTAAAAACGGATGAATTTTCATCCGTTTTTCATTTTCGACGGCGTATCACAACGGGTTATTTGGTGGTTTACGCCAAACCGGGCGCGATCGCCTTGGGGCGGCTGGGCGTGACTGTGAGCAAAAAAGTGGCACGCCTCGCAGTCACGCGCAATTATGCGAAGCGGATTGTGCGAGAGGTTTTCCGTCGTAACATGGCGTTATTTACCGGTTTGGATGTGGTGGTGAGAGTGCAAAAGCCGTTTCCCGCCAAAGCCTATGCGTTGATTGAAGCGGAGCTGCTGGGCTTGATGCCGGCTTTGCGTGCACGGGTTACAGGTTGAGGCAAAAATATGGCACAGGCATTGGTATTTGTTTGTGATCGACTTATCCGGCTGTATCAACTGACGCTCAGCCCATGGTTGGGGCAACGTTGCCGTTTCGCTCCAAGCTGTTCGGAATATGCGCGCGAGGCATTACAACAACACGGGTTAATAAAAGGTTTGGGCTTGGCGGCGAAAAGAATTTCCCGCTGCCATCCGGGCAGCGACGGGGGTTACGATCCGGTGCCCGAACACCAGCAACACAAAAAGCCGTAATCACATTAATTAGAAAGTAAAAAGCCAAGACTATGATGGACAAACGCCTGATCACCATGATGATTTTCCTGTTCTCCGGCTTTATGTTGTGGGAATCGTGGCAGGCGCAAAACAACCCGCCCAAGCCAGCCGTATCGGCGACTTCGCCGGCGAGCAATAAGGGTTTGAATGCTGTCCCGGCCCCGACTGGCGGAGCGGGGGCGGCGGCAACCGCCAATCCGGCAGCAAGCGCCGCGGCCGCATCACCCAACGCCATTACCCAGGGCGAACACATTAGTGTACGCACGGATAAATTCCTGGCCGAAATCAACACAGCGGGCGGCAGCATTCGCAAACTTACTTTGTTGCAGCATTTTGCCGCAGAGGATACGAGCAAGCCTTTTGTGTTGATGCAAGATAACGGCGAGCCGTTTTACATTACCCGCTCAGGATTGTTGGGTGAAGGATTGCCTAATCACAACACCGTTTACACGACCACATCAAAAACCTATTCGCTGGAAGCGGGAAAAACAACACTGGAAGTGATACTCGACGCGCCGGAAGCCAGCGGCATCAAGGTGCGCAAACATATCGTGTTTCATCGAGATAGTTATATTATTGATGAGCGTTTCGAGATCAGCAATAACAGCACTGCAGCGGTGATACCGAGTGCTTATTTCGAATTTCTGCGCGACGGGACGCCGCCGCCGGGTGACCAGCGTTTTGTCAGCACATTCACCGGCCCGGCGCTGTATAACGAGACAGAAAAATTCCACAAAATTGATTTTGCCAATATTGATAAAGGGAAAGAAGACAAAATCCGCAAGAGTAAAGAAGGTTGGGTGGCGATGCTGCAACATTATTTTGTTGCCGCGTGGCTGCCGAGCAGCGCCGATGCAAAGTTACCCAAAACAAATGAAGACCTGGAGTTTTATACCAAAAAAATTGACGATAAATATTACAAGGCCGGTGTGGTTGTGCCGGTCGGGTCAATCGCCGCTGGCGCAACGGCCATCGTGTCAGTGCCCATGTACGCAGGCCCTCAGGAAGTCGATAAGCTTAAAAATATAGCGACCGGCCTTGATCTAACCATTGATTACAGTTGGCTCACGATTGTAGCCACGCCGCTGTTTGCGCTGCTGAGTTCGATTTATGGCGGCGGTAATATTCCTTTTACCAATGTGCATATTCCTGGCGTGGGTAATTGGGGCGTGGCAATTATTCTACTCACCGTGTTGATCAAGCTCGCGTTCTATCGTTTGTCAGCCAAGAGCTATAAATCGATGGCGCAAATGAAAACCCTCGCGCCGAAAATCGAAAAACTCAAAGAGCAATACGGCGACGATCGCGCCAAGATGAATCAGGCGATGATGGAGTTGTATAAAAAAGAAAAAATGAATCCCCTCGGCGGCTGCTTGCCGATATTGTTGCAAATGCCTATTTTCCTCGCGTTGTATTGGGTGCTGCTCGGTTCGGTGGAGTTGCGCCATGCGCCGTTTGCACTATGGATTAAAGACCTTTCTGCCGCTGATCCTTATTATGTGTTGCCGGTGCTGTACGGAATTACCATGTTTATCACGACCAAGCTGAGCCCCGCGCCGCCCGACCCAATGCAGGCGAAAATGATGACCATCATGCCGCTGATGTTCAGCGTGTTCTTTTTCTTTTTCCCATCAGGCCTTGTGTTGTATTACACGGTGAACAATATTCTTTCCATTGCGCAACAGTGGATGATCACCCGCACCTACGGTGAGAAAGCCGTTGCCGCCGGGAATGCGAAGCGTTGATAACAAGCTAGACACCATCGCCGCCATCGCCACCGCACCTGGCCGCGGCGGCATCGGTGTGGTGCGCGTGTCGGGTAAACAGCTTGCCGAATTCGCCCGCGCGTTGACGGGGAAATCGCTTACGCCGCGCATCGCTACACTCACTTCTTTTTTTTCCGCCGACAACAACAAACTCGATCATGGCATCGCGCTGTTTTTTGCCGCGCCCCATTCGTTCACTGGCGAAGATGTTATTGAGCTGCAAGGACACGGCGGCAACGCGGTGCTGCAACTTATTTTGCAACGCTGTGTAGAGCTGGGCGCGCGCATCGCACAGCCGGGCGAATTCACCCGGCGCGCATTCCTCAATAACAAACTGGATTTGCTGCAAGCCGAAAGCGTCGCCGATTTAATCGAGGCTTCGACGGCGGAGGCGGCGCGCTCGGCCATGCGCTCGCTGTCAGGCGAATTCTCGCAGCAGATTCATAAGCTGGTCGATGGCCTCACGCATTTGCGCGCGCTGGTCGAGGCGACGCTGGATTTCCCCGAAGAAGAAATTGATTTTATTCAAACTACCGACGCGACGAATCGGCTGAAAATATTGCGCGCGCAACTCGACGCGCTATTAGCCAATGCGCAGCAAGGCCAAATATTGCGCGAAGGCTTGCAGGTGGTGTTGATCGGCCAGCCGAATGTGGGCAAATCCAGTTTGATGAACAAACTCGCTGGCGAAGAAGTTTCCATCGTCACGCCAATCGCCGGCACCACCCGCGACACCATTAAAAATATCATTATAATCAACGGCATACAAATACATATCGTAGATACGGCCGGGCTGCGCGACAGCGCTGACGAAGTAGAAAAAATCGGCATCGCGCGAACCTATGCCGCGATCGAAAAAGCTGGCGTGGTGTTAGTAATCCGTGATGCGACACAAGCCGAACATGCTGACGAAAAAGTCATTCGCAAAAAATTACCCGCGTCATTGCCAGTGGTTTATGTGCATAACAAAATTGATCTCGCGCATCGCGCCGCGCAAATCGAACCACGCGCAGACGGCGCGCATATTTATTTATCGGCAAAAAGCGGCGAAGGCGTGGAGTTGTTGCGCCAACATTTATTGCAACTCGCCGGCTGGCACAACACCGGCGAAGGCATTTACCTCGCGCGCCGCCGCCACACCACCGCGCTCGAACAAGCCGCCGCACATCTCGCCACAGCGCAAACGCAGTTGCATCAACCCGAATTATTCGCCGAAGAATTACGTCTCGCGCAAACGCGCCTCAGCGACATCACCGGCGAATTCAGCGCTGATGATTTGCTGGGTGAAATATTTTCGCGGTTTTGTATTGGCAAATAGCGCGCATCAGCGTGGGCATATCCGCTGCAACACCGGCCCATATTTAGTCAGCGCGAGATCAGATTGATGACCCAATGGATAAAGTAACCGGCCGCCGGAGTGCGTAGCGCGGAGGGAACCTAAAGCAACGCTTTTGGGCGGTACGGTTGACTGAAGGGTTAGGCCACGACGGACGTGCGCTATTCAAGCGTTTCGTATGAATCTCTGTGTTCATTCAGCCAACATTTGAATTCTAGCATCTTGGCGCTTGGCTCGTGACCGAGCTTCTCCCAGTTATAAAGTGCGCGCATCAGCATCTGTACGGCTTCCCAGCGGAAGATTTCTATTGTGTCTTCTTCCGCATTCGTCGCGTGCTTCAGGGTGTTGCGAGTAAGGTTAGCTTTTCGCGCAAACTCGCCATGCGCTATTTTTGTCATGGTCGTTTTTTGATACCACGCGTGGAGTTGCTCAAGCATCGGTTTTTCGCCGTTGCGCCGGAGCAGGGCGCCAAGAATGTCCTCCGCAGCACCTGCGAGGTTCAGGGCAGATATGAAATCGCTGTCCGAAATGAACAGTTCAATTGCGGTTTCAACAATTTGAACCTGGCCCCTTTGATTCTTGCTTTGATTCTTGATTCCATGGCGTCGTATTGGTAGGCGGCGTTGGTGGTACCGGTGATGCGGCTCAGTTGGCCTTTACCATCCAATTTAGTGAGCGGTTTGGACCGATCGTAGGTGAAGGTTTCGGTGGCCAGTAGCGGGGCTTGGCGGCTGGAGACGCGGCTCATAGCGTCGTAGGTGTAGGTGGTGAGGTTGCCTTTTGGGTCGGCGAGAAACGGATTGCGTAAGTGAATAAACGCTTGATGGGGTGAAAATTTTATCGAACAAAAAACGCTCATAAGCAATTGATTATATTTAACTATTTTATAGTTATCATAAGTAAAATTTCCCCGCCAATTGATTATTCAATTTCAATCATTCATCATTTAGCAAGAAAATAAATTTCTCGCATGCCGAAAAGATATGTCTTCATTCTGTGATATCAATCTCAGGAAACACTTTGACTAGTGATTTTTCAAATTCCATTTCAGCATAAAAAATTAAATTATCATCAACAAAATCTATAGCGCCATAAATTTCATCTTTGGCGCTCCATTCAAATTCCATCATTGTTTTAAATGATGTAGTACCAAATTCCTGGATTTTCAAAAGGAATTCTGGACTAGCAAAAAAAATATGCATTGCCGGGAAATGCCACAAACGCCTCGACATTAGCACCTTGATAGCAGGATCAACATCCGCTTTTTTTGTTATCCCATAAATGATTGTGCGCTTGCACTGAATTATTTTACAAGGCGATTTGGTTAAATAGTCGCGAAGCCTAGGGCTTGCTGTAACGATAAAAGTAGCGATTCCAGCTTCAAGCATGCCAACCAGCAGTCGTTTAGAAATCGCGTATTTTCCAATTTTTGACGAATCCAGCTCGCCAAAAGATTCTGGGAAACATCGACTCGAAAAATTTTTCATTTTATTTGCAACCACTGTCGTCAGAACCTCCCCCTCCACCCGAGCCAATTGCGGCAGCTCCAGCAGCTGCAACCCCTATTGGCCCGGCAGCAGCGGACACTGGAGAATGGGTCTTGCTCCCAAAAATATGGGAATGCCACTTTTCAGCCCGATTCCCCTTCTTCGCACTACCAATCATGTGACGCTCAATCCTGACAATGTTAGGAACGTTAAATGGCGTATACATTTTGTTTACGCCGTCCGCCATTAATTTTTGTCCGAAAGCTCCACGAATTGCGTAACCAACTCCTAGCAAATAACACTCAGGACAAACCGTTTCTAATCCCGGTTCGTCCCACCAGTCTGGCTTGGGTTCAGAACCACACCACCTTAACAACCCACTCGGATCCGTAAAACTCACCGGATTCCCCCCCACATAAGCGTAATTATTCGTCTGCCCTGAACTCCACCCAATCGGGTCTTCGCTGATAAACCGGCCACAGTCGGCCAGATAATAGCGCGCCCGGTAATAATACAGGTTGTTGCTGTCGGCTTCACGCCCGGTGTATTGACTGGCGTTGTCGCTGGCAGTGCCGGTGGTGCTGGTCTTGCCGTAGGCTTCGTAGGTGTAGCGGGTTTGGGCGGTGCCGCTTGCATCGGTGAGGGCGAGGGTGCTGCCGAGGGCGTCGGTG
>JAYTVC010000013.1:0-29825 GCA_043744215.1 Pseudomonadota bacterium
TGCGCCGGGTTCACCGGCGCAATTTTTTGTTCAACACTGTGCAGTTACATCACGGCGCAAGCGTAAAATTCTGCACCACACCAGCCGACGTCACCGTTACAGCAGATGCGCTTTTGGCGAATCCGGTGGCGTTCGCTTCCATCGTGTATTTGCCCGCAGCGGGCGCGTCGGCCACCAGCGCAACCGGCAATGTCGCGCTATAGGCACCGACGCGCGGTGCTTCGAGCGGCACAGTGAAACTATATGCGCCGGTCGTCGCGTTGGCGTTGACGAAGCGCACTTCGTAAACCGTGCCGCCGGTGAGGGTTTGCGTCGCCCGCACTTGTGCGCCGTCGGTAGGCGCCACCGTCGAGAAAGTCACGTTGCCGCTCGCCGCACCCGATGCGGAAGCAGGCAGGCTGATCGCCGGCGCGGCGTTCGTGTTGCCGCTCACCTGCACGGTGGCCTTCGCCACAACCGGTACGCCGGTGATGACTGCCGACGCGCGATCATTCGCCACAACAACCACATCATAAGTGCCGGCTAGCAACGGGCCGAGGGTGTATTTGCCGGTGGTCGCATCGGGGAAGGTCGCCTTCACCACTTTGCCCGCTTGCTGCGCGGTGACGGTTGCCTTCAGTACGGACGAATCGATAAAACCGGTGATCGCGCCGCTGACCACAATGGGCGCGACGGAGATGACCGGCTTCAAATTAAAAGCACCGTTGCCTCGCGGCACGATAGATTTGCATGCATCGAAATCCAATACCACATCGGCCAACGTTCCTTCGGCCACATCGAATGGATGAATCAGTTTCTCGCCGCTTTTATTGGCGCTCGGCGTGGTCAACGCGACTTCCTGTTTGCCGGTGGGCACGACGGAATTGGCGAACGGAGTAGCCGCCGTGTTGTCGGCCAACACCAAACGCAGTTGTGTGTATTTACCGGCGGGCAACGGCGTTTCGCCGAGCTTATCCAACACGCCATTGGTCAGGTTGACCAGGTTCACGCGCCTGGCCGGGTTGAGCGCAATTTCATACCAGCCGCTGTCATTGTCGTTCGCCGCGCTACTTTGATGAATGCGAACTTTTTTAACGGTGACATTCACGGCATCGTAACCGCAGGCAGGCGCGTCGGTGAGCGAAATCGAAACGCCGGAGGTCACGCCGCCCCTGTCACTGCCGCAGGCACTGAGCATTAGGCCGGCCAGCATACTAACGGCAAACAGTTTGATTTTGTGGGTCATTATTATTCCTTAAAAATTATTTGAAAAACGTCGCTACGGTCACGATACCTACCAACGATCGCATGGGGGCCCGGTTGACCGGAATGGGATTATGTTCCCTGAATAATGACGAGCGCTAGCAATACTGGCGATGCCCAACATCGAACCTGCCAAAATTTGTGCAAGCTTGTGTCTAAAATAAGCGGGAAGCGGGATCTACCAGTCGTGCGCGCTTAACTGCCCTTTGGAAAAGTAGTAAAGTTTGTCACCCATTTGCGTACTGCGGTCCTGATAAAAATCGTAGCCGTTTGTATCGGCTGCGCCGGGAATCATCGCCTTTACCACCATCGTTTTTGCGACGCTATCAATTTCAAATCGTTGCAGGCCTTTGCTCAATTGCGGGTTCGCGGCGCTGACCAACATCATCGGCAACGCGATGCGCGATTGATTGCCCACATTGAATTGGCTCAACGCATGACGTGAGGCGGTGAGGCCGCTGACACTGCCCCGTTCACCGAAATTCTGGGCAGCCAGTTGCTTCGCATTGGCCGGATCCGTGACATCGAACAATGCCACTTTCACGCCGCCCAATATTCCCGTGTCCGACGCATCGTTTCCCACGCCGAACAACAGGTTTTCCCCCACCGGAAACAGGTAGTCGGAAAAACCGGGCATTTTCAATTCGCCCGCCGTTTTCGGATTCAGCGGATCGGTCAGGTCGAGCACATAGAGCGGATCCGACTGGCGGAATGTCACGATGTAACCGCGATTGCCCAGAAAACGCACGGCATAAATCTGCTCACCCGCATGGCCGAGATCGGCCGGATATTTGTTATTAGGCAGCGACGAAATTTTTTGCAAGCTCAAGTCGGCAAAATTTTCGCGCAAAATAGTGAATGTAGCCGGAGACGGCGGGGTCGTCGGCACGGGGTTGCCCTGGGCCGTGGCCCAGCCGGAGGAACCGGTAAACGTCACGACACGCAAATCACCGTTGTATTCACTCAGCCGGAACGATTTTTTTTGCGAGTCCCAACCGAGATGGCCCGGCACCTGGCCCGAGCCGCGATATTCCAACGACGGGTTGTCGAGCGAAAATTTGTGCAAGTCAGTAGTGAATGATGCGGGAAATACCGGCGGATTATTTTTGCCGTCGTAATTGAATTGCGAGGTGGCCAGATACAAACTTTTTGTGCCCATATATAAAGTTTCGCTGCCGCCCATGAAGCAACGGCTGGAGCGATCGAGTGTAGCTGACGCAAGATCAAATTGGGTGACGGCCGTCAGTTGAATGCCGGGTGACGCGTTTTTGACCTGCATATAACAATCGGTTTCCGCCAGCAAGGGTTGGGCGGCTGCGCCGTTGATTTGAATGCCCGGCAAAATATCTTTCGCCGACAGTTTCGCCAGTAACGCTTCGCGCTCCAACGCTGTCGCCGTCGCGGGCAACGCTTCCACCGCCAGCACGGGCGTATGCTGGGTCACCACAAACAACACGTTGCCGATTTGGCGGCTGCCGACAAGACTGCCGTCGATACTGACGCGCTGCGGCGCTGGCATCGCCGCCGGGTTGGCGACATTGATCACATCAACAGTAACTTTATATTCCGTCATGCAGTTGGGCACCACTGATGCTGATACATGTGGGCCCGCCGCGACGGGGCTGCCATATTTCGCACTGCCGCCCAACACCGCCACATGCTTGCTATCCGCCGCGAGATACAGCCCATCGACCCACTGCGACGGGTCGGCTGCGGCCAGCGACAACGAGCCTGCCAGCGTCAGCGAGCCGTCGGCCAGATGACGATTCACCTGCATGCGAGGCGCAAACCTTCCTGTGTCGAGTTGCCAATTCCGGTCAAGGGTGTAAATCAAATTGCCGTCGGTCTTGATGAAATCGTCTTCTTCAACGCCCTGCTCCTGTACCGTTGTTCCGGAATAATTCCGGGTATCCGTAGCAGGCGAACCAGCCGACGTCACCGCTCCCGGCGCCGGATAATAAGCACAGGGGGAGCCGCCGAGGCCTTGCCTGGCACGCTCCGCCACTTTGGTTTTGACATAGGCCACCAGCTCGCCGGGCTTCGAAACCGTCAACAATTCTTTTCTCTCTTGCTGCTTTGGCGGCGGCACTGTCGAAGTAGAACCTCCACCGCAAGCGGCCAATAAAAATAACGGACAAAAACCCAGCATTATTTTTGCGTAACGCATATTTTTCTCCCGCAATAAAAGGCAAAGACGGAAACGAAAACATCAGACAATTTGAAGTAGATGCGTTAACTTACTACGCGCCAAGATTACAAAATAAACAAAAATTATTGAATATAATCAATATGTTATCAAAGCATCATCATTTACACAATTGGCCTGGCCATTCGCTGGATCATCATGGCTTTTCAAGCCGCCTGGCCCAACTCGTCGCGCAAACTTTCAATCGTCAATGCCTCACCGCGCACGCTGAAGTACGCGCCTTCTTCTTCTGCGCGTTCCGCTATTACTTCGCAATGGGCAAAAATTTTACCGCGCAGTTTTTGCTCGGCCCATGGTAGAAAAAATTCGGCTTCGACTAAATCGCGCTGAAAAAACCTGACAATAGTTTTATGCAGTGCGGCGACGTCTTCATTGCGAAGGGCGCTCATCACCACGCAGCCGGGATATTTTTCTTTCAGCGCGGTGGTACATTCGGCTTGCGCCTGCGCGTCGCCTACATGGTCGATTTGGTTGAACACCCGAATCTTCGGCACGACATCAGCGTCAATTTCCGCCAACACTTCGTCGGTGACTTGAAGCTGGCGTTCAAAGCCGGGGTCGCTGGCGTCGATGACGTGCAGCAGCAGCGAGGCGTCCAATGCTTCATCGAGGGTAGATTTGAATGAAGCGACCAATCCGTGCGGCAGATTCTTGATGAAGCCGACGGTGTCGCTCACCAGCACGCGCGGAACCGTTTCGGGGTGCATCGCGCGAACGGTGGTGTCGAGTGTGGCAAATAGTTTGTTGGCGACCAGCACTTCGCTGCCGGTGAGCGCACGCATCAGCGTGGATTTTCCCGCATTGGTATAACCGACAATGGCGACGTGATTGAGCCCCTGCCGTTGTTGCCGCCGCGCGCGCTGAGTGCTGCGCTCGACTTCCATCGCGGCGATATCCTGATTCAACTCGGCGATGCGATCACGCAGTTTGCGTTTATCCAACTCGGTGTGCGATTCACCCGCGCCGCGCCCGCCGGTGCCGCTGCGCTGCCGCCCCTGCGGGCCCACCAGTTTGGCCATCTCGCGCAGACGCGGGGCCATGTAACCAAGACGCGCAATCTCCACCTGCGCACGCGCCGCCGTCGAGCGCGCATTGCGATGAAAAATTTCCAAAATGACCATGGTGCGATCCATCACCTCGCAACCGTTGGCGCTTTGCAGCGCATTCTCCAGATTGCGCGCCTGCGATGGCGAGATTTCGTGATCGACGAGAATGGCATCGATCTTGAGGCCACTGCCTGCGGAAGGATTTTCGTTCACCGCATCAGCAGTGCCTTCAACGGGTTCGCCTTCAACTGGTTCGCCATCATCGGGTTCGTTATTCACATACCGACGAATCTCCTCAATCTTGCCCGCACCCAGATATGCGACCGTATCAAACTTCGCGCGCTTTTGCGTAAACGTGCGGACGACTTTATAGCCAAGCGTCTTCGCCAACTCGCGCAGTTCTGTCAACGAGGCTTCAAACTCCACATCGCTCACGCTGGGCAACTGCACCGCAGCCACGACGGCGAGCGGGCGTTTTACTTCCGATTCTTTTTGCACGGAGAGATAACTTTAATAGAGGGAATAACATTGTACAGGCAAGCTGCCGTCGAGGAGACGGGGAAAGCAATCTGGCCTGGTTGCATTGATATGGCAGGCGGTAAATTCGTGGCCTCGACATCGCATTACGCGTTGTTAAATTCGCGCTAAGCCTGCTGCGGCCTGAAAAAATCTCAAATCTTCGGTAACGTCACTCCATGTTGCCCCTGATATTTTCCGCCGCGATCTTTGTACGAAGTCTCGCACACTTCATCGCTTTCAAAAAACAGCACTTGGGCGACGCCTTCGTTGGCGTAAATTTTTGCGGGTAGCGGTGTGGTGTTGGAAAATTCCAACGTAACAAAGCCTTCCCACTCCGGCTCAAACGGCGTGACGTTGACGATAATGCCGCAACGCGCGTAAGTCGATTTGCCCAAACAGATAGTCAACACGTTGCGCGGAATGCGGAAATATTCCACCGTGCGCGCGAGGGCGAAAGAGTTGGGCGGGATGATGCAGTAGTCGCCCTTCACATCGACAAATGATTTTTCGTCGAAGTTTTTTGGATCGACAATGGTGCTGTTGATATTGGTGAACAGCTTGAATTCGCTGGAGCAGCGGATGTCGTAACCATAACTCGATGTGCCGTAGGAGACGATGCGTTCGCCGTTGACCATTTTCACCTGGTTGGCTTCAAACGGTTCGATCATCTTGTGCGATTCGGCCATGCGGCGAATCCATTTGTCGGATTTTATGCTCATGATGTCAGCTTCTTTTGATTTGAAATAGTTGGGCGCATGGTAAAGCAAAGCCGTGCTTAGCGCAAAAATCAGCGACGTCGCGCGACGATAGCGCAATTGCCCTGACTCAATAGCCGCGTGTCGCGCCAGCCATATGCAACCTCGACAAAATTTTCTCCGCCAACATTAATATGTTTTTCTGCCACCAACTCGCCGCCCATCGCGTTATAAAATCCGCGTGACGGATTATCGCGCAGCGCCCAGATCGCCATCGACCACAAGCCGGACTGGATGAAAGTGTGCGCCATCGCCGCAACGAGTTCGTGGCCGATGCCTTGTCGTTGAAATTTTTGTTTCACATAAAGCAAATAAATTTCCGCGAAGTAATTGAGTTCCAGATCCCGCGCCGCGCCGCCATGGGCGAAGCCGACTATTTCACCGCGGTCTGTTTGCGCGAGATATGCCACCGTACCGGGCGTGGCTAAATACGTCGCCCATTTGTTTTCGTATTCGCCATACGACATGCGCGCCAAATAATTCGCCGGCAAAATGCCCGCGTATTGCTCGCGCCAAGTGTCCACATAGATACGCGCCAGCGCGGCAATGTCGTCAAGCGTAGCGGGGAGCAGGTGAATCATAAATTATTCAATATAATCAATAAGTTATGAATGATATAATGCGGCATGTACATAGCGAAAGCGTGCCTATCCATTCCCGTAAATCATGATGGGCACACCCGCAAAAAGCGCGCGGGCTTTGCCCATCCTACTTCTCTTACGCCTCTCGCCTCTCGCCTCTCGCCTCACGCCTCACGCCTCACGCCTTACGCCTCACGCTTCACGCCTTACGCTTCACGCCTCACGTATTCTGAATCACAATCTTCGGAAATTTCGACGTCATGTCTTTCGCCTGCTGCGCGATTTTGACGGCGACTTTGCGGGCGATGTCGCGGTAGATCATGGAAATTTTTCCATCGGGGTCAGCGATGACCGTGGGCTTGCCCGCATCGACTTGCTCACGGATCTGTATGTCCAGCGGCAAGCTGCCGAGAAAATCGACTTTGTAATCTTTGCACATTTGCTCGCCGCCACCGCTGCCGAAGATGTGTTCTTCGTGGCCGCATTGGGAGCAAATATGCGTACTCATGTTTTCGATAATGCCAATAATTTCAACGCCGACTTTTTCAAACATCTTGAGGCCTTTGCGCGCGTCGAGCAGCGCGATGTCTTGCGGCGTGGTGACAATCACCGCGCCGGTCACCGGCACTTTTTGCGCCAGCGTGAGCTGGATGTCACCCGTGCCGGGGGGTAAATCGACGACGAGATAATCAATGTCCTGCCAGCGGGTTTCGTTGAGTAGTTGCTCCAGCGCCTGCGTCACCATCGGGCCGCGCCACACCATCGGCGTTTCGACGTCAATGAGAAAACCGACCGACATGGCCTGAATGCCGTGGCCTTCCATCGGCTCCATGGTTTTGCCGTCGCGGGATTCGGGCCGACCCGTGATGCCCAACATGGTCGGTTGCGACGGGCCGTAGATGTCGGCGTCGAGCATGCCGACCGTTGCGCCTTCAGCGGCGAGTGCCAGCGCGAGATTCACCGCCGTGGTTGATTTGCCTACGCCACCCTTGCCCGATGCCACCGCGATGATATTCTTCACGCCCGACACCAGTTTTACGCCGCGCTGCACCGAGTGCGACACGATTTTGCTGTAGCAGTTGACGCTGATATTGCCGATGCCCGGCACGGTTTTCAGTTTCGCCATCACCTGTTTGCGAATCGGCTCGATCACACTGCGCGCCGGGTAGCCGAGCACGATGTCGAGCGACACATCGTTGCCTTCGATTTTGATATTTTTCACGCAGCCGTCGGTGACAAAATCGCGGCCCGTGTTCGGGTCGATGGATTCGCGCAACGCGGTCTGGATATTCTGTTCTGCAATTGCCATTACTGTCCCCAAATAAATTAATTTCCAACGCTGTCGTAATTTTAATCAATTATCGATTCTTTAGATACTGTTTGTTCACAGCCTTTGCTACAATGCATTTTTATTTGCTCAGCCTTATCTTTTTTTAAATAAATTGAACTAACGACTGGAAGCGCTGATTAAGGCAGAGCTTCCAACAAAAATATGGCTCGTAAAATTCTCGTCACCAGCGCGCTTGCCTATGCCAATGCCAATCTGCATTTGGGGCATATGCTCGAACACATCCAGACCGACATCTGGGTGCGCTTTCAGAAAATGATGGGGCACGAGGTGCATTACATCGGCGGCGACGACACTCACGGCACGCCGGTGATGCTCTCTGCCGAAAAAGAAAAAATCACGCCGGAAGAATTAATCGCCCGCGCCTACAAGCAGCGCCTGAAAGACCTCGACGGCTTTCAAATTGGCTACGACAATTATTACACGACGCACTCCGACGAAACCCGCCACTTCGCCAACGACATTTACGCCAAGCTGAAAGACGCGGGGCTGATTGTCATCAAACCTGTCGAGCAGTTTTTCGACCCGGTCAAAAATATGTTTTTGCCCGACCGTTACGTCAAAGGCGAATGCCCCAAGTGCCACGCCAAAGACCAATACGGCGACAACTGCGAAGTGTGCGGCGCGCACTATTCGCCGACGGAACTCATCAATCCTTATTCCACCGTCTCTGGTGCCAAACCCGAACGCAAGGAATCGGAACATCATTTTTTCAAATTGGGTGAATGTTCAACCTTCCTGAAAAAATGGACCCGCGCCGAAGGCCGCCTGCAAGCCGAAGCCGCCAACAAAATGGACGAGTGGCTTGGCGGCGAATTGCACGACTGGGATATTTCCCGCGATGCGCCCTACTTCGGCTTTGAAATTCCTGGCGCGCCGGGCAAATATTTTTATGTGTGGCTCGACGCGCCCGTGGGTTATATGGGCAGCTTCAAAAATTATTGCGACAAAAACAACATCGACTTCGATGCGTTCTGGAATGCGAAATCCAAAACCGAATTGGTGCATTTTATCGGCAAGGATATTTTATATTTCCATGCGCTGTTCTGGCCGGCGATGCTGGAGAAATCAGGCTACCGTACGCCGAACAAAATTTTCGCCCACGGTTTTTTAACGGTCAATGGACAAAAAATGTCCAAGTCTCGCGGCACGTTTATTTTTGCCAGTGACTACCTTAAACATTTGAATCCGGAATGGCTGCGTTATTACTATGCAGCGAAATTGAACGCGAGCATGGAAGACATCGATCTTAGCTTCGATGATTTTCTCGCGCGGGTGAATTCGGATTTGATCGGCAAATATATCAATATCGCCAGCCGCACTGCCGGTTTTATCGCGAAAAAATTTGACGGAAAAACTGATAATAATCAAATAGATACCCACGATGCGCAATGGGCGAAAAATCTCGTGCGCGAGTTCAGCGACAAGATCGCCGCCCATTACGACGAGCGCGAATACGGCAAAGCGGTGCGCGAAATGATGTTTTTCGCCGACCACGCAAACCATTATGTCGATGCCAACAAGCCGTGGGAATTGGCCAAAGACGAAACCAAACTCGCGCGCCTGCATGAAGTGTGCAGCGTCAGCCTCAATCTGTTTCGCGTGCTCACCATTTTCCTCAAGCCGGTGCTGCCCAAACTGGCTGCGCAAGTCGAAGGGTTTTTGAATATCGACACACTGACTTGGAAACATCTGGACGACAAACATTGGCTGACTAGCCACAGCATCCAGCCGTACAAACACCTGATGAGCCGCGTCGAGCAAAAACAAATCGATGCGTTGATCGGTGTCAGCGCAGAAAATTTGCTGCCCGCTGCCAAACCCGCTGCGAAAGAAACGAATGGCAACAAAATCGCCGTCGCCCAGACTATCGTGCCGCCCGCCGCGATTCTCGCCATGGTCAACGCCGCACCAGAAAACAAACCGCAGCAATTTGAAATCCCGCTGGTTGCCGAAACCGTCAGCATCGACGATTTTCTCAAACTCGATTTGCGCGTCGCGCGCATCATCAAGGCCGAGCATATCGAAGGCGCGGAGAAACTCATCAAGCTCACCCTCGATATCGGCCTCGAACAACGCACGGTGTTTGCCGGCATCAAAGCCGCGTATCCGCCGGAACAATTAGTCGGACGCCTGACCGTCATGATCGCCAATCTCGCGCCGCGCAAAATGCAATTCGGCGAATCGCAGGGCATGGTGCTGGCGGCGGGTGACGGCACAGGAATATTTCTGCTCACGCCGGATGACGGCGCAGCGCCAGGAATGCGGGTGAAATAAGAGAGCAATGGCAAACAGCCGTAGGTCGGCAATCCTTTGCCGACGAAAAACGTGAACCACGCCAGACGCCGGCAAAGGATTGCCGATCTACAAAGCAAAACGAACGTCAGGTAGCCTATCGGCAACCTGACCTACGAAATTTATTATGTCGCCAGAATTCAAAATTACTCTGCGCCGCGCTGGTTTCTCTGACGCCGAACCCATCGCGCTCTTCACACGCGCAGCATGGAACAATAAAGTCCCTCTCGAATCCGGCGGACACGACGAGACGGCCACAAAAGTGTTGCACGACCTCGAATCCGGTGGCGCGTTGATCGCCGTATTGAATGGCGAAATGGTCGCGGTGATTCGCTGGTTTAATCTGGATGGCGCGCGCGAACTCAAACGCATCGGCGTGCTGGAAAAATATCGAGCCCACGGCATTGCGCAACAACTCATGAGCGAAGCGATTGAGATCGCAGAAAATGACGGCGTGAAAGACTTGCGTCTCGCCGTGCGCGTCGATCAACCGCAATTGGTGAAAGCCTATTCGTTGATGGGGTTTAGAGTCGATACGTCGTTGACCTATAGCCACGCGAACCCGCGCAGTGTGTCACCGGTAGTGATGCGTAAATATCTGAATGACAAATAGTTTAATATAATCAAATAGTTATATTACTTCTGTGTTTGCTCCGCTGAACGCATTTCTCGCTCTTCCATGATTAAAGTTTTGATGTCATTCAACACCATCATCGGCATCAAAAACGACGACGAATAAATTTCTCGCACGGTTCCGGTTTTATCAATCAAAAAAACTTTCAGCACATGGGATAGCTCGCGCACCACGCGGCCGTCTTTTTCGTTCACGCTCACGCGCACATCCTGGCCGAAGCCGCTCACCAGCGGCAGCAATTCGCGCGGCGATTTTGTCGTCAAAAAATACCAGGGCACCGATTTATCGTGCCCGAGATGGCTGCCAGCGTAATGCTTCATCACTTCTGGCGAATCGCGCAACGGATCGAAACTTAGCGACACCAATTGCACGCGCTGCTGCAACTCGGGCGCAGATTTGATTTGCGCTTTGAGTGTATTGAAAACTTCGTAAGCGAGCGGGCATCCGGTGGGATCAACACAAGTCGTATAGACAAAACCCAACAGCGTGATTTTGTCGCGCATGAATGTAGATAACGCGCGAGGTTTGCTATTGGTGTCAAGCACCGTGCCGTCGGGCGCTTGCATAATGCGTTGGAGCGCGTAGGTGCCGGGCGCTGGTGGCACGAAGTCCATGATCGGCGCTGCAGTTGAAACTTCCTTTTTATGCACAACGCCGCCATGAGCCAGAACGGTTCCGCCCAGCAACGCGCTAATTATGAACATCCATGCGCAGCGCATCAGTAACCCGTTACCGATCCTGTTTTTTCTTCCCCATACGCCGTGCGCAACGCCTGCGATCCTAATTTCATATGATGCGCGCGGCCGAGTTTTTCTTTGGCGAAATCCACTTCGAATGTAGGCTTGAGTTCTTTCCCATCCCAGTTGAAGGCGCGCACAAATTGTTCGTTGTCCGCGCCGCCCTTGTCCCATTTGTCTAGCAACGATGAGCTCACATACACGCGCGTGCCGTCCCAGCTTTGCGACACCATGTTGACTTGCTTGCCGGTTTGCTTGGCGTAAGTCTGCTTCGGCTGCTCCGGATTGCTGATGTCAAAATAGCGCGTCATGCCGTCCATAAAGGTATTTACCCACAATCCCGTGCCGTCTTTATTGATGCTGATATCGACAGGCAACGGAATTTTCGCCGGGTCGCCGATAATGCCGACCGCTTTAGCCTGCCACTCTTTTTTGTCATCCTGCTTCACCAGCCAGAGTTGCGAACTCAGCGCAGTGGCGGTGATGGCCCAGTTGTCACCTGGCTTCAACGACCATCTTATTTCAAGCGGCGCACCGGGCACGCTGAAAACTTTTTGCGGCTTCATCGCTTTCAAATCCCACATCACCATGGTGTTGCCGAAATTTTTCATCGCCTCTTTGTCGCCCACCAGTTCACCGAGAGGCCGCAAATAATTGGTGTAGCCGGTGAAACTCGACGTGAGCAGCGCATTTTTTTGCGGATTGATGGCAATGTCATAGCCGTAACCGTCGCCGCCATTGTCTTTCGGCATGGCGTAACTGGAAATAAAATCACCGTTGTTGTTGTAAAGCGCCATGCCAGTGGTGCCGCCTCTGTCTTTAGTATTAGATAGCGCGCCAATCAGCATGCGTCCTGGCATGGCATAAAAAGTGTGGGGGCCAAGGTAGCCGCTTTTGTCACCGAGGTTGTCAATGGTTTTAACTAGCTTGGGCTTATCTGGATTGGTGCCGACGTCAAAGATATAAATCTTGTTGCTGGTCAGCCCGCCGGCCCATAAAAATCGTCGGTCATCAGTGAAGCCCATGTGGTGTGCTTCGCCCCGGACGCCGACGGAGATACTACCGATGACCTTACCGTATTGTTTCGATTTCGGATTTACGTCCAGCGTAACCAGTTTGTCCTGCCCATCGCCCATTCCCTCGACGCCGAGGGTCCACACATACATGAAATCTTCCTGCCCCTTGATGAGATTACTCATATAGGGCGAGTTGCAGGTTTCGTCGGCGGCGGCGAGTTTGGGCGCGGCCATCGCCAACAAAAAAAGTAAAAACATTAACAGCAAAAACCATACCCCATGGTGGGCGGAATAACGATTCATGTCAGTCTCCTGAAAAATTATCATGGCGGTTTCTGCGAACCGTAATCTCTCCTCACTTGATTTTAGGCTAGAATTCCGCAAACACAAGCCAAAAATATGACACCAAACTCTCCCCCGCCCTACTCGCTTGACCGCGAACAACTGGAACGCGAAGTGCGCATCGACACTTTCCGCGCCAGCGGGCCCGGTGGCCAGCATGTGAACAAAACCAGTTCCGCCGTAAGGATCACCCACGAGCCATCGGGGGTCGTCGTGGTTGCGCAAGATTCGTCGTCGCAATTTCGTAACAAGGAGATCGCCTACGAGCGCTTGATCGAAAAATTGGAAGCACTGAATTTCGTGCCGAAAAAACGCCACAAGACCAAACCTTCGCTTGCCTCCAAAGAACGCCGTCTTGAAGGCAAACAAAAACGCAGCGATGTCAAAGCTGGTCGCGGCAAAATTGATAGCGAATGAATATCAGCCTGCACCCATGAAAGTCACCAGACATTTGCGCATTCAGGGTTTGGTGCAAGGCGTGTGCTACCGCGAATCATTCCGCCAGCGCGCAGAAGCCTTGCACGTCAACGGCTGGGTACGTAACCGCCTCGACGGCAGCGTGGAAGCGATAATCCACGGTGAACAATCCGCCGTTACCTTGCTGATAGATTGGGCGCAGCGCGGCCCACCCAGCGCAGTGGTCAACAAAATCGATATCCGCGAAAGCGTCGAAGTTTTTAGTTATTTTGAAAAACGTCCGACCGAATAAAAAACCTTCCCCTTCGTGTAGAGGGGAAGGTAGCCTGCCTGAACTCCGGCTGGTTTAACATCCGTCCGAACCATCAACCTGGGTTAATGAAAGTGAAGCCGCTGGTACATTTTTACCCGGCTTGGCGACGCTGGATAAAATAATATGGGTTGCATTCTCCACTTTCACAATAAAATCCGGTTTGCCGTCGCCATCGATATCGGCAATGGCCTCGATGCGTGAATCACGGCCATTGCCACCTAACTCGTATTGGTAATGCCAGCCATCATATTCGATGGTGTAAAACGCACCTTGCCCATAGGCGACACCTTGGTTGTTGCGCAAGCTATTGCGCACCGTAAAACTGAACGGCTTTTGTTCGAGCTCGAGTTCGTACCTGTTATCCAGTTTGGGCACCAGGCCGCTCGTGCCATTGCTAAATACATAACTGTTTGTTACGCGCGATGGCATTGCCGCGCCAGGAACACGCAGGTACATCACGCCATCATCATACGGGTCAACATCTGGAAGAGCCGCGTCTGCTGGGAGAGTGCCGATGATCTGGAGATCCAAGTAATTGCGCTGCTGCACTATGTTTTGCAAAAAATCCGGCGCCTTGCCATTGTTGCCTGGAGCCTGGCTTACTTCAACATACTTAGAATGAACTTTTATTTTTTTCCAATTGTCGATTGGCCATTGCCTGGCTGATAGCTTGGATAAAGTGTCCGGCACAATATAATTTCCATTCTGGCTGTACCAATCCCCGCTTTTCAACATCACGCCTGGCATAGAAAGCTTGTCATCCATATTCAATGACATTGCGCTTGATGCATAAACTGACAACAAACCAGCGACGATGGGTGTAAAATATTTGTTCATTTTGCTGCGCTCCTTTTTGGATTAGAAAAAATGTTGTTCATGTTTGAACGGTTCCCATTTTTCTAAAAGTCGCATTACGGAACAAGGAAGCAGCAGGCTGAGTTTATTCACCCGTGTGAAGATTTTTTCACATCGCCCGACGAAAAATCACTAAAAATTCAATATAATCAATAACTTACATTACATCAGGTTAACCATGTCCAATCTCACACTTAGCAACAAACCCGCGCTCAATCTCGACACCGCCAAAAAAATCGCCGCTGCTGCAGAGGCTGAAGCGAAAAAAAATAACTGGAATGTGGTGATCAGCATTCTCGATGAAGGCGGCAATTTAATTTATCTGCAGCGACTCGATGGCACGCAAATCGGCAGCGTCGCCGTATCGCAGG
This sequence comes from Pseudomonadota bacterium, assembly GCA_043744215.1. Classification (GTDB taxonomy): domain Bacteria; phylum Pseudomonadota; class Gammaproteobacteria; order Burkholderiales; family JBEEJL01; genus JBEEJL01. The sequence goes on from JAYTVC010000013.1 coordinate 14,678, forward strand.
AAAAAGCTCGCAGCGCGTTTTTATTCCGCCGTCCGACCAAAGCCTTGGAAGATGTCGTGCTCGGCGGCCGCAGCGTGATGATGGCGTTGCCAGGCGTCACGCCGGTCGAAGGCGGTTTGCCGCTGATGTATAACGACCAGCTAGTCGGCGCGATTGGTGTGAGCGGTGTGAAGTCGAGCGAAGACGGCATCATCGCCAAGGCGGGAGCCGATTTGCTGCAGGGTTGATTACAGGATTCCGTCAGGAGGGCTGGATCAGCGATTCATTGGCTTCGTGTTCGTGTTCGTGTGCGGATGATTCCATCACCTGCTTCAGTTGACGCAGGGCTTTTTCCGATTGCCGCACCAGTAACCGATGCATAAACAGTCGGTCGAGCACGGCATAAAATCGATTCGGCATTGTGTAACCGAGCACCCGCGTAAAGCGGGTGAGGCCCTGCTCTTCCGAAAGCGTATACACAATCCGCGCTTTACCGCCGTTGTCACTACTGCCTTCGATCACCCAGCGACCCGCATGGGCACTGCTTGGCGCGCGCCACTGCTGCACTGTCCAAGTTGCCAGCCCTCGATAAAACCCGACGCGGATTTTCTCTACAATGGTTTCACCCGGCATAGCCGAGTGATGCACGTCGCCGCGGACGGAAAGGGTGGCCGGATGCCAGTGAACCCAGTTATCCGCCGTGGTGGCGAACTCGAACACCGCCTCGGGTCTGGCGTCGATGACAATAGTAGTCGTGATGGGTATCGAATCCATAGTTCAGTATAGGCCGGATTTTTTCTCGACGGCGCACGTAGAGAAAAAATGTGTAAGGGATTTTCTTATGGGAAATAAAACCCAACCCTAATTGAACAGCGCGCGCATTTTTTCAAGATAGGCAACGGCATCGGGCGAATTTTCCACAGGCGCCCAAGGGGCTTTTTCTTTATCGCCCACCGGCACGTAAGGCCCGGCCTTCGCTTCGAAAATCACACTGTCAGGTGCCAACGCGACAAAACTATGGAACACACCGCTCGGCGTGTGAATGCCCACATTGTCACCGCCCGCTTCGATTACCCATTTGTCTGTCACATTCCCCGCATCGTCATAAAAAATCGCGCCGAGTTTGCCACGCACCACAATCAGCGTCTCGTCTTTGGTCGGATCAAGGTGCCGGTGCGGCTGAATATACGAATCCATTTCCAATGCATTGAGCAAACGATGGCAGATCGCGGAGTCGGAAGCATGGAAATTAAAATTCTTGCGCTTGCGAGGTGACGCTTTCGCCTGTGAAACGAGTTGATTGAATAAAGCCTGGTCAATTTTATTGAGCATACACTTTTCGCCTTTGATTTAAATCAACCCTGCGCCGCGGCCAACTCCGCTTCCTTCGCCCGCGCCCGCTCGGCTGCGGGACGCGACCCGTGGCGTTTCAGATAATTCATGATTTCCGGCGACTCGGGTAACAGCTTGAACATGGTGATCCAACCCAGGGCTGTCGTCCACAATACATCGGCCGCCGTAAATTTATCGCCAGCGATACAGGGGTATTTTGCCAGTTGAGCGGTCAAGGTTTCCACCGTGGTATCGTAATCGCCGTAGGGCGAAGTCGATGGCGCGGCAGACTCGCGTTTCATTGAACGATCAACAATCGCCGGCTCTAAACACGAACCGTAAAACGCCATCCAGCGCAGATACGGACCGCGCATGGGATCGCCAATCGCCGGTGCCAGCCCCGCCGCAGGAAACAAATCGGCCAGATATAAATACACCGCCACTTGTTCCGTAATAATGGCGTCACCGTGTTTGATGGCCGGCACTTTGCCCATGGGATTGACGGCAAGATATTCGGCCGCGCGCTGCTCGCCTTTTTTCATATTCAGCAAATGCAATGTATACGGCGCGCCAAGCTCTTCGAGCAAAATCAATACGCCGGTGGACCGCGTGTTGGGTGAATGAAAAAACGTCAGTTCGCGGTGGTCGGCCATTTATCTCTCCCAAATAAATTGAATTAAATCAGCAGCAATTTTTGCCGTAAATAATTTCACAACCAAAGTAACAGCAAGCCAATCGCCGCCGGAATTGCCTGTATAAATAGTATTTTTTTATTGGCCGTGGCAGCTCCATACAAACCCGCCACCAACACACACAGGAGGAAAAAAGTCTTCACGCCCATGCCCGCGCCGCCCAGGCTCAAGCCCCAAAACAATCCCGCCGCAAGAAATCCGTTATACAAACCCTGATTAGCGGCCAATACTTTGGTGGCCGCCGCGCCTTCCTTGGTCAACTTGAATGCGCGCATACCAGCAGGCTTGTCCCACAAAAACATTTCCAGCACGAGAATGTATACGTGCAGCAAAGCAATAATGGCAATGACAATATTGGCAATGGTGGACATGATGATTCCTATAAATTAAATATTCGCCGCATTAGGATGGGCAAAGTCTGCGGGCATTTAGCGGGTGTGCCCATTAACTTATCACCGTCCGCCCGATACATCCAGATTCGCAGCAGTAATATAAGAAGCTTCTTGAGACAACAACCACAACACTGCCTTCGCCACTTCTTCCGGCTGCCCGCCGCGCTTCATCGGCACCTGATCTTTTAATTGATCCACCCGATTGGGAATGCCGCCGCTGGCATGGATGTCAGTATAGATAATGCCGGGGCTCACCGCGTTGACGCGTATGCCTTCATCGGCAACTTCTTTCGCGAGGCCAATGGTCAGCGTATCAATCGCGGCTTTGGATGCGGCGTAATCGACATAAGTGCTCGGCGAACCGAGACGCGAGGCGCGCGATGAAATATTTACAATGCCGCCGCCACTACCGCCCTGTTTGGTAGACATACGCCGCACCGCTTCCCGCGCACACAAAAAACTGCCGGTGACATTGGTGGCGAAAATGCGGTTGATGCGCGCCGCATCCATTTCATCGACGCGAGCAGATTTATCGACCATGCCAGCGTTATTCACCAGCGCCGTGATTCGGCCAAAATTTGAATCAACCGTTTTGAATAGTCGGACAATATCCGCTTCAATGGATACATCCGCCTGCACCGCCATCGCTTCGCCCTGCTTCCCAATGATGGATTCCACCACTTCATCAGCCGCCTGCCGGTTGTTCAAATAACTGATGCACACGGCGTAGCCTTGGTCAGCGGCAAGATGCGCGATGGAAGCGCCAATGCCTCTACTGCCGCCGGTGATAAGGATAATTTTTTTCATATTCTTTAGTTTCGGTTTTTGCAGGGTGGGCACTGGCCACCGATACGCAGATTATATCCGGCAACTAGGTGAAGACAACAACGCGGCAGATTGGGAAGTGGATTGTTTGAACATTGAGGTATTCGAAATTTTCAACAGCGATCTGGTGGGCAGTGCCCACCCTACGAAAATTGGACTATGCTTCTATATGAGAAGCCATTTATTTTTTGCGCCAGATCCCCGCTTTTGAGGCAATGACAACACGATGGCACTTCAATAAACTACACTCACATTCTCTTTCCCCACCCACTCCTCCAACGCCTGCATCAAGCCGTCACTCAAGCGCACGGATTTTGATTCGGGTAATTCCAAATCGCACATGGCGATACCGTTGTGATACGAAATGCTGACGGGACATTTGCCGCCGAGATGGGGTTGCAAAACTTCACCGAGTTTTTTTGCATTGGCTTGGCCGTTGAAATTCAGCTTCAATCGTTTGGCTAATTTTTCGCGCGCGCTGGCGAGGTCGTAGATGTTTTCGGCGATGATGCGGAGGGATTCTTCCGCGCCGCCTTCGTCTTGGCGGAACTGGCTGTTTTCGACTTTGGCGTCGATGATGATGAGGCCGTCGTCATGCAATAGCGCGCGGCTGTTTTCAAATGTTTCGGCATAGACGACGACTTCGCGTTGAGCGGTGTCGTCGCTTAAAGTCAGAATCGCCATCCGCCCTCTTCCATTTTTGGCATTGCGCACGCGCGTGCTCATGACGATGCCGGCAAACAAGGTGGTAGTTTGCGATTTGCCGTATTGGCCGCTTCTCTCTCCGGCTTTTGCGTTCGCGAGGCCGGTTTTCACGAAGCTGCGTACTTCATTTTTGTAATGATTGAACGGATGGCCGCTATAGTAATAGCCCAGCGCGAGTTTTTCGTTTTGCAGTTTTTCGCGCTCGCCCCATTGCGGCACATTGATGAGTTCGAGCGCAGCATTACCATCACTGGATGCGTCGCCGAACAAACTCACCTGGTTGGCGCTGGCTGCGGCTTGCTCGGCGGCTTCCATGGCCATGCCCGCGCTTGCGAGCAAGCTCGCGCGATGGGGATTCACGCTATCAAACGCGCCAGCGCGGATCAGCGATTCGACAGTGCGTTTGTTGACCAATCGTTTATCGGAGCGCAAACAAAAATCGAACAAATCTTTAAATGCCCCACCTTCGTTGCGCGTTTTGACAATACTTTCCACCGCCGCTTGTCCCGTGCCTTTGACCGCGCCGAGGCCGTAACGGATTTTTTTGTCATCGACTGGCTCGAAGCGATAAGTCGATTGGTTAATGTCCGGCGGCAGGATGGCGATTTTGTTGTGGACACAATCGTCGTGGAATATTTTAACTTTATCGGTGTCGTCCATCACCGACGACATGGTGGCCGCCATGAAGCACGACATGAAGTGGGCTTTGAGATAAGCGGTTTGATAGGCGACGAGCGCATACGCCGCCGCGTGGGATTTGTTGAAGCCGTAGCCGGCAAACTTTTCCATCACGTCGAATAACAGATTCGCGCGGCCTTCGGGAATGCCGTTTCTCCCCGCACCCAGCACGAACAACGCACGCTGCGCCGCCATTTCGTCGGCCTTCTTTTTACCCATGGCGCGGCGGAGCAAATCGGCACCGCCCAAACTGTATCCACCAATAACCTGCGCCGCCTGCATCACCTGCTCCTGATAAATCATGATGCCGTAAGTTGGCGCAAGAATCGGCTCGAGTCGCGGGTCGGGATACACAATCTTGTTAGGATTTTTTTTCTGATCGACGTAATTGGGAATCAGGTCCATCGGGCCGGGGCGATATAAGGCGACCAGCGCAATAATGTCTTCAAAGCGGTCGGGCTTGGCGCGCTTGAGCAAATCGACCATGCCTGACGATTCAAACTGAAACACGGCAACCGTATTGCCTTTGGAAAAAATATTTTTGAACGTGGGCTCATCGGCAAGCGGTAAAGTTTCGAGGCGCAAATCTTTTTGCTCGGGGTGCAACTGGCGGATATAAAACATCGCCCGATCAAGAATGGTGAGCGTGGTCAACCCCAAAAAGTCGAACTTCACGAGACCAATCGCTTCGACGTCGTCTTTGTCGAGCTGGCTTACTGCCGAGCCTGAGCCTTCGGCGGAATACAGTGGCGTGAAATCGGTGAGTTTGCCCGGCGCAATCAACACGCCGCCCGCATGCATGCCGACGTTGCGCGTCATGCCTTCGAGTTTTTCTGCCAGCTCAAACAGCTCGCGCACTTCTTCTTCTTTTTGTATTTTTTCATTGAGCTGCGGTTCGACTTCGCGGGCTTTAGCTAGTGTCATGCCGATTTCAAATGGAATCAGCTTGGCGATTTGATCGACGAAGTTATAGGGCAAATCCAGCACGCGACCCACATCGCGCACGACAGCTTTGGCGGCCATGGTACCGAAGGTGGCAATTTGCGATACGCTATCCGCGCCGTATTTATGCTTGACGTAATCGATGACGCGTTCGCGGCCTTCCTGGCAAAAATCCACGTCGAAGTCGGGCATGGAAACGCGTTCGGGGTTCAGAAAACGCTCGAACAGCAAATCGTAACGCAGCGGATCGAGATCGGTGATGCCCAGGGAATAGGCAATCAGCGAACCTGCGCCCGAGCCGCGGCCTGGCCCCACGGGCACATTATTTTGTTTGGCCCAATTGATGAAGTCGGCGACGATCAAAAAGTAGCCGGAGAAACCCACGTGCTCAATGGTTTTGGCTTCGAACTCCAGACGGTCGTCATATTCTTTTTGCCTGGCTTCGCGCACTGCATCGTCAGGAAACAACAGCGCCATGCGTTGCTGCAAACCGATCTTCGCCTGCTGACGAAGGTAATCGTCGAGGGTTATACCTTTCGGCGTGGGGAACAAAGGCAGGCGCACTTTGCCCAATGGCAATTCAACATTGCAACGTTTGGCAATCTCGACCGAGTTTTGCAACGCTTCTGGCATATCGGCAAACAACTGCGCCATGTCAGCTTGGGTTTTGAAATATTGCTGCTCGGTAAATTCTTTTTTACGTCGCTGATCGCCCAACACAAAACCCTGCGATACGCAGACTCGGGTTTCGTGGGCCTTGAAGTCATCTTGCGCAAGAAATTGCACCGGGTGCGTGGCCACTGCGGGAAGTGTCAATTGCGACGCAAGTTCAACCGCCTGACTGACGTAATAATCCTGCCTCGGCGAACCGGCCCGTTGCAACTCGATATAAAACGCATTGGGAAAAATTTTACGCCAGTCTTCGGCCAATTTTTTTGCCAGATCCACATTGTCTTGCAACAACGCCTGGCCGATGTCGCCCATCTCGCCGCCTGAGAGTGCGATCAACCCTTTGCAACTTTCTGCGTCAAGCCAGTCACGGCGCAATTCCGCTCGGCCACGAAACTGGTTTTCGCGATAGGCGCGCGACAGCAATTCGCATAGCGCAAGATAGCCTGCGTGATTGCGACAAAGTAACAGTAAACGTGACGGTTGGTCGCGGCTGGCGTCATTGCTGATCCACACATCGACGCCAACGATGGGTTTAAGGCCTTTGCTGCGCGCAGCAGTATAAAATTTTACGACGCCGAAAAGATTGGATAAATCGGTAACCGCCAGCGCTGGCATGTTGTCTTTGGCGGCATGGGCAACGGCATCATCAATGCGTACGATGCCGTCGCTGATGGAATATTCGCTGTGAATGCGCAGATGGATGAATTGAGGTGACGACATGGCTGCCTGGAATTTTTTTCGCGAGATTTCTCTCACAATTCAAGGCTAATTTTACACTATGCGAGCAGGCGCAGCGCAGGCGGCTTTTTTTGTTAGAATGGATTTTATGTCAACAAACGATTCCTATACGCAACATCATGTTTAATTTGAAAAAAATATTACTCGCCGTCAGCGCAATCATGCTTTGTGGCAGCAGCCATGCTTTTGATGTCGCCAATTTCAAAACCGGCATGACCAAATCGGAAGTACAAGCCTTGATGCCCGGCTGGGGCTTTGACAAAATTCTCGACACGGCCCCCGATACGATTCTCGCTTACGACAATCTCGACAAGGAAACCCATCGCCGTTTTCGCCTGCAATTTTGCAACGACCGGCTCGCGGGTGTAGAGCAATGGATGAAGGCTTCGCCCAAACATCTGGTGGTGATTACCGGCAACTACACGCGCCAATACGGCCAGCCCTATTGGGTGGATTCGGGCGTGAGCGTGGTGAGCAGCGGCGAAAAACATTCCATGTTCATGTCATGGCGCAACAATGAAGATTTTATCAGCGTGCGCTATGCCATGTTTACTATCGGCGAAGATTTGTCCGTGTTTCATGAATCGCCCAACAGTTGCTGGAAGGCGCCGCAAAAGCCCTGACTTTTTTTACAAAATGTTTCGTGCAAACTCGCAAATTAATTTTTCACCGCAGAAACGTAACGCTGCCTGAAATGATAAATTATTGTTTATAATCAAATAGTTACCGTCGTGACGCAAAAAACGCTTTGAGCATCGCCGCGCACTCTTCTGCCATCACGCCTCCGATCACTTCTGCGTGATGATTCAATTTATTTTCATTGAATAAATTCACCACACTCCCCGCCGCTCCCGTCTTCGGATCGCTCGCGCCGTAAATCACGTGGGCGATGCGCGCATGCATGATCGCGCCCACACACATCGCGCACGGCTCTAAGGTCACATACAAATCGCAATCGGGAAGCCGATAATTTCCTATTTTTTGCGCAGCGTCGCGCAGCGCCTGAATTTCAGCGTGGGCCGTCGGGTCGTGTTTTGAAATGGGCGAATTAAAACCGCGCCCGATAATGATGCCGTCCTTGACGACTACGGCGCCTACAGGCACTTCGTGCGCGACTTGAGCTTGTTGCGCGAGGGTGAGCGCTTCGCGCATGTATTGTTCGTGAGACATATAGGGTATGGGTATCAATGCTGTTCAACTCATTCAACGCTTGCTCTGTCAGGTAACGGCGCAAAAACCGCGCCGCAACCTGACCTACATGACTTGACCCAAAACAATTACAACTGCGGATTCACTCGCTCAAACTTCGAATGCAGTTTATTCAGCGCCGACAAATAGGCTTTAGCCGACGCGACGACGATATCGGTATCCGCACCTAAACCATTGACGATGCGTCCGCCCTTCGCCAAGCGCACCGTGACTTCACCTTGCGATTCGGTGCCGCTGGTGATGTTGTTGACGGAATACAATTGTAATTCTGTGCCGCTGTTGACGAGTTTTTCGATGGCTTTGAATGAGGCATCCACCGGCCCGCTGCCTTCAGACTCGGATTTTTTTTCGCGGCCGTCTTCAGTGAAAACAATGCGCGCCTTCGGTGTCTCGCCCGTTTCCGAGTGGGCCATGAGGGAGACGAATTTATAGAACTCGTTTTCGTGCGTCACCGATTCGCCGCTCACCAAGGCGTGAATGTCTTCGTCGAAAATGTCGTGTTTTTTATCGGCTAATTCTTTGAAGCCTTTGAAGGCGTCGTTAAGGGCTTGTTCTGACTCGAGCGCGATGCCAAGTTCTTCGAGGCGCGCTTTAAACGCGGTGCGGCCCGAGTGTTTGCCGAGCACGAGTTTGTTGGCGTTCCAGCCCACGTCTTCGGCGCGCATGATTTCGTAGGTCTCGCGGTGTTTCAATACGCCGTCCTGATGGATGCCCGCTTCGTGCGCGAACGCATTCGCGCCGACGATGGCTTTGTTCGGCTGTACGGGAAAGCCGGTGATGCCGGATACCAAACGGCTGGCGGGCACCAGTTGCGACGAATCGATGCGCGTGTCGCATTTAAAAAAATCTTTGCGCGTGCGCACGGCCATGACGATTTCTTCCAGCGAGGCATTGCCGGCGCGCTCGCCCAAACCGTTAATGGTGCATTCGACCTGGCGCGCGCCGTTCATCACGGCCGACAAGGAATTGGCCACGCCCAAACCCAAATCGTTGTGGCAATGCACGGACCAGATGGCTTTGTCGGAGTTGGGTACTTTTTCGATAATGCGGCGGATCAGTTCGCCATATTCGCCTGGCACGCCGTAGCCGACGGTGTCGGGAACGTTGATGGTTTTTGCGCCGGCTTTAATCACGGCTTCAAACACGCGGCACATGAAATCCAGTTCGGAGCGACTGGCGTCTTCGGCAGAAAATTCTACGTCATCGGTGAACGTGCGCGCGAATTTCACGGCGTTGACAGCGGCTTCCAAAACCATCTCGGGCTGCATGCGCAATTTCTTTTCCATATGAATCGGCGAGGTGGCGATGAAAGTGTGGATGCGTCCACTGGCGGCTGGCTTGATCGCGTCGGCCGCTTTCTGGATGTCGCCCGTTTGCGCACGCGCGAGTCCGCACACCGTGCTGTCCTTAATCGCAGTTGCCACGGCCTGCACCGCTTCAAAATCCGCCGGACTCGACGCAGGAAAGCCCGCTTCGATCACATTGACGCGCATTTTTTCCAGCAGCTTGGCGATGCGCACTTTTTCTTCGCGTGTCATGGATGCGCCAGGGCTTTGCTCGCCGTCGCGCAAGGTGGTGTCGAATATGATCAATTGGTCTGACATGGTTGCTCCGAATGAAATGGTTTTCCGATCATGGAAAACGCACGGGAATCTAGCGGTAGATTTTAACTGAATCTACCGGCGCACTGCCGAATTGTGGGGAGGTTAAGGTTTGCGCGCGCGGCGCAGCAGCTTGCGTAGAAGCAGGCTGCCGAGAAACATGAAGAGAGGGCGAAGAAAAGATTTCATGTCACCAATATATCCAAACATAGCGCACTGCGCAACTGTCGTGTTTGAAGCACGACATTATTGAGGCGAAGCGCGGCTTGCGGAACACAGCGCGCGCGCTACAGTTTGCGAGACATGGCTTGCAATAACAAACACTATATAACTAATTGATTATATTCAGTTTTTTACTTGCAGAATTCTGCCGTGATCATCGTGGTGCACGACGGCGCGCTGATGCCTTTGCCAGCGCGCCAAATCATTGGCACTCACTTGCAATCTATCGGCCTGCTCTTTTACCGACACATGGCTAATGGCTTTGCGCGCTTCACGTTTTGCAAATCGCGCCCAATTGGTCAGGGCCCAAAACACCAGTGTGCCGCCAACCATCAACACCACCAGCGAATACGTCGGCAGTTGATCGACAAAAGCTTGCCAACCCTGCTGAATCACAATCTCTTTGCGAAAAAACGAAATGCCGCTGAGCCATCCCAACAACGTGATCAGCGGCAACCAAAGATAAATCCAGCCGATCCAGAAGGCCAGCGTCAAGGTGCGGTACGCCAACCGCCGCGGTATCGACAGGCGGTCCGGCATATCCAGGATCAACGGTTTGGAAAGCTGGAATTCGGCTATAGATTCATTCATGTCGTCACGCCCCGATCCGGGCTTTCCCAGCGCGCGCGTTTGCCGCGGCTACGCAATAAAATCTTGGGAAGCGCTACTACTGCTGTCAGCATATTCAACGCCCAATAAATGAGTGGATACCAGATGGTCCAGAAATAATTGCGTAACAGTTTTTTGTCATAGCGGCGATCAAGCAACAGACTTAAACCCATCTGGATCAGGCAGGTAGTGCCAATAATCACGCCGGCCCATTTGGGCACGATGGATTCCACCCACAGCGGCGGCGGCACGGAAAAAAATCGGCCCACGATATACAGCACAATGGTCGCCAGCATGGAGTAGGACCAAAAAACGCTGGTGAGATACTCGATATATACCGGCCACATGCGGCGCTTACGCCAACTCTTCCACATACTTCCATATTTTATGATGGCTTGTGTGCCGCCCATGGCCCAGCGCAGGCGTTGCCGCCACAAGCCCTTCAAAGTTTCCGGCATCAGTATCCAGCACAGCGCGGCAGGTTCGAAGCGTACGTCCCAATGGTTGAGTTGCAGCTTCCATGACACATCAATATCTTCTGTGAGCATGTCGCGGCTCCAATAACCCACTTGATGCAAGGCGGATTTGCGAAAGCCGGCTACGACGCCCGATACAGTAAACAGCCGGCCGTAGGTGCGTTGCGCGCGTTTGATGAGGCCGATGATGGAGGAAAATTCGCCGACCTGGATGCGGCCTAATAAGGTTGAACGCGTGCGAATGCGCGGATTGCCCGTCACCGCCGCAACGCGGGGCGAGGTGAGAAAGTGCCACATCATCCAGCGCGCCGCATTGCGATCGAGCAGCGCGTCGCCGTCAATGCAAATCAAATAATCGGAATCGGCCAGGGCTGCCGCCGTATCCAGCGCCACCGCTTTGCCCTGGTTTTTCGCCAAATGAATCACGCGCAGGCGCGGATTTTTTTCTGCCAGCTCGTCGAGAATTTTTCCCGTGTCGTCGGCGCTGCCATCGTTCACTGCGATCACTTCAAAATCCGGATAGTTGTGGGCCAGCAGGTTGTTCACGGTATCGCGCACCTGCTGCGATTCGTTATAGCATGGCACAACGAGGGAAATTTTCGGATGGCTCGGCAATTCCGGCGGCATGTCCGGATCGCTGCCTTTGCGCTCGTAGTGATACCAATAGAACAGCGCGCCCGCCATCCACAAATACGACATGAATAGCGGGTAGTAAAAGGTGAATGAAAACAGCAGGTGAGGTAATTGTCCGTCATCCATGATCAGGGTCTCGGATAAGCGCGCAAAGATAAAGCCGGCGCGACAATGTCCGCATCAGGCAGGTTGCGCACAAAATCATCGGGGTAATAACCGAAGTTGATGGCGCCGGAAAGTTGCAATTGGCGCAGGTGGCGATACAACAGGCCGGCAGGCAAGGGCTTCTGTTTTTCCCAATCGACGCTTTGCAATTCGAATACGGTTTTATTTAGCGCACCCGGTGTATTGGAAACAGTTTTGACCAGTTGATTCAGCCAGCCTTGCGCGTCGCTTGCTTGCTCCATAAACGGCATGGCCATCACCGCCACCAGATCGTAACTTTGCAAAAATGACGGCAACGATTGGGCAAACCATGCTTCCGCTTCGGGCTCGGTGATTACGCGCGCATACAGGTTGCGTGCCGTTTTGATTTGTCCGCGATAGGTTTTCATACGATCTGCCAGCTCCAGCGTGAAGCGATTTAACGCCTCGGTTTTTTTCGCCGTCCATTGCGCCATCCTGGCTGGGTCCGCGCGAATGGCATTAATGTCCCTGGGCAGGTTCCAGTTTTGCGCGTAATGCTCCAGTGCGGCGGGGCTGGCATCTTCGAAATCGGAGAGTACGGCGTCGTCGTGGAACAGCACGCCGTCGAGATGGGCGTGCTTGGCCAGATCTTCGTAAATGTCGCCGATGACACGGCGCGTTTGCAACGAAAATGGCGACAGGCGGCGATAATTATTTTTGACGTCGGGTGGTGACGCCTGCACTAGCAGCGATGCTGCGGAATTTTCTTTGGGCAACTGGTACGCCAGCACCGGCAACCAGGCATACACTTTAGCGCCCGTGCGCCGCGCGATTTGCCACGACACGCGATTAAACAAATCGGCGCGCACCGGCATGTGACGGTTGGGAAAATACAGCGCCTTCGCATTGCCATCGCCATTTTCATCGGCAAAGGCTTGCAGAAATATCGTGTTCACGCCCATGGCAACAATGCGTTCGAGCAACGCGCTCAAGTTTTTTTCCTGCTGCGCGGCGTCGGCGTCGTAAACATAATCCAGATCGACGTGCATCACACGAACGGGTTGCGTGGCATCGGGGCGACGCAACGAATTGGCAAAATCCCCCAGCAGCGGGTTCAGCCGCAGCAACGTGCGCGGCATGGCATTCATGGGCTTGGTTACATCAACGCGGCCGTCATCAAGGGTCATGGCCATCGACATGCCGAGGGATTCGGCGATGCCGTTGCCGACACCGTTGTAACGGCCAAAGGGCCACACCATGGCACGCGGCCGTACGCCAATTTCTTTTTCAATCAGTGCCGAGTTGCGCGTCAAGTCATTGCGGATGCGCGCCGTATAGTCGTCATCCGATTCATACTTGCCGCTCGCCATGTCATAGAAACGTGACACCGCCGCCGGCTGAGCGTTGCCCTGCGGATTGGCCGAGATACCTTTGTGCAGCGCGTAAGAATGGGACGCGATTTCTACCAGCCCGCTGCGCGTCATGTTGCGCACTTGGTCCCATGTCAAAAAAGCGTCGCGCGGCACGGGTTTGTTTTCGTATATCACTTGGTCGTTGGCGGGCACATCCATCCATTCGCCCACCAGGGCCAGCACCGCGGGATATTGAAATTCGCGCAGCAACGGAAAAACTTTTTCATAAAAACTCGCATAGCCATCGTCGAAAGTCAGCAGCACCGCCTTATCGGGCAGCGATTTTTTGCCTTCGCGTGCGGCCATCACATCGCTTAAAGATACCGGCTGATAGCCGTTATCGCGCATCCAGGAAAACTGCGTCACCAGTTGCGTCATATCGACGGAATAGGAATCGGGCCGTGCGTAAATGTCATCCACTACGTCGTGGTAGCACAGCACTTGCAGCGTGTTGGCGGCATGCGTGTATGCGCTGCCGAACAGGGCAAACGCGATCAGAAAATGAGTCAGCCAGCGACGCATCAGAATCTCCGGTTCAGACTAAAAGTTAAATAGTTGCGAAAATCCTGCACGCCGTCGTAGGGATGCATGGACCGGCCCGCGCCCAATTTGATTTCGCTGGTGTCGGAAGCGTTCCAATCCAATTCGTAGCTGATGCGCGCGGTGGGCAAATTGGCGAAGCCCTCCTGATCGAAGGTCCCGGCGGAAACGCCGACACGATGCCACAGGCTGGTTTGCTCGGTTCGCCATTGCAGCCATTCACCCGTCAGAGAAAAATCCGTACTCAACGAGCGCGACGGATTAAAGTACGGCGTGCCCTGCAGCGTATTGCGCATGCCCGACAGGCCGATGCCTAATGTAAAACGCCGCTGATATTCGGCGCTGAACAAATTGGAATAGGCCGCGCCCCACTCCGTGCGGCGATTGCCATCGCTGAAGTTGTGGCGTTGCACGTCGGCGCTCGCGCGATGCATTTCGTTGTCGCGCACCGTCATGCCAAGGAGGGCGCGCTTGCCGTTGATGCCCGCGGCGGCAGCTCGTACGGGAAGGGATTCATCGGCATTTTCATAGCTTGCGCGCAATCTATATAAGTCATTGATTTCATTGAATAAATTTAACTTTACGCCTGTGCGACTTGCGTCAGCGTCGGCCACTTTCGACAAATGCGTGACGTTCATGTCAAGCAGCCAGTCGCGCGCTTTATATTCCACGCCGACACCTTCGCGATGACGGCTGTAGTCGGCGCTGTTGGGCAAGGTCGCGCGTGCGTGAACGCTGCGCGCATACACACGCCACACATCGTCAAGAGGTTGTGAATACAAACGCGCTTCCCAGTTGCGATCGCGCGAAGCATTGATAGCCTGGCTGTCGTTGCCGCCGTTTGCATCAATCGTCAACTCGCGCATGTGATGCACGGCCGAGCGGCGCAATGCGGATTTCACTTGCTTGTCATCGGCGCTGTCTTTTGCGATAGCATTTAACTGCGCGTCGCTGGCGCGCCAGTCTTCTACGCCGGCGAGCGCCGTTACACGCCCGAGCTTCGCTTCAAGATTTTCGGGCGCGACGGCCAGCAGCCAGCGAAATTCTTCGTCCGCCTTGCGCGGCCAACCGCGCCAGTAATAAATATAGCCTCGATTGCTATGCACGTCGCGGTTGAAAGGCACCATGCTCACCAGTTCATCGGCGCGGCGATTAGCCTCGGGCAAATCATCGGCGTAGGCGCGCACCATCATGGCCAGTACACGGGCTCGGATGTAACCCGGATTCTCCCGCGCCAGCTCGGGAATGTTGCGGTTGAGAATGCGCGGCTCCAACCGCACCAGTTCATCTACCACGGCTTGCGCCTGCTGGTGCTGCTCCAGATCAGAGAGCGCATAAAACAAACCGTAGCGATAACCCAGATTG
>JAYTVC010000014.1:0-96148 GCA_043744215.1 Pseudomonadota bacterium
TTGAAGGAAATTGAGTACCGCTATAATCATCGGGGCGAGAACGTTTTTAAGCAGTTCCTGAAACTCTATTTTGGTTACGTTTCGCCCTAATTACCAAATTTAATCATTGCCAGATCTCCATTTACAAATCGGAAGAAACCTCAGGGCTAGGCTCGCTTCTTTTTCAGCGTCATATTTATTCACTTCCATCGGGCTATTCTGCGCACAACCTAGCGGTTACCCAAAGTCTATTTCCGATTAAAGTACATTGACGCATTTCAGACGTTGCGAATAAACCGTTCGTACCACAACAAGCCGGTAATAGTTTTAGTGTCGGTGATTTTTCCGTTACGAATCCATTCCAGCGCAGTTTCCAGCGGCATGGCGAATACGTCGAGAAACTCTCCCTGCTCACGCTGATGTTGGCGCAGCGTCAGCCCTTCGGCGAGAAAAAATTCGATGCGTTCGTTGGAGTAGCCTATGCAGGGATGCGTTGTAATTAAATGACGCCAGCGGGTGGCGACGTAGCCGGTTTCTTCGAGTAATTCCCTTTGTGCAGTGATAAGGTCGCTTTCGCCTTCATCGATTTTGCCAGCGGGGATTTCAATAAAATCCTGATGAAGCGGGTAGCGGTATTGGCGCTCCATGACGATGGTACCGTCGTCGAGTACGGCGATGACGGCGACGGCACCGGGGTGGACGATGTATTCACGTTTGGCTTCGCTGCCATCGGGCAGGCGCACGCGGTCTTCTTTGACGTGCAGCAAGCGGCCTTTGTAGCGGTCGTCGGAGGTAAGCGTATGTTCGGCTAAATCTTCGCCAGAGAAATATGGTTTGTCAGTGGGGCTGGTCATGGGCGGGAGTTTACGGGTTTCTTCTGCGCCACAGATAGCGATAGACGAAACCGGGATAGGCGAACACGAGGAACAAAGCAAACGTGGCAGCATAAAATTCCCAGCGTTGCGCATGGGGTGCACCCAATTTGCTTTCGAGCAGATAGGCGGCGAAGCCGACGACGAAATACATCAGCAGCCATTCGACCAGGCGCCACGCGAGCGGCTTGGCCGGTGTTTTCAAGTGTATAAATAAGAACAGGCGTTCAGTAAAAAACGGCAGGTTCGCCGAGACCAATGCTATCAATAATATGATCAGCGCGTTCTGGTTCACGGCAAGCGGCAGCTAGAGCTTGAGGGATTGCTGGATCGACATCTGGCACAGGCTCATCAGCGGGCCGGGCATCAAGCCCAACACAGCGACCAGTAACCCGTTCAGGCTCATGGCGATGCGCATATCGGCTTGCGGTGTGAGCGGGGTCGTGTCGGTGGGCGCATCCATGTACATGAGTTTGACCACGCGTAAATAATAGTAGGCTCCAACAAGCGATAGCATGACGGCCACCACAACCAGCCAGCCGTAGCCCGCTTGCCATGCGGCTTGCAACACGGCGAGCTTGGCCCAGAAGCCGATGAAAAACGGAATGCCGGCCATGGAAAACATGAGGAACAACATTACCGCTGCGAACCATGGCGAACGTTGGTTGAGCCCTTTGAAGTCATCCAGCTCTTCCGCTTCAAAACCGGCGCGCGACAGCAGCATGATCATGCCGAAGCCACCGAGCGACATCAGCACATAAGCGATAACGTAAAACATCGATGAGCTGTAACCGTTTGCGCCGCCCGCCAACACACCCAGCAGCATGAAGCCCATGTGGGAGATGGCCGAGTACGCGAGCATGCGTTTCAAATTGGTTTGCGCGATGGCGGTGATATTGCCGATGGCCATCGACAATACGGCGAGTATGACCAGCATGCCCGACCAGTCGGCGACTAGGCCCTGCAAGCCCGTGGATAACAGGCGCATGATGAAACCAAATGCCGCGAGTTTCGGCGCGGAGCCGATGAACAGCGTGACGGCCGTCGGCGCGCCTTCGTAAACGTCGGGCACCCACATATGGAACGGCACGGCGCCGAGTTTGAACGCGATGCCCGCGATCACGAACACCAAACCGAATACGAGCAGGCTCTTGTTCGCCGTGCCGCTTTGAATGGCGGCAGAAACTTTTACCAGATCAAGCGAACCGGTCGCGCCGTATAACATCGACATGCCGTACAACAACATGCCCGACGCCAAGGCGCCGAGAATAAAATATTTCATCGCCGCTTCGGTGGCTTGCGCCGAGTCGCGCTGCAAAGCCACCAGCGCATACAAACTGAGCGCCAGCAATTCGAGGCCCAGATATAGCGTGAGAAAATGATTAGCGGAAATCATCACCATCATGCCGAGCGTGGCAAACAATATCAGTGCATAAAACTCGCCACGGAACATGCCGCGCAGGGCGATGTATTCGCGTGAATAAATCAGCACCACGGCCACGCTGATATACACCATGATTTTCAGCACGTCCGAAAGACGGTCATCGACAAACATGCCATTGAAAGTGGTGACGGAATCGGGCGAGAAGTGGTAAGCCGTGATCGCGGCGCAGCCGGCCAGGGCCAATTGGCTGAGGTTATAGATCCACAGACGGTTGCGGTTGCTGATGAATAAATCGGCAATTAAAATAACCGATACCATGATCAGCAGGAAAATTTCCGGCAGCGCAGGCATCAAATTGGGCATGACAAAATTCATAATTTTCAGCGTCTGGTTTTGAGCAATGCAGGGTCTTTGACTTTCGCTACATGGCGCGTCAAATCATTTACGGTCGTATGCATGGCATCGGTATAGGGCTTCGGATAAATGCCCATACTAAGCACGGCCATGGCGAGCAGTGCGAGAAAAACAAATTCGCGCTTGTTGATGTCTTTCAATTCCGCCACGTGGCTATTGGCTACGTCGCCAAAAATTACGCGCTTCACCATCCACAGCGTGTAAGCCGCGCCGAAGATCAATGTCGTCGCCGCGAGCACGGCAAACCAGAAATTCACTTTCACGGCGGCGAGAATGACCATGAATTCACCAATGAAACCGCTGGTGCCGGGCAAGCCGGAGTTAGCCATGGCGAACAGCACCATGAACGCGGCGAAGATGGGCATGGTATTGGCCACGCCGCCGTAAGCGGAAATTTCGCGCGAGTGAACACGGTCGTACAACACGCCAATGCAGAGGAACATGGCGGCGGAAATGAAGCCATGAGAAATCATTTGCACCAGCGCGCCTTCAATGCCGAGCGAGTTGAATAAAAAGAAACCCAGCGTGACAAAACCCATGTGTGAAATCGACGAGTAGGCAACGAGTTTTTTCATGTCCTTTTGCACCAGCGCCACGAGGCCGATATATACCACGGCAATCAACGACAGCGCGATCACGTAGGGCGCGAGCAAGCGGCTGGCGTCAGGCGCGATGGGCATGATGAAGCGCAGGAAACCGTATCCGCCGATTTTTAATGTGATGGCCGCCAACACCACCGAGCCGCCAGTGGGCGCTTCAACGTGGGCGTCGGGCAGCCAGGTGTGCACGGGCCACATCGGGACTTTGACCGCGAAGGACATAAAAAATGCAATAAAAACAAATACTTGCGCGCTAACAGCGATGGGCAATTTGTAGTAATCGAGAATCTCGAAACTGCCATTGCTCTGAAAATATAGATAAATAAACGCAGCCAGCATCAACAACGAGCCGAGCAGCGTATAGAGAAAAAATTTCACCGCTGCATACACGCGATTGGGCCCGCCCCACACGCCGATGATGAGAAACATCGGAATCAGCATCGCTTCGAAGAACACATAAAACAGCATCGCATCCAGCGCGGCGAAGGTGCCGTTGATGAGGCCGGACATGATGAGAAACGCGGCGAGATACTGCGCGACTTTTTCTTCAATCACTTCCCAGGCGGCGATGACAACCAGCAGGGTGGTGAAGCTGTTGAGCAAAATAAACCAAAGTGAAATACCGTCAATGCCGAGGTGATAGTTGATGTTGAAGCGCGCAATCCACGGTTTCATTTCGCTGAACTGCATGGCGCTCGTGGCCGGGTTAAAGCTGGTATATAGCGGTATGGTAATCAGAAAACCGATCAGCGCGCCCACGAGGGCCAGCTTGCGCGCCAGCGGCGCATTGCGGTCAGAGCCAGTGGCGAGCACCAGCAGGCCCGCCAAAATTGGCAGCCAGATCGATAAACTCAGTAACGGAAGACCGGACATATTTTTTCTTTAATAAATACAGTTAAGCTTTTTTCAGCCACAACAATGCTGCCACGCCGATGATCATGACAAAGGCATAGTGATAAATGTAACCCGTCTGCGCACGGCGCGTGACGGTGGAAAACCAGCCGATCAGTTTGGCGGTGCCGTTTACCATGATACCGTCGATGACTGTCACGTCGCCAAAGCGCCACAAAGCGCTGCCCAATTTGCGCGCGCCGTTGGCAAAAACGAAATCGTTCATGCGGTCGAAATAATATTTGTTGTCTAGCAAGGTGTAGATCGGGCTGAAGGTTTTTTTGAACCACGCCGGAATTGATGGCTGCTTCAAATAGAACCACCATGCGCAGAACACACCCAACGCCGCCAACTCAAACGGCAAATGAATCACGCCGTGCATCGCCATATCACCCGGCCCGTGAAAGCCCGCTGCCATTTCTTGTAATGTTTCATGCCTCGGCAACACGGTGATGGCGCTACCAAAAAAATCGCCGAACAATAAAGGTTTGATGGTCAGCGCACCGATGATGGCAGACGGAATCGCCAACAGCGCCAGCGGCAGCCACACCACCCAAGGTGATTCGTGCGGCACGCCGCCGTGATGAGCGTCGTGGGCGTGTTCATCATGCGCATGTTCATTATGAGCGTGCGCATCGACGTGGGTATCAAAGCGCGGCTTGCCGTGAAACACCATGAAATACATGCGGAACGAATAAAACGCGGTGACAAACACGCCAGCGATGACGGCGAAGTAAGCGAACTTTGCGCCGTAGATATGCGAGGAATGCACGGCCTCAATGATGCTGTCTTTGGAATAAAAACCCGACAGGCCCGGCACGCCGATCAATGCCAACGAACCGATGAGTGAAGTAATCCAGGTGATCGGCATGTATTTGCGCAGGCCGCCCATTTTGCGCATGTCCTGTTCGTGATGCATGCCGATGATGACCGAGCCGGCAGCGAGGAAGAGCAGCGCCTTGAAAAACGCGTGGGTCATCAAATGGAAGATCGCGGCGGAATAGGCGGACGCGCCGAGAGCGACGGTCATGTAACCGAGTTGCGATAATGTGGAATAAGCCACGACGCGCTTGATGTCGTTTTGCACCACACCGAGAAAACCCATGAACAGGGCCGTGATGGCGCCGATGATTATGACAAATGACAATGCAGTTTCGGACAACTCAAACAACGGCGAGCAGCGCGCCACCATGAAGATGCCCGCCGTCACCATCGTTGCCGCGTGAATCAGCGCGGAGATGGGCGTGGGGCCTTCCATCGAATCGGGCAACCATACATGCAACGGAAACTGCGCCGACTTGCCCATGGCGCCGATGAACAATCCGATACATATGGCGGTGATGAGATTCCAATGCGCGCCGGGTATCGGTGCCGTCTCGCCCGCGTATTGCGCCGCGCGGTTGAATACGGTTGCATAATCCAGCGTGCCGAAGGCGTAAAGAATCAGGCCGATGCCAAGCAGAAAACCGAAGTCGCCAACGCGGTTTACCAGAAATGCTTTGAGGTTGGCGTAAATTGCCGTAGGGCGCTTGAACCAGAAACCAATCAGCAAATATGAAACAAGACCCACCGCTTCCCAACCGAAAAACAATTGCAGGAAGTTGTTCGACATCACCAACATCAACATGGAGAACGTGAACATCGATATGTACGAGAAGAAACGTTGGTAACCATCGTCATCGGCCATGTAGCCGATGGTGTAGATATGCACCATTAACGAAACGGATGTCACCACCAGCATCATGGTGACGGTGAGCTTGTCGATCAGAAAACCGATATGCCACGGTGCCATGCTGTCGCCAAGCGCCGTCCATTGGTACAGGTTGCCGTTGAAGTGATGGCCAGCGAGCACGTCTTGAAAAATAACTAGCGACGCGATAAAAGAAATCGCGACACCAATGATAGTCACCCAGTGCGCAAACGCACGGCCGAATTTCCAGCCGAGCAAACCGGCGAGCAGCGCGCCCGCCAGCGGTGCAAGGGGAACCAATAAATAGAGTTGTTGCATGGATATCATAAGTATTTGATTATATTCAATATTTTAGCCGCATAAACTATCCAGATCATCCACGTTGATGGTTTTCAAATTGCGGAACAACACGACAAGTATCGCGAGGCCAATCGCCGACTCTGCCGCCGCCACAGTGAGAATAAAAAAAACAAATATCTGCCCCGCCGTGTCGCCGCTGTATTGCGCGAAGGCGATGAAGTTCATGTTCACGGCGAGCAGCATCAACTCAATCGCCATGAGCAACACGATCATGTTCTTGCGGTTGAGAAATATCCCGACGATGCTAATGGCGAACAAGATTGCGCCGAGCACGAGGTAATGGGACAGTGTGACCAATTGGAACTCCCTTAAACGTGAAAAAAAATCTTCACGCGAAAAAAATTTTTATTGCGGCTTGCTTTCCGTTGTTGTCGCAGCTTCGGCCGGCGTCTTCGACACCGGCTTCGCTTCCGCCGCCATGCTCACTAAGCGCACGCGGTCTTTGCGCTGGATGTTGATCTGCTTGGCCGGATCCTGATATTTGGTATTTTTGCGCCTGCGCAAGGTGAGCGCGATGGCGGCGACAATCGCCACCAGCAAAATCACCGACGCCAACTCGAATGGATACACATAATCGGTGTAAATCAGTCGGCCCAGTTCTTTGGTATTGCTGTAATCGGCAGCGCGCGCGACGGGCGCGGTTTTTTCCAGCAGCGCTTTACTCCACAGCACCGCGCCCATTTCGAACGCCATCAGGCCGCCCACCAGAATGCCCATGGGCAGGTAACTCAAAAAGCCTTTACGCAATTCTTCAATATCAATGTCGAGCATCATCACAACAAACAGGAACAGCACCATCACCGCGCCAACGTACACGAGCACCAGCACGATGGCGAGGAATTCCGCCTGCAGCAACAGCCACAACGCCGATGCGGTAAAAAATGCCAGCACCAGAAACATCGCCGCGTGCACGGGATTGCGCGCGGTAATCACGCGCAGCGCGGCAAACACCAGAATGGCGGCGAAAGCGTAAAAAAGAATTTGCGGTAAGTTGATTGTCATAAGTTCAAAATCTTTACCACAGAGGCACAGAGCTAAGTTCTAAATCTTCACCACAGAGGCACAGAGTCACAGAGTCACAGAGAAAAGCAAAACAAGAAAAAAATATTCAAAGTCTTTCTCTGTGTCTCTGTGCCTCTGTGGTGAAAAGGTTTTCATCGGTACACCGCATCCGCTTCCCGGTCTTTGGCAATTTGCGCTTCGTACTTGTCGCCAATCGCCAGCAACATGGGTTTGGTGTAGGTCAGGTCGCCGCGTTTTTCGCCGTGGTATTCGAGGATGCGCGTTTCAACAATGGAATCGACGGGGCAGGATTCTTCGCAGAAGCCGCAGAAAATACATTTGGTCAGGTCAATGTCGTAGCGTGTGGTGCGGCGGGTGCCGTCGTCGCGCTGCTCCGATTCAATCGTGATGGCCAATGCGGGGCACACGGCTTCGCACAGTTTGCACGCGATGCAGCGCTCTTCGCCATTGGGATAACGGCGCAACGCATGCAGGCCGCGGAAGCGTCCCGATTGCGGCGTTTTCTCTTCGGGAAACTGCACGGTGATTTTGCGCGCAAACATGTGCTTGCCGGTGAGGCGCATGCCTTTCACCAGTTCGCCCAACATCAGGCTGCTTACAAAATCTTTCGCGCGACTCATCATCTTTAATATCCTACTTGCCAAACCAGATACTGAATGGAAACACACTATTGATCGGCTGCATCATCATCAATCCGACCACGACCAGCCACACCAGCGTGAGCGGAATAAATACTTTCCAGCCGAGGCGCATCAACTGGTCATAACGGTAACGGGGGAAGGTGGCGCGGAACCAGATGAACATAAACAGCATGGCGCAAATCTTGAACACCAACCAATGCAGGCCGGGCGCGGCAAGCAAACCCAGCACGGGAATATTTTTCAGAAAACCGAAACCAAAGGGGGACAGCCAGCCGCCGAGGAACATCAGGCTGGCGAGCGCCGCCACCAGAATCATGTTGACGTATTCGGCGATAAAAAATACCGCGAAAGCCATGGAGGAATATTCGACATGAAAGCCCGCGACGATTTCCGACTCACCTTCGGCCACATCAAACGGCGCACGGTTGGTTTCCGCCACGCCGGAAATAAAATAGACGATGAACATGGGGAACAGCGGAATAAAAAACCAGTTGATGAAACCGAGATCGCCCGCTTGCCGGCCGACGATTTGCGCCAAGTTCAAACTCTGCCCCGCCATCAACACCGTCACCAGCGCGAAGCCCATGGCGATTTCGTAGGACACAATTTGCGCCGCCGAACGCATGGCGCCAATAAAAGCATATTTGGAATTGGACGCCCAGCCGGCCAGCAGGATGCCGTACACGCCCATCGACGTGGCCGCGAGAATAAACAACAATCCTGCATCGATATTGGCGAACACCGCTTCGGGCGAAAACGGCACCACCGCCCACGCGACAATCGCCATGGACACAGAAATCAGTGGCGCAAGAATGAACAGGAATTTATTTGCGCCGGCGGGAATCAGCAGCTCTTTGAACATCAGCTTGATGCCGTCGGCGATGGGCTGCAACAAACCTAACGGCCCGACGCGATTCGGGCCGATGCGCACTTGCATCCAGCCGATGATTTTGCGTTCAAAATAAGTCGTGTAAGCGAAGCTCAACATCAGCGCGACAATCAGCAGCGCGATTTTTATCAACGTAAGGATATGCGGTCCGAAGGTGCCGCCGAAAATACCGTTAAGCAGATTGAGCGCGAGGTCGTTCATGCCGCCCGCTCTGCGCTGACTTTTTCAATGCTCACATCACCGAACATCGCGCCAAGCATGCCGGTGTTTGCGACACCCGCCGCGACACGAATGCAGTTGTCGGCCAGACCGGCATCGCGTTTAGCTTTCAACACGATGGCGGCATCGCCCTGCTTCACACGCACTTCGGAATGATCTGTCAGGCCAAGCTGGTCGAACACATTGGCGGCGATAAAAGCGACCTGCGATTTTTTTGCGTCCGCCGTTTTTTGCAAGGACGGCGCGCGACGCGTAATCGCATCGGTGAAATAGATCGGCACTTCGCCAATGCGCTGAATGTTATTTGTTGAAGCCGCGAGTTGTGCGGTCACATTGTCAGCGCGATTATTCAGCGACGCTTTGATTTGCGTATCGAGATTTGCAGCAATGGCAGCACGCACCGCCTCGACGTTGTCGAACAAAAAACTGTTTATATTCAATAAGTTACCTAATACACGCAAAACCTTCCACGCGGGACGCGTATCGCCCAAAGGTTTTACGACGCCATTAAAACTTTGCGCGCGACCTTCAGTATTCACAAAGGTGCCGGCGGTTTCGGTGAATGGTGAAATGGGTAACAACACATCGGCGTAGTCCAGCGCCGCATGTTTGTACGCGCTCATGGCGACCACCATGTCGGCGGATTTCAGCGCAGCGATGGCTTGCACCGGATGGTAAGTATCGAGCTCCGCTTCGACGCCGAGCAACACATAGGCCTTGCGCGGTTTGGCAAACATGTCGGCTACATTCAAACCGTTGCCGCTCGGCACGGCTTGTGCAATATACGCACCGACGCTGTTGGCCGCTTCGCCCAGCACACCGAATTTCGCACCGCTGATGTCGCTGATCTGTTGCGCCAATGCATAAAGCGACGAATAGTTTGGATGATGTTGCGCCAGATTGCCGAGCAACACGGCAGGATTTTCTTTCGACGTGAGGCTGGCGGCGATATTTTTTGCCGCATCGCTTACGGTCACATGTGCCGCGATAGCAGGCACCGCTACTTGTTTAACTTCGGCCACGGCTTTCAAAATTTGCGCCAGCACGGCTGCCATGTCGTTCGGCGCGACGATGACTTTATTGGCGACTTTCATCAGCAAATCGTCGTCCATCGGATTCACGATGTTGACCTGCAAGCCGCGCTTGGCCGCCTGGCGGAAACGGTTGGCAATCAGCGGATGATCTTTGCGCAACGTGCTGCCAATCACCAACACGGATTTCAGCGCGGACAAATCGGCGATGTTCATGCCCAGCCACGGCGCGCCTTGCAGTTTGCCATCGAGGGCAAAATCGCTTTGGCGCAAACGGTGATCTACATTGTTGCTACCGATGCCGCGCATGAGTTTTTGCAGCAAATACAATTCTTCCAAAGTCTGATGTGGCGTCGCCAGCGCGCCAATGGAATCTGCGCCGTGTTCGGCGGCGATTTGTTTCAAACCGTTGGCCACATATTCCAGCGCCTGTTGCCATTCCACTTCGAGCCATTTGCCATCTTGCTTCAACATTGGCTTTTGCAAACGCTCTTCAGAATTCAGCCCTTCATAAGCGAAACGATCCTTGTCCGACAGCCAGCATTCGTTGATGGCATCGTTCTCTAGCGGCAGCACGCGCATGACGCGATCCTGCTTCACTTGCACGGCCAGATTGGAACCGAGGCTGCAATGGGGCGAGACGGATTTGCGCCGTGATAATTCCCAGGTGCGAGCGGAATAGCGGAACGGTTTCGACGTGAGCGCGCCGACGGGGCACAGGTCGATCATGTTGCCGGACAACTCGGAATCGACGGTCTTGCCGACGAAAGACAAAATTTCTGAATGCTCGCCGCGACCGGCCATGCCGAGTTCCATTACACCGGCGATCTCCTGGCCGAAGCGCACGCAGCGGGTGCAATGGATGCAGCGGGTCATGTCGGTGGAAATCAGCGAGCCCAGATTTTTGTTGAACACGACGCGCTTTTCTTCCTCATAGCGCGAAGCGGAACTGCCGTAGCCGACGGCCAGATCCTGCAACTGGCATTCACCGCCCTGATCACAGATTGGGCAATCGAGCGGATGGTTAATGAGCAAAAATTCCATCACACCCTTTTGCGCGTTCACTGCGTAATCGGAATGGGTTTGCACTTTCATTCCATCAGTCACTGGCGTCGCGCAGGCGGGCAATGGCTTCGGCGCTTTTTCCACTTGCACCAGACACATGCGGCAATTCGCCGCGATGGATAATTTCTTGTGATAGCAAAAATGCGGAATGAAAATGCCGAGATTATTCGCGGCTTCCATTACGGTTTTGCCGTTTTCAACTTCGGTCTGCTTGCCGTCGATTTCTATTTTCAACATGACATCATTTTCCGTTACGCCGAACACCCTTCGCCGTAGCGGAGGGTATGTTTGGGCTGGCAGGGTTTGCCATGAGTGTACGTGTTGCAGGGTGAATAACCAGATCCATATCTTCCAAGGGAATAGCGCCCAGCAACACTTCGTCGCCTAAAATCAATGCGCCAGTGAAACAATGACGACCATTAAATTCAATCAACACAGGGCCACAATATGAGCACAATTGTTTTTTACCATCAGCCAAGGTGACTTCACGCTTCTCCAGTTCGACCAATCCAAGCTGAAGGGAAACGTGCTCTGGAATACACAAATGCAAAGCGCCCGTATCCACTAGTGCATCGATTTGCATAGGCTCACGATTGGATTCGCGCGGATTGGAGACAATTAGCTTTGCTCGCGTAAGTCCCATAATTTATGCTGCCTTTTCCATTTTATGCTTTGCGCCTGGCCCAACCAGGCAGCACTTGTGCTCGATGTGATGTTCAAATTCCGCGCGATAGGTTTTGATAAACGCGCGCACCGGCATCGCCGCTGCGTCACCGAGTGCGCAAATCGTGCGACCCTGGATGTTGTCGGCGAGATTGAGCAACAAATCGAGGTCTTCCTTGCGGCCTTGTCCGTTTTCGATGCGTTGAATCACGCGATACAACCAACCGGTACCTTCGCGGCACGGTGTGCATTGACCGCAGGATTCCTCGAAATAAAAATACGCCAGGCGCTCGGCGGCTTTTACCATGCAGGTGTCTTCGTCCATCACGATAACCGCGCCAGAGCCGAGCATCGAGCCGGCCTTGGAGATGGAATCGTAATCCATATCGGTATTCATCATGACTTCGCCGGTTAAAATCGGCATCGATGAGCCGCCGGGAATTACGCCTTTGAGTTTTTTGCCGCCGCGCATACCGCCAGCCATTTCCAATAATTTGGCGAACGGCGTACCCATTTTTACTTCGTAGTTGCCCGGCCTATTCACATGACCACTAACAGAAAATATTTTTGTGCCGCCATTGTTTGGCTTGCCCAGATTCAAAAACCAATCGCCACCATTGCGCATGATGAACGGTACAGCCGCGAAGGTTTCGGTATTGTTGATCGTGGTCGGTTTGCCATACACGCCGAAGCTGGCGGGAAACGGCGGTTTAAAGCGCGGCTGACCTTTTTTGCCTTCGAGCGATTCGAGCAAGGCGGTTTCTTCGCCGCAGATATATGCGCCGTAACCGTGGTGCGCGTGTAGCTGGAAACTGAAATCGGAGCCGAGAATATTGTCGCCCAAAAAACCTGCTTTGCGCGCTTCTTCCAGCGCCAATTCGAAGCGTTCGTAATCAGCCCAGATTTCGCCGTGGATATAGTTGTAACCCACCTGCGTGCCCATCGCGTAGGCGGCAATCGCCATTCCTTCGATCAGCGCATGTGGGTTGTAGCGGATGATGTCGCGGTCTTTGAAGGTGCCCGGCTCGCCTTCGTCGGAATTGCACACCAGGTATTTGTTGCCGGGAAATGCGCGCGGCATGAAGCTCCACTTCAACCCGGTGGGAAAGCCCGCGCCGCCGCGACCACGAAGCGAAGATTTTTTCACTTCGGCGATGACTTCTTCCGGCGTAATTTTGTTGGCGAGGATTTTTTTCAGCGCGTCGTAACCGCCACGTTTGATGTAATCGTCACAATGCCAATTGTTGCCGTCAAGGCCGGCCATGATGACTGCATCGGGTCCGTAATCGAGCATCATCAACCTTTCAATTCCGTCACCAGCGCGTCGAGTTTTTCCATCGACATGAAGCTGCACATGCGCTTGTTGTTAACCAGCAGCACGGGCGCGTCGCCGCAGGCGCCCATACATTCGCCTTCTTTCAGGGTGAACCGTCCGTCGGCGGTGGTTTCGTTGAAGCCGATGCCAAGTTTGTGTTTAAGATGATCCGCCGCTTCGTTCGCGCCAGAGAGTGCGCAAGGCAAATTGGTGCAAATGGTCACCTTGTATTTGCCCATCGGCTTGACGTTGTACATATTGTAGAACGTGGCGACTTCATACACGGCGACGGGCGCCATGCCGAGATATTGCGCGACTTCGTCCATCAATTCATTGGGCAACCAGCCATGTTCATCCTGCGCAATCGCGAGCGCTGACATCACCGCCGATTGTTTTTGGTCGGCGGGATATTTAGTCAACTCGCGGTCGATTTTTTTCAGTGCGTCGGCAGACAACATCATATTTCACCCAACCAATAGTCAACGTTGTCAGCACGGCGTGTCATATGGCGCACGTCTCCGCCAAAGGCGCCAATTTTTCCCGAGTCTGGGTATTCGCACACCTCGGCGGGCATCATGGTACTGACGGAAATGTAAGTGAGTTCTTCTTTAGAATCATTGATGATCTGGTGCGCCGTCTCGGGCCCGCCAGTGGGGCAGCAGATGAAATCGCCGGCGCGGACTTTGCGCGCCTCGTTGCCGTAACGCAATGTGCCGCTACCTTTAACAATAAAAAACATTTCTTCTTCGGCGCGGTGGCTGTGAAACGGGCAAGAAGATTTTCCCGGCTGTACTACGTCGTAAGAATAGCCGAGATCCTTAGCGCCCAGCACGGGCCCGATGCGCACCGCAGCACAAGCGAATTGGTCGCCCTGCGAAAAAGATTCGAGTTTCAACGCATCAATATTGATGACTTTGGAAGCAATGACACTCATCGGTCAATCTCCCCAAACACAAGATCCTGCGTGCCGATGATGGCGACCACGTCGGCAATCATATGGCCGCGCGACATTTCGTCCAGCGCGGCGAGATGGGGAAAACCCGGCGCGCGGATTTTCAATCGGTACGGTTTGTTCGCGCCGTCGGACACGAGATAAATGCCGAACTCGCCCTTCGGATGTTCGACCGCCGCATAGGCTTCACCCGGCGGCACGTGGAAACCTTCGGTGAAGAGTTTGAAATGATGGATTAACTCTTCCATGTTTTGTTTCATGCTTTCGCGATTGGGCGGCGCGATTTTGTGGTTGTCGATAATCACCGGGCCAGGATTTTTGCGCAGCCAATCGATGCATTGCTTGATGATGCGATTGGACTGGCGCATTTCTTCGATACGCACCAGATATCGGTCGTAGCAATCGCCATTCACGCCGACGGGAATGTCGAACTGCATCTGGTCATACACTTCGTAGGGCTGCTTTTTGCGCAAATCCCATTCGATGCCTGAGCCGCGCAACATGGGGCCGGTGAAGCCCAGCGATTGCGCGCGTTCGGGGGTGACGACGCCGATGCCGACTGTGCGTTGCTTCCAGATGCGATTGTCTGTGAGCAGAGTTTCGTATTCATCGACATAGCGGGGAAAGCGCTGAGTAAAATCTTCAATGAAATCGAGCAACGAACCTTGGCGGTTTTCGTTGAGTTTTTTAATCTCCGCCGCATTTTTGATACGTGAAGTTTCATACTGCGGCATATGGTCGGGCAGATCGCGATACACGCCGCCGGGGCGATAATAGGCCGCATGCAAACGCGCGCCAGA
This sequence comes from Pseudomonadota bacterium, assembly GCA_043744215.1. Taxonomy (GTDB): domain Bacteria; phylum Pseudomonadota; class Gammaproteobacteria; order Burkholderiales; family JBEEJL01; genus JBEEJL01. The sequence continues at coordinate 14,788 of JAYTVC010000014.1, forward strand.
AACGGCTTCGTAGCAGTCCATTAAATCTTCGCGTTCACGGAACGCGTAAAGAAAAACCGTCATCGCGCCGACGTCTAGCGCATGTGCGCCAAGCCACAACAAATGATTCAGCACGCGCGTGATTTCATCAAACATCACGCGGATGTATTGCGCGCGCACCGGCACATGAATCTGCAACAGCTTTTCAATCGCCATCACATACGCGTGTTCGTTACACATCATCGACACGTAATCGAGGCGATCCATGTACGGCACGGACTGTATGTAAGTCCTTGTTTCTGCTAATTTTTCTGTAGCCCTGTGGAGAAGGCCGATGTGCGGGTCGGCGCGCTGAATCACTTCACCGTCGAGCTCCAAAACAAGGCGCAACACGCCGTGAGCAGCCGGGTGTTGCGGACCGAAGTTCATCGTGTAGTTACGAATTTCGGCCATTATTTTTTTGCCTCGCCGTAATGTTCTTCGCGGATTACGCGTGGCACGATTTCGCGCGGCTCGATAGTGACGGGTTGGTAGATGACGCGTTGCTGGTCCGGGTCGTATCGCATTTCGACGTTGCCGGAAATAGGGAAATCTTTGCGGAACGGATGGCCGACAAAACCGTAGTCCGTGAGAATGCGACGTAAATCATTGTGGCCCTGGAACACGATACCGTACAAATCGAACGCCTCGCGCTCGTACCAGTTGGCACCTGCCCATACGCCGGTGACGGAATCGACGACAGGAAAGTCGTCTTCCGCCGCAAACACTTTCAAGCGCACACGGAAATTGTTTTTGATCGAAAGCAAGTGATACACAACGCAAAAGCGCGCGCCGTCCCACGCGCCGTCGCCGTAGCCGGAATAATCCATGCCGCACAAATCAATCAACTCGCTGAATTGCAAATCGGCGTGATCGCGCAAGGCCGTTGCGCTGGCGATAAAATTTTGTGGCTTAATTGTGAGCGTCAGTTCGTCGAGGCGCAATGCAGAAGCAGTGATATTGTCACCCAGCACCTCGGCGATTTTTGCATTGAGTTGTTCGAGGGAAATGCCCATGGATCAGGACCGCGCAATCGTGTTGGTGCGTTTGATTTTGTTTTGCAACTGAATGATGCCGTAGAGCAACGCTTCCGCCGTGGGCGGGCAGCCAGGCACATACACATCCACAGGCACGATGCGGTCGCAGCCGCGCACGACGGAATAAGAATAATGATAGTAACCGCCGCCATTGGCGCAAGAACCCATGGAGATCACCCAGCGCGGCTCGGCCATCTGGTCATACACTTTGCGCAGCGCGGGCGCCATTTTATTACACAGCGTGCCGGCGACAATCATCACGTCCGACTGACGCGGGCTGGGGCGGAACACGATGCCGAAACGGTCGAGGTCGTAGCGCGACGCGCCCGCGTGCATCATCTCCACCGCGCAGCAAGCAAGGCCAAACGTCATCGGCCACATGGAGCTCGTGCGTGCGCTGTTGATCAGCATATCAATGCTGGTGGTGACAAAACCTTTTTCGAGAACGCCTTCGATGCTCATGGTTTCATTAACCTAATCATTCCCAATCAAGGGCACCCTTCATCCACTCGTAGATAAAACCTACGACAAGAATCGACAGAAAAACCATCATCGCCAGAAATCCGAACCAGCCGATTTCCTTGAGCACGACGGCCCACGGAAACAGGAACGCAATTTCGAGATCGAACAAGATAAACAAAATGGCCACGAGGTAATAACGCACGTCGAACTTCATGCGCGCGTCTTCAAACGCTTCGAAGCCACATTCGTAAGGAGAGAGTTTTGCGCTGTCGGGGCGGTTGGGACCGAGGAATTTGCCTAATGCCATCGGGGCCACGCCAACGGCGAGTCCGATGATCATGAACAAAAGGATGGGGAAATAGTTTTCCAGCATGATGCGACCACCATTCAAGATTTAGGATTGAAGATTGTTACACCCAATCCTCAATCCTAGATCCTCAACTTGTTTGTTTCTAACCAGCGTTTGGTGCCGACGGCGAGACTCGAACTCGCACAGCTTTCGCCACTGCCCCCTCAAGACAGCGTGTCTACCAATTTCACCACGTCGGCGTCACGCTTCTCTGCAAAACCGACCTTGCAGAGAGCAAAACATACATTATTTCGGAATATCTTTTGCCTTGGAATCAGCGGCCGGTGTTGCAGGCGGCATTGCGGCCTTTTCTGCGGCTTTCGCGGGATCAGCAGGCTTGCCTTCAATCGTTTTATTTTTTGCCGGCTCGGTCGCTTTCTGCGAATCTTCCACGCTGCCGACTTTATTTTGATGCGAGCCTAAATAGGTTAATCCCAGGCTGGTGACAAAAAACACGGCCGCCAAAGCGGCCGTTGTGCGGCTCAAAAAATTCGCCGCGCCCGTCGAGCCGAACAAACTACCTGCCGAACCACTGCCAAACGCCGCGCCCATGTCGGCACCCTTGCCGTGCTGAATCAGCACCAGACCGATTACCCCCAAGGCGGACAACACATTCAACACCCAGACAAATGTTTCCATCAAAACCTCTTGAAATTGTTACTGCGCGAGCGCCATTTCTTTACTGCGTAAGGCCTGCACGGCAGATCGCAATGAATTCATCGGCAACCAGCGATGCCCCGCCAATCAGCCCGCCGTCCACATCCGGCAAAGACAGTAATTGTGCCGCATTTGACGCTTTTACGCTACCCCCGTAGAGGATCGGCAGGCTTTGCGCGATGCTTTTATCCAGCGTATTGATGCGCTTACGGATAAACTCATGCACCGCCTGCGCCTCCTGCGGCGTCGCCGTTTTGCCCGTACCGATGGCCCACACCGGTTCATAGGCCACTACCGCTTTTGAGAACGCGGCAACGCCCGCAAGTTCGAGTACTTTATCCAACTGCCGCGCCACCACTTGTTCGGTCAAACCCGCCTGGCGCTCGTCCAAGGTTTCGCCCACACACAAAATCGGCGTCAAATTCGCTGCGAGTGCCGCCTGAAATTTCGCCGCAACGACAGCGTCATCCTCCCCAAACAGCGCGCGTCGTTCCGAATGGCCGACGATCACATAGCTGCAACCGAAATCCTTCAGCATGGCGGCGGAGACTTCGCCAGTGAACGCACCCTTGGCGTGCTGGCTCATATTCTGCGCACCCCAAGCTATGCTGGTTCCTTGCAACAAATTTTGCACCTGCGCCAGATACGGAAACGGTACACACACCGCGCACGAAGCAGATTTCTCCTCACCCAAATCGGCTAGCACAGCGTGCAAGAGTTTCTGGTTTTCGGCCAGCGAACCATGCATTTTCCAATTGCCAACGACGAGTTTTTTTCTCATATTAAGTATTTGATTATATTGAATATTTTATTCATGCGTAAAACGATTCTGCGGCGCAATTCTACTCTGCGCAGGGGGAAGGGGCAAACAGTAACTACACGGCTAATTAAAATAAAGGATGAGGCGGATTGTTCTACGTAATCATCCTTCAGTGCCACTAGCAAACGTAGGGTGCGCTTGCGCACCAGATCTCTAAATTTCCCCTTTGTTGTCTCCGTACGCATTTGGTGCGCAAGCGCACCCTACGCTTGCTGGAATGGGTGTCCTGGTTTAACCACCATCGGTTGCTGGAATCAATTGGCTACATTCCGCCGGCAGAAGCTGAGGTAAACTATTACCGGCATCTCGCCACGAAAGCCGCTACGGCGGCTTAACTTAAACCAAATAGCCTCCGCGAAACCCGGGGCGATTCATTAGGCTTTATAAAATTGTGGCTTACAAACTGGCTTAGAAGCACAGGTGCATATTGAAGTACAAGTTGCAGTCTCGTTTGGGTTGGCAGTGTCCATCTCCGTTGTTGGTGTAGTATTAACCGCTATGGAGGTAGCTATGAAAAACTTGAACGCCGTTATTTTTAGTTTTATGGCATGTATTTGGTGCGGAATTGCGTTCCTGCGGAGCCTGGTGGAAATTCCAACCCAAATGAGAGAAAAACTTGTATAGATCGTGTTGCCTGCTAAGAGTGAACGTGGAAGGTCCGATTCCTTCCCTCCGCACCAATTTTAATGTGCTGACCAGCAGCGCTAACTAGTCAATCAACCGCGACCGCCTTCGGCGGCGCGGTTATCTCCAGCAAGCGTAGGGTGCGCTTGCGCACCACCTCTCGTTCCGTCTTAACCGATTTCTTCTCCAGCATCTGGTGCGCAAGCGCACCCTACGGTTTTGGTTTTTCCGTCATTCACCATAAACCTCCTTCTCTTCGCCCATAGCTTCAAACTCTGATGTGCCTGCCCAATGCGAAGGATAAATTCCCCGCTCAACATATTTATGGAAGGTGGAATACGGCCAATCGGCAACCCGTGAAACATGTTTATGTTTTACTGGATTGAAATGAAGGTAATCGGCATGGCGTTGATAATCAAGCTCGTCGCGGATTTGGTGTTCCCAAAAACGGCGCTGCCAAAACCTTGATTCATTTCTTTTGATGCGGGATTCGCTTTTGGGTGATGTAAGCTGAACGAGATGCTCGCATTGTTTGCTGACCGTGCGTTTAATCAAAGACCAGCGGATGCCGAAATTGGCATCGTCTTCGGGCAAGGTCCAAATACAGTGAAGATGATCGGGCAGTAATACCCAGGCGTCGATGATAAAAGGATGCTTTGTTCTCGCGAGGTTGATACCTAGGCGCAATGCGTTGCGCACTTCCGCCTGAGTGAGTAAGGCTTGGCGACAGTAGGTATTGACGGTGAAAAAGTAGGTGCCGCCTTGTACCTTGGATCTGCGGTATTCAGACATGGTGTGTTGTTGGAATTGGTGCGCGAGCGCACCCTACTTCGCAGCAGCCAACTTCACCCGCTCCGCAATCCGGTTCGCCAACGTCGAAACCACATCACGCGATTTGCCTTCGACCATCACGCGCAGCAGCGGCTCGGTGCCGGACGGTCGTAACAATACTCTGCCGTCGTCACCTAATTCTTTTTGCGCATTTTCTACGGCTTGCTCAACATCTTTATTGCCTTTGTGGTCGAAGCCGCGCGCGGTTTTTACGTTGACTAATACTTGCGGAAACAAGCTTAATTCGCGCGAATATTCTTCGAGCGAGGTTTTGTTGACGCGTAGCGCGGTGAGCACTTGCAGCGCGGAGACGATGCCGTCGCCGGTGGTGTGTTTGTCGAGCGCGAGGATGTGGCCGGAATTTTCGCCGCCGTATTGCCAGCCTTTTTGCAGCAGCATTTCGTTAACATAACGGTCGCCGACTTTGGCGCGGGCGAAGGGAATATTCAATTTGCCGAAGGCTTGTTCGAGCGCGAGATTGGTCATCAGCGTGCCGACCACGCCGCCTTTGAGTTGGCCGGATTGTTTGCGATGTTTGGCGACGACGTAGAGCAATTGGTCGCCGTCGTAGAGCGTGCCGTTGGCGTCGCACATCATCAGCCGGTCGCCGTCGCCATCGAGGGCGATGCCCAAATCGGCTTTGTGTTCGCGCACGGCCGCTTGCATCAGCGCGGTGTGCGTCGCACCGCATTCGTCGTTGATGTTGAGGCCATTCGGCTTGTTGCCGATGGCGATGACTTCCGCGCCAAGTTCGTGGAACACATGCGGCGCGATGTGATACGTCGCGCCGTGCGCGCAATCGACTACCAGCTTCAGCCCGCGTAAATCGAGTTCGTTCGGGAACGTGCTTTTGCAAAATTCAATATAACGCCCTACGGCGTCATCAATGCGGCGGACGCGGCCAAGGTCTTTGGATTCTTTGGTTTGCATCGGGTTATCGAGCTCGGCTTCGATTTGCAATTCAACTTCATCGGGCAGCTTGGTGCCTTGCGCAGAAAAAAATTTGATGCCGTTGTCGTCATACGGATTATGCGACGCGCTGATCATTACGCCCGCCGACAGGCGCAGCGCGCGCGTGAGGTAAGCGACGCCTGGCGTGGGCATCGGGCCGGTGAGCAATACATACACGCCGGCTGCCGAGAAACCGGCTTCGAGCGCGGACTCCAACATATAGCCAGAGATACGCGTGTCTTTGCCGATGAGCACGGTTGGGTTCGCGCTATCCTTGGCGTTGTGCGTCGCGCCGACTAGCACTTTGCCTGCGGCGTAGCCTAAGCGCATAACGAAATCCGGCGTTATCGGCGCCTGGCCTACTCGTCCGCGCACGCCATCGGTGCCGAAATATTTTCTGCTCATGATTTTATCCCTGATTAATTTTGCGACTGCACTGCTTGTAATACTGCCAGCGCGTCTTTGGTCGCGGCAACATCGTGAACACGTATGATACTCGCGCCATTTTGCGCGGCAAGCAAAGCAGCGGCGACGCTGGCATGAACGCGCTCGGGCGTGAGCTTGCCGGTGAGCTCGCCGAAAATGGATTTGCGCGATAAGCCGGCGAGCACGGGATAACCAAGATCCGCGATTTTTTGCAGGCCGCGCAGCAGCGCAAGATTGTGAACAGTACGTTTGCCGAATCCGAAACCCGGGTCGAGCACGATGCGATTTTTTTTAATGCCCGCCTGTTCGCACGCGGCCGCACGCGCCGAAAGAAAGCGCGATACGTCGCTTAAAATATCAATATAATCAATAACTTGCTGCATGGTCGCGGGGATGCCGAGCATATGCATTAAACATATGCCGACATTGGTTTTGGCAACAACTTCGATCGCACCCTCGGCACGCAATGCATTCACATCATTCACCATGCTTGCGCCGGCTTCGATCGCAGCGCGCATCACTTCAGGTTTTTGCGTGTCGATGGATAGCGGAATATTTTTTTCGCGCAACGCAACGATCACGGGCATCACGCGCTGCAATTCTTCATCCAGCGCGACGGGCAGTGAACCGGGCCGTGTCGATTCGCCACCAATGTCGAGAATGTCTGCACCCTCGTCGATCAATTTCAGCGCATGTTCAATCGCACGGTCGCGCGAAAAAAATTTGCCGCCATCGGAAAAAGAATCGGGCGTAACGTTGACGATGCCCATGATGAGCGGGCGCGTGAGTGACAGAGAATAGTTACCGCAGATTAAAACTTTGTCCATAAATTCACGGTGCATGTTATTGGCTACGCGGTTGCTGTCCGTCCGCCCTTCGACTAGCTCAAGGCAAACGGAGCCTAAAAATGATTGCCGTTCCTTTAGTTGATACGCTTGTACCAACGAGACGATTCAAGCGGAGAAATGTATCAGCCATAAAAAAGGGCGACATGGTCGCCCTGAATGTGGGTTGAATAAATTTACGTTTCTTGCGCAGGGTTGGCGGTGGCCGTCGGCGCGGTAGGCGCATCACCCGGCGGTTTTGCCTGCGTCGAGGCTGGCGGTTTGGGCGGACGCGGTTGCCGGCCTTGCATGATGTCCTGAATCTGTTCTGCGTCGATGGTTTCCCATTCGAGCAGCGTCGCGGTCATCAGCTCCACTTTATCGCGGTTTTCTTCCAGCAATTTGCGACCCAGTGCATATTGCGTGTCGATAATGCGGCGGATTTCGCTGTCGATTTTTTCAAGCGTCGCTTCGGACATGTTGCGATGGGTGGTGACCGAGCGCCCGAGAAAAACCTCGCCTTCATTTTCACCATACACCATCGGGCCCAAGGCATCGGACATGCCATAGCGCGTAACCATGTCGCGCGCTACTTGTGTTGCGCGCTCGAAGTCGTTTGATGCACCCGTCGAAACATTGCCGACAAATAATTCTTCCGCGATGCGGCCACCGAACAACATACAGATCTGCGCGAGCATCTGGTCTTTGTAGAGGCTGAAACGATCCATTTCCGGCAACGACCACGTTACGCCTAACGCACGTCCGCGAGGAATAACCGTGACTTTATGCACCGGATCGCAACCGGGCAGCAGCGAACCGATGATGGCGTGGCCCGACTCGTGGTAAGCGGTTTTCTTTTTGTCTTCCGGCGTGATGACCATCGACTTGCGTTCCGCGCCCATGAAAATTTTATCTTTGGCGCGCTCGAAATCTTCCATGTCCACCAGGCGCTTGTTGGCGCGCGCGGCGAACAGCGCGGCTTCGTTCACCAAGTTGGCCAGATCAGCACCAGACATGCCTGGCGTGCCGCGCGCGATGATGTCGGCCTTCACGTCGCTGGAAATCGGCACCTTGCGCATATGCACCATGAGGATTTGCTCGCGGCCGCGGATGTCGGGCAGAGGAACCACCACTTGGCGATCGAATCGGCCCGGACGCAACAACGCGGGGTCGAGCACATCGGGGCGGTTGGTTGCGGCGATAACAATCACGCCGACCGAACCTTCGAAGCCGTCCATCTCTACCAATAATTGATTCAGTGTTTGTTCGCGCTCATCGTTACCGCCGCCCAAACCTGCGCCGCGCTGGCGGCCTACGGCGTCGATTTCGTCAATGAAAATAATGCACGGCGCGCTCTTCTTTGCCTGCTCGAACATGTCGCGCACACGGGCTGCGCCAACGCCGACGAACATTTCAACAAAATCGGAACCGGAAATGGAAAAGAACGGCACTTTGGCCTCGCCGGCAATGGCGCGCGCGAGCAAGGTTTTACCGGTGCCGGGGTTGCCGACCATCAACACACCACGGGGAATGCGTCCGCCGAGCTTTTGGAATTTCGTTGGGTCGCGCAGAAAATCGACTATCTCGGAGACTTCTTCTTTGGCTTCTTCCACGCCCGCCACATCGGCGAAGGTGACAGGATTGGCGTTTTCATCCAGCATGCGCGCGCGGCTTTTGCCGAACGAAAACGCGCCGCCTTTGCCGCCGCCCTGCATCTGGCGCATGAAAAAAACCCAGACGCCGATCAGCAATAACATGGGGAACCAGTTGAGCAACATTTCAAATAACACCGAGCGCTCTTCTTCTGGCTGGGCGGCCACTTGCACATTGTATTTGAGCAAATCGCTCACCAGCCACGGGTCGAACGGCGCGTAGGTGGTGTAATTACGTTTGTCATTCGTGGTGACTTTGAGTGTGCGCGAAAGCAAGCGGCCATCCATCGCCACTTTTTCAACTTGGCCGGCACGTACCTGTTCCATGAATTGCGAGTATTCGACCGTGTTCGATGCAGTCTGCTGGGCACCGTATTGCTTGATGACCATTAACAGAACTAGGCCGATGATGAGCCAGATGCCTACATTTTTTACTATATTATTCAATGGGTTACCTCTTTGCGTGTGAATCGCCAAATTGCATATGAACTATTGTAGCGCGAAACGCGGCGCTTGCCGAACAGCGTGTGACAAGCCTTATTTCTTGTCCTTGCCGAGTAAATACACTTCGTTGCTGCGGTCGCGGGAGGCATCGGGCTTTCGAGTGGCGATACTGGCAAATTCCTTGAGCAAAATTTTGTAATATTCATCGAAGCCTTCGCCCTGAAACGTTTTGACCAGAAATGCACCGCCCGGTTTCAAATGCTCGATGGTAAATTCAAGCGCCAGCTCGCACAGCGCCATACTGCGCGCCTGATCCGACAGCGGTATGCCACTAATATTGGGGGCCATATCGGAAAGTACAAGGTCCACCGGCTTGCTCATGAGCAAAGTTTTTAACGCGGCCAGGCCATCGTCGCTGGCAAAATCTGCCTGTAAGAAAGTGACGCCCTGCAGTGGCGCCATATCAATCAAATCAATGGCAATCACGCGGCCATTGCCTTTCATGCGCTCGGCCGCCACCTGCGACCAGCCGCCGGGCGTAGCCCCCAGATCGACGATCGTCATGCCGGGCTTGATCAGCTTATCGCGCGCGTCAATTTCCATCAGCTTATACGCGGCGCGGGAGCGATAGCCTTCGCGCTTGGCGCGCTGCACGAACGGGTCGTTAATATGTTCACGCATCCAGCCTTTGCTGGTTCGGGTGGGTTTCATTAATGCGCTGAAGTCGCGCGATGCACAACTGGACGAATCTTCGGCGCAAGCTGAGGCTCAAGCTCGCGCTTAGCCATACGCAGATCATAACTACACTGCAAATTTACCCAGAACTCGGTTGTCATATCAAAATAAAGACCGAGACGCACAGCAGTGTCCATAGTTATCGGCCTGCCGTTTTTGGTAATGTCGGTGATACGGCTCGGCGGTACATCAATATCTCGCGCCAGCTGGCTAGGCGTAATACCCATAGGCTCAAGAAAATCCTTGAGTAGAATTTCGCCCGGTACAATTTCGGGTAATAATTTTTTAGCCATTATATTTCTCCATCACTCAGTGATAATCCACGATTTCAACGTTATAAACGCCATCGTCTTTCCAAACAAAACACACACGCCATTGATCATTAACGCGAATACTGTGCTGACCTTTACGCTTGGATTTCAATGCTTCAAGCCGATTACCCGGCGGCACCTTCAAATCATCAAGCCGGGCGGCAGCATCAAGTTGAAGTAACTTTCGTCTAGCGACAGATTCAATATTTTTGAAGCGCCGCACATCGACGCTATGAAATAACGCTTCGGTGTCTGGGCAGGCGAAAGATCGAATCATGATAATATTTTATTCTGCGCGACAGAATATGTCAAACAGAACAAATAATAGAAACTTTAAGGTTTTCGGGAACAAAGCCTGGCTTGCCCGTATAATCAAGATTGATTAACTAATGCTTTTGAAAGTCCTTATGCTCACCATCACCATCGAAAAACGCCGCGCGCTTCGCGCCGAAGCCCACGCACTCAAACCCATTGTGATGATCGGTAACGCCGGCCTCACCGATGCCGTCATCAAAGAAATTGAAAACGCGCTTACCAACCATGAGCTGATGAAAATCCGCGTCTTCAGCGACGAAAAAGACGCCCGCGAAACCATTTTGCAGGCCATTTGCGAGCGCATCGGTGCAGCGCCGATACAGCACATTGGCAAAATTCTGGTGATTTACAAACCGTCGGAAAAAATCGCCGAGGCAAAAAAAATCGCCGCAAAAAAAACCGGCACGGCAAAAGCAAGCCCATCGCGCCGACCGCGCAGCGTCGCCAAAACGGCCAGCGGAAAAAAATGGACGGCGCGAGACTCGGCAGCCGTGCATGCCACAGTGCGCAATGCGGCTGCGCGCGGTGAACCAATCGAAAAAGAATTTGATGCGGCGGACCCCGGCAACAAAAAACGCCGCTTCGCTACCGGCTCGGGCTCAACCATCAAGCACGGCGGTTTAAGCGTGCGGCGCAAACGCACGACGTGATTTTCAGCATCGTCACGAAATAAAAAAGGCGCGTCATGCGCCTTTTTTATTATTCGGTAACTATTTGATTTTATTCATATTTTATGTCGATGATTTCATATTCGCGCACTCCGCCGGGTGCCTGCACTTCGGCGACGTCTCCGGGATATTTGCCAATCAGTTTTCGTAGGGTGGGCACCGCCCACCGCAAGGCAGGTAATCGAGGGCTCTGGTGGGCAGTGCCCACGCTACAAATTCAACCCGTCCTGAGCAAGCTCAGTATATCAATTACGCCACCGACTTCCCCATCTGCGCCGACGATTATTTGCTGAAGGCGAGGGAGCCGTCCGCGAGCAATGTTTGAGCCACGCGCTGTTTCAGTTTTGAAATGAAGACGAAAGCGAGTTTTGCTCGCGGCCCTCGCCTTCAGCAAATAATCGGCGACATCAAAAACCAAAAACAAAAAGCAGCGCGGCGGGCGTCGCCTTTTTTGGTTACTTTATTTGGCGAAGCAAAAAAGTGACTTGCCGCCGGGCAACCCCCGGCAATGTGTTGAAGACCGCTGAAGCTCAACGCTCCGCGTCAGGTAACGGCGCAAAAAACCGCGCCGCAACCTGACCTACTAGGCTATATGTTTTCATTCATACTTCACATCAATAATTTCATACTCGCGCACGCCGCCGGGTGCCTGCACTTCGGCGACGTCTCCGGGATATTTGCCAATCAGCGCGCGTGAAAGCGGCGAGCTGATGGAAATTTTTCCGAGTTTGATGTCGGCTTCATCTTCACCCACGATTTGGTAAGTAACATTTTCTTTGCTGCCCAAATCCTGCAGATCAATGGTCGCACCGAACACGCACGCGCCATCGGCATCCAGTAATTTAGGGTTGATGATTTGCGCATTGCCGAGCTTGCCTTCAAGATCCTGGATGCGGCCTTCAATAAAACTTTGCCGCTCTTTCGCCGCTTCGTACTCGGCGTTTTCCGACAGATCGCCTTGCGCGCGCGCTTCCTGAATCGCGGTGATCACGCTCGGCCGCTCAACGGTTTTGAGTTTATGCAATTCGGCTTTCATTAAATCGGCGCCGACAATGGTTAACGGAATTTTTGCCATCAGGTATTTTTCTCCAGAGATTGGTGCAAATTTTGCACATCGTACACATTCAATTCTTCAATATGCTGCATGCCGGCGCAGGCTGCGCGGGCACCGGCGATGGTCGTATAGTAAGTCACACGTCCCTGCAACGCCGCGTTGCGGATGGACCAGGAATCCTGAATAGAGCGGCGCACTTCGTCCACCGTGTTGATGATCAAGGCGATTTCTTTGTTCTTGATCATATCGACTATATGCGGCCGGCCTTCGGCGACTTTGTTCACCGCGCTGACGCTGACGCCCTGCCCGTTTAAATAAGCGGCGGTTCCCTTTGTGGCGCAAATTGAAAAGCCTAATGCCAACAAGCTACGCGCGATGTCGATCAGCGGCGGTTTATCTTCTTCGCGCACCGACAAAAATACTTTACCCGATTTCGGCAGACGTACGCCGGCGGCCAATTGCGATTTCACAAACGCTTCGGCGAAGGTCATGCCCACGCCCATCACTTCACCGGTGGATTTCATTTCCGGCCCGAGAATGGTATCGACGCCGGGAAATTTAATGAACGGAAACACGGCTTCTTTCACCGAGTAATAATGCGGAATCACTTCTTTGCTGACGCCCTGCTTTTTCAAGCTGCTGCCTGCCATACAGCGCGCGGCGATTTTAGCCAGCGGCAGACCGGTAGCCTTGGACACGTAGGGCACGGTACGCGAAGCGCGCGGGTTCACTTCCAGCACATACACGACATTTTTCTGGATGGCGAACTGCACATTCATCAGACCGACCACGTTCAGCGCTTTCGCCATCGCCACCGTTTGGCGGCGCAATTCATTTTGAAGTTCCGCAGACAAACTGAACGGCGGCAATGAACACGCCGAATCGCCCGAATGCACGCCGGCCTGCTCGATGTGTTCCATGATGCCGCCGATGAGCACGTCGGTGCCGTCGCACACCGCATCTACATCGACTTCAATGGCATCATTCAAAAAACGATCAAGCAAAATCGGCAAACGCTCGGGGAACATTTTGGCGCTTTCCATCGCGCCCGTCATATAGCGTTCGAGATCGTTTTCAAAATGTACAATCTCCATCGCGCGGCCGCCCAGTACGTTCGACGGTCTAACCACCAACGGATAACCGATTTCTTTCGCCAGCACCATCGCTTCATCTTTGTTGCGCGCGATGCGGTTGGGTGGTTGCTTGAGATTCAATTCCTGCAACATTTTCTGGAAGCGCGCGCGGTCTTCGGCGCAGTCAATCATATCTGGCGTGGTGCCGATGATCGGCACGCCCGCTTTGGCTAAACCTTGCGCCAGTTTCAACGGCGTTTGCCCGCCGAACTGCACAATCACGCCCCAGGGTTTTTCCTTATCGACGATTTCCAGCACGTCTTCGAGGGTGAGCGGCTCGAAATACAGTCTATCGCTGGTGTCGTAATCGGTGGAAACGGTTTCGGGATTGCAGTTGACCATGATGGTTTCAAAGCCGTCTTCGCGCAGTGCGAGGGCCGCGTGCACACAGCAGTAATCAAATTCGATGCCTTGGCCAATGCGGTTCGGCCCGCCGCCCAGCACCATGATCTTTTTATTGTTGGTCGGGTTGGCTTCACACTCTTCGTCATAGCTGGAATACATATACGCGGTTGAGGTCGCGAACTCGCCGGCGCAGGTATCGACGCGCTTATACACGGGGCGAATATTCAAACTTTGACGATACTTGCGCACGTCGCCTTCGGACACTTTCATCAAATGGGCGAGACGCCGGTCAGAGAAACCCTTGCGTTTCAACGCGCGCAGTTCCACCTCGCCGAATGAATCCAGCGTGCGTTTTTCAATCGCCAATTCGAGCTTCACTAATTCTTCGATTTGCACCAAAAACCATTTGTCGATTTTGGTATAAGCGTAAATCTCATCCACGGTCATACCGATGCCGAACGCGTCGGCCACGTACCATAATCTTTCGCCGCGCGGATACGCCAGCTCGTCGCCGATTTTGTCCGGATCGACGGTTTTCAAATTAAAACCGTCGACGCCCGTTTCCAGGCCGCGCAAGGCTTTTTGCAGCGACTCTTGAAAGTTGCGGCCTATGGCCATGACTTCGCCGACGGATTTCATTTGCGTCGTCAAACGGTCGTCGGCCTGGGGGAATTTCTCGAAAGCGAAGCGGGGAATTTTTGTGACGACGTAATCGATGCTTGGCTCGAACGATGCGGGCATCGCGCCGCCGGTAATGTCGTTTTTCAATTCATCCAGGGTGTAGCCGACGGCGAGCTTGGCCGCTATTTTGGCAATGGGAAAACCCGTCGCCTTCGAAGCCAACGCCGATGAGCGCGACACGCGCGGATTCATTTCGATTACCACCATGCGGCCAGTTTGCGGATCCATGCCGAACTGCACATTGGAGCCGCCCGTCTCGACGCCGATTTCGCGCAGCACGGCAATCGACGCGTTGCGCATGATCTGGTATTCCTTGTCCGTCAGCGTTTGCGCGGGCGCAACGGTGATGGAGTCGCCCGTATGCACGCCCATCGGATCAATATTTTCAATGGCGCAAATAATGATGCAGTTATCGTTTTTGTCGCGCACCACTTCCATCTCGAACTCTTTCCAGCCTATGAGCGATTCATCAATCAGTAGTTCTTTTGTGGGCGACGCTTCGAGGCCCCGCTCGCAGATTTCTTCAAACTCTTCCTTGTTGTAAGCAATGCCACCACCACTGCCGCCCATGGTAAAACTCGGACGAATGATAACGGGGAAGCCCAGTTGAGCTTGTACTTGTAACGCTTCTTCCATGCTGTGGGCCATGGCGGAACGCGGCGATTCGAGACCGATTTTGGTCATCGCGTGTTTGAATTTTTCGCGGTCTTCCGCTTTGTCGATGGCTTCTTTTGTCGCGCCAATCATTTGCACATTGTATTTTTCCAACACGCCGTGTTTGGCCAAATCAAGCGCGCAATTGAGCGCCGTCTGCCCGCCCATAGTCGGCAGCAGCGCATCGGGGCGTTCTTTGGCGATAATTTTTTCCACTACGCGCCAGGTGATCGGCTCGATATAAGTCACGTCCGCCATGTTGGGGTCAGTCATGATCGTGGCCGGGTTCGAGTTCACCAGGATGACGCGAAAGCCCTCTTCGCGCAGCGCCTTGCACGCCTGCGCGCCCGAGTAATCGAACTCGCACGCCTGGCCGATAACAATCGGGCCCGCGCCGATGATAAGAATGGATTTTATGTCTGTGCGTTTTGGCATGTTTTATTTCAATTGATGTTTGTATTGCTTCAATTTAATTTACTGATGTAGGAGCATATATCGCGAATGATTCGCTTCGTGCCTCAGCACATCCCGCTAATTTGTCATCCTGAAAGGAATGAAGGATCTGCTGTTGTTTTACCAGCGGAAAACAGATTCTTCGCTTCACTCAGAATAACAACTAACCCAACGTCGTCGTCGCCAACTTGGCGCCGAAGCCGATAAACATCGCGCCGACCGTAGCCGCCAAACTGGCCGACAATTTTTTCCGACGGCTGAAAGTCTCGGCCAATTTTGCGCCCGCGATAATCAGCGTGCTCAAATAAATAAAACTGGTGATCTGAATGATGCTGCCCAAAATCAAAAACGTCAGCGCCGGGTGCGGATAAACCGGATCGACAAACTGAATAAAAAACGAAATCAAAAACATGATCGCTTTCGGATTCAATAAGCTGATCACGAGAGATTTTCTAAATAGTTGATTTAATTCAATTTTTTTAGGTTTCTCGATTGGCCCTACTGAACCATTTTGCGCGCGAAAATTTTTCGCCGCACCCATCAACAACTGCACACCAATCCACGCTAAATAAATGGCACCGGCATATTTCACAACCAAAAATAATGCCGGATTCGCTTTCAACACCGACGCCACGCCCGCCGCCGACAGAAACATCAGAATCGTGTCGCCAACAAAAATGCCACATGCCGCGAGGTAACCTGCCTTCACTCCGCGCTGCACTGCCACCGACAACACAAACAATGAATTCGGGCCCGGCAACAGCACGATAAAAATCACGCCCAGCACATACGTCCATAAATCGGTAATGCCGTACATGATTTATGTCGCCTTATTTTTTTCCATCATCTGCACAAAGCGATCAAACAAATATCCTACTTCATGCGGGCCGGGGCTGGCTTCCGGATGCCCCTGAAAACTGAACGCGGGTTTGTCGGTGCGAACGACGCCTTGTAGCGAGCCGTCGAATAAAGATTTGTGCGTCGCGCGCAGATTGGCGGGCAGCGTGGCTGCATCGACGGCGAAGCCGTGGTTCTGGCTGGTGATCATGACTTTGCCGGTGTCGAGATCTTGCACCGGATGGTTGGCGCCGTGATGACCAAATTTCATTTTGACGGTTTTGGCACCGCTGGCGAGGCCGAGCAATTGGTGGCCTAAACAAATGCCGAAAGTGGGAATGCCTTTATCGACCAATATTTTGATCGCGCGAATCGCGTAGTCGCAGGGTTCCGGATCACCGGGGCCGTTGGAAAGAAAAATGCCGTCGGGTTTGAGTGCGAGCGCTGCTTCGGCGCTCGCTTGCGCGGGCAGCACGGTGACATTGCAGCCGCGCTGCGCGAGCATACGCAAAATGTTGCGCTTGATGCCGTAATCGTAGGCGACGACGTTGAATTTTCCGTCGTCGATTTTTGCGTAACCTTTGCCCAGCGCCCATTCACCTTCATGCCACGCATAGGCTTGGGTGGTGCTGACTACTTTGGCGAGGTCCATGCCTTTCAGGCCGGGAAAAGCGCGCGCCTGCTTCAAGGCTTCCGCTTCGTCGATATGACCTGCCATCAGGCAGCCGTTTTGCGCGCCTTTTTCGCGCAGCAGGCGCGTGAGACGGCGGGTATCGATGTCGGCAATGCTGACGATATTATTTTTGATCAAATAACTTGAGAGGTTCTGCTCTGAACGAAAGCTGCTCGCAAGCAAAGGCAAATCGCGTATCACCAAACCGGCGGCAAAAATTTTTCCCGCTTCCACGTCTTCGCCGTTCACGCCGGTGTTGCCGATGTGCGGATAAGTCAGCGTGACGATTTGTTTGCAGTAAGAAGGATCGGTGAGAATTTCCTGATAGCCTGTCATGGCGGTGTTAAACACCACTTCGCCGACCGACACGCCTGGAGCGCCAATAGATGCTCCCCGGAAGACTGATCCATCTGCAAGAACGAGGATGGCGGGGACGGTGGACGGCACGGAAAACTCCAGAAAACTGCGCAAATTCAAGGTACAAAAAATGCGGGAAAGATTTTTGTCTTCCCCGCGCTATTTTGAGTTCGAATTATAGCGCAAACGCAGCGCACGTTCAATGCGCATTTTCAATTTGCGTGGAGATTATTGGCTCGGCAAACCCAACAACGATACATCGCCCGTTTGCACCGCTTTCAAAATCAGCTGTCGCACCCGTTGCACCTCATTGCGATCGGCATCGCTATCGAGGTTGTCAAGAATTTGTTTACTGACATTCGGCGCGGCGCATCGGTTCTGGTCGATGCAAGCGCTGACCCAACTGACGGAATCGCGCGTGCAATCGGCACCCAAATCGCAGGCAACCATGCGCGCGGCCGCATCGACAACCTCGTAACTGATGGGCTGATTGCCCAGGCCCAACAGCATGTAATCGAGGCCGGGGCGCTGCAACAGCGAAGCCATTTCGGCTATGGCGTAAGGGTCCTGCGCCTTCAATACGCCGCCAACTGTTTTGGCAATATCGGCGTCGGAATATTTATCATCGATGAGCACGCCGAGTGACGCGCGCGCCTTCACATCGCCCTGCTGTACGGCGGCTTCTTTTAATGCACCCAGTTCGCGCAGCGTTTCTTTTACAGGCCGCGTTTCCAAACCATTACAGCGACTTTGCAAAATTTTGAATGCCTCAGTGCGGTCAGCCAATTCTTTACCTTCCGCGCTCCACTGATAAAAATTATCTGCGGATTCGTAGGTTTTTCCCTGCGGGTTTTTGGCAAAGCGCACACAGATTTCCAGCGCATTGGCCACCCAGAATTTGAAACCGGGCGATGGGTTGTTGCGATATTTTTCGTAAAACGCCTTGAGGTCGCGGGCCCGTTGAAACTCCAGCGCGACGGCCATCTCCGGCGCCAGCAGTTTTTCCGACGCAGGATTTTTCTCGACGTTTGCACGCGATGGCGCATCGACCGGTTGCGCCAATTTCGCCTCCGACTCTTTTGCGGAAGGCGAAAGTGGTTCCGTTCTACTATCGGCGGCGGTGGAAGAAGCTGAAACTTTTGGGCGAAGAGTAGACGCGGAATGTTGATCAAAAGGATAGTACAACAAGACGCCAGCGATGGCTAAAATACTGATAATAATCAAATAGATAGCGTATTTCTGCACAGCGGCTTATGCGCGGATCTTTGCGCGATGTCAGCGCAAGCCCAACACGTCTTGCATATCGTAGAGCCCGTTCTTTTTATTGGCTAAAAATTTTGCCGCGCGAAGCGCGCCTTGTGCGAACGTCGCGCGGCTGCTGGCTTTGTGGGTGATCTCGATGCGCTCGCCGATGCCGGCGAACAGCGCGGTGTGGTCACCCACAATATCGCCGCCACGCACGGTGGCAAAGCCGATGGTGGATGGCTTGCGTTCACCCGTGACGCCCTCGCGTCCATAAACGGCGCAATCTTTTAACGAACGGCCCAAGCTGTTTGCGATGACTTCACCCATGCCCAGCGCGGTGCCTGATGGCGCATCCACTTTATGGCGATGGTGGGCTTCGATGATTTCGATGTCATAACCTTCGTTCAAAACCTTGGCGGCTATTTCAAGCAACTTGAACGTCACGTTCACGCCGACGCTCATGTTAGGCGCGAAAACAATGGCGATGTCTTTGGACGCATCGCGGATAATATTTTTTTGTTCGTCACTAAAACCTGTGGTGCCAATCACCGCCTTCACACTTTTCGCACGACAAACCGCGAGATGCGCCAGTGTGCCTTCGGGGCGGGTGAAGTCGATCAGCATATGGCTGGCAGCCAGGGCGGCATTCACATCGGCAGAAATTTTTACGCCGGATGTGCCGCCGTTAAATGCCAGTGCATCCAGCCCGATGAATTCGCTGCCGGGCATTTCAAGCGCTGCGCCAAGGCGCATATCGGCATCGGCCTCGATGCTTTCGATCAGCGCACGGCCCATGCGGCCGCCGCTGCCGGCGATACAGATATTTATTGCGCTCATTGCTTTAAGCCTGGCTCTGCCGTTGCCAGGCCTTCGCCTTCGATGCGCTTCAATAGGTCGCTTTCAAAATACAGCGACAACTTGTGCTCTTCTTTTACGCTCCAGCCTTTACGCATGCGATACAAATAATCCCAGCGGTCGGCGTGATACACGTCGGTCAGCAAAGGTGTGCCGAGCAGATTTTTCACTTCGTTGCGGCTCATGCCGGGCTTGAGTTTGGCAACGGTTTCCTGCGGGACAATATTGCCCTGCTGAATGTCAATTTTATAAGGGGTAAGATAGCTACAGGCCGACAATAAAAATGCGAGGCCTAATGAAAAAAATAAATTAAAGGTGCGCATGGGTGTTTTCCAATGAAATCATCAGGCGCCATTATAGCTTGCGCGGAAGGCTTGGGACAGATGGCGGCTTAACGTTCGCGGCAGGATGTGGTACAAAGACATATGAGCAACCCAAACGATCTCAAAAACATCGGCCTCAAGGCCACGCTGCCGCGCCTGAAGGTGCTGAATTTATTTGAGCAAAGCGAAGTGCGCCACCTCACGGCTGAAGATGTATTCCGGCTGCTGGGCAACGACGGCATCGACATCGGCCTCGCCACCGTCTATCGTGTGCTCACGCAATTCGAGCAAGCCGGATTATTGTCGCGCCACCACTTTGAAAGCGGCAAGGCGGTATATGAATTAAACCAGGGCGGCCATCACGATCACCTGGTGTGCCTGCAATGCGGGCGGGTGGAAGAATTTTACGACGCGGAAATCGAGCGGCGTCAAAACAAAATCGCCAGCGAGCGGGGCTTTGCCATCCACGACCACTCGCTGCATATTTACGCCGATTGCACCAAGCCGTCGTGCCCACACAAAACCTGAGCATCATGCTGGCTTGTCATCACATTTGCTGTAGCGACGTTAATGCCGGAAGCTGTTTCCCCTTAACAAATTTTTTACAGGAACACCAACATGACTGTTGATTTTCGTTTGCTGCTGCGCTCACTGCTGCTTGCCACCACGCTTATAGTTGTATGCGGCCAGGCGTCAGCGTATGAAGCGCCCTCGGGGCTGCGCAAATTATTCGGCTCCTCCGACAGCGCCACCCTAACCGTCAGCCAGCTTCCCGGTGAAGCGCAAGACACGCTCAAGCTGATCAAACAAAAGGGGCCCTTCCCTTATAGCCGCGATGGCGTCGTATTCAGCAACCGCGAAAAACGCCTGCCCAAACAAGCGCGCGGCTATTATCATGAATACACCGTCAAAACCCCCGGCGCGCGCAATCGCGGCGCGCGGCGCATCATCGCCGGCAACGCCGGCGAATACTATTACACCGACGACCATTACGATTCCTTCAAACAGATTAAGGAGTAAGCCTTGAAGACGCTGAAATCTTTATTGGCAGAAAAAAAACACGGCGGCGTATATCAACTCACCTCCGCCGCCGCCCATTCTGAAATTGAAAAAGCCGCCAAGGCCGCGAAGTTCGCCTACTTCCACATCGAAGGCAAAAAGATCGAGAAAAAAGAACAATTTCTCAATCACGCCTCCGTCGCCATGCACTTCCCCGAATATTTTGGCGACAACTGGGATGCGTTCGAAGATTGCCTCACCGACCTCTCATGGCAAGATGCGCCGGGTTACGTGATTCTGTTCGACCACTACGACGCCATGGCCGCCCACGCCCACGGCCAATTCGAAACCGCGCTGGAAGTATTCCAAAGCGCAGTTGAATTCTGGGAAGAACAAAGCAAAGTCATGATCGTATTACTGCGAGGCAAACCGTTACTGGAAGATGTTGAAAAAATCGGTTGAAATTTTTATTTAAAAAATAGCTTACTTTTTTTTGCGAACTCTCCAAACAAAACCCCGCCGAAGCGGGGTTTTTATTTTGCTCGAATTTGTGTGAGGAATTACTGAGGCACACGGTCACGGCGTGAAATGCCGACGAGGCCAAGCAGGCCGATGCCTAACAGCCACACAGCCGGCGGCAAAGGGTCATCGCCGGTACGGCTCGATTTATCCTGCACCGATGCGATGAGCGGGGTGGCGACGAACGCATTCACCAGGCGCGTGCCCAATACTTCTTGCGGCGCGCTATTGAGTTTCGTCGGCTTCGGCGTTGCCACATCCTCGCGTTGGGAGTTTTTCTTCCCGAGATTTTCAAGCTCTGCTGGCGCGGCGAGTTTGAGCGACAGCGCGGGGCCGTTTTCCAGATTCGCCAATGGCGAGGGTGTGACCAGCGGCGAAAAAGTGACGACGGGTGCGCTCTCGCGCAACAAGGCGCGCGCATTTTGCGGTGTGATGGTGGTGATATCGGTAATAGGCAAAGGCTTGGCAGAAGAATCGGCCACAAAGGGGCTGACGCTGGCAGCATGCACGGACGCAGCAGCGAAGCACAGAGATAACAGGAATATTTTGATGTGACGCATAGTTCGAAACGCTCGCATGAACTGAACGAAGGGCGCATGCCCCTCTACTTGTATATAGCCGGATTATTTCAGCATGGAGCAATCAGCACAGGTAGGGAGTGATGGGGTAAACACTGTATATTTCGTCGTAATAACCCTACATATTGTTGTTTGTAAACAACTGTAAACCATTGAGTGTGGTATTTAAGCAGCTTGCTTGAGAAATACAGCGGGCCTGTATTCAGGCATGCCGAGGGCAGATTATTTGTAACTTATTGATTATATTGATATTTTTTACGCAAATATGGGTGCCGTAAGCCAGCACTTCGACGCCGCATTTCAATGCATCACGCAATGTTTTACCGTACACCGCATCAATCTCATCGGCCGGCCGCACTTGCTCTACATCATCCCGCTGTACGCAAAACACCAACACCGCGCGATGGCCCGCTTGCACCACGGCCATTAATTCACGCAAATGTTTGCTGCCCCGCTTGCTCACCGCATCGGGGAACAACGCGATGCCATCGCTCACAGCCGCCGTGACATTTTTTACTTCGACAAAACATTGTTCGCCGTTTGATTTGCTCAGCAGCAAATCGACGCGGCTATTTTCTGCGCCAAATTTTACTTCGCGTTTTATTTCTGCGTAACCTTGCAGCGGATGGATGATGCCGTTTGCTATCGCTTCTTCCACCAAACGATTGGGCAATGAGGTGTTGATGCCGACGAGCGTATCGCCGACTTCGATCAACTCCCAGGTATGCGCATATTTTCTGTCAGGGTTTTCCGACTGCGATAGCCACACGCGGCTGCCAGGCTCGCACACGCCCATCATCGAGCCGGTGTTGGGACAATGGGCGGTGAGGGTGCTGCCGTCGGCCAATTGCACATCGGCAAGAAAGCGTTTATAGCGTTTGATCAGCCGGGCTTCAATCAACGGCGATGCAAATTTCATGCAGCGCCTTGGTCGGAAAGCAAACTCGCATTGCCGCCGACCGCAGCGGTATTGATGGTCACGGTGCGCTCGGTGGCGAAGCGGAATAAGTAATGGGGGCCGCCCGCTTTCGGTCCGGTGCCCGACAATCCTTCGCCACCGAAAGGTTGCACGCCAACGACCGCACCAATCATGTTGCGGTTTACATAAAGGTTGCCGACTTTGGCTTTGGCTGAAATAAATTCAATCGTGTCGTCGATGCGGCTGTGAATGCCCAAGGTGAGACCATATTGTAACTTATTGATTTCATTTAATATTTTAGCCATATCTTTCGATGCAAAACGAACCACATGCAACACGGGGCCGAACACTTCGCCTTCGAGTTCATCAAGACTTTTTAATTCATAAACACACGGCGCGAAAAAATTTCCGTTTGCGCAATCGGCGGGCAAAGTCATTTCGCACATCATTTTTGCCGACTGGCGCATTTTTTTCTGGTGGTTTTGCAGCATCGACAACGCATCGGCATCAATCACCGGGCCGATGTCGGTGGTAAGTTGCGCAGGGTCGCCGATAACCAGCTCTTGCATGGCCCCTTGTAATATATGCAGCACGCGGTCGGCAATTTCCTCCTGCAAAAATAATACGCGACACGCCGAACAGCGCTGACCCGCGCTGTTGAATGCGGAGGCAATAACATCATTCACGACTTGTTCGGGCAAGGCGGAGCTATCGGCAATCATCACATTCACGCCGCCGGTTTCGGCAATGAATGGAATAATCGCGCCGCCGCGCGCGGCGAGCGAACGGTTAATCGCCTGCGCCGTTGCTGTCGAGCCGGTGAACACTACGCCATGGGTGCGCACATCATTTACCAGCGCCGCGCCGATAATTTCGCCGGGGCCGGGCAAGACACACAGCACAGCTTTCGGAATGCCCGCCTCGTGCAAAAGTCTTGCTACCAAGCAGGCAATCAAGGGCGTTTGTTCAGCGGGCTTGGCGATGACTGCGTTACCCGCCGCCAGTGCGGCAGCCATCTGCCCGACAAAAATCGCCAGCGGAAAATTCCATGGGCTGATGCAAACGAATACGCCGCGCCCATGCAGCGACAAGGCATTTGATTCTCCCGTTGGGCCTTTAAGCACATCCGGTGCAGCAAAATGTTTACGTGCTTGCAACGCGTAGTAGCGGCAAAAATCCGCCGCTTCGCGCAACTCGGACAACGCATCGCCGTGCGTCTTGCCCGCCTCGCGGATGAGCAATGCCATTAACTCAGCGCGATGGGCTTCGATTAAATCGGCGGCGCGGTCAAGGTAGTCGGCGCGCGTTATGGCGGGCGTGGCGTTCCAATTCGGCGCGGCGGCGGTAGCTATGTTTAACGCCAAATCCACATCTTGTAGCGAAGCATCAACGACGCTACCGGTTTTGCGCCGCCGATCTGCCGGATCGCTCACCTCGTGCGATGAATCTTTACTCGGCTCGCCATTGATCATCGGCGCGGCGTACCAGTGTGCGCTTGCCAAAAAATTTTCCATACTTTGCTTTAATACTTTCAATTGACTAACGTCCGCAAAACTCAAGCCCGCAGAATTTTTTCGATCAGGCTGATACAAATTTTGCGGCGCAGGTATCGTCGGATGAGCAATGGTTTTCAGAGCGCGCACCGCCGCGACGGGGTCGGCGACCACTTGTTCCACCGACGTGGCTTCATCGGCAATACGATTCACGAACGAGGTATTCGCGCCGTTCTCCAACAAACGTCGAACCAGATAAGGCAACAAATCCGCATGCACGCCAACGGGTGCATAGACGCGACAAGTGAGCGAATTATCTTTCAGCACTTCGCCATAAAGTGATTCGCCCATGCCGTGCAAACGCTGAAACTCGAAGTCGCGGCGGGATTGCGCGAGTTCCAATATCGAAGCAATCGTCTGCGCGTTATGGGTGGCGAATTGCGCATAAAATGCCTGCGCATCATTGAGCAATAATTTTGCGCACGCTATATACGCCACATCGGTGTTCACTTTGCGCGTGTAAACGGGATAGCCGGCGAGGCCCTGCATTTGCGCGCGCTTGATTTCTGTATCCCAATACGCGCCCTTCACCAAACGCACGGGAATGCGTTTTGCATTTTGCGTCGCGTGTTGTGCAAGCCACGCTATCACATGGGGCGCACGCTTTTGATAGGCTTGCACAGCGAGACCGAAACTGTTCCAATCCGCCAATTGAGAATTGCTAAAAATATCAATATAAACAGATAGTTGCAAATCAAGGCGTTCAGCCTCCTCTGCATCAATGGTGATACCAATTCCTGCCTGCCGCGCTTGCTCGCACAAAGCCAACACGCGCGGCACGAGTTCGCGCATCACGCGATTTTTTTGCAGCGGCTCGAAGCGCGGATGCAGCGCAGAGAGTTTGACGGAAATGCTTGGCGCGGCAAAAATATCGGTTTTATTTTTTGAATGCTTTGCAACAACCTCAATCGCATTTGAGTAAGCAGCAAAATATTTCTCTGCGTCATCGCTTGTCAGCGCCGCTTCACCCAGCATGTCGAACGAATATCGATAACGTGCGCTATCCTTGTCCGCGCTGCGCTTTACCGCCCGCTCGATGTCGTGCCCCATGACAAATTGTTCCGCCATAATGCCCATCGCGGCACGGATGGCTTGCCGCGCGACAGGCTCGGTCAGGCGCGTAAATAATTTTTCTATTTTTGAGATTGCATCGGTCGGCGCAGGGGCCTGGTCAGACAATCTTCCCTGCAACAGCATGCCCCAGGTCGAAGCATTCACCAGCCACGAATCACTCTGGCCCACATGCTGCTTCCAATTGCCCTGCGAAAATTTGTCGCGAATCAACGCATCCGCCGTCGCCGCATCAGGAATGCGCAGCAGCGCCTCGGCCACGCACATCAGCAACACGCCCTCATGCGTGGATAGATCGTATTGGTGCAAAAACGATTCGATGCCGGTGATTTTGCGCCCGCGTACGGCATTTACCAAAGCCACCGCGCGCGCGGTAATCTGCAACGAAGTTTCAGCGTCAACCTGTGCCTGCAGGATTAATTTTTGTACGCACTCGGTTTCGTCGGCGATAAAAAACGAATTGATATCCGCCAGTACCATTTCCTCCCCGCTCCCGAATCGCGTCATCATCGTACTCTCGCAAGAATATGCAGCACGGGCTACATTATCAGTTAAGCCCCTACCATTAACGCTATCAAAAGCGTTAAGGGAAAATAGCCCAAGGCAATCAAACACCGCAACCAGGCGTTGACCTTGTGCAGCCGCCACAACCCGAATATACCCAGTAATAGGCTGATCATTGCCAGGATAAGAAAAGTCAGGAAGAAGGTATTATTTTCCGGCCCGATTCCGGTGAAAGGGAATAAGAGGTACGAAATAACAACCAAACACAATAGCAGTACCGGCGCCGCCGCCAACCACAGGGTTAATTTTGCAGGGTTTTCGGTTTTATTTTTTACTGTGCTCAAGGCGGCTGCCTTTCAGGTTTCTTCCACCGCCTGCTTGCGCACTTCTTCCATATTCACTTCAGCGACCTTGGTAATCAACTCTTCCAATTGGCCGCCCGCCATAGCGCCGGGCTGTGCGAACAAAATAATTTTTTCGCGGAACACCATCATGGTCGGGATCGAGCGGATCTGGAAATGCCCGGCGAGCTCCTGCTCTTCGTCCGTGTTGATTTTGGCGAACACGGCATTAGGATGTTTTTCCGACGCCTGTTCGAAAATCGGCGCAAAGCCAACGCAGGGGCCGCACCACGGCGCCCAGAAATCGACTATCACCGTGTCGTTTTTGCTCACGACATCGTCAAAATTTTCTTTGGTTAATTCTATCGTTGCCATTTCAACTCCTTGTAAAAAAACAAATCTGTTATGCGTTCGTCTTGATCGGTGTTGCCCAGCTATTTTCAAAAAAGCGCGACTCTATCGGTTTACGCGCGCGCGGTGCCAATTCGCGCGTTTGGTAATCGCCATCAAGAATATCCGCGTCGGCTTGATAACCAACGGCAATCATCGCCATCGGTGTGAATTGTTCCGGAATGGAAAAAGCCGTGCGCAATTTTTCCGCGTCGAAGCCGCCCATCTGGTGCGACACCAAACCTTCCGTTTCGGCTTGCAATACGAGGGCCATGCTCGCGGCGCCGGTGTCGTGTTGTGCCCAGCGGTTGGGCTGGTTGTTGTGGTCGAATAATGTGTTGGCGATGGATGCGATGAGCACTGGCGAATTTTTAACCCACGCTTGATTCGGTGCGCCGAGGCAGGCGAAGGCTTGTTGCCATGCGGCCTGATCTGCATGTTTGTCCCATACGATGTAACGCCACGGTTCATCGCCGAAGCACGAAGGCGCCCAGCGTGCTGCTTCCAGCATGGCGATAATTTTTTCGCGGCTGACTTTTTTATTGGCGTCGAAAGCGCGGGGGCTCCAGCGTTTGGCGAGCAGGTCGTGTATGGGTTGAAGGGTTACGGCAGATTTGGTTTGCATGTTTTTCCTTGACTATTTATTGAAATAATTCAGTTACGAACCACCAGCACCGCGCCGGCAATCAGCATCAATACGCCGATGAATCTTAACAGGCTGATTGGTTGTAGCGGATACCCGAGCAACCCGAATTGGTCGAGCACCATCGACGCGCACAATTGCCCGCAAATAATCAGCGCAAAATACGTCGTGGCGCCAAGTTTTGGGCCGAGCAGGATGGAACCCACCACATAAATCGCGCCGAGAAATCCACCTAGCCACGACCACAGTGATGGCGTGGCGACGGCCGCTGCACTGGGAATGGGAATGCGCATCAGCACACCGACGACAACCAACGCGACCAGGCCCACCGCAAAATTCGCCAGCGCGCCCCATAACGGATGCCCAAGTGCATTGCGGATGCCGGAGTTCATGGCGATTTGTATGGGCAGGCCGATACCGACGACGAAGGCGGCGAGGACGGTGAAGAAGTTCATGGGATTCCTTGTGGAAAATTGAATGGAGGCGGGGTGAATTTCAGGAAATGAATGGCTTGCAGTTTACCCCATCCCCACCCTGACCCTGGCCTTGAAGGCGAGGGGATTTTCTCTTTTCAATTAATCCCACCGGCAAATATTAATGCCATCACGCCATATCAAACAACAAAAACTCCGCGTGATTTTTTGTGCTTAAGCTCAGCCATTTTTCATCGTGAATTTTTGCGCCGTCGCCAGCGTTCAATACTTGTCCATTCACTTCCATACTGCCACGCGCGACGTGAATATAGGCGACACGGCCATTTTCGATGCTTTTCGTAAGTATTTGATTATTATCAATAATTGAGGCGTATATCGACGCATCCTGAAATATTTTTGCCGAGCCTTCACGCGCATCGAACGATGCAATCAAACGTAATTGCCCGCGCTTTTCGTCATCGCTGAATGGCTTTTCTTCGTAGCCGGGTTGGATGCCGGTGAACTTGGGCATCAGCCAGATTTGCAGCAAATGCACTTGCTCGGTTTGCGAGGCATTAAATTCGCTGTGGGTCACGCCCGTGCCCGCGCTCATGCGTTGCACATTGCCCGGTTTGATGACCGAGCCGTTGCCCATGCTGTCTTTGTGTTGCAACGCGCCTTCCAACACATAGGTGATGATTTCCATATCGCGATGGCCGTGGGTGCCAAAGCCCATGCCGGGCGCGACGTAATCTTCGTTGATCACGCGCAACGAGCCGAAGCCCATTTCTTGCGGGTCGTAATATTCGGCGAATGAAAAAGAGTGGGAAGTTTTCAGCCAGCCGTGATCGAATTGGCCTCGGTCGGTGCTTTTGCGTAGGGTAATCATGGGAATGCGCTTTCGAAAAAAACAAAATTTAATTTCAGCAGGATGGGCAAAGCGATAACCTGCCCATCATGATTTCAAGCGATGGGCACGTCCACGAAGTGCATGGACTTTGCCCATCCTACCCATCTCTATTTCCTTAACGGTTGCAACTCTGGCAACGCAGCTTCATCTTCTTCATGCCGCTGACGCTTGCCCACCAAAATGGTGTAAGCCGTCGGAATCACAAACAGCGTAAGGAACGTGCCCAGCAGCAATCCGCCCACAATCACCCAGCCTATTGGCCGGCGGCTTTCGGCACCGGCACCAGTGGCGATGGCGAGGGGCACGGCACCCAATACCATCGCCGCTGTGGTCATCAAAATCGGGCGCAATCTCAATGTAGCGGCTTCGATGACGGCTTCGGTTTTTTCCATGCCTTTGTCGCGCAACTGGTTGGCGAATTCCACAATCAAAATGCCGTGCTTGGTAATGAGGCCGATCAGCATAACGAGGCCGATCTGGCTGTAGGTATTGAGCGTCGCGCCAGTAAATTTTAGCGCGAGCAATGCGCCCGTCATAGCCAAGGGCACGGTTAACAGAATGATGAATGGCGAGACGAAACTTTCAAATTGCGCGGCGAGCACGAGATAAATAAATAACAGCGCGAGCACAAAGGTTAAATAAAGCGTCGCGCCCGATTCGCGGAACTCGCGCGAGGTGCCATCGAGAGATGTTTGCGCGCTTTTGCCGAGCACTTCTTCGGCGGCCTGATCCATAAAAGTCAACGCTTCACCCAAGGTGGCGCCGGGCGCGATGTTGGCTTGAATAATGGCGGCGCGCAGGCGGTTGAAGTGGTTGAGTTCTTTCGGTGCAACCGTTTCGCGCACGCTGACCAGATTGGACAACTGCACCAACTTGCCGTCTTTGGCTCGTACATAAATCGATGTGAGATCGGTGGGATCGCGCCGGTCTTTGTCTTCGAGCTGTAAAATCACATCGTATTGTTTGCCTTCTTTTTTGAAGCGCGTCACTTGACGGCCGCCCAATAAGGTTTCCAGCGTGCGCCCTACCGTATCCACTTCTGCGCCGACGTCGGCTGCTTTGTCGCGATTCAAATCCACCAATAATTGCGGCTTGTTAAGTTTGAGGTCGGAATCGACGTTCACCAATACTTTTGACGCTCGGGCCTTGGCCATAATTTTTTCCACCGCCGTATCCAGTTCCTCATAAGTGTTCGCCTGCACAACGAACTGCACAGGAGGATTACGAAAGCTCTGGCCCAACGAGGGCGGGCTAATGGGAAACGCCAACACACCGGGCAGCCCCATCATCTTCGGCGCGACACTCCCTATTACCGCTGCTTGCGGCTTGCGCTGGTCCCACGGCTTGAGCGATACAAATGCAAACGCCAGATTGACCGGATTGGGCCGTTCAAGTCCGGGAGCCACGACAACAAAATAGGTGTTGATTTCCGGCACGTCTTTGTAAATGCTTTCCAGCGCCCGTGCATAGGTGTCGGTATATTTCATGGTGGAGCCGTCAGGGGCCAGCATCATGCCAAGAAAAAATCCGCGGTCTTCGGTGGGCGCAAGTTCGGATTTCAGTTGCTGGAACGCCCACACCATAGTGCCCGCAACACAAATAAACACGAGGCCGACCACCCAGCGGTGACGAAGCGCGCGCGTGAGCAGCGAACGGTAGGCATTGTTCATGGCATGAAAAAATTTCTCCGTCGCATTAAACAACGCGCCGTGCTTAGCCTGGTGTTTGAGCAGTTTGGAACACATCATCGGCGTTAATGTAAGGGCCACGAATCCCGACACTAAAACCGCCGCAGCGACGGTTAGCGCAAACTCCGTGAACAAGCGCCCCGTGTTGCCGGTCATGAATGCCAGTGGTGTGAACACGGCGGCCAATGTAATCGTCATCGCCATCACGGCAAAGGCGATTTCCTTTGAGCCAACGATGGAGGCTTTGTAGGGCGACATGCCCTCTTCGATGTGGCGATGAATGTTTTCCAGCACGACAATGGCGTCATCCACCACCAAACCAATCGCTAACACGACGCCCAATAGCGTGAGAATGTTGATGGAAAATCCCAACGCATAAAGAAAAATAAATGAGCCGATCAATGAAACCGGTATCGTCACAAACGGAATCAGCGTGGCGCGGAACGAGCGCAGGAACAAAAATATTACCAGCACCACCAGCACCACCGCCTCGGCCATCGTGGTGTAAACGGCCTTGATGGATTGTTCAATAAAAACGGAGCTGTCGTAGGCTACCTGTAATTTCATACCCTCAGGCAATGCGGAGGCGATGCGCGGCAACTGGGCCTTGACACCCTGAATCACCGACAACGTATTCGCCGTGGATTGCTTGACGACGCCAAGACCCACCGCGTCGTTGCCGTTTACGCGCACGATATTGCGCTCGTCTGCCGCGCCCACTTCGGCGCGGCCGATGTCTTTGAGCCGAACGGGATATCCGCGCACTTCGGCAATGATCAGCTCGTTGAATTGTTCCGGTGAACGCAAATCCGTTTCCGTGAGCACGGTGAATTCCCGTTGCGAAGACTCAATACGACCCGATGGCACTTCGATATTTTGCCGTCGCAGCGCGGCTTCGATGTCCTGCGGCGTAAGCGCATAGGCGGCGAGACGATCGCGGTCTAGCCATAAACGCATGGCGTATTGGCGCCCGCCGGCGACGATCACGCTTGCCACGCCGGGCAAAGATTTAATGCTGTCGGCAACGTAGCGATCAGCGTAATCGGTGATGTCCAGCGCCGAATGTCGATCGCTGGAAAACGCGATCCACACCACGGCTTGTGCGTCCGCTTCTATTTTGGCGACGGTAGATTCATCGGCCGCTTCGGGCAAGCGTGCGCGCACCCGTGCTACGCGGTCGCGCACGTCGTTGGCCGACACGTCGACGTTGCGATCCAACGTAAATTCGATGGTGATCTGGCTGACTTCTTCACGGCTCACCGATTTGATGGTGCGCAAACCTTCGATGCCGGAGAGGGAATCCTCCAGTGGTTGCGTGATCTGGCTTTCAATCACCTGCGCCGACGCACCTTTGTACACGGTGCGCACCGACACAATCGGCGCATCAATTTTCGGATACTCACGAATGGATAATCGCTGAAACGCAATCACACCGAGCAGGATGATGGTCAGGCTCATCACCGTGGCAAGCACTGGGCGCTTGATGGAGAGTTCGGGGAGGAACATTTATTTAATCAGCCTTTGGTTGGCGCGGTGTTCACGGGGGCAATCGGTTTCGCAGGATCGACATTTTGCGCGGGCTTCGGTGCTTCTGCGGGCGGCCCCACCTGTACCAACCCATCCGGTTGTAATTTCATCTGGCCGTCGGTGACGACAACATCGGTCGCCGCGAGGCCGGAAATAATTTCCACCTCGCCGCCGCTGCGTTTGCCGGTTTCAACTTTGCTGAGTTTGGCTTTGCCTTCTACGATGCGATAAACAAAACTATCTTTGCCTTTGGGGATGATGGCCTGCTCGGGAATCAGCATCGCATTGGCTTTGGCGTCGAGTTGTAAACTCACGCGTGCGAACATGCCGGGACGCAGTTTGCCGCCGGGGTTGGTGACTTTGGCGCGGACCAGAATGGTGCGCGTCTGTTCGTCCACAGCGGGCTCGATGGCGTAAATGTTCCCTGTGTAATTTCCCTGCGGAAACGCATCGACTTTCATGCTCACCGGCTGATTGTGCGCAACTTTGGCAAGAAATACTTCGGGCACGCGAAAATCCAGTTTCATCACGTCGATGTTATCGAGCCGCACGATTTCTGTGCCCGGCTGCACATAGGCGCCGGAACTGACTTTGCGCAAACCCACCACGCCGGAGAACGGCGCGCGAATAATGGTTTTAGTCAGCCGCGCTTCGTCTTCCGCCTGTTTGGCGGCGGCGCGGGCACGGTTGCTGCGCGCTTCATCCAGCGCTTGCTGGCTGATGAAACCCTGATTGAATAAATCCTGCGCGCGATCCATGCGCTGTTTGTTGAGCATGGCGTCCGCGCTGCTGCCCGCCACTTGCGCCTGAAATTCCGCAGCCTCAAGCGTGACCAGTTTCGCTTTCGCGGCGATGGCCTGGCCCTCGGCGAAATGGATGCCGGTAATGCGCCCGGCAATTTCGGGGCGGATAATCACCGACTCATTGGCGAGCAGCGAGCCGACGGCTGATATATCGTTGGTTACGGTGGCTAATTTTACTGGCGCGGCTTTGACCGATGTGGGACGCGGGGGCCCACCCGGCGCTTGTGCGAAAACATGCAAGGAAGCGCACAAGCACACCCATGTAAACGCGACGCTGATTTTATTGCGTGAAATCAATAGAGGCATAAAATGCATGAGAGTTGGATTACCTGAAACTTCGTAAGTTCGGTTCGGCGGCAAAGCAGTCGCCGGTTTTTATTGCACGGATTCATTATAGCCCTCGCTTGATTCGATTTGTCCCATGACTACGCCAAACATTTATGGTGGCCGCTTCGCTCCCTCTCCAACCGGCCCGCTGCATTTCGGCTCGCTCGTTGCCGCCGTTGGCAGTTATCTTGATGCCAAAGCCCATGGCGGCCAGTGGCGGGTGCGCATGGAAGACCTGGACACGCCACGCAACATGCCCGGCGCAGCCGATGGCATTTTGCGTGCGCTGGAAAAATTCGGCTTCGCATGGGATGGCGACGTGGTCTATCAAAGTGAACGCATTCAGTTGTATGAAGCTGCGTTGCAGAGTCTGCGCGAAAAAAAACTTGTCTATCCTTGTGCATGCACACGAAAAGAAATCGCCGACTCGTCTATCCTCGGCATAAATGGACCCGTGTATCCGGGCACCTGTCGCCATGCCTTGCCCGCAGGCCGCGAAGCGCGTGCGTGGCGCGTATGCGCTGACAAAAAAATGATAATATTCAATGACTTACATTATGGCGATATTTCGCAAAATGTCGCCTCGCAAGTCGGCGATTTTGTATTGCTGCGTGCCGATGGCCGCGTAGCTTATCAACTCGCTGTTGTCGTGGACGATGCCGAACAAAAAATTTCCCATGTTGTTCGCGGCGCGGATTTACTCGGCTCGGCTCCGCGACAAATATATTTGCAGCAGCTTCTCGGTTACGCGACGCCGCACTATTTGCATCTGCCCGTCGCCGTGAACGAGCGTGGCGAAAAACTCAGCAAGCAAACGTTGGCAGCACCGTTAGACGCAGACAACCCGCTGCCAAATCTGCGCGCCGCGCTGAACTTTCTTGGCCAGCGGCTGCCCGACAAGTCGCACAACCTGTGCGAAACGTGGGAATGGGCGATCAGGCACTGGTCGCGGGAAAGCATTCCGCGCGTCGACACCTCAGTGCCCAATATACGCATTTCGTCGTAAAATATAGGCATTCCGTCGCGCGGCCGTAGCGCGTTGCGAGCGTAACAGACAAACTTTCAACTTCACCCATTCAACATTCCCCACGCCATGAACTCAAACACCAGCAGCTATGGCCCTCCCAAACCCCGTCGCCTGCGCTGGATTGTGTCGATCATAGTGCTCGCGCTGGTGTTCGGTGCCGGCGGTTTCTGGGCGATGAAAAACAAAAAATCTACGGCCGTCGCAGAAGCGAAGCCCGCCGACAAACCGTTGGTGATGGAATTGGCCGCGAACGATGTGGCCACCGTCGTCAGCCGCGAATTGCGCGCCAGCTTGTCGTTGTCGGGCACGCTCATGCCGCTGAACCAGACCACGGTGAAATCCAAAGTCGCTGCCGAAGTGCGCGAAATTCTGGTGCAAGAGGGAAATAAAATATCCAAGGGACAAATCATTGCGCGGCTTGATGTGGCCGACCTGCGTGCGCGGCTCGCCTCGCAGCAAGCGTCGGTCGATGAGGTGCGCGCGCGCGTATCGCTGGCGGAAAAAAACCGCGAAACCAATCTAGCGCTGCTGAAACAAAATTTTATTTCGCAAAATGCTTTCGACAGCATCGCCAGCAACGTCGATGTGAGCCAAGCATCATTGCGCGCCGCGCAGGCACAACTGGAAATCGCCAAGCGCGCCATGGACGACGCGGTAGTGCGCGCACCGATGGACGGCATCGTGAGCAAACGGTTTGTGCAGCCAGGCGAAAAAATTAATTTTGATTCGCCCATCGCCACCCTTGTCGATCTTGCCAGGTTGGAACTGGAAGCGCCGGTACCCGCGAGCGAAATCCCTCGCGTGAAAATTGGGCAGGAAGTGGCGTTCAACGTCGATGGTTTTAACGGCCGCAACTTTATCGGTGAAGTGGAACGCATTAACCCGGCGGCAGAAAGCGGCTCGCGTTCGATCATCGTGTATGTGGCGGTGAACAACACCGACAACGCACTCAAGGGCGGTATGTTCGCCAAGGGCAATATCACCATCGACAAAACCGCGGCAGTGCCGCTGGTGCCGCTGAGCGCATTGCGCCAGGAAAAAGACCATATCGTTGTGCATCAAATCGTCGATGGCAAAATTGTTGCGCAACCGGTGACGCTGGGTTTGCGCAACGAAGACGAAGGCGTGGCGGAAATCAAATCCGGCCTCGCCGAGGGCGCGCAAATCATCGCGGTGAAACTCGATAGCGTTAAAGTTGGCACCGCCGTGACCACGGCGAAAACCGCCATGGATGCGGAAACGAAACCGGCTGCGATGAAAAATTGACGTTTGGGAATGATTAAAATATTCATTATAATCAAATAGTTACGTTAATAGCTTTCACGCCCGCGCAAGCGGCAATGACGGCGACATTAAACGGCGGCAACATGCATAGCGCCGATCTGCGCGGCAAACAGCAGGAATAATCACTATGTGGATCACCCAAGTCAGCATCAAGCATCCCGTATTCGCCACGATGGTGATGGTGGCCCTGCTGGTGCTCGGTTTGTTTTCGTATCAGCGCCTGCGCGTAGAAAACATGCCCGACGTAAGCTTTCCCGGCATTTACGTCGGCGTGCAATATCCCGGCGCTTCGCCCGATGCAGTGGAAAACGATCTGACCAAGCCGATTGAAAATGCGCTCAACACCATCAACGGTGTCAAGACCATTTTCTCCAGCTCCTTCGAGGGCCGCACGGAAGTGAACGCGATTTTCCGGCTTGAAGCGAACATGGATCGCAGCGTGCAGGAAGTGCGCGACAAAATAGCCGGCATCCGCGCGGGGTTTCCCAAAGAGACGCGTGACCCGACCATTGTCCGCTGGGGCGGCGATAACCAGCAGCCGATATTGCAACTTGCAGCCACTTCCGACAGCCGCAGCTTGCGCGACCTCTCGACGTTGGTAGAACAAGTCATCGTGAAGCGGTTTCAGACCGTGGTCGGTGTCGGGCAAGTGCAAACCAGCGGCGGCATCGCCCGTGAAATCAGCATCCACCTCAAGCCGGCGCAAATGCTGGCGCAAAACATCGGTGTCGATCAGGTCATCACCGCCATTCAAAACGCAAACCAGGATTTGCCCGCTGGCAATATCAGCACGACTGCATCGGAACAGTTGGTGCGGGTCGAAGGGAAAATAAAAGAACCGAAAGGCTTCAACCGCATCATCGTCGCGCGACGCGCCAACGGCCCGGTGTATCTGGAACAAGTGGCGGAAGTAATCGACGGCCAGAAGGAAGCAAGCTCTTATTCCCGCGTGAACGGCAAACCGTCGATCAATATTGGCGTGTTAAAAGTGCAAGACGCCAATATCGTCGAGACAGGCGATGGCGCGAAACAAGTCATTGCCGACTTGAAAAAAGAATTGCCGCCGGATGTGGAACTCAAACTCATCCGCGCCAATGTCGATTCCATCAAAGGCTCGGTCGACCAAGTCAAAGAAACCATTCTGGAAGGCGGCTTGCTCACCATCTTCATCGTGTTCCTGTTTTTGCATTCATGGCGCAGCACGGTGATCACCGGGCTCACGTTGCCCATCGCGGTGATTGCCACATTTATCGTGCTCTACATGTTCGGCTTTACGTTGAATTTCCTCACGCTGATGGCGCTGTCGCTGTGTATCGGCTTGTTGATTGACGACGCCATTGTGGTGCGCGAAAACATTGTGCGCCATTTGGCGATGGGCAAAGACCACCTCACCGCCGCGCGGGAAGGCACCGAAGAAATCGGCCTCGCCGTGATGGCCACCACGTTTGCGATTGTCGCGGTGTTCGTTCCCGTGGCGTTTATGAGCGGTATTATCGGCCGCTTTTTTTACCAGTTCGGTATCACCGTGACGACGGCTGTGCTGGTGTCGTTGTTTGTCAGCTTCACGCTTGACCCGATGCTGTCAGCGCGCTGGCACGATCCGGTGGAAAACCGTTTCGGCCGCATAAAGTGGCTGGCGGCGATGATGGAACACATCGAACATCTGGTTGAATGGGTGCATCGCGTCTATGGCCGCCTGCTGGCGCGGGCACTGGCGTGGCGCAAAACCACGCTGCTTCTCGCGCTGGTTATTTTTCTCGGCAGTTTTGCCCTCGTTCCGCATATCGGCGGCGAAATGATGCCTCAGGTGGATAACGGCGAGACCACGCTGAAAATCAACACGCCCGTCGGCTCCAGCCTCGAATACACCAATGCGAAAACACGGCAAGTGGAAAATATTTTGCGCGAGTTTCCTGAAGTGGATACGTTGAGTTCAGACGTGGGTACGGGTGATGGACGCAACTATGCCAACATCGACATCAAACTGGTCGATCGCAAAAAATCACCGCGCCGCGCCGCAAAAGAATTTGAAACTGCGATGCGCGAACGCTTGAAATCGGTGGCGGGCATCGAGACATCCGTCGGCTGGAACAGCCCAATCAATATTAATATTCTCGGGCCATCGCCCGAGCAATTAACCGGCATCACCGACGACATTATGAAAAAAATCGGTGCCGTCAAAGGCGTTACCGATCTTACCAATAGCCTGAAAGGGCAAAACCCCGCCATCAATGTCAAAGTGAATAACGAAGTCGCCAGCGATATGGGCATCTCGCTCACGCAAATCGGCGCGGCGTTGCGGCCATTTGTGGCAGGCGATGTGATCAGCCATTGGCTGGCAGCGGATGGACAGAATTACGATGTGAACGTGCAACTGCCCAAATCGGAGAGGCAAAAAACTTCCGACCTAGGCGACTTGTATGTCACCAGCAGCAAACCCCAGGCTGACGGCACGCCACGCATGGTGCCGTTGCGGCAAGTGGTTGAATTCGTGCAGACCACCAACCCGCAAGTGATCAAACGCCAGGATTTGCAACGCCGTGTGCGCATTTACGCCGGCATTGAAGGTCGCCCTAACGGAGACGTAGGCGCAGAAGTAGATGAGATCGTAAAAAACATCACGCTGCCGCCAGGTTATAAGTTTGACAACAGCGGCGAATCAAAAGAAATGAAAGAAATGCTCGGATCGGCTGTCGCAGCAATGGGCATTGCCGTGATTTTCATTTATCTGATTCTCGCGTCGCAATTCGGCAGCTTTTTACAACCGCTTGCCATCATGATGTCTTTGCCGCTATCGCTGATCGGCGTGTTTCTCGCTTTGCTCATTAGCGGCAGCACGCTGAATATTTTTTCCGTTATCGGGTTCATTATGTTGATGGGGCTGGTGACCAAGAATGCCATTTTGCTCGTCGATTTCACCAACCAGGGGCAGCGCGAAGGCAAAACGCAATATGATGCGATTCTTGCCGCAGGCCAGGTGCGGCTGCGACCCATTCTTATGACCACGCTCGCTATGGTGTTCGGCATGTTGCCCATGGCCATCGGCTTTGGCGACGGTGGCGAAATCCAGGCACCCATGGGGCGTGCCGTCATCGGCGGCGTCATTACTTCCACCCTGCTCACCTTGGTTGTCGTGCCCGTCACTTATTCTTACCTCGATAGTTTGGGCAAATGGTTTCTCTCCCGCATGGGCCGCAAGCGCCCCTCACCCGCTGGCCGCACTCCCGGCTAAATCTCAAATACGCCTGCCGACGCCGACTGAAGTTCTGCTTGGCGTATCCGCCTGATGCTGGAATAATGGTTCATTATCATCGGCTTCAGCCCGTTGAACCGGTGATTAACCAAACAAGTATAAGCAGCGACCACCACCCGCATCCATGGCATTTGAAAAACCTACCGTGCCTTCTTTGTCACCGCGCTTATCGGGTGTGATGCCCTATTTGCCGCTGGCACTGGCGGCGCTGGCAGGTCTGATGATGACGATGCTGGCTTTTTTTATGGTGCGCGATTGGGAAAGCGAGCGGGCCCGTCACAGCTTTCAAGAGGCGGCATCGCAGCGCATCCGCGCAGCGCAGGATAATCTCAAAGGCGCGATTGAAGACGTAGAAAGCCTGCGGGATTTTTTGACGGCGACGCGATTCGAGGCCGGTCACGACGAGTTGCGCGCCTACGTCACGCCGGCCCTTGAGCGCCACCAATGGGTACGCGCGATGAGCTGGAACAAATGGGTAACCGATGCTGAGCGCCCGCGCTTTGAACTGGCAATGCAAACTTACGCGCCGGGGTTTCGCATTACCGAGCGCAATACCGAAGGAAAATTGATCGACGCTGGGCAACGCGCCGAATATGTAGCAGTCGCGCAAATCGAGCCGCGCGACGGCAATGAGACAGCTTTGGGCTACGATATTTTTTCTGACCCTGCACGGCGCGAAGCCATCATGCAAGCGCGCGACAGCGGGCGCACCCTCGCCACTGGCCGCATCAAACTCTTGCAAGAAACAAATCCAGACCAATACGGCTTTCTGATTTTCAGCCCCTTATATAAACAGGGCGCTGCTGAAGATTCACTGGCAAAAAAATATGTCGGCCTTGCCGTCGGCGTGATTCGCGCGGCTGATATTGTGGCAAGCGCTGGCAACGGCCCGGCGCAAAATATTGAATTGCAGTTTCTCGACCGCTCGGAGCCCGCTGGCCAACAATCTTTGGTGGCGACCCAGTCCGGCATCCAGCTCAACACGGATAATACATTGCGCGTCGAACAACCGCTGAATATCGCCGGGCGCGATTGGCGTATCGTGGCACAGCCCACCGACGACCACTACACCACTAACGCGGGTTGGCTGGCCTACTCGAGCCTGCTGCTCGGCATGCTGTTTACTGTCCTCTTCAGTATGGTGACCCAACGTTCATTCGCGTTGCTACGGGCCAACGATAAACTCTCGAACGAAATTACCGAACGCAAATCGGCAGAACAAGCCCTGCGCGACAGCGAAAACCAGATGCGCCTGGTCACCAATGCCGTGCCAGCCATGATCGCCTATGTCGATACGCAACTGGTTGTGCGCTTTCATAACCGGGCATTTAACGAATGGGTGGACAAGCCCGGACAAAACCTTGTGGGCCAGCCCTTGAGCGAAGTGTTAAAACAGGAAATGCGTGGCTCGGGCAAAATCCGTGTTGATGCGGCATTACGCGGTGAGCGACAGGATTATGAGCGCACCTATTTATTTGAAGACCGCGAGCCCATACACACCCTGATCAACCTGATACCCCATCTGGATGAAAATAAAAAAGTGATTGGCGTTTTTTCGTTGGCGACCGACATCACCGCGCGCAAAAAAATGGAAGATGATCTCGCGGCTGAAAAAGAACGCGCGCAGGTAACACTGGCATCCATCGGCGAAGGCGTAGTGACGGCAGATGCGAACGGCAAATTGCTCTACATCAACCCGGTCGCGGAAGAATTGATCGGTTTAACACTGGCCGAAGTCCAAAACAAACCGGTCAACGAAGTTTTCAGTTTTGTCAGTGAAGCGGAACGCGAGCCGATTGAAAACCCGCTGCTGCGTTGCATCCGCGAACGGCAAGTGGTCGGCCTCGATAACCAATCGGTGCTGGTGCGCCGCGACGGCACGGAGTATCCAATTGACGATTCTGCAGCACCCATTTTGGACCGCAACGGCAACACGCTGGGCGCAGTACTGGTGTTCAGCGACGTTTCGCAACAGCGTTTCCTGTCGCGCCAATTGACCCATCAGGCGTCGCACGATCCGCTTACCGGCCTCATCAACCGGCGTGAATTTGAAGAGCGCTTGCAGCGCATGATTGCCGACGCGCGCAAAAACAACACGCATCATGTGTTGTGCTTCATGGACCTCGACCAATTCAAGGTCGTTAACGACACCTGCGGCCACGTTGCCGGCGACGCGCTGCTGCGTCAAATCAGCGCCGCGTTCGAACGCGAATTACGTCAGAGCGACACCTTGGCTCGCTTGGGCGGCGACGAATTCGGTGTGTTGCTGGAACATTGTCCGCTCGAGCAGGCGATGCCCATCGCCAACCAGTTACTGATGGCCGCGCGTGATTTGCGCTTCTCATGGGATGGCCGTGTATTCCCCATCGGCGTCAGCATCGGCTTGCTCGCCATCAGCACAGAAACCGATTCGCACAGCGAAGCAATGCGCGCCGCCGACGCGGCCTGTTATGTAGCAAAAGACCGCGGCCGTAATCGTGTGCAAGTGTTCCAGCCTGACGACTCGCTGCTGGCACGCCGCAGCGGAGATATGCAGTGGTTTTCGCGCATAGGCCAGGCACTGGAAGAAAATCTTTTTGTCTTGTACGGGCAACCCATCCGGGCATTGTCCGGCGACGCGACCGACGATGCATACGCCGAAGTGCTGGTGCGCATGCAAGGCCAGGATGGTCAACTCATTGCGCCGGGCGCGTTCATTCCCGCGGCCGAACGTTATAACCTGATGCCGCAACTGGACCGCTGGGTAGTGAGCAACGCGGTGGCGTGGTATGCGCAGCAACTGCACAGCAAGCATGGCGCAAAAAATTTGCCGACGCTGGGCATCAATCTTTCCGGTGCCAGCGTGAGCGACCTGGGTTTTCTTGATTTTGTGCGCACCACACTCAAGGCGCGTGATGTGCCCGCGCGAGCGCTGTGTTTTGAGATTACCGAAACCGCCGCCATCACCCATCTCAAACGCGCCGTGCGCTTTATGAGCGAACTGCGCGAAACCGGCTGCCGCTTTGCGCTGGACGATTTCGGCAGCGGCATGTCATCCTTCGCCTATCTCAAAAACCTGCCGGTGGATTTCATCAAAATCGACGGTAACTTCGTGCGTGACATGCACGAAGATGTCGTCGATCTGGCGATGACCGAAGCCATCAACCGCATCGGCCATGTGATGAATATTCCTACCATCGCCGAATCGGTTGAGAACCAGGTCACGCTGGAAATTCTGCAAGAACTCGGCGTTAATTACGCGCAGGGCTTCCACATCGCGCGACCGATGTTGCTGGATGAATTGCTGATCGTACCCGCCTCTGCTGTGGCCTAGCCTGCAACCCCGCGCCCATTTCGTATCCAGCGCATCGTGTTATAGTCTTCGTTGATTATTATCAGTTTTATTCATGCCATCCAAACCCGTTTCCGCTCCCGTTTCCCTCTGGCTGCAAGCCATGCCGTTATTATTTGTGCTGCTGTGGAGCACCGGTTTTATCGGTGGCCGCTATGGTTTGCCTTATGCGGAACCACTGACATTTTTATTTGTGCGCATGGTGATCGTTACCGCTCTACTGCTCGTCGTTGCGCTGGCAACGGGCGCGCCGTGGCCGCGCAGTTCAACCGATGTCCGCCACATCGCCATTGCCGGACTGCTGATTCATGCAGGATATTTGGGCGGCGTATTCTGTGCGCTTAAAAATGGCGTGCCTGTCGGTCTGGTCGCGCTCATCACCAGTCTGCAGCCGATACTCACTGCCCTTGCTGCCGGCCCGCTTTTAGGCGAAAAAATTTCTTCGCGTCAATGGCTGGGCTTGCTGTTGGGGTTAATCGGCGTCGGCTTGGTAGTCGTGAGCAAGTTGCAGGCACAGCAAGCGCCCCATGCGCTCGGCATGGCACAAGCGGTATTCGCCTTGCTATCCATCACGGTCGGCACGCTGTATCAAAAGCGCCATGGCGGCGCGATGGATTTGCGCAGCGGCGGCGTCATCCAGTACGCCGCGTCGGGCATCGTGATCGGCCTGCTCGCGTATACGCTGGAAACGATGCATATCGATTGGACGCCGCAATTTGTTTTCGGCCTGTCATGGTTATGCATTGTGCTGTCGTTCGGCGCAATCAGTTTGTTACATCTGCTGATTCGTCGTGGCGAAGCGGCAAAAACGGCGAGCCTGTTTTATCTGGTGCCGCCCGTCACAGCTTTAATGGCGTTTGCGATGTTCGGCGAGACACTGGCAGCTTCGGCTATGATAGGTGTTTTGATTGCAGCGGCAGGCGTGTGGCTGGTGATGCGCAAGGCGACTTAGTGCTTTTTATAATGCAAAAATATTCAATATAATCAAATACTTACATAACTTCTCATTTTAGCGGAATACATTCATGACTACTCTCGTTGTGGTAAAAAAAGCCGGCTATGCAGTCATCGCGGGCGATTCGCTCACCACATTCGGCAGCCTTGAGCTATCGCCGAAATACGATCGTGCTTACGACAAAGTGTTGCACGCGCACGGCACTTATTTTGGCATCGCCGGCAGCGCCGCGCATCATCTGGTGATGGACAGCATTTTACAAAAAGGCGCGGACATGAAATTCGGCAGCCGCGAACAGATTTTTGAAACCTTCCGCAAAATCCACCCGGTGCTGAAAGAAGAACATTTTCTCAACCCGAAAGAGGAAGAGGACGACCCCTACGAATCGAGCCAACTCACATCGCTGATCGCGAACAAGGCCGGCATTTTCGCCGTCTATTCCATGCGCGAAGTGTTTGAGTTCGATAAATTCTGGTCCATCGGCTCGGGCCGCGAATTCGCCTTGGGTGCCATGTTCTCGCAATGGGATAAACTCAAAACTGCCGAAGAAATTGCCATTGCCGGCATAGAAGCCGGCTGCGAATTCGACAGCGGATCATGCCTGCCGATGACTTTATATAAAGTGAAGTTAAGCAAATAGCCGAGCCTGCGCTATGGCGATGGATGAAACAAGCGAAGCCGTCCGCCTCGACAAATGGCTATGGGCTGCGCGCTTTTACAAAACCCGCGCCCTCGCGCTTGAAGCCGTCAACGGCGGCAAAGTCACGCTCAATGGCGAACGCGCCAAGCCGGCAAAGATGGTAAAGCACGGCGATCAACTCTCCATTCGGCAATCACCTTACGAACGCCATGTCGACGTGCGCGGCGTATCGCCGCAGCGTGGGCCCGCAAGCGTAGCGCAAATGCTTTATGCAGAATCAGCGGAAAGCATCGCCGCGCGTCTGGCACTCAGTGAACAAATCCGCGCCCAGCCCGAACCGATATTCAAAGGCCGCCCTACCAAAAAAGCGCGGCGACAGATTCATCGGTTTACGCAGGAGTAATGGCAATCCGATCCGGTTTTGCTGATCGGTTTTGCTGAGCGGGCGCAAGTATTTTTTTGTTTTGGATGATTAAAAAAAACCGGAAGCTTTCGCTTCCGGCTTATTTATTTCGCGGTATAAAACCCTGAGCTAATGATCACTTGCCACCAAATAACTGCCCCAGCATACCGAGTCCTTGCTGCAAACCTGCCGCATCGGGAACTTGTCCATTAGGTGTTACATGGTTCACCGCTTGCGGAAGAATCTGCGCGAGTTGCGCGGTGACAGCTTCCGTGCTCAAACCGAATTTTTGCGCGATGGCGGCGATCTGGTCGCTGCCAATAGCTGCGTGTATCTGATCGCCGCTCACTTCCTGGTTCGGCCCCGTGCCCACCCACGATTGCACAGCGTCACCCAATCCGCCTTTGGTGAGTGTGCCGAGCAAACCTTGCAGGCCGCCCGATTGTGGGTTGGTCATCATGCCCATCACCAGATCGAGCATGGGGTTACCCGTGCCACCGGCAGCGCCTGTCTGGCCGCCACCGCCCATTGCTTTGCCAATTACCTGCCCTAACAAACCGTCGAGTAAACCCATGTCGTTCTCCTTTTGAAATGTGCAACAAAAAAACCGTGATGCAATTAATACGAAACTTTGCGTGGCAGCGTTTTCGCTTCGCCAACCCAGGCGCTTACTTTAGCAAGCGTGGGCACGACACGTACCAATTTCTTTTCGTCGTTGGCTTTTTGCATGGCAGGCTGGAGGT
This sequence comes from Pseudomonadota bacterium, assembly GCA_043744215.1. Classification (GTDB taxonomy): domain Bacteria; phylum Pseudomonadota; class Gammaproteobacteria; order Burkholderiales; family JBEEJL01; genus JBEEJL01. The sequence goes on from JAYTVC010000014.1 coordinate 59,343, forward strand.
TTTCGGGCTTGCGGCCAGAAAGTTCAACCACCGTATCAACCCCTGCTGCTTCCAATAATTCGGCATACTGCCCAGCCACACCGTTGATGCGGAACAAGTCCGCATGATTGACCCATTTGAGTATGTGTTTGCCGCCGATGCCCGTTTTGCTTTCAAGCTCTTTGCGCCCTGCCGGAGTAGCGCCCATCAACAATAATTTTTCCACCGTCTTGGCACCGGCCGCTTTCAATTTTTCTGCGTATGCTTCGCCTACTCCTTCAATATCCGCAATACTGGTCATGGAGAACCTCCTCAATTTTTTTGGCTTCAGATAATTTTGCTTTGCCGCAGCTATCCGGGCAAATGCAGAGGCTATTATTCTCCCGCAACGCAGGGAATTCAAGACGCGAAAAGCCTTATACGACAAAGATTCACATTCCCGACTTCTCGATAAATTTCAAGCTCATGCTGCTAACAGTTTGTTTAATAAGCATCATCGCCTCGCCGACCTGGGCCGGATCGCCGCGCACCGATAATTCAATGATGCGGCCGCCGCCCGCTACAAACTGTGGCAGGCTCGACAGTTTGAGTTGGTGGTAGGTATTGACGACTTGATTCATCAAATCGAGCAAATCGCTTTCGTTGCCGTTTTCGATAAGAATAATTTGTTCTGCGCGGGGCGCGGGATGAAAAAGATGTGCGTAGTGCGTATCCAACACCCACTCCATCATCGGCCACGCCATCTCGGGAAAGCCGGGCAAAAAATAATGCGTACCCACACTGAAACCGGCGATGCGGTTAAACGGGTTGGGAATAATTTTTGCGCCGCGTGGAAACTCCGCCATCAATACGCGTTTGGGATAGGCATCATCGCCGAAGCGGGCAACGATTTCGGCGACCGCTTCCGGGTGACGCTCGATGGAAACGCCCAGCGCCGCTGCTGCACATTGCCTCGTGTAATCATCGGGCGTGGCACCAATGCCACCGAAAGAAAACACGATGTCGTTACCAGCGAACGTGCGCTTGAGCGTGGCGACAATGCGCTCGGGTTCGTCGCCAAGATACTCTGCCCAGGCCAGTTCAAGTCCACGCTGTTTCAGCGTGTCGATCACTTTGGCCAAATGTTTGTCTTGCCGTTTACCGGATAAAATTTCATCGCCGATGATAATCGCGCCGAATGCCATAATATTTTTTGCGTTGATGAACCAGCTCGCAACATACTCCTTTCGTTGCGCCCGTGCCACTGCAACTGATGGCATTTTCGATTGTCTGGTAAACCATGACTTTAGCTTTTACAATGAACGGGCGCAAATCAAAACAAATTGAATTTCGTATGCTAGTATGCAAAAAATACTGAATATAATCAATATGTTATATTATCGCTTCAGTAGCCGGTTTTTGGCCAAACCCTCGTGCGCTTTTTATCAAGGAAACTGAATGGATCCTCTCCTCCTAGCCCGCGTACAATTCGGCGCCAACATCACGTTTCATATTTTGTTTCCCACACTCACCATTTCACTTGCCTGGATGTTGTTACTGTTTAAGCTGCAATACAATCGCAGCGGTCATGCGAAATGGATGGAAGCCTATGCGTTCTGGATAAAAATTTTTGCGCTGACATTTGCTTTGGGCGTGGTGAGCGGTATCACCATGAGTTTTCAATTCGGCACCAACTGGCCGGGCTTTATGCAAACCGTCGGCAACATCGCGGGGCCGCTGCTGGCTTATGAAGTGCTCACGGCGTTTTTTCTCGAAGCGACGTTTCTTGGCGTGATGCTGTTCGGCATGAAGCGCGTATCCAACCGCGTGCACACGTTTGCGACCTTGATGGTCACAATCGGCACGTCGATGTCGGCCTTCTGGATTTTGGCGCTTAATTCGTGGATGCAAACGCCAGCGGGCTTTGAAATGATCGACGGCAAAGCCCATGCCACCAGTTGGCTGGCAGTGATTTTTAATCCGTCGTTTCCTTATCGCCTCACGCATATGCTCACCGCTTGCGCGCTCTCGGGCGCGTTTCTGGTCGCGGGCGTGTCGGCCTATCGCTGGTTGCGCAATGACCGCGCGCCGAGCGTGATGGCCGCAATGAAAACGGCCGTGTATGTGGCGGCGCTGTTCATCCCGCTGCAAATTTTTCTCGGCGACCTGCACGGCCTCAATACGCTGAAACACCAGCCGGCGAAAATCGCCGCCATCGAAGCGATATGGGAAACGCAACGTGGCGCGCCGCTACAACTGTTCGCGTTGCCGAACGAGAAAACGCGCAGCAATGACTTTGCTATCGAAGTGCCTAAACTCGCCAGCCTGATTCTCACCCACGAAGTTGATGGCGAAATCAAAGGACTGAACGACTTCGGCGACAAGCGCCCAAGCGTCGCGCCGCTGTTCTGGGGTTTTCGCATCATGGTCGGCGTCGGCATGTTGATGTTGGCCGTATCGTGGCTGTGCGCCTGGCAATTACGCAAAAAAAATGATCTGCCGCAACTATTTTTGCGCGCGCTGATCGCGATGACTTTTTCCGGCTGGGTAGCGACCATCGCCGGCTGGTATGTGACGGAAATGGGGCGCCAGCCCTATCTGGTTTACGGCGTGCTTACCACCGCGCAGGCCGCCTCGAATGTGTCCGCCGGCATGATCGCGGCTACGTTGGCGATGTATTTGGTCATGTACATCGTGCTGACGCTGGCCTATGTGTCGGTGATTTTTTATCTCGCGCGCAAGGCGGGTTATGCAACGCCGGATGTAGAAACAAAAACCAAAGCGGTGTTATCCACTGCAAGCTAAGGAGCAGGAAAAATGGCTGAACTCTTCCAACCCGGCGGCTTGTTGCCCTTCATCTTTTTGTTGCTTATGGGCATCGCCATGCTGGCCTACGTGTTGCTCGATGGCTACGACCTCGGCGTCGGCATCCTGTTGCGCCGCGCGACGGAAGAACAAAAAGATGTCATGATTTCTTCCATCGGTCCGTTCTGGGACGCCAACGAAACCTGGCTGGTGCTGGGCGTAGGCATTCTGCTGGTCGCATTCCCCATGGCGCACGGTGCGATTCTCACCTCGCTCTATTTGCCCGTTGCCTTTATGTTGATTGGCTTGACCTTGCGCGGCGTCGCATTCGATTTTCGCGTCAAGGCGCGCGCGCACCACAAGCCGCGGTGGAATACGGCATTTTTTGGCGGTTCGTTGCTTGCCACCATTTCACAAGGCATCATGCTCGGCCTGTTCATCGTCGGCTTCAAACACGAGTGGCCGCACATGCTATTTGCGCTCTTCACCGGTGCGTGTCTCATTGCGGGTTATTCGTTGCTCGGCGCAGGCTGGCTGATTATGAAAACCGAAGGGGCGTTGCAACAGCGTGCTGTCTATTGGGCGCACCGAAGTTTATGGTTAACCGGCCTCGGTGTCGCGGCGATTTCCATTGCGACGCCGCTGGTGAGCGCGCGCATATACGACAAATGGTTTTCCATGCCGAATATTTTGTGGCTGGCGCCGATTCCTGTCATCACTTTCGTGTTATTCATCGCCATCGACCGCGCACTTCGCCGTTTACCGCAACAACAGGCGAGCGGCAACGACCGCTGGTGCTGGCTGCCCTTTGCCGGCACCGTTGGCATTTTTGTGTTGGCGTTTTTGGGGCTCGCTTACAGTGTGTTTCCATATCTGGTCGTCGATCGCATCACCATCTGGCAAGCGGCCAGCGCGCCTGAATCGCTGATGATTATTTTGATCGGTGCGCTCGTCGTGTTGCCGGCAATTTTTGCGTACACAATTTTTGCATACCGGGTTTTCTGGGGCAAGGCGCGCGAATTGACCTATGATTGACTGTTTTTATAACTATTTGATTATTATCAGCTTTTATACATCAAAGACAAAAATTTTATGCGTGTGAAGTGACTGTAAAATAATTTCAAATACATCCGACATAAAAAAAGCCGACGCGTAGTCGGCTTTTTTATTTGCAAAAAGAAACGATTATTTCTTTTGCGCCAAAACCCATTTCACCAGGGTTTTGATGTCGTCGTCTTTAACGGCGGCATTGGGCGGCATGGGCACTTGGCCCCACGCGCCAGAACCGCCTTCTTTGACTTTCTTGATCAGCCTGGCTTCGGCTTCTTTGTCGCCAGCGTATTTGGTGGCAATTTCCTGGAATGCAGGACCGACCACTTTTTTATCGACGCCGTGGCAAGCCAGGCAGGCGCTTTTTTGCGCGAGTTCTTGCGAGGCGCTGGCAACACCGGAGGCCAACAGGGCTGCGGCGATAAGGGCGAGTTTCAATTTCATGGTTAATTTCTCCGAGCGGTTCAAAATGAATTGGTTAACGCGGCGCTATTTTGCCAGCTTCCAAGGTTTGCAACAAATGATTTATGTCACTCATGGGCGGCAAGCAGCTAACGCCTTGGCATACCCAGGCGTTGACCGTTTCGCCTCGCGGCTTGTCGAGCACGCCGGGCAGACCTGATTGATTTTCCGGCAGGGTAATGGTCATGGAATGGGGCAAATAGTGCGCAGCCAGTTCGCGCTTCCACGTGGTTGCTTTGTTATTTTTATTAATTAAAACAATTAGTTGCGTAGGTTCCAGCGCTTCATCTATAGCAAACGATAAACTCGCAAAACCCGATGGACTGTGCGCCATTTCTGGGTAAAAAAGTTTGATCGCCCGCTCGGCCGATTGACAATATTTTTGTTCGCCGACCAGATGCCCGAGCCGTTGCAGCGCAAACGCGGCCACATGATTGCCCGCGGGCGTCGCGTTGTCGTGGCCGATTTTGGGGCGGTGAATCAATTTTTCGTGATCATGGCTGGTGAGAAAAAATCCGCCTTTGTCCGCATCTTCAAATTGCGCGAGCAACACATCGGCCAATTGTTGTGCGAATTGCAAATCGGGTAAACGAAATTCCGCTTGCATCAATTCCAATAGCGCATCGAGCAAAAACGCATAGTCGTCGAGATAAGCGTTGAGATGCGACTTGCCGCTTTTGTAGGTGGCGAGCAAACGCCCATTCTTGAACATTTTGCTTTGGATAAAATCGACGGCCTTTTGCGCAGCGATGATCCAGTCGCGCCGATCAAACACCACGCCCGCGCGCGCGAGGCCTTTGATCATCAGCCCGTTCCAACTCACCAGCACTTTACGATCGCGGTGCGGGTGAATGCGTTTCGCGCGCGTCGCGTAAAGTTTCATCCGCGCCGTGCCAATCAGTTGCGCGCAATCGTCTTCGCCCATACCGATATTTTTAGCTACGTCGCCCAACGATTCAACAATGCGCAAATGCCAATGTTTGCCCTCGAAATTCGGCGTGCTGTCGATGCCGTAATGCGGCGCGAACACGGCGTATTCTTCGGCAGTGAGCAGCGCTCTGATTTCATCGCGCTCCCACACATAAAATTTGCCTTCTTCGCCTTCGGAGTCGGCGTCGAGCGACGAATAAAATCCGCCCTCGGGTGATTGCATATCGCGTATCGCCCACGTCGCCGTTTCTTCAGCGATTTGTTTGAACTGCGGGTCGAGCGTGAGCAACCACGCATCGGCATACAGGCGCAACAACGGCCCGTTGTCGTACAACATTTTTTCGAAGTGGGGAATCATCCACTGGCCATCGACGCTATAGCGCGCGAAGCCGCCGCCGAGATGATCGTAAATGCCGCCGTTAGCCATTTTTTTCAGCGTGAACGCCGCCATGTTCAACGCTTCAACGTCGCCCGTCGCGCCATGACGACGCAACAAAAATTCGATCTCGGCGGGATGAGGAAACTTCGGCGAAGAACCAAAACCGCCATCGACCGCATCGAACGTATGGCGCAACACCGTGTAAGTGTTTTCGATGGGCGCATCGGTGAGCGTCACATTCTCCTGGGCATCGGGCAACATGCGTTCGAAGGCCGAGAGCAATTGCATATTCTGCTTCACGATTTCTTCACCGTTGCTCACACGGAATTCCGCCACCCGCTGCATGAGCCCGACAAAGCCCGGCAAGTTGTAGCGCGGCTCCTTGGGGAAATAGGTGCCGCCAAAAAACGGCGTGCCGTCCGGTTGCAAAAACATCGTCAGCGGCCAACCGCCGCCGCGTTGCGTCAGCATGTAATGCGCGTTCTGATAAATCGAATCCAGGTCCGGCCGCTCTTCGCGATCGACTTTGATGTTGATGAACAATTCATTCATCACCCGCGCCGTTTCCTCATCCTCAAAACTCTCGTGCGCCATCACATGGCACCAGTGGCAGGCCGAGTATCCAATCGACAACAAAATCGGTTTGTTCTCCTCACGCGCGCGCTTCAACGACTCGTCGTTCCACGCATACCAATCGACCGGATTGTCGGCGTGTTGTTGCAGGTAGGGGCTGGTTTCGTGTTGCAGGCGGTTGGGCATGGTGTAGGTTCGTGATTTTCGCAGTGCTGATTATAAACTGAATAAAAATTTGGTCGCTTGGTACGAGCAGCGATAGCTACGTTTTGGTAGGGTGGGCATTGCCCACCGCAAGGCCGGTAAACACGCCTGTAGAATTAATTGTCATACAGCGGACGTTTCAGAAGACTTGTTGGGGTTTGTGCCTCACCCCAACCAACGCAAGTTTTGGTTGAAAATACATGGCCGGGGGAGCCCGGTAAGGTTTACGACATCATCCAAACTTAAACCCATCCCCACCCTGGCCCTCCCCTTGAAAGGGAGGGACTTTCTTTCTTCGCTAATACCTATCGTAGGATGGGCAAAGCGACAGCGTGCCCATCACCAAAACAAAAATGCTTTTCAACAAAATATTTTTTGACGTGTTGTTGACTGGCTTTTGATGTTGCTTTTGATGTTGCTTTTGATTTGCTTTTGACCTGGCATCCCCATCTGCGCCGCCGAAATTGCGCTGGGCATGCGGGAGCCGTCGGCGAGCAATGTTTGAGCCACGCGCAGATTCAGTTCTGAGATGAAGGCGAAGGCGAGTTTTGCTCGACCGCCCGCTTGCCCAGCGCCATTTCGGCGACATCAAAAACCAAAATCAAAAAAGCAGCGCAGCGGGCGTCGCCTTTTTTGGTTACTTTTTTGGCGAAGCAAAAAAGTGACTTGCCGCCGGGCAACCCCCGGCAATGTATCAAAGACCGCTGATGATCCAGGCTCCGCGTCAGGTAACGGCGCGAAAAGCCTCGCCGCAACCTGACCTACTAGGCCGACCTTATGTTTGCTTACCTGGGCACGCATTGTTCAGAAAGTTTACGCAGGTCAGCCTGTCCACAAGCTGGAAACAAAACAAATAATTGCTCAAACGTAACAGCACTCAAACTACCAAACCTGCCACGAATAAGCTTTGCAGAAGAAAAGGTTCCTCCTGGAAGTGAACGAACCATATTGAGAGCTTCGAAATATGGGCCAGAAGTTGGGCTTTGAATGGGAATGTCAAAAAGCGTTTGTGCATGAATAGAAAATTCGACCGCTACACCTTCTTCAAGCCAATTCGCGTAGCCCACTATCGGATTTAATAGGTGAATAATCTCGTGTGCCATTTCATAAACCACTGTTGGCCAAAATACTTTGCTGTTGGGCCCGAGCTCAATAAAAGCGCCATCTAGCTCAGGCGTGTTGCGGATATGCGGTCCGTTCTCATGAAAGGCTGGCGGATAAATTTTTTTTGATAAGTCACGTTGACCAACAAGTCGCTGAGCCTCATCAAGCAATTGATTTTGTAGCTGCCAAAGGCCTTTTTGATCATGTTCTGGGATGGAGGTCGGTAAGTTCAATCTAAAAATCCTGATGTAATATAGTGTCTAGTTTAAAAATAATAATTCAATATAATCAATCAGTTACAGCACCTTTACTCGCCGTCGAAACCAACTTGGCAAACTTCGCCAACACGCCTCTTGTGTAACGCGGCGCGGGTTGTTTCCAGTTTGCGCGGCGCTTTGCAAGCTCATCATCGCTGACGTTTACTTGTATTAATAATTTGTGCGCGTCGATGGTGATGGAATCGCCTTCATGCACCAGCGCTATGTTGCCGCCGACGAATGCTTCGGGCGCGACGTGGCCGACTACCATGCCCCAGGTGCCGCCGGAGAAACGTCCGTCGGTGATGAGGCCGACTGCGTCACCCAAACCTTTGCCGATGATCGCCGACGTCGGCGCGAGCATTTCGCGCATGCCGGGGCCGCCTTGCGGGCCTTCGTAGCGGATGACCAGCACATCGCCCTCTTTAATCTTGTCCGCCATGATCGCGTCCATCGCATCCGGCTCGGAATCGAATACACGCGCCGGGCCGGTGATGACAGGATTTTTCAGGCCGGTGATCTTCGCTACGCAGCCTTCGGGCGACAAATTACCTTTCAGAATCGCCAAGTGGCCTTGCTTATATAACGCGTCTTCCCAATCGTGAATCACGTCTTGATCCTTGCGCGGTGTGTCGGGTACGTCTTTCAATACTTCAGCAATCGTTTGTCCGGTGATAGTCATGCAATCGCCATGCAACACGCCGTGGTTTAATAAAATTTTCATCACTTGCGGAATGCCGCCGGCCTTGTGCAAATCAGTCGCGACATATTTGCCCGACGGTTTTAAATCGCACAGCACCGGCACTTTTTTGCGCATACGCTCGAAGTCGTCGATGCGCCATTCAATATCACCCGCGTGCGCGATGGCGAGGAAATGCAGCACGGCGTTGGTCGAACCGCCGACCGCCATGATGACCGCGACGGCATTTTCAATCGCTTTGCGCGTAACAATCGTGCGAGGCAGGATTTGATTGTGAATCGCCTTCACCAACACTTCGCCCGACTTCGCCGCGCTGTCGGCTTTTTCCTTGTCCGGCGCGGCCATAGTGGAGGAATACATCAGGCTCATGCCCATCGCTTCGAACGCGCTCGACATGGTGTTGGCGGTGTACATGCCGCCGCACGCGCCGACACTGGGGCAGGCGTTTTTTTCGATGCCGATAAAATCTTCTTCGCTCATTTTGCCCGCGTTGAATGCGCCGACCGCCTCGAACGGACTGACGATGGTAAGCGCCTGGCCTTTCCAGTTGCCCGGCTTGATCGTGCCGCCATAGACAAATATCGACGGGATGTTCATGCGCAAAATCGCGATCATCGCGCCAGGCATGTTTTTATCGCAACCGCCGACCACCAGCACGCCGTCCATCATCTGGCTTTGCGTCGCGGTCTCGATGGAATCGGCGATCACTTCGCGCGACACCAGCGAATATTTCATGCCCTCGGTGCCCATGCTGATTCCGTCCGTCACCGTTATCGTACCGAACATTTGCGGCATGCCGCCCGCGGATTTGATCGCGGCGTCCGCGCGATCGACCAGTGGCTGAATGCCTGCGTTGCACGGGTTCATCGTGCTATGTCCGTTGGCGATGCCGACGATGGGCTTATCGAAATCCTTATCGCCAAAACCTACTGCGCGCAGCATGGCGCGGTTGGGCGAACGTAAATTTCCTGCGGTAATGAGTTTGCTGCGGCGATTGTCAGACATGAAGGCTCCGGAATTTGCTGAGGATTGTTTAGGTATAATCATGTAATTCTATCCGAATATAAGCACACATTACATGCTCACCCACCCGCAATTTGATCCCGTCGCCGTACAACTCGGCCCCCTCGCCATCCGCTGGTACGGCTTGATGTATGTGCTGGCCTTCGCCATGTTTTGGTTTATGGGGCGCTATCGCATTCGCAAAAACGCCAGCGGCGATTTTAACGAAACGCAATTAGAAGACATGCTGTTTTACGGCGTGCTCGGCGTGATTCTTGGCGGGCGATTGGGGTATGTTTTGTTTTACAAATTCTCGTACTACCTCGCGCACCCGCTGGAAATTTTTATGGTGTGGCAGGGCGGCATGTCGTTTCACGGTGGATTCCTCGGCGTATTTTTTGCCATGTGGTGGTTTGCGCGCAAAAGTGGCAAGCACTGGATGCAAGTCACCGATTTTGTGACGCCGCTCGTGCCGCTCGGTTATGCGGCCGGGCGGATGGGAAATTTTATCAACGGCGAATTGCCCGGACGCATCACCGATGTGCCATGGGGTATGTGGTTTCCGCAGGTGGATAAACTGCAAACCATTCGCCACCCGTCGCAGCTTTATCAATTCGCGTTGGACGGCGTGTGCCTGTTTATCATAATGTGGCTGTTCTCGCGCAAACCGCGACCGATGGGCGCGGTGTCGGGATTATTTTTGATCGGCTACGGCACATTTCGCATCATCACCGAATTCGCGCGCGAACCGGACGACTTTCTCGGCTTTCTCGCGCTCGGATTATCGATGGGGCAATGGTTGAGCGTGCCGATGATGATTGCCGGCATCGCGATGATGGTGTGGGCGTATCGCGCGGGGCGTGAGGCGTGAGGCGTGAGGCGTGAGGCGTGAGGCGTGAGGCGTGAGGCGTTAGGCGTTAGGCGTTAGGCGTTAGGCGTTAGGCGCTAGGCGCTAGGCGCTAGGCGTTAGGCGTTAGGCGTTAGGCGTTAGGCGTTAGGCGTTTGTAACTTATTGATTATAATGAATTTTTTTATAAAAGCGCAACATTAAAACCTGCGCTGCAATTGTCTTTTCGCATCACAAATTGTGGGGACGTAGCTCAGCTGGGAGAGCGTCGCGTTCGCAATGCGAAGGTCGGGAGTTCGATCCTCCTCGTCTCCACCATGCTTAGGCGCCATTCAAAATCGTTCAGATTCACAAAACGGCCAAGCGCCAAAGCGTCGTCACTTCCTGTGCCCGCGCTCGGTGCAGCGGGTCGGACGCATCGGTTACGCGGGGATGATGGGGTTTGATATCCGTTCGTCCCGCCACTTTTAATCCTGCCGCTTCAAACATCGCCAACAATTCTTCGCGCGTGCGCAAACCCAGATGTTCGGCCAGATCGGAGAGGATGAGCCAGGCTTCGCCGTTTGTTTCGAGGTGCGCCGCCACGCCGCTTAAAAATCCGCGCAGCATTTTACTGTCGGTGTCGTAGATGGCGTGTTCGATGGGCGAACTGGGGCGGGCGGGTAGCCAGGGCGGGTTGCAGACGATGAGCGGCGCGCGGCCTTCTGGAAATAGGTCGGCCTGAATGATTTCAATCTGTTCATTTAAATGTAAGCGCGCGATATTTTCGCGTGCGCAATTGAGTGCGCGCGGGTCCTGGTCGGTGGCGATAATTTTTTTCACGCCGCGTTTCGCCAGCACAGCGGCGAGCACGCCGGTGCCGGTGCCAATGTCGAAGGCGAGTTCAGTTGAGGGCAATGTTGCGTCGGCAACTACACTCACATACTCGCTGCGAATGGGCGCAAACACACCGTAGTGGGGATGAATTTTTTCGCCCAGCGCGGGGACTTCGACGCCTTTTTTGCGCCACTCATGGGCGCCTACCAAACCTTGCAATTCGCGCAACGACACGACTGACGCAGTTTCAGCCGTGCCGTAAGCCTCATTGCACGCTTGCGCCACATCGGGCGCGCGGCGCAGCGGGACGATGTAATTCACGTCAAGCGGCAGCAACAGCATATTCAAAATGCGCGCCCGTTGCGATTGCGCTTGCCGGTGCAAGTGAAACGCTTCGGCGGCTGATGGCTCAGATTTTTTTGCTGCTTTTTTTCGCGGCGGCCGATCAATCCGCCTCGCCAGCGCTTGCAACAATTGCCGCGCATTCTGAAAATCGCTTCGCCATAACATCGCGGTGCCTTCGCAGGCCAAATGGTAAGCGGCGGCGGCGGTGATCGTGTCATCGGCGATGACGACGCGCCTGGGTGGCGCTACGCCCGCTTCCGAACGCCAGCGGGCGGATTTCGCTTCGCCTGCTTCAGTCCAGTGAAGCCATGGAATAGCCGTCATGATCGATATCGCCGTTTGGAAAATAAAAATGAAAACGCCGCTTCGAGAGCGGCGCTTTTACATTATCATTATGCAAAATTATTGTTAATAATCAAATAGTTATGATGGGGTGGCTGATGGGGTTCGAACCCACGACAACTGGAATCACAATCCAGGACTCTACCGCTGAGCTACAGCCACCACTGAAAGTTTTTCGAAGCAAAACTCGTCATCTTCGAGCGTCGGTCACTGGCGTGCCCGACAGGAATCGAACCTGCAACCCCCAGCTTAGAAGGCTGGTGCTCTATCCGGTTGAGCTACGGGCACAATTCATAATGATTGGTCGGGGTGGAGAGATTTGAACTCCCGACATCCTGCTCCCAAAGCAGGCGCGCTACCAGGCTACGCTACACCCCGAAGGATGGCAGTTTACAGGGCGGGGGCGAAGCGGTCAATTTATCGGGCGGAAAGTTATGTTCGGTCCATCGGCAATCCGCCAAAAAATCAGTCGATTGCAAACGTAACCGAAGCTGATTGATCGGCCATTTTCGCTGTAGCACAACGTGACACTTGTCTGCTTTTGCCACATGGTTGCAACACCGAATACCGCGCCAGACGCGACGCCCACACTTGCGCCAACAGAAGAAATTGTTGCAATCAAGCCCTTATTCCCATTGATAATTTCGTGGCATGTAACTTGCTTTTTTGATTTATAGATTTATCCATAACAACACTTCAAATTTTTCCCAGGAGGAAACATGCAAAAGTCGCTACACATCGACGCAGCCAAATGCACCGGCTGCCTTCAGTGCGAGATGGCCTGTTCTTACGAAAACGAAAGCGTTTTCAACACGTCCAAATCACGCATCAAAGTATTCAACTTTCACCATGAAGGCCGCAATGTCCCGTACACCTGCACCCAGTGCGCGGAAGCCTGGTGCCTGCATGCGTGCCCGGTTGAGGCCATCAAACTTGATGCCAATACCGGCGCGAAAATTATTCTCGATGACGTGTGCGTGGGCTGCAAAGTCTGCACCATCGCCTGCCCCTTTGGCACGGTGAACTACAACCACGACACCGGCAAAGTAATGAAGTGCGACTTGTGCGGCGGCGACCCGGCCTGCGCCCAGGCTTGCCCCACCGGCGCGATTACCTACATCGATTCAGACTGGACCGGCCTCGACAAAATGCGTCAATGGGCGCAAAAGCTCGACACCGCAGCCCACGCTTAATCGAATAACTCACTAGGAGAAAACATCATGGGTTGGACTAAAAAAGTTCTGCGCGTAAACCTCACCAACGGCACCTGTAAAGTCGAGCCGCTCAATATGCAATGGGCCGACCAATATCTGGGCCAGCGTGGTTTGGCGACCAAATATTTTGTCAGCGAAGTCAGCCCTAAGGTTGACCCGTTGTCACCCGACAACAAATTGATTTTCGCCACGGGCCCCCTCACGGGCACCATGGCTTCCACCGGCGGACGTTACTCCGTTATCACCAAAGGCCCGCTGACGGGCGCGATTGCCTGCTCCAATTCCGGCGGCTACTTCGGCGCGGAATTGAAAATGGCCGGCTGGGATATGGTGATCCTTGAAGGCAAATCGGCCAAGCCGGTTTACTTACACATCGAGAACGACAAGGCCGAATTGCTTGACGCCTCGTGGCTGTGGGGCAAAACCGTGTGGGACACGGAAGGCCTGTTGAAACAAAAGCATCAAAACCCGCAAATGCGCGTGTCATCCATCGGCCGCGCCGGTGAAAATGGCAACCTCTACGCGGCAGTGGTCAACGACTTGCATCGCGCCGCCGGCCGTTCAGGCGTGGGCACCGTGATGGGCTCAAAAAACCTGAAAGCCATTTGCGTGCGCGGCACCAAAGGCGTGGCAGTGAAAGACGGCAAAGGCTTCATGGCTGCCGCTACTGCAGCCAAGAAAGTGCTGGCAGACAATGCCGTAACCGGCCAGGGTTTGCCCAAGTTCGGCACGCAAGTGCTGATGAACGTGATTAACGAAATGGGCGCATCGCCCACCCGCAATCACCGCGACAACCAGTTTGAAGGCGGCTCGAAAATCTCTGCTGAAGCCATGGCAGAAAAGCGTCCCACCGACGGCAAATCCAATCTGGTCACCAACCAAGCTTGCTTCGGTTGCACCATTGCTTGCGGTCGCATTTCCAAAATCGACGAGACGCACTTCTCGGTGAAGAACAGCCCGAAATACTGGGGCGCGTCTGGCGGTCTGGAATACGAAGCGGCGTGGGCCCTGGGTTGCGCCAACGGTGTGGATGATCTCGAAGCCCTCACCTACGCCAACTTCATTTGCAACGAAGACGGATTCGACCCCATCTCCTTCGGCGCAACGGTCGGCGCGGTGATGGAGTTGTACGAAATGGGTGTGATCACGGAAAAAGAAATGGGCGTCAAAGCCCCCTTCGGTTCCGCTGAAGCGTTGGTGAAATTTGTCGAGATGACCGCCGCCGGCGAAGGCTTCGGCAAAATCATCGGCTTAGGCTCCAAACGTTTGTGCGAGAAGTACGGCCATCCGGAACTCTCCATGTCGGTTAAAGGCCAGGAATTCCCTGCTTACGACGGACGCGCCATTCAAGGTATCGGCTTAGCCTACGCCACTTCCAACCGTGGTGCCTGCCATTTACGCGGCTACACGATTGCATCTGAAGTGCTGGGCATTCCAGTGAAAACCGACCCTGTCGCCACCGAAGGCAAGGCCGAGTTAGTCAAAGCTTTTCAAGACGCTACCGCCGTGTTTGACTCAGCAGGTATCTGCGTATTCACCACCTTCGCTTGGACATTAGCCGACCTGCAGCCGCAACTGCAAGCCGGTGTTCTCGGTGACTGGTCAATGGATAAGCTCAATGTTGTAGGCGAGCGCATCTGGAACATGGAGCGCGAATTCAACAACGCGGCTGGCTTTACTGCTAAAGACGACACATTGCCTAAGCGCCTGTTGACGGAAGCGTGCAAGACCGGCGGCTCCAAAGGCAAAGTGAATGAGCTGGGCAAAATGCTGCCGCAATACTACGCAGTGCGCGGCTGGACGCCAGAAGGCACGCTCACCGCTGCGACCAAGCAGCGACTCGGCCTGTAATCACGATGTAACCGCAAATTTTGCGGATGCTTCAATCGACAGGGGCGGCTTATCACCGCCCCTGTTGTTTTATAATGCTGCCATAACAAATTCCTGAGGAGATAAAGCATGAACTACGTCATTATCGGCAACGGCCCCACCGGCGTCATCGCCGCCGAAACTTTGCGCAAGACCGACCCAGCCGGCAACATCACCATGATCGGCAGCGAAGCCGAGCCGCCCTACTCGCGCATGGCGATTCCTTATTTGCTTATCGGCAACATTAAAGAAGAAGGCACGCATTTACGCAAAGGCGCGAATCATTTCGCGCAACTCAAAATCAACAACGTCGTCGGCAAAGTGAGCAAAGTCGATACCGCCGCGAAAAAAGTCACGCTCGAATCCGGCGCATCGCACAGCTATGACAAACTGCTTATCGCTTCCGGCTCGCATCCGGTTGCGCCGCCGATTCCCGGCATTGATTTACCTGGCATACATCCATGCTGGACGCTGGCTGACGCGCGCAAAATCATGGCCGAAGCCAAACCCGGCGCGCGCGTGTTGCAAATGGGCGCGGGCTTTATCGGCTGCATCATTATGGAATCACTCGCCGCGCGTGGCGTAAAACTCACCGTGGTAGAAATGGGCGACCGCATGGTGCCGCGCATGATGACCGAAGGCGCAGGCACCATGATCAAGCAATGGTGCGAGAAAAAAGGCGTGGCCGTGCACACAGGCGCGAAAGTCAATTCGATTGAAAAATCCGCCGATGGCGCATTGCAGGCCAACCTCAGCACTGGGCAAAAAATCGTCGCCGATGTCATCATCAGCGCCACTGGCGTAAAACCCAACACGGCGTTTCTGCAAGGCACCGACGTGAAAATGGCCGCTGGTGTATTGGTCAACGACAAAATGCAAACCAATGTCGCCGACGTTTACGCAGCGGGCGACGTGGCCGAAGCAAAAGATTTTTCTACCGACAAAACGCTGGTCAACGCCATTCAACCCAACGCCGCAGACCAGGCACGCATCGCCGCGCTCAACATGGCAGGCAAGCCGACCACATCACAAGGCAGTCTCGCTATCAACGTGCTCGATACACTCGGCTTGATTTCATCCTCGTTCGGCAGATGGTGGGGCGCGGAAGGCGGACAGTCGGTGGAATTAAAAGATAACGCCAATTTCAAATACATGCATCTTGAATTCAAAGACGACGTATTGGTCGGCGCGACCAGTGTCGGCCTCACGCAACATGTCGGCGTGTTGCGCGGCTTGATCCAAACACAAACCAAACTCGGCCCGTGGAAAGACGCGCTGCTCAAAGACCCGACGCGTGTGATGGAAGCCTACCTCGCGCGCGCACAGTCAGCCACCAACATTAAAAAAATCGGCGCATGAAAATCCGGCTGAAACTCTACGCCATGTTGACGGATTTTTTGCCGCAACCAGCAGTGCGCAATGAAGTCACCATCGACATCGACGAACGCATGACGATCGATCAAGTGATCGATCGTCATAAGTTGCCGCCGGAATGGGTGCACCTGGTGCTGCTCAACGGCGTGTATGTCTATCCACTGGAACGGCACACGACCGTACTCAAAGAAGGCGACGCACTGGCCATCTGGCCACCGATTGCGGGGGGGTGATAGGTGCGCGACAGATTACTGCGTGCTATTTTTATGCGGCAGTGAGTTATACTTTTGCAATAAATAGCATTGTATTTTCTTGGTTTTTAGGAATATTTCCAAAAAAAATATTTAATAAAATCAATATGTTATTAAAATTATGATAAAAATATGCATCTCAACAACCCAAACACCCGCTATTTTTCGGGTGCCTACTTTTAGCTAGAGAGCATATCAGGAGGCGCGACATTGCTATCAGTTGTTGAACAAACCCGTTTGAAAGTGTCAGAACGAACCGACGCGAAGAAGAAATCGCTGCTCGGGCAATTTCTTACGCCTGCAAACACGGCCTCATTCATGGCAGGGCTTTTCCCCGCGTCAAGCGGTGAATGCAGTCTGCTGGATGCTGGGGCGGGGATTGGCTCTCTATCGAGCGCATTTCTTGAAACGTGCGTAACTGGAAAACTAAACTTCAAAAAAATACATCTAAAAGCATTTGAGCTTGATGATTCCATACATGGCGAACTTCAGCACTGTCTTTCTTCTTATCTTCAAAAATGCAATTTCTCATTTGAAGTGATTGGAAATGATTTTATAGAGGAAGCAGTTAATACAATTCAATTTCAAAAATACAATTTCACCCACGCGATACTGAATCCGCCTTACAAAAAAATCGGAAGCAATTCAAGTTACCGCTTGCTTCTTCGTGAGGCCGGAATTGAAACCGTCAATCTTTATTCCGCCTTTGTGGCGCTGGCCGTGGCAATGGCAGCACCAGGCGGACAGGTCGTGGCGATCATTCCGCGGAGCTTCTGCAATGGGCCGTATTATCGCCCGTTCCGTGACTTCATCCTTGAGCGTGCAGCCATCCGGCACATGCACTTGTTCGGATCCCGTAGCAAGGCATTCAAAGATGATGAAGTTCTGCAAGAGAACATCATCATTCGGCTAGAGTGTGGCGGCCAGCAAGGACCGGTAACGGTTTCCACATCAACGGACGACAACTTTTTAGACCTTGAAACCTATGAACACCAGTTCGACCGAATAGTGTTCCCGGACGACTCCGAGCGGTTTATTCATGTGCCTATTTTGGCCGAAACATCCACCGCGTTATCCCCGATCATTCGTCATACGCTAACCGATCTTGGCATCAAGGTTTCGACAGGGCCGGTAGTCGATTTTCGACTGAAAGAGCATCTACGCGACATGCCAGAACTCGGCACTGCTCCCTTGCTTTACCCCGGTCATTTCAGCAGCAACGCCACAACCTGGCCGCAAGCTGGCATGAAGAAGCCGAACGCGATCCTGCGCAACAGTGATACCGAAAAATGGTTGTATCCAAACGGCTATTATTGCGTGGTACGCCGCTTTTCATCGAAGGAAGAAAAGCGGCGGGTAGTGGCGGGCGTGGTTGCCCCTGATTCATTTGACGGTGCGACCATGTTGGGCTTCGAGAACCATCTAAATCTGTTCCATGAAAACAAACGTGGCTTGCCGCAAGCGTTGGCGCGTGGGCTTGCCGTATTCCTGAATTCGACCATCGTTGACGACAATTTCAGGCGGTTTAGCGGGCATACGCAGGTCAACGCAACCGACCTCAAACAGATAAAGTACCCAAGTCGCGCCGCCCTGATTGAGCTTGGAGAATGGGCGATGCAACAAGGCGAACTCACGCAAACACTGATTGATAGCAAGTTACGAACTCTCACCGCATGAACAACAAGAATGATTACATTGAGGCCGCTCACCAGATCATTATTTCTTTGGGCCTGCCTCGGGCGCAACAGAACGAGCGTACCGCCCTTTGCCTGCTGGCTTTATTGAACCTCACGCCGGGCTCGGCGTGGGCTGATGCGCAAAATCCACTTGTCGGCATCACCCCAATCATGGATTGGGCTCGGGAACACTACGACAAGGAATATGCGCCGAACACACGAGAGACAATCCGCCGTCAGACCATGCACCAGTTCTGCGATGCCGGGATTGCGTTGTACAACCCGGACAAACCAGACCGCCCGGTGAATAGCCCGAAGACGGTCTATCAGGTTGAATCTGCTGCGTTGGCCTTGCTACGCACCTTTGGCTCGCCCATGTGGCATGACGGCCTTGCGACTTATTTGGCCAAGCGTGAAACGCTGATTGTCCGCTATGCAATGGAGCGAGAGCAAAGTCGCATCCCGGTTGAGATCGCGCTGGGGAAGGAAATCACCCTCAGTCCCGGCGAGCATAGCGAATTGATCCGAGCCATCATTGCGGACTTTGCCCCGCGCTTCGCGCCGGGGAGCGTTCTGGTCTATGTCGGCGACACGGGCGAGAAGTGGGGTTACTTCGATGCGCCCTTACTGGCTGCGTTGGGTGTCGATGTGGATTCACACGGCAAGATGCCGGATGTGGTGCTGCACTTCACCGCGAATAACTGGTTGCTACTGGTCGAGTCTGTCACCAGTCACGGCCCCGTCGATGGCAAACGACACACCGAGCTGGCAAAACTTTTTGCTGGATCAACTGCTGGGCTAGTCTATGTGACTGCCTTCCCGAACCGGGCGATCATGAGCCGCTACCTAGGCGAAATCGCATGGGAAACGGAGGTGTGGGTAGCTGATGCACCGTCCCATCTGATCCACTTTAATGGCATCCGTTTCCTTGGACCGTACAATGCGCCCTAACCATGCGCTCAACTCGGACGTTGCGCATAAAACCGTGCAGCGCCGGTTAGCTCTACGTTAGGCCACACAAGCAAGCGTAGTTGGGGTGAGGCAGGAACCCCAACATTATTAACTTTCAAAACTATAATTTTGGCTCACGCTTAATTTTGACTTACCCATCCAACCATTTCACCCAGGACATGAGCATTACGCACGCAGATTTTTTTCGTTTGCTGCCGGCGGCGATTGTGCCGTATGAGTCGCTCGTTAAGCAAAACGTCGTAGAAATTTTTACTGAACAGCGGCGCATGGTGATCACGCTTGGAGTGGAACAGCAGCGCCGCATCACCGGCCTGCTGTCGTTACCGCGCACGCAGGTGGATTTTTTATTTGAACGTTTTGATGACGTGCAACGCGAAGCATTCATGCATCGCTTTGACCGCTATTTTCATCGGGGGGGTGGATAAAACAACGCAGCGCGCATTGGCGCGCGCTGTGAAAAAATTTACGATTGCTTGCGATACATCGGCTGCTGGTAACTGACGCCGTGTTTTTCGAAAATCTTTTGAATGGTGCCGTCGTCGCGCAAGGCTTTCATGGCATCTTCCAGCGCTTTGCCTAGCTGCGGGCTGTCGGCTTTGACGGCGAGGCCTAGATTCCAATCCTTGACGGAAATGCCGCCTTCGTTGAAAGGTGTCAGCGCAAATTTGTCCGGAATTTTTCCACCGAAGAATGCTTCGATCTGCGAACGGTGGCCCATGACGACTTCGACTTTTTCATTTTTTAATGCGTCGCAGGCTTCTTGCAGCGTTTTGAAATGCACGACGCTTTCACGGAAGCGGCCGCCCATGGTGCTGACCATGAAGTGGTCAGAGAGCGTCGCACCTTCGACGCCGATTTTGGTTCGCGTGAATGCTTCGAGGCCGACAAAGACCGGAATCTTGACCAGGTTGCGCACGATGGCAATCTGTTCGTTGTAATACGGCGCAAAAATATGCACCTTGTCGTTTTTTTCCATTAACACTTTATCGACTGGCACATGCATCATCACGTCGCCCATGCGCGGGTTGAGGTAATGGCCTTTCCAGATCATGTTGCGGAAATCGTCGGACATGTCTTCGCCGGCATCAAAGCCGAACACGTCGGCCTTGAGACCCAACTTGGCGGCGAGGGCTTTGCCAATCTCGATGTCAATGCCTTTGCCTTTGTCGGCAAAAGGTTCCAAATCGTCGTACACCGCGACGCGCAGCACGCCTTTCTGTTTCACTTCGTCGAGCGCTTCGGCACGAGCAACGCCGGATGCACTCAACATGAACGCGACAAACAAGCCTGCGATGTAGCGACGATTGGTTTGCATCATATTTTTACTCAGTGTGTACGGATTCTAAATAAGCCTTGATGGCCCACATGCCTTCTTGCGACATGATACCTTCAAACGGCGGCATGTAAACCGCGCCGTTGCGCACTTTGCCGCGGCGCACCGAGCTGACGTAATATTCATCGGTTTCTTTGTCGATGGGCAGCAGGCGCAAGTCGGGGGCGATGCCGCCGGACACGGCTTCAAGACCGTGGCAGCGCGCGCAATTCTGGTTGTATGCGGATTTGCCGATGCTGATCGCTTTGGCATTTTTGCGGAAGGGGTTTTCGGTTTTCCAATTTTCGCCGAGTTGAGGCAAATCTTTGGTATCGACCGCTTGCGGGGTGACATCGCCATGGGAATAAACGAGGCCGGATAACGTCAACAGACCCGCGCCCGCCGCAAAACACAATTTTTTCAACATCGCTTCTACTCCAAATAAAAATTCAGGAAATATCTTAACGCAGGCATTGGATCAAAGGGTGACTACCTAAGACAAATCTCCCACCTTAAAGTGCGCAAAACAACAACATCATACTGCAAAGCAATAAATGTTCCGCTGCTGAACAGTTTTAGTTCTTTCGCCAATTATAAACCCCGCTGTCCTAAAACAAGCCAGGCTCCCGCTTTGCTGTCATAATTCGTGACAACCTAGTGATATAAAAACAGAGATTCAATCTCACCGCAGGAGGAGATTCAATGCAGGATAAAATTTTCATGGATCCGGGCGCTTTGCGCCGGGCGCACAGCACGTTTCTGGACAAGGGCCGCGTGCCGGGCGGTCTGCTCCCCAAAACCATCGAGCGTTCGTGGAACCGTTGCGCCGAGCTGGGCATTCCTGCTGACCGCATCCGCGATCTAAATCGCTTGAGCGATGCAGAAATCGGCCGCGAGCATGATCGCACGTCGTCGCTCATCTCCCATTTCACGCCGGTGATGGAACATCTTTATCAGCAGATCGCCCACACCCACAGCATGGTGATTTTGAGCGACGAAGACGGCATGATTTTGCATTCCATCGGCGACCCGGACTTTATCAGCAAAGCCGAGTCGGTCGCGCTGCAGCCCGGTGTGTCGTGGGCCGAAACGCTGAAAGGCACCAATGCCATCGGCACCGCGATTATCGAAAGAGCGGCGATCACCGTGTTCGCCGCGCAGCATTATGTGACGCGCAATCATTTTCTGACCTGCTCGGCATCGCCCATATTTAATCCCTTCGGCAAAATGGTGGGCATTCTCGATATCACCGGCGACTACCGATCACATCAGCATCACACGATGGCGCTGGTACGCATGGCAGTGCAGATGATTGAGTCGCGCTTGTTTGCCATGCAATTTCCTCATGACGTGCTGGTGAGTTTTCATCCCGATGCCCATTATCTGGGCAGCTTGAGCGAGGGGAAATTGGCGTTCACTGCTGACGGAGAATTTATTACCGGCAATACCGTTGCGCGCCAGATTTTGGCCTTGGAATCGGATTACCAGGGCACGTTTGAAGATTTGTTTGATCTGCCGTTCGAGCAGCTATTACTCCGCGCCAAACAACAGGTGCATCCGATTTTGCAGACCCGCCTCGCTATCGGCAAACCGGTTTACCTGCAGGTGCAGCAACACAATACCGGCAACATTTTATTGTCGTCCCGTCCGCAAATCGACAAAGCGCTTGCCACCCCAACCCATGGCGCTGTCGCTTCGCGTGCACATGTCATGTTGGACGATCTGGCACTGGGCGATGAGCGCGTGGATGCGGCCATCGCCAAAGCGAAAAAAATTCTGGGGCGAGATATCCCCGTTTTGATCCTCGGCGAATCAGGCACGGGCAAAGAATGGCTCGCCACAGCCATCCACAACAGCGGGCCGCGCGCGCGCGCGCCGTTCGTCGCGGTGAATTGCGCGGCCATCCCCGAAGGCTTAATCGAATCAGAATTGTTCGGCTACGAAGAAGGCGCTTTTACGGGTGCCAAACGCAAGGGCGCCAGTGGCAAAATCCAGCAAGCCCACGGCGGTACTTTATTTCTCGACGAAATCGGCGACATGCCGCTTTCTTTGCAGGCTCGGCTGCTGCGGGTTTTGCAGGAACGGGCTGTCGTGCCCCTTGGCAGCCCGAAATCCATACCCGTCGATGTGATGATCGTTTGCGCCACCAATCATAAAATTCGTGATCAAGTCACGCAAGGGCAATTTAGAGAAGATTTATACTATAGAATCAATGGGTTATCCATTACTTTGCCGCCGCTGCGTGAGCGGGGCGACTTGCAGCAATTAGTACAAAAACTGGTCACAAGTGAGGCGAACTTCGGCGAAAATGTAGTCATCACACCTGATGTTCTCGATATTTTCGCGCATCATCCTTGGCCTGGCAATATCCGCCAAATGCGCAATGTCATCCGTACCGCATTGGCGTTGGTCGATGACGGTCAAGGTATTACCCTAAGCTGTCTACCGGATGATTTTCTGGAAGAGTATCAACTTAACTCCAGCAAAAATGGTGATAACTTCGATCAAAAATCAGTAAAATCAATTAACTCCATACCTCGCTTCGAACCTACCAGCCTCGAAAACCTTGAAGCCAAGGCCATTGAAGCGGCGATTGAAAGCCATCAAGGCAATATTTCTGCCGCCGCCCGGCAATTGGGTATCAGCCGCAACACCCTCTATCGAAAGCTAAAAGGATGATATTTCTAACTAATTGATTTTATTGAATTTTTATAAATTTGAAACCGTTTGATTCTGAATTCGCTTTACCGTCGGAAATTTTCTCTAACCTGGCTTGCGTAGCATGAGTCATCACAATCCTTCTGAATGATGTATTCAAGAATACGTCCGAACAAATAGAAAAATGAGTCGAAAAAAAGACCGGCTTGCGCCGGTCTTTTTATTGCCAACAACTAAAACTTTAGTTGGAAGCGCTTTGGGCTTTGTGCAGCTTGAATACCCACATGCTGCCGCCCTGATTCAGGTAATTCACTTTCTTGGCTACATCGCCGCCCCACAGAGGCACTGCACCGCCCCAGCCGGAAGCAACTGCGATGAACTGTTCGCCATCTTGTTCCCATGTGACGGGAGGGGCAACGATGCCCGTACCCGTTTGGAATTTCCACAGTTCAGCGCCGGTCTTGGCATCGTAGGCTTTCAGGAAGCCTTCCGGTGTGCCCGTAAATACCAGGCCGCCCTTGGTTGCCATCACACCGCCCCAGAGAGGCGCGTTGTTTTTGGCTTCCCAAACCATTTTGCCGGTTTTTGGGTCGTAAGCACGCAGCGAGCCGATGTAATTGTCATCGATAGTTTTGATGGTGAAACCAGAGCCCAGATACGCTGCACCTTTTTTATAGGCAATTGGCTCATTCCAGATTTCCATGCCCCATTCGTTCGAAGGCACGTAAAACAGGCCGGTATCCTGGCTATAAGCGATAGGCATCTGGTTTTTGCCGCCAAGGAATGACGGGGCGGAGAACACGACACTGCCCTTTTTGCCATCGAGCTTGGTGGGGTCGCCAGGACGGTTCGCCGGATCGTAAACCGGACGGCCCGTTGCCAGATCAATGTTCTTGGCCCAGGTGATTTTCTTGACGAACGGGAATGCATTTACCAGTTTGCCGGTTTTTGCATCGTTGACGTAGAAGAAGCCGTTACGGTCGGCTTTGCCGCCCAATCGCTTGCCATCAGCGTCGAAGGTGACAAACTCGTTTACGCCGTCGTAATCCCAGCCGTCGTTAGGCGTGTTCTGATAATGCCAAACGATTTTGCCAGTATCGACGTCAATCGCCACGGTCGAGCAGGAGAAGAGGTTGTCGCCCGGACGCAAATGGCTGTTCCACGGTGCGGGGTTACCCGTACCGAAGTAAGCGAGGTTGGTGCTGGGGTCAAACGTGCCACCGAGCCACGTTGCTGCGCCGCCGGTTTTCCACATATCGCCGGGCCACGTCGCATTGGTGTTGCCGCTGATTCCGTTTTCCTGGCCGTTTTTGAAGCCCATATGGCCTTCAACGGTTGGACGTGACCAGACCATTTTGCCGGTCTTCGCATCACGGGCTTCAACGCGACCTATTACGCCGAATTCACCACCGGATACGCCGGTCAGAACCAATCCTTTTGCGATGGTCGGTGCCGCCGAGTAGGAATAGCCTGCTTTGTAGTCGTCAATGGTTTCTTTCCAAACCACTTTGCCGGTCTCTTGATCGAGCGCGACGATTTGCGCATCGAGGGTGCCGAAAATAACCAGGTTGTCATACAGAGCGGCGCCACGGTTTACCACGTCGCAGCAAGGCATGATGCCGTCTGGCAGGCGATGTTCGTATTGCCAGAGTTTGGCGCCGGATTTGGCGTCGAGCGCGAAAAGGCGGGAATACGAACCGGTGACAAACATTCTGCCGTTGTAAATCAGCGGCTGCGATTCCTGACCGCGCTGCTTTTCGCCGCCGAAGGAGAACGACCAGGCCGGCACCAGATTGCCGACGTTTTTGGTGTTCACTTGCGCGAGCGTACTGTAACGCTGGCCTTGTGTGCCCATACCGGCGCTTAATACTTCCGTGGTGCGGTTGGCGACGATGTCGGCATCCGTTACGCGGCCGCTGGCGGGGGCGCTTTTTGCCGTTTCTGGTTTGGCCATGGCCGCTTTTTCCATCGGCGCAGATTGGCTGGCACAGCCCGCAGTCAGCGCGGCTGCGCTGATAACGAGTAGTGTCCAAAGAGATTTGTGATTCATGAATGAGCCTCCTGTGAAAATTATTATATGAATAAAAATGATGCTACGGGTTAATGCTGAAACATACGCCGCAATAAATGTGCCAAACCCATTAAGCCAGCGCACGGCAAAGTATATGCCGAATTATGCAGGATTTATTTCATTTTTTTCGCCTTGAGCAACCGGCGGCGGCGCATCAAATTTCCACAACTGTCGCGGAATGACACAGAGCAAATTCTGTCTCAGCGCGACGCGGCCCGATGTTGCAGCGCTTGCTGCTCAAGCCGAGGATAAAGATGCACGACGGATCGCTGATATTCCGCCGTCGCCAGCGGGATTGCGGCGTAGGCCGGCGGCAGTTTCGCAGACAGCACGTCAGTCATATCAGCGCCCTGCTCGGCAGCGGTTTTGAGATGGGCTTGCAGCCAGGTCAAGTAGTCGCGGGTTTGTTTCAGCGCGCTGCGGTCGGCAATGACCGTGCCGTGCCCCGGCACCAGTTTTTTGTATGGTAATTTATCAATATAATCAATAGCTTGCATCCAACGCGCGATGTCGGCGTGGGGCGTGGTCGCGGCACGATTATGAAACACCAAATCGCCGGAAAAAATCACGCCGGCAGTTTCGTCCACGATGGCCAGATCGCCGCCGGTGTGGCCGTTGAGCGCATGCAATGAAAATTTGCGCCCGCCCAGCTCGAACGTTGACGATTGCGTCATCGCCTCGCGCGCGACGGAAAGCTCAGTGTCGCGCATCCACTCGCCGTTCAGGCGATACATATTGTCGGCAAAGGCCGCGCCGTCGGTTTTTTCGCTGTTGATGGTTTCGGCCAGTGCCGTCACGCCCACATCGGCAAACATCTGGTTGCCAAACATATGGTCAGGATGATGATGGGTATTGAACACTTTCACGATCGGCTGTGCGGTCACTTTTGCAATCGCCGCGCGCATTTGCTGGCCATAGCGTTTCGACGGGCCGGTGTCGATGACCACCACGCCGGCGCTGGTGACAACGAAGCCCGTATTCACCACGTTGCCACCGTTCTGCCAACTGAAATCTTCCGTCTTGCCGATGAACGCATAGACGGCGTCGGCAATCTGCTGCGGCACGAGGCGGTAATTGAATTCGTCGCTTTGCGCGAAGGCGCTCCACGCGATGACAGCCGCGAACAGAAAACTCCAGCGGATATTTTTCACAGTTTGATTTCCGCTTTGATTTTGTTGCCGTTGTTGTCGATGCCGGTGAGCCACAATTTTTCTTTGGCGGCACCGTCCACATCAAACGTGAACACCGGGTTTTCACTCACTGGCTCGAACATTTCGATGCGCATCAGCCGCGCGCCGCTGTCTGTGGCGAGATCGAGTTTCTGGATGTAAAACGCGGGAATGCCGCTGGCCAAACCGGTATCCATCGGATGCACGATGCTCGCGCGCACGCGCTGGCCGTCTTTGCTCGCGGGCCAGATGCGGCCCTGCACTTCACCCAGATGCGACTCCCAATATTTCGCCTGGCTCGCCCCCGACGGCACGGTGCAACCGCCGCCGACTGACGACACATTCACGCCGCCCACATGCCACACGCCGTCTGCCGTGCGCGCGGCGGCGCGGATGGCGCTGGATTGTTCGAGCTTGAGCCTGAACGCCAAATACGGTTTGGTTTTTTCGGGGAAAAATTGCAGCACTTTTTTGATTGGATTGAAATCGACCACCACGCGCACTTCCTGCACGTCTTTCAAACCTTCCACCGAGACGGCGACCGGCACATTCAGCGCATCCTGCGCATCGGCCGGCGCGGTAACTTTGACGTGATCGTCGAAAACCACTTTATCCTGACCGAAATGTTCTTTTTTTACCCAATCCCACATGACCGATTTCAGCGGATCGGCCAGGTTCACCTCGGCGTTCGCACGCAACGAAAACAAGCCCACAATAGCCATAAACGTAACATATTGAATAATAACAATATTTTTCTGTTTCATAAAAGCCTTTAAGCGGATGCTGTGGAAATATATTTAAGCCTGCGCCGCAAATTCTACGCCAAAACAAAATCATGAAAAACATTAGTCGATGCATCTTGGTTCGTGAAGCTTATTTGATTATCATCGCTCAGCGCAAAAAAATTATATCGACATTGCGCGTAACTTACTTTCATTCCGGGAAAATTCATGTCCGCTACATACAACAAGATTCAACGCACCACCAATCAACGCTCAGTCCCGACGCGTCGCCGACCCATGGCTCTGGCCGTCGCGCTGGCCCTTGCCCCTGCGCTCGGCTACTCGCAACAGGCACATGCGCAACAAAGTAATATCGAATCCGTCGATACCGTTGTGGTCACTGCCACCCGCCGCGGGCAAGCGGCGTTTAATATTCCCGCGTCGGTCGATTCGATTTCTCTGGATGAAATCCAGAACGGCCAGGCCCAAGTGAATTTATCCGAAGCCTTGCAGCGCGTGCCCGGATTAGTCGTGCAAAACCGTCAGAATTACGCGCAGGATTTGCAAATCTCGTCGCGCGGTTTCGGCAGCCGCTCAACCTTTGGCGTGCGCGGCATCCGCCTCATCGCCGATGATATTCCCGCCACCATGCCCGATGGCCAGGGCCAGGGCGCGACGTTCGCGCTCTCGTCCGCCAAGCGTATTGAAGTGTTGCGCGGGCCGTTTTCGGCCATTTACGGCAACTCGTCCGGCGGCGTGGTCCAGGCCTTTAGCGAAGACGGCCCGGCGCAACCGACGCTGGGTTTGAATCTCTGGAGCGGCAGCGACGCAAGCCATCGCCTCGGTTTGAAATTCGGCGGCAACAGCGGGCCATTCAATTATTTAATCGACGCCTCGCGGTTTGAAACCGACGGCTATCGCGATCATTCGCAAACCAAACGCGATCACTTGAACACCAAATTGAAATACAGTTTCGAGAACGCTACGCTCACCCTGGTTGCCAACGCGCTCAAGCAACCGGATACGCAAGATCCGCTTGGCCTTACCGCTGCGCAGTTCCGCGCCAATCCGCGCCAAGTGGACCCAACCGCGATCACCTTCAACACACGTAAAGATATTGAAAATAGTCAGGGCGGTTTGGTATACGAACATCGTCTTGGCGCAAACGACACTTTGCGCCTGGTCGGTTACACGGGCAAGCGCAACATCACGCAATTTCTCGCGCTCACGCCCGGCGCACAAATTCCTGTCACCAATTCAGGCGGCGTGATTGATCTCGACCGAAAATTTGATGGCGTTAACACGCGCTGGACGCACCAATTCGACGCGCCGCTGGCGCTGACGGCGGGCGTGGATTTCGACAAATCCAAAGAACGGCGCAGTGGCTATGAAAATTTTGTCGGCACTGGCGCCACACAAGTGTTAGGCGTGCAAGGCAACCTGCGCCGAAGCGAAGACGATAGCGTAGAAAACCTCGATCCCTACGCGCAAATCGAATGGCAACCGGGCAAAGACTGGAACGTCATCGCCGGCGTGCGCCACAGCAAAGTGAAATTCAAATCGCAGGATTACTACATCAACGGCGCGAACGGCGACGACAGCGGCAGCGTGGCATTCAGTCACACCAACCCGGTATTGGGCGTGCTTTATAAAGTGAATCCGCAAGTGAATGTCTATGGCAATTTCGGCAAAGGTTTCGAGACGCCGACCTTCGCCGAATTCGCTTACAAGGCAGATGCCGCGGGCAATCTTGTTTCTGGCCTCAACTTCGATTTGAAGCCGAGCAATAGCAACAACTATGAAATCGGTTTGAAAGCGCGGGTGAATAACGACGTGCGCGTCAGCGCCGCCGCGTTTTACATTTTTACGCAAGACGAAATTCTGCCACGCACCAATGCCGGCGGCCGCGCTACATTCCAGAATGCATCGGAATCGTCGAGGCGCGGTGTTGAACTCGCTGTCGATGCCAATCTGGGCAACGGCTTTCGCGGCTACGGCGCACTGACCTTGCTCGATGCGCGCTTCGCCCGCAGTTTCAGTTATCGCGCCAGCGTCGCGCCGGCAGTCACGACCGTGCGCGGCAACAACGTGCTGCCCGGCGCACCGGCCAGCACCGCTTATGGCGAAGTCTCGTGGAAGCAAGGCGAAAGCGGTTGGCATGGCGCGGTGGAAAGCCACGTCTCAACCAAAGTGT
Source organism: Pseudomonadota bacterium (assembly GCA_043744215.1). GTDB lineage: Bacteria > Pseudomonadota > Gammaproteobacteria > Burkholderiales > JBEEJL01 > JBEEJL01. The sequence continues at coordinate 88,599 of JAYTVC010000014.1, forward strand.
GGGTGAACGACATCAACAGCGCGGCGGCACCTGGCTATTTCCTGTTCAACCTGCGCGGTGGTTATGCGATTAAATCCGGAGGCTGGAAGCTCGACGGCTATGGCCGCATCGACAATCTGCTGGAAGAAAAATATGCCGGCTCGGTCATCGTCAACGAAGCCAACAGCCGTTTCTTTGAATCCGCGCCGGGACGCAATTATCTGATCGGCTTTAACGCAATTTATTCATTCTAATCAATTAGTTACGAAAATCCCCTTCATACCGCTGCGCATAAAGCCGGCGGTATTTTTTTGCCCAAAAATCGGCGCTGTGAGAAGCCGCACTCGGCGACAAGTGGAGGAAGGCGTGTCGCTCGCCTACAACGCTTACGTCACCGCCACCGAACGCAACGTAGCACTGAAACAATATGTCGATTCGAGCACTGCGGCGCGCGACGCGTACGCAAAACAATTCAGCATTGGCCAACGCACTTTGCTCGATTTGCTTAATGCAGAAAACGAATTGTTCAACTCACGCCTGACCTATGTCACGGGGCAATACACTGAAGTGGGCGCAACCTATCGCTTGTTTTCCGGCATGGGAAAATTGCTTGAAGTGCTGCAAGTGGCGCCGCCGGCGGAATCGTTGGCTGACGCGCGCTGATTCTGCCATTTTAAAAAGCCATCGCAGCTTATAGCCCGGCAATACCTTGCCGGCAAAAAGTTAGGCAGCAAATGCCTTCGGCAAAGGATTGCCAACCTGCAACCACAAACTCCGTAGTGTTCTACGCAGCTTCGCATTTACTGCCGCTACGCTGATCAAATAAGGCATTCACCCCATCTGATTTTGCCTACCTGCGTCTATTATTAAATCAAGATTAAAAATAGACGCGAAGTAAAAACTGAATCAGTGGCGAAACGATCAGCCGTTTGATGGAGGGAGCATGAAAGCCAAAGCCGCGAAAACCTGGAATAGCGTCGTGGCCAAACGGTTGCAAAAACGGGGGCGCAAGGAAAACACGGCGAGCTCATTGCCGGCAGACAAAGATAGGCCGAGGTTTAGTCTGTTCCTTGCATCGTTTCGCCGCTGATTGTTTTCTATCAGTCATTTTGTGGCCCGTTGTTTATTCCTATGGGTCAGCTTTACGCGTCACGGCACTCATCTGCAGTGGCACACGAGCAATTGCCGTGGCGCTGCGCTTCTGCTAAGGTAATTGCTCTATAACAAGCTTGAAGCGCGCGTGATGAACCGGCGGTTTTTTTGTCTCCCCCTATCCTCCTGCTTTCTGATACTGGTTGCCCTCATCGCACTGCTGGGTGGCTGCAGCCAGAGCCATTCCGCCAAAACTTCCGCCACACTTGAACTAAAAAGTTGCCGTCTCGACGGCGTGGCAGTAGAAGCCCGCTGCGGCACGCTGGACGTTTTTGAAAACCGTGAAACCAACAGCGGCCGTAAAATCCCGCTGAACATCGCGGTGATTCCTTCCGTCAACGCCAGCCCGCAGCCGGATCCCATTGTATTTTTTGCCGGCGGCCCCGGCCAATCGGCGGTGGGCCTCGCCAAAGTGGCCTACCAGGTTTTACACAAGGCCAGACGTGAGCGCGAAATTGTTTTGATTGATCAGCGCGGCACCGGCAAATCGAATCCGCTGGATTGCGATAACGACAAACCCGACACACCACTGGCTGAAAGGCTGGCCGAGCAGGATACACCCCGACAGTTGAAAGCATGCCTGGCGAAACTCCAGGCTGCGCCGGAACATTACACCACACCAAACGCCGTAGCCGACATCGAAGCGGTGCGCGCCGCGCTGGGTTATGGCCAAATAAATTTGTGGGGCGTGTCTTACGGCACGCGCATGGAAATGTCGTATATGCGCGCCTATCCGCAACATGTGCGCAGTGCGGTGCTCGACAGCGTGGCCCCCACGGCTATCAAGCTGCCGTTATATACCAGCCGCGATGCGCAAGCGTCGCTCGATCGCACGATGCGCGATTGCGCGGCGGATGCCGCCTGCAAAAATTTCATGCCGGATTTGCAGCGCGATGTGCTTGCGCTTGCAGACAAACTTGGCAAGACGCCGCAAAAAATCAGCCTGCAGCATCCTGCTACGCACGAGAAAACCGACATCGTCGTTGACCAGCGCGTATTGGCAAACAGTTTGCGCGCGATTTTATATCGCGCCGATTACAGCAGCTTGCTGCCCATTACCATCCGCGAAGCGAAGAACGGCAACTTCGGGCCACTGCTTGCCCAATCGGTTTCTTTCTCCACGCAGCTGGAAAGTAATTTATCGGTCGGCATGTATATGTCGGTGATTTGTTCGGAAGACGTTCCTCGAATTTCAGAGGCTGACGTGCAAAGCGCCGTGAACAGCCCGGTGTTCAAACGCGATCAGATTGATACACTCAACAAAGCTTGCGCCGTGTGGCCAAAGGGGAAAATTCCGCCGTCGCATTTTGAAGCGCTGAGTAGTGACATCCCGACGCTGATTTTTTCCGGCGCCCTCGACCCGGCCACGCCGCCGGTGTGGGGCGATTTAGTCGCGCAAACTTTGCCGCGCGCAAAGCATGTAATTGCGCAAAACCTTTCCCATAGCGTGTCGCAGCATGGTTGTTTTCCAAAACTCATTGCCGATTTTTTCAAGGCGGGAAATGCCGATGCGCTCAAAGCCGATTGCGTAAACGCCATTGAGCGCCCCGCCTTCTTCACCAACTTCGCCGGGCCCGCGTCATGATCGTAGCGCATCAACTGAAAAAAACTTTTGGTAAAACGGTTGCGGTGGAGAACGTGAGTTTCACCGCAGCAGACGGCAGCATTACCGCCCTGCTCGGCCCCAACGGCGCGGGCAAGACCACGACCTTGCGCATGATTTACGGTTTGATGAAGCCCGAGAGCGGCACGGTGCACATCGACGGCATCGACGCGTTTGCGCAGCCGACTGAAGCGCGCAAACACATCGGCGTGTTATCCGACTCCCACGGTTTGTATCAACGCATGACCGCGCGCGAAAACATCGCGTACTATGCGCAACTGCACGGCATGGATAAAACATTGCAAAACACGCGCATCGAATATATAACGCAACTACTTGATTTATATGAAATAATTGACAGGCGCACGGCATCGTTTTCGCAAGGTGAACGAATGAAAACCGCCATCGCGCGCATACTCGTGCACGACCCGCATACGATTATTCTCGACGAGCCGACTAACGGTCTTGACATCATGACCACGCGCTCAATGCGCCGCGCGATCAAGTCACTCGCCGAACAAGGCAAGTGCATTGTGTTCTCGACCCACATCATGCAGGAAGTGAATGCGCTGTGTGACCGCGTGATCATTATCGCCAAAGGCATCGTGAAAGGCGAAGGCTCGCCGCAGGAATTGCTGGCGCAAACCGGCAAACACAATCTCGAAGACGCGTTCATCGACATCATCGGCAGCGAACAGGGGCTCGCGGCATGAAACAGATTTTTGCCGTGTTCAAAAAAGAAATCATCGATCACCTGCGCGACCGGCGCTCGGTGTTCAATAATCTCGGCCTGCTTGCCCTGATGGGGCCGCTGATATTCGGGCCGATTTTTTATTCGCTACAGGCCCAGCTAAACAAATCCGAAGTCCTTACATTACCCGTGATTGGCGCGGAGCGCGCGCCGGCACTGATGTCGTTTTTAAAAAGCCATGAAGTCAAAATCGAAACCGCGCCGGACGACTACGAAGAAAAAATCCGCGAAGGTAAACTCGATGTGGTGTTGTCGATACCAAAAGAATTTGCCGGACATTTCAGCAAAAGCGAAGTGGCCGATGTGGAATTGATCATGGATGACACACAGAAAAACAGCCAGGGGGTCGTCAGCAGAACCCACCACTTGCTCGAAGGCTACAGCGCACAAATGGGAAAATTGCGCCTGCTCGCACGAGGCATCGACCCCCATGTGATGACGCCACTCAAAATCAACCAGGTTGATTTGGCCAAGCCGCAACAGTCCGGCTCGTTCATGCTGCAGTTTGCCGTCGGCTACGGGCTGCTCGCCGCTTTTGTCGGCGCGATGGCTTTGAGTTTGGACATGAGCGCAGGCGAGCGCGAGCGCGGCTCACTCGAGCCGCTGCTCATCAACCCCATCGCCGCGCGGAAATTGCTGGCGGGCAAATGGCTGGCCGCTGCGGCGTTCAGTATGCTGGCCGTGATTATCACCTTCACCGGCTATTTGCTCAGCCTGAAATTTTTTCCGTTCCATACCTTAGGCATGGCAATACGGTTTGGGTTGACGGAATTTTTACTGGCAAGCTTGTTGGTGATTCCCACCTCATTTTTATTTGCCGGCGTGTTGCTATTCACCGGGCTGTTCGCCAAAACTTTCAAGGAAGCGCAAGTCACCGCGTCGTTACTGATTTTTGTGGTGATGCTGCCCAGCATGATTCTCATTTTCAAACCCATGACGGCCAAGCTCGATGTCATGTTCATCCCGCTGTTGTCGCAAAATTTATTATTGGGCAATTTAATCCGTGGTGATGGCGTCCATTTTTTGTTTGCCCTGATTTCCGCCACGACCACTTTTTTGCTCGGCATGCTGTGCATGTTGGCTGCTGCCAAAATCATCACGCGCGAAAAAATTGTGTTTGGGCGCTAACGATTCGCGCCGCCGCTCTCTCTGATTGTCACAGCCGTGGAAACGGCAAACCATTTTCTTCACTCTACAGACTGTGAATGGGCAAACTGTGAATTGGCAGACTGTGAATTGGCAGACTGTGAATGGGCAAACTGTGAATGGGCGTCCCGTTTGCACGGGAATGACTGATTAACCAGCATAAAAAAACGCGGGGCAAGCCCGCGTTTATACTTAAAATACTGATAATAATCAAATAGTTACATCACGCTATCGCTTCGTATGCCGGCAGCGTTAAGAACTCCACAAACGCATCGCTGGTAGACATTTTTTCAAACATTTCCGCGCCGCGTTGATAGGGTGTTGCGTTGAAAATGGCATCGCCATGTTGCGCGCGAATTTTTTCCATCTCTTGCGGAATCATCGCGCGCACCATGTCGGCGGTGACTTTGCGTCCGTCATCGAGTTTGCCTTTGGGTGAACGAATCCACTGCCACACTTGCGAGCGTGAAATTTCTGCTGTCGCCGCATCTTCCATCAAATTGAATATCGGCACGCAACCATTGCCGCCGAGCCACGATCCAATGTATTGAATGCCCACGTTGATATTCATGCGCAGGCCCGCTTCGGTGATGGGTGTTTCGGGGCGGAAGTCGAGTAAATCTTTCGCGCTCACTTTTACATCATCACGTTTTTTGTGAATCTGATTCGGCGTGGGCATCACGGCATCCCATGCATCGGTCGCCATTTTCACCAGGCCCGGATGCGCCACCCAGCCGCCGTCGTAACCGTCGGCTGCGTCGCGGTCTTTGTCGGCTTTTACTTTAGCCATCGCGGCATCGTTGGCAGCCGGATCATTCTTGATAGGAATCAACGCCGCCATGCCGCCCATCGCCGGCGCGTTGCGCTTGTGGCAGACACGCAGCAGTTCGAGCGCGTACGCGCGCATGAACGGCACCGTCATGGTGATTTGCGCGCGGTCAGCGAGGCAAAAATTTTTGTCGGTGCGGAATTTTTTTATGCAACTGAAAATGTAATCCCAACGGCCCGCGTTCAAGCCGGCTGAATGGTCACGCAGCTCGTACAGAATCTCTTCCATCTCGAACGCGGCGGTTATGGTCTCAATCAGCACCGTCGCCTTGATGGTGCCCACAGGAATGCCCAACTCTTTTTGCGCCATGACGAAAATGTCGTTCCACAAACGCGCTTCGAGATGCGATTCCATTTTGGGTAAATAAAAATACGGGCCGGAGCCGCGCGCAAGCAGTTCTTTGGCGTTGGTGAAAAAATACAGCGCGAAATCGACCATGCCACCATGTGCAGGCTTGCCGTCAATGAGAATATGTTTTTCAGTTAAATGCCAGCCGCGCGGGCGAATCAATAAAGTGGCGATCTTGTCATTCAGTTTGTAAACCTTGCCCGCGTCGTTGGTGAATGAAACGGTGCGGCGAATCGCATCACGCATATTCACCTGGCCGTCCATATTGTTTTGCCATGACGGGCAATTGGAGTCTTCAAAGTCGGCCATGTACATTTTCGCGCCGGAGTTAAGCGCGTTGATGACCATTTTGCGGTCTACCGGCCCGGTGATTTCCACGCGACGGTCCTGCATATCCGCCGCTTGCGCGGCCACACTCCACGCGTCATCGCGCACAGATTTTGTTTCAGACAAAAAATCCGGCAGCTTGCCGACATCCAATTCTTGCTGGCGCACAATGCGCTTAGCCAGCAATGCCTGCCTGCGCGGCTCGAAAGCGCGGCAAATTTTGGCGACAAAATTCAACGCGGCGGGCGTAAGAATTTCCGCATATTCGGGTTTGATTGGGCCGGTGATTTGCATACCGGCGGGTGGTGTCATGTCCATCTGTGAATCTCCACGAAATTTCATAATGCGAAATGCATACCCACATTATAAAAGATTATGCCGATAACAAAAAGGGTTGTCATCGCATATATATAGTATTGCTTGAAAAAAAAGCTACCCGAAATTGATCGATTGTTCACTTGTTTGGCGGCACCTAAAAAATGGATTATTTGAAATGTTAAGTTGTGTGGCTGTTGACATACATTGCTCACCGAGCATATTTACTACAGCCTGGTGAACTACCCTCACTGTAGAAAAAAATAGGTTACGCACCTACCTAAATATGACAAGTATGCTTTTCTGTCGTGTCTATACTGGGAGCATAGAAAATAAAATTCTAAGCAAGATTTTTTTCTAGCTCTCCCAAAAATGAAAATCGCGGGGAACAACATGACAAAGCTAAACATAAAAATAACGGTCGCTGATCACGATTTTCTTGCCAAATCATTTTTACCCAGACTGTCCAAATTAAACGCCGGCCTGCTCGCAGCCCTGTTTTTGACCCTTCCGGCACCCGCCTTTGCCGCCCTGCCCTCGGCTTCTTCGGTCAGTAACGTCACGGCGCAGGAAGGACAATTCGCCGTCTTTACTGTCACGCTCAGCAATGTCACCAGCGTACCTGCCACATTCAGGCTCACGCTTGGCGGAGGCACAGCAACGGCGGGCGCAGACTATTCGACAACGTTGGAATATTCCTCTAATGGTGGCGCAACGTATACCGGTATTATCTCGGGCGGCTTAGCCACCATTCCGGTCGGGGTCAATTCGTTCCTGGTACGCACGCAATTATTGACCGACACCATCACTGAAAGCACTGAAACTTTTACTTTGACCGTGGCCCCGGTATCGGGCGCAGGCGGAAAAAATAAAAAGGGAACGGCCAGCATAATTGATGTAGCACCAACCCCCACACCGACGCCCACACCCACACCCACGCCGACTCCGACTCCGACTCCGACTCCGACGCCGACTCCGACGCCAACACCGACACCGACACCGACGCCAACTCCGACACCGACACCGACACCGACACCGACACCGACACCGACACCGACACCGACACCGACACCGACACCGACACCGACACCGACACCGAC
>JAYTVC010000015.1:0-28614 GCA_043744215.1 Pseudomonadota bacterium
GGCAAGTGGCAAGCCACCGTCGATACCGGCAAAATGATCGATGCGTCGATTCGCCATTCCGTCGTCGCGTGGTCGGATGCGGACAACCGCATTTCACCGACGCGCCACTTCAACGTGAAGCGCCAATGGAAGTTGCAGGCCGATGTGATAGACCCTGCCGGCGATGACGCAGGGCCGAAAGGAACTTACACCTACCCGATGGATTCGGATTACCGGAAACATCGCCCTGCGGATATTCGCCATGTGCGCGTATTCGGCGCGGCGGGCAGTATGAAAATAGAATTGACGATGAGTAAAATGATGAACTCGTGGAACCCGGCTAACGGTTTTGATCATGTGGCGTTCACGATTTTTGTCGGCCTGCCCGATAAAGCGGGCGGTAGCCGCATCATGCCGCTGCAACAAGCAGAACTTCCATCGGGCATGGAGTGGCACTACCGCTTGCGCGCCCACGGCTGGTCAAACGCATTGTTTACATCAACCCATGCCGCGAAAAATCATGAGGGCACGCCGACCGCGCCGGGCGCGGATATTGCCATTGACGTGAAGCAAAACAAAATCAGTTTCACGTTGTCGTCGTCGGCACTGGGCGGCATCAAAGATACGCGCGGCGCAAAAATTTATATCACGACGTGGGATTACGACGGCGGCTATCGCGGCTTGATGCCGCAAGCGCAGGGCAGCGTGTTCGGCGGCGGCGAAGCGACGGATCCGTTGATGATGGATGACACGGCGGTGATTACTTTGCCGTAATAGCACGCGGCAAGCGGGTGTAAAGCGGGTGTAAAATGATTACATCGAACATGAACAAAGTTTGGAGCGCAATATGAAACCGGAAAAATTTAAAACCCCATTCAACTGGTCCGACCCGCTATTGCTCGACCTGCAATTGACGGAAGAAGAACGCATGGTGCGCGACACCGCGCAGCATTACGCGCAGGACAAACTCGCGCCGCGTGTGCTCGAAGCGTTTCGCCATGAGCGCATGGACGCGGGCATTTTCCGCGAGATGGGCGCATTGGGTTTGCTCGGCGCGACCATTCCCGAAAGCTATGGCGGTTCCGGTTTGAACTATGTGTCCTATGGTTTAATCGCGCGCGAAGTCGAACGTGTTGATTCCGGTTACCGGTCGATGATGAGCGTGCAATCGTCATTGGTGATGGTGCCGATTTACGAATTTGGCTCGGAAGCCCAACGCAAAAAATATTTGCCCAAGCTCGCATCGGGCGAATGGATCGGCTGCTTCGGTTTGACCGAGCCCGATCACGGTTCCGATCCGGGCTCGATGGTGACACGCGCAAAAACGGTCAACGGCGGTTATAGTTTGAGTGGCGCAAAAATGTGGATCACCAACAGTCCCATCGCCGACGTGTTCGTGGTGTGGGCCAAAACGGACGATGGCATTATTCGCGGCTTCATTCTCGACAAAGGCATGAAGGGATTATCCGCGCCGAAAATCGAGGGCAAGATGGGGTTGCGTGCGTCGGTCACGGGCGAAATCGTGATGGATGAAGTATTCGTGCCTGAAGAAAATATGCTGCCGAATGTGAACGGCCTCAAAGGTCCGTTCACCTGCCTTAATTCCGCGCGTTACGGCATCGCCTGGGGTGCCCTCGGCGCGGCAGAATTTTGCTGGCACGCCGCGCGGCAATATACGCTCGACCGAAAACAATTTGATCGGCCATTGGCGGCAAACCAATTGATACAAAAAAAATTAGCCGATATGCAAACGGATATCACGCTCGCGTTGCAAGGTTGTTTGCGTCTGGGCCGCATGAAAGATGAAGGCACGGCGTCGGTAGAAATTACGTCGATCATGAAACGCAATTCCTGCGCGAAGGCGCTCGACATCGCCCGCGTCGCGCGCGACATGCTCGGCGGCAACGGCATCTCCGATGAATACGGCGTCATTCGTCACATGCTGAATCTGGAAGTGGTGAACACTTACGAAGGCACCAGCGATGTCCACGCGCTTATTTTGGGCCGCGCGCAAACGGGGATTCAGGCATTTTTCTGATTCGCGTAACTATTTGATTATATTAAATAAAAATCCCGCCTTAAGCGGGCTTCAGGGTGATGCATCACCACTTTTACGGTTTTTGGGTGAGCATGGTTTCAATTTGCGTCACCAGGCTCGCGGCATCGGGCGTGACGTCGCTGGCAAAACTCTTCACTACATTGCCTTTGCGATCAATCAAATATTTATGGAAATTCCATTGCGGCCTTTCGCCCGTCGCGGTGGCGAGTAAATCGTAAAAATCATTTTTGCCCGCGTCACGCACCGGCGTTTTTTCAAACATGGGAAAGCTCACGCCGAAATTTAGTTCACAAAATTTCGCCACGTCCTGGCCGCTGCCTGGCTCTTGCGCGCCAAAATCATTCGACGGAAAACCCAGCACGGCAAAACCCTGATCCTTGTATTTTTTGTACAGCGCTTCGAGTCCTTTATATTGCGGCGTAAATCCGCATTTGCTGGCCGTGTTAACCACCAGCAACACCTTCCCCTGAAACTCGCACAGTTTCTTTGTGTCGCCCGTCAGCGTGCCAAGCGTGCGATTCAAGAGGGGCGGGCAGGCAGACTGGGCGGGTGGTGAAGTCATAGTCAAAACAACCAGAAAAAACGGCGCGAGAAAATGAAATGTCATAGCGACGACACCGCAACCACGAAGCTAACGAACCGCGGGATGGGGCGCGTGCGCGGTGTAGGCATTGAGCGGTTCGCAACTGGCGTCCGCGCTGAATTCATCCATATCGCGATGAAGCGCCGCATAGCATTTCAGCTTAGCGGCGGCCAGTTGTTCGGCGCTGCGCTTTTCCAAAGGTTTGGGCGAGAAAGTTTTTTCATCGCCTAACACATCCGTTTCAGACGCCGATAACACGCCCGGAATTTTGCTTGCCGCTAGGGTCGGTTTCAAACTGGCGCTGGATTTGCAATTTTCCCAGCCGAACACCGCGTTTGCAGATAACCCAATGAATATAAAGAGAAAAACGCTAAAGTACCGGAAAAGTGAAGTCTTCATGGTGCCTCCTGAAAACTAATTTGAAATGTCCTAGTCAAATAACAAGTACAGCCTTAATATAGGCCTTGAAATTCCCTAAGTCAACATTTTGTCCAGGACGAATAGCGATGAATCCCGAATCTGAAGCCATGTTAACCATTAGTATAGTCGAACGCGAGACGGGCCTGAGCAAAGACATTTTGCGCATTTGGGAGCGCCGCTACGGCTTTCCTGAACCGTTGCGCGATGCGGCGGGCGATCGGCTCTATCCTCGCGCGCAAATCAATCGGCTGAGATTGATCAAACGCCTCATTGATAGCGGCATGCGGCCGGGAAAAATTATTCCCCAAAGCGAACACAAATTATTGGAGCTGGCGCAAGTTTGCATGCAACCCGCGCCGCCAACCAAAGACACGCACGATCTCGAACGTTACGAGCGCCACATTAAAAAGCATCAAGCCGACGAACTTAAACGCCTGCTCAATCAGCAACTCGTTCGATTGGGCATCCAACGGTTCGTGACAGAAATTATTGCGCCGCTGAATGTGCGGATCGGCGAGGCTTGGATGCGCGGCGACCTGGCGATTTTTGAAGAGCATCTTTATACCGAAATTGCCAACAACATTTTGCGCTCTGCCATCCATTCGCTCAACGTCGAAACCAAACCGCCGCGCATTATTCTCACCACATTTCCCAACGAACAGCACGGCCTCGGCTTACTCATGGCCGAATCGATGTTGGCGGCAGAATCTGCACACTGCATTCCCATGGGTATCCAAATGCCCGTGTCTGAAATCGCCGCTAGCGCCATAGCCCACCGCGCCGATGTGGTCGGGCTGTCATTCAGCGGCGCGTACCCAACGCAAATGATCGGTCGAGGATTGAAAGAATTAAAAGCGCTGTTGCCGCAGCACGTTGAGATCTGGGCGGGCGGTGCCGGCGCGGTGGCGGCGAAGTTGCAAATGGATGGCGTAGCGTGCTTGCACACGCTCGATACGATAGGGGATAGATTGCGCCGGTGGCGCGAAGCCCACCCGCAACCCGCCACAGACATGGCGATTGAAAATTCGAGCGACAGGAGTGCTGCTTGAATATCATCATTACGGGTGCCACAGGCGCCATGGGCACCGCGCTGGCTCGCCTGTTATCAGACGAAGGACACGCACTATTTTTAGTTGGGCGCGACCAACAAAAACTCGCTGGGTTAACCAATAGTCTTGGCAAACAGATCAAAATGCATTGTTGTGATGGTCTGGATTTTGCCGCCGCACAACATTGTGTTGAGCAAGCGGCTGCCGAGCTCGGTAGTATCGACGGCTTGGCCCACTGCGTCGGTTCCACTCTGTTGAAACCCCTGCATCTCACCAGCGAAGCTGATTGGCGTGGGCAAATGGAAGTGAATTTCGGCAGCGCGTTCAATTTTCTCAAACCGTTTGTTACGCAGGCCGTTAAAAATAAAACGCCCGCATCGGCCGTGCTAGTGAGCTCTGTCGTCGCCCACTCGGGCTTTCCTAACCACGAAGCGATAGCCGCCGCCAAAGCGGCCGTTGCGGCATTGGCCGTGGCCACCGCTGCAACCTATGCCGACAAAGGAATTCGCGTGAACGTCATCGCACCCGGACTCACGCGCTCGAACATGACCGCGCGCTTCACGGCGACGCCCGCTGCAGAAAACCGCGCCGCGTCAATGAACCCAATGAATCGTATTGGCGAGTCCGACGATCTGGCTCGGCTCGCCTCGTTTCTGCTGTCGCCCCAGGCGGCATGGATCACCGGACAAATCATCGGCGCAGATGGCGGGCAAGGTGTCATTCATCCTTTGCCGAAAGTCAGCGCGGGTGCAACCGCGTAAATGCTGATGGACGAAAATTTTTTTGCAGGCAACAAACGCTTTCTTCCCACAAAAATCTGTGCATCCTGCGGCAGACCGATGTCGTGGCGAAAAAAATGGGCGGCCAACTGGGCCGACGTCAAATACTGCTCTGATAAATGCCGCCAAAAAAAGTAAGCTCAAGATTGCGCCATCTGGTTTTAATTCTGGGCGACCAACTCGATTTTCAATCTCACGCGCTCGCTGATTTTGATGCGGCGACGGATCGCGTGCTGATGATCGAATCAAAAGCTGAAGGCGAATATGTCTGGAGCCACAAGGCGCGCATCGCCGTTTTTTTGTCTGCCATGCGTCACTTCGCACAGGCTTTGGTGCAAAAAAGCCTGCCGGTAGATTACATAAAAATTGAACATAATCAATATGTTACATTCGAAGACGCATTGGCCCAAAAATTACATGAGGCATCACCTACAAAACTCGTGGTGGTGCAGCCAGGCGAGTGGCGCATGCTGGAAGTCATTCGCGAAGTATGCAAAAAACAAAACGTTGAACTCGCGCTCCGCGACGACGGACATTTTTATATCTCGCCATCCGAGTTTGCGCTGTGGGCCAAACCGTATAAACAAATCCGCATGGAATCGTTTTATCGCTTTATGCGAAAACGTACCGGCGTGTTGATGAATGGCGCTGATCCGGTTGGCAACAACTGGAATTTCGACGCAGAAAATCGTGGAAGTTTTGGCCGGGCCGGGCCCGGTTTGTTGCCGTCGTTACCCCGGTTTGCGCCAGACAAAATCACCCGCGATGTTATCGCGCTGGTAGAAAAATATTTTCCTGGCCATCCCGGCCATCTTGCATCGTTCAATTGGCCGATATGCCGCGATGATGCGTTGATTGCGATGCATGATTTCATCGAACATCGTCTGCCGACTTTTGGCCACTATCAAGATGCGATGTGGCAAGGTGAGGCCTATTTACATCACTCATTATTATCCGTCGCGCTTAATCTGAAATTACTGAACCCGCGCGAAGTCGTCGCAGCGGCCGAAGCCGCTTTGCACAAATATGGTTTGCCCATCGCTGCCGTTGAAGGTTTCATTCGCCAGATTTTAGGCTGGCGCGAGTTTATCCGTGGCATGTATTGGCTCGACATGCCGGAGATGAAACAGGCGAATCATTTTAATCATCTGCGCACATTGCCCGCTTGGTACTGGAGCGGGGAAACCAATATGCATTGCATGCGCGAGACGATCAACCAAACCATGCAACACGGCTACGCGCACCACATACAGCGGCTGATGGTCACCGGCATGTTCGGCATCCTTGCTGAAATCGAACCCAAACAATTATCCGATTGGTATCTCGCAGTCTATGTTGATGCAATCGAATGGGTCGAGCTGCCCAATGTTATCGGCATGGCGCTCTACGCCAACGGCGGGCGCTTTACCAGCAAACCCTATATTGCCAGCGGCGCGTATATCAACCGTATGAGCAACTATTGTGTGGGCTGCCGCTATAAGCCGGATAGGAAAACCGGCGACGACGCCTGCCCTGTCACCGCGTTGTACTGGCATTTTCTCGACAAGCATGAAAAAGAATTTGCCAACCAGCCGCGCACGGCATTGATGGTAAAAAATCTGCAACGACTGAGCGACGATGAGAGACAAAACATCCGTGAAAATGGTCAAATATTATTGAATAAAATCAATGAGTTATGATATTTTCTATTTTGCCGGTTTTGAGTTTTTCTTCGAGCGCGCGTAATTGCTGGGTGAGAAAACGCAATTCGTTTGCATCACGGATCTGACCGCTGTCGATCAGCGCGCCGAGCATGACCCGCGCCGTTTGAGTTTCATTCATATCAGCGCGTAAAAAAATTTCCATTTGCTGCGCCCAACTCGGTACCTTGCTGCCTGTGGCATAGCGACGCAGTGCGGCGGCATATTGTGTGGCAAGGGGCAGATCGTTCAGTTGGTGTTTGGCGATGATCACGCAATGCGCAAGCCACGGCCAACGCCGGTTCGGATCGGATAAAAATTGCTGATAAACAAAATCCAGCATCAGACGTTGTTTTTCCGGTTGCGATACTTCGCCATATAAGTGGCTGGCGAACAGCAGCGGATATTGTCCATCCGGGTCGAGCGCCAGCACGCGCGCCAGCCAATCGCGCACACGCGCATAATCCAATTCGCGAAACGGCAGCGACACGCCCGGCTGGTTATCGAACGCCTGCAAACTCAACATCAACATTTTTGCCAACGCGATCGGTTCGCCCAGGCTCGCTACATGCAGCGCGTGGGCAGAGGGCGCAATGGGCAGTGCCTGCGCATGGGCCGCCGGACGTGGCAGAAAAAAATGCAGCACAATTTGCAGCAGCAGTGCCGCACAGGTTAATGCGATGATGTGCCGCGGAACCGTCGCAGTAGGGCGTACATTATCCATATCAGAAATTTTTACGATAAAGATCAAACAATGCCGCGCCTGCCAGCAAGGCGACATAAATCAATGTTTGTAACGCGATAGTGGGCAAGTCAGCCATGCCGCCGACGCCATTTACCAGCCAGGAAGTTTGCGTAAATAAATCCAGTCGCGGCATCAGCAGCGCGATGGCATTGAGCAAGCCATTCGTCAGGTGGCGGCCAATACCGCTCGTATCGGCCAGCGACGTAGCGCCCATCAATTGCAACGCCGCCACGGTGCGCGCCAACAAGTACAAGCCCATTACCGCCGCCATCGACGCCACCGTGCTCGATAGCGTCAGCACAAAAAATAAACTCGCCGCCGCGACGATCATCAATTCCAGCGCCAGCGAAATGCTCCAGGCAAACACTGGTTGCGCTGGTGCAAATAACCCGAGTGGCAATGCGAGAATCATCGCCATCAAAATGCCACACAGCGCATAACCCAGCAGTTTGCCCAGAAAAAATGTTGCCCGCGACATCGGCAACGACAACAACAAATCAAAACTCTTGTCATTCGCTTCGCGCACTTGCGCGGTGATAATAAACATCGCCAGCAAAAATACCGCGCCGAAGCGATAGAGCGCAGCGATGAACGCCGTTTCGATCGCCACGCTTTCGGTAATCGCCAACTGCTTCACAAACAACGCCAGGCACAAGGCGAAAATAATCAATGCCATCATCGGCCAGCCAAGACGGCTGCGCAGCGCCTCGCGCAGCGTGCCGGTGGCCAGCACGATGACCGCTTGAGGCTTGCGCAAATCGGCGAGCGATAAAATTTTCATGGCAACTGACCGGCGGCAACCATGCGGTTGAAAAGAATGGCAGTGGGAATCCAGATGATCTGGTCGTCGAATTCACCGCCTGGAGCCGATGGATTTTCTGTGTACGTGCGACTGATAACCAAAGTGGGCGCCCCGTTATTTAAATTGGTTTCTTCGTCTGCATTGGTAGATGAAGTGTCCACGATGACCGCTCCATTATCAGTCGTGCCGCCAAACCCATTGGGGCCGTGAGATTGAATAATGACGGGTACATTGCCAGCCAAGCCAACCAATGTGCCTGCCGTGTCTCGTGTTCGTATGGAAATGTCACCCGGACTGGCAAGGGTAACTTTTGCAGTCGATGCCGTTGGCGAGCGCGAAAATGTGGGTGAAACCCCATAGCGCAGCAACCTTCCCCAGCTATCCGATTTTGGTGTGCCTAAAGTAACCCAGGGGATAAATCCGACACGATGGTTAGAGGTGCAGTCGCCAGAAGTTCTGTCCTCCGTTCCATCCGATGCTGATTTGGCGGGGCAAGGTAAATAACCATTTGATGCGGCGAAACCTAAGAGCGCATCACGATTTTCTTCCAGCAGTTTTTTGGTTTCAGCAATTTTGTTTTGTTTGATTTGATTGGAAAGCGGGCCTAGCAAGCCGCCCGTGACCAGCCCGATTATCAATAACACCACGGCGATTTCCAATAGCGTGAAGCCGCGTAATGTATTTATTAAACGCATATTTTTGTTTGAATTTTGCATGGGGATATTTAGGCTGGGCACAGGAAAGTTAAACTAGGCTGCTCCGCTACTTGGGAAAGAATAGCACTTGATCGTTAAAGTCTTGCGCAATAGGACCGTGGTAAAAGTGGGTGTCGTAAGGCGTTGCATTTTGTCGTTCAAAATAATTTATCGGGTCGATGACGGCTGCCGATCTTGATTGGCTATTCATTGCCCGGCCTGCGGCAACAATGACGATTTCTTTATTTGCGCCGACAACAGCGGGATCAGGAGTAAAGATTGTCAGGCACGAACCGCAGTTGGCATTGGGTGATGCAGAGGGTAACCGAGCCGGGGCCACGCCATAAAACACGTAGCTATACCATTTATTTTTTGCCCACCAATTTGTGCTGGATGTTGATGGGCCGATACTGCAAAAGGAAGGATTGAATTGCGTGTCCATACCTGTTGCTAGTGATGTAAAAGGCGGATCGGGTATTCGTCCAAAAGTGGTGTCAAGCGTGCTTGCAAATGGCGCGGTAGTGTCGGTAAAGGGGGCCGGCCAGGGATAGCGTCCGCCATTGGCATTGCCCGCCTTGTAGGCATAGCTGGTCAGGCATAGCCTGACTTCTGCGGCAACCAGTTTTTCTACGGCTGACATTAATTCGTCATGGGTAATCACGACGAATTTGTCATTAACTATGATATTGCCCGAACCATTGCGCACTTCGCCTTGTATAAAACCGGTCGTGCTGGGTGTGGTTGCCGTCGCTTCCGTGTAGCTTGCATTGTCATTGCCCAAAGCGGTGTCCAGATAATTCGCCGGGTTACAAAGCGGCACGATGGTTGAGGGTGTTGCGGCGCTGGCCGGACAAGCAGCTATGCTGTCGCAGCTTGCTGTCCCGGCACCGCACCCTCTATTTTGTATTTGTGTGCTGCCTTGTCTCACAATCGGTGAGCCCGCCGAAAATATCACAGCGACAACGCCGCTTTGCAACGTATCTCCGTGAACCGTCCTGCCAGTGGCATCTTTGACAGTCAGCGTGCCATTGGTGTCGCTGTTGAGGCTGGTTATGCCTGTGCTGTTTTTAAAATTTCCTGACACGGCATACCAGAGTCGATCTCCATTGCCATCGCGCACATCAGGGAGTTGAAGCTTGCTTAGCTTCCACGGCAATCTGCCAAGGCGATCTCTCGCCAAGTTGCAAGTCGTGCCACCTGTGGAATTGATAGCGCTGCCGCTATTGGTCATATCAGGACACGGTAACTCGCCGGGTCGCGCGGAAGTGAGTGGCTGAAGATCAACATTTATCGCATACCCAATCAACGCTTCCTTCGCCTGCGCGAGCGCTTGCGTCGTGATGTTGTCGCGTTCAATTTGCAAGTTGTTGTGGTTCAATGCGCGCAGCAAACCATAGGTTGCGCCGACGCCGATAATCAAAAGCAGGATCAACAGCGCCACGCCACTTTGTTTATAACTATTTGATTTTATTGAATATTTTAATGTGCGCATGATGCGTGATAAACGTGGTTCAGCGCGCGGTTTGTTTGACGCGCACGGGTGAATTGACGGCGGAGGGTTGCAGCAATTCTTCGCGTACCGCGTCGCCGCTGACGGGCTTTTCATTGATCCACACAGTGTTTACGCCGCCGGAGCGGCGCACGAATCCGTTGACGACGGGTTCGTGCGGTTTGTTTGGCGCAACCATTTGCGTCGGTACTGCGGGGGGCGGTTTGGGTGGCTGATATGTGTTGATCACGGGGGCTTTGGCCGGGCGTGCCATGCGACGTGCTTCGAGGTCGCGGCGTTCTTGTGGCGAATAAAACAGACGGCCAAGAATGTCGGCCGAACAGAGCGATGGTGCGGCACAGGCCGCAGCCATCGATGCGAGCAAAATTTTCGGCCAAAGTTTTTGTGCCTTAGCTTGCATTGAATTGCGCCTTTTTCGGTTTGAAAGAAATCCATTCCATCGCGCATTCCGCTGTCAGGTTGGCGCCATCGCGCGCGCTGTCGGCGCTGGCTTTTTGCACCGCGCATTTGTCTACACTATAAAAACCCTGCGGCAGATTGCGCAATGCATTGAGAAAATTCAGCAAATCTTCTTCGTGCAGCAACGATATTTTCAGGCGGAGCGGGCTGGCGAGGACATCGATATTGGGTGCTGCCGCAGACGCGCCGGGCGATAGGCTGCGTTGCGGATCAAGATGGTATTCGAGGGCGATGAGATGATGTTCGGCCGCGAGGCGCTTCATGTGCTCGAGCCAATCGAGTCGTTTTTCTTCGGTGAATAAGCCGCGCGCAGCGAGGCCTTTGAAACTGCCGGCATAAGCTTGAAGATTTTTTTCTTCGGCCTGCGCCGATTGCAACTTGCTGCGCGCCTGTGCCAGCGTGGCGCTGGCGCTGCCATAGACGACGGATTGTGAAGTCCTGGATTGCAGGCTGGTAAACACCGCTGCGGCCGCAACCAATAATGCGACCAGCAATATGAGCAGGGGAAAGCGCAGCATGGCAATGGTTTCGCGGCTGGGCATAGTCAAGGCCTCGCGCGGGTGTAGACCACCCGGATAGTAAATTCGCTTTTCGGACTAGGCGCGTCGGCACCGAATTTTCCTTCGAGTTTTCCCGCCGAACGCGTATCAACCGGCATGTTCAATGCACGCGCTTCCATGCCTTTGATGTTACCCAGCGCCGCAATCAGCCGGTTAATTTCATTGAGCGTCGGCCGTGGTTCGCCTGGCGTGGGTTGGAGATGCGCGCGCAACAGGGCGATTTCGTAACGTTTGATCAATCCCTCTTTTTTTGTTTTGCTTGCTGTGTCCGGCTCGCGCGTTTGTAACGACGCGACCGCGTTCGGATCGTCGCTCGCTTCCCAATAAAAATCGCGCAGCCCGACCGTCGGGAAACGGTTCAGCACCTCGGCCAGGCGCAACATGAGCTTACCTGGTGCGGGCGCATCGGCGAGGGTGGCGTCATATAAATTGACGGCATCGCGCATATCGTCCGGGTCGATAATATCTTTTGGGAACCGGTTGATAATGGTTTGCTGCTGTACCGATAATGCGCGCACCTGGCTTTGCAGTTGTTCGGTATCGTTGCGCAGCGCCGTGGCGGAAAATAAATTGAACAGCGTCCACACCGCGCCTGCGCCGAAGATGCCGGCTGCGGTGTAATAGAGTTTTTGCTTGGTGTCCCAAATGCGCGCGTATTGGCGGTCTTCCGGCGGCGCGTAGTGGTTGGGAGGAATTTTTTCCGCGAACAGGTGCAGCAGAATATCAGCGCTGTCCGAATCTTCCGGCTGGCGCGTTTGTCCCAGCATCGCCGCCACTTGCGTAATGTCGAGCGCGCGATATTGCAATTGCGGCGAGCCCTGCAGCGAACTGACATAACGCGTTTGCTCGGCAGGGTGGCACATCACAAATACTTGCAGGGGCTCGCCGCGCGGAAGATAACGCATGCTGTCGAGGTATTGCCAGGTCTTGCCCACTTCCTGCGCGATGAATTCTGATGGGTATGACTGGCCGCTGTCGCCCAGCGGCGTGAGTCGGCTGAATTTGATCAAGCCATTCTGAAAATAATTTTGCCGCACGCCGCCGCCAGCCACGATGCTCACCATCAGCACATGTTGTATTTGCAGACGCAAGTAGCCCAGCAAACGTGGAGCCAATAGCGGCGCGGAGTATATGCCGACCAGCGGCGTCTTGTGCGCATTGAGAAGCGCCACCCACGGCTTGAGCAAATCAGCATTGGTGATCGCGGTGAACAGTACGATGTCATCGCGTCGACCATCGGGTTCACGGCCCTGCAACGTGGCGTGTCGGTAGGGCGTTGCGCGGTAAGCCTGGTTTAGCTTGCGCTCTAATAGCAGGCGGCGATCCGCCGGTTTCACATGGGGAATGGTGTCGCTGCGGTAATCTTCTTCAATGAGATCGGTAAGCAGATAGACCGGAATTTTTTCCACGCGACCCAGATAGACATCAAACTCATTGCGTCCCGCATGGTCAAGCGTAAACAAGTGGCGCTGGCCCAGCTCGCCCGAGCGCGCCAGCACGGAAATGAGCTGGTGATTGGTAAGATAGAGAAGATGTTTTTCAAACATAAGCCGCTATATTTTCACTTTGGTGGTGATGTCGTAAATAGGGCCGCCCACCGATACGGCAATCCATAACAACAGTGCGCCTATAAGCAATGTCATCAGCGGCTGAATCATGCTTTGCAGACGGCTGATGGATTCGCGCACGTCACGGTTATAAAAGTAACTCACGTTTTGCATGGCCGCGTCGAGCTCGCCGGTGGTCTCGCCTACCCGCAACATGCGCAACACCAGTGGCGGAAAAATGCCGCTGTGCTGAAACGCTTCAGTAATGCCGCGTCCTTCGGTAATGTGCCGGCCTACTTGCACCAATGCGTTTTCAATCACGTGATTGCCGGAAATTTTTTCTGTAATACGAATGCAATCAAGCACGCTCACGCCGGCTGCGTACATCATCGCAAAATAGGTTGAAAAGCGCGCGAGTATAATTTTTTTCAGCGTGGGTCCAATGCCTGGCAATGAAAGTATCAAGCCATCGAGTTTGTGGCGGAATGCCGGATTGCGCCTGGCGGACCACCACAGCGCAATGCCGGCAATCAGCGGCAGCGCGATAAGCAGAAACCAGTAATTTACAAATAGATCGGAAAGTTTGATCAAGGCCCGTGTGTATAAAGGAATTTCCTGCTGCGTATTTTTGAGAAACTGGCTGAGCTGGGGTACCAGATAAATCATCAAAAAAAACAATACGCCTACGACCAGCGCGCCGACAAATAACGGATAGAGCAAAATTTTTCGCGTCTGCTCATAGAGCTCATCCTGCCATTTGAGATTTTCTGCCAGCCTGGATAATACTGCGGGCAACTGGCCGCTTTGTTCGCCGACTTTAATCAGGTTCACAAACACCGGGTCGAACACCTCACCATGTTGAGCCATGGCGGCCGAGAGTTTGTCGCCGCCTTCAATCGATTCGAGCATCTCGCCCAGCGTCAAACGGAATTTTTGTTGAGTGACCGAGTCGCGCAAATCCGCCAGCGCTTCGAGTATCGGCACTTTGGCGCGCATCAGTTGTTCGAGATGAAAACAAAACGTGATCAGTTCCGTGCGCGACACGGTGCGCGTCGGCAGGCGCAATAATGCGCCGCCGGATCGATGGGTAATCAAATCGAGGCTCATACGCTTTAAGCGTAATTCGAGATCGAACGGATTGAGCGCGTCGGTGGTTCCGCGCACGATCTTGCCGCTGTCATTCATCGCCCGATAAAAAAATTGCGCCATGTTATAATAAAAAACTCTTTATAATCAAATAGTTACATAACTTCTCGTTTGACGCGGCTAGTGAGGTCCACCACACGCGACGCTTCTTCAAGCGACGTTACGCCTTCGCGCACGCGGCGGATTGCGTCGTCGGCCAGCGGTACAAAATTTTTCGCCAATGCAGAGTGCGTAATTTCGCGCGCTGTTGCGCGCTTGGCAATGAGCTCATCGATGTCTTCATCGATTTTCAAAATTTCCATAATCGCCATGCGGCCTTTGTAGCCTTGGCCATCACATTTTTTGCAGCCCGTCGCACGGTAGAGTGTGGATGATTGGCTGTCGTTCATGCCAAGCAGTTGTGCCGTCGCGGCATCGGCTACATAACTATCCTTGCAGAAATTGCACAGCTTGCGCACCAGCCGTTGCGCGATGACGCCGATGATGTTGCCGGCCATGATGTCGGGCAATACGCCTAAATCGGACAGGCGCGGAATCGAGCCGATGGCCGAGTTGGTGTGCAGCGTGGTGTACACCTGATGGCCCGTCATTGCCGCGCGAAACGCCATTTCAGCCGTGTCGTGATCGCGCACTTCGCCGACGAGAATCACGTCGGGGTCTTGCCGCATCATGGAGCGGATGCCGCTGGCGAAATCCAGTTTCACCGCTTCGTTCACCGATGTCTGGCGAATCAGCGCCATGGGATATTCCACCGGCTCTTCCAGCGTCATGATGTTGATGCCTTCGGTATTGATGTGATTCAAAATCGAATACAGCGTGGTAGTTTTGCCGCTGCCCGTGGGGCCGGTGACGAGAATGATGCCCTCGGGCCGTGCGATCATCAGGCGCAGCGTTTGCAACGCGTCGTCGCGCAGGCCCAATTGATCAAGCGGCACAATGCCTTTTTGCCGATCGAGAATGCGCAGCACGATATTTTCGCCGTGCGTCGTCGGTTGTGACGACACGCGGAAATCGACGGGATGGTCCGACAACATGAGCGAGATGCGGCCGTCCTGCGGAGCGCGCGTTTCGGCAATGTTGAGACCGCTCATGACTTTCAACCGCACTACCATCGCGGGCCAATAATTCTGGTGCAGCGAACGGATTTGCCGCAGCACACCGTCGATGCGATAGCGTATGCGCAAAAAGCCGTGCTCCGGCTCGAAGTGGATGTCGGATGCATTGCGTTTAACGGCGTCGTACAGCAGCGCGTCGATCAGGCGCACCACCGGCTGGCTGTATTCGTCAAGATTGGCGGCGAGGCTTTGAAAGTCGATTTCACCCGTTTCGATTTCGTGCAGAATTCCGTCGATGGACAGTTCAAAACCGTAATGCTGTTCGATGCCGGCGGTAATGTCGGAATCGCGCGCCAGCAGCGGCGTGATGGTGAACTGGTCTCGCAGCAAGGCGCGAATCTGGTCCAGCGCCACCACATTGGTCGGGTCGGAGATGGCCAGAGCCAGTTTGTGCTCATCACGATCCAGCGCCACCGGCAACACGTGGTAGCGGCGCGCCGTTTCTTTTGGCACCAGTGCAATCGCCGATGGGTCGATCAGCGTGTTGGATAAATCAATACTGACCTGGCCCAAACTTTCCGACAATGTATCGCGTACCGTCGCTTCGGTGACAAAGCCCAGCGAAACCAAAACTTTGCCCAGCGGCAAGCCGTTTTTTTTCTGCTCGGTGAGGGCAATGTGCAACTGGTCTTCGGTGATGATGCTTTTGGATAACAGCACCTCACCCAGTGGCCGTAAAGAAAGCGGGGCGGTCATGGCGAGGGCATCGCGCAGGCGTTAATTTTGCGCAGCGAGTTCGGCAATGCGTCGCGCCACCGCATCTTTGTTGAACTGGTTCGCGCGCACGTTTGCCAGCGTCAACGCGCGCTGGTAATGCTCGAGGGCGAGTTTGGGTTGCTTGAGTTGGTCCAGACTGACGGCGAGGTTATACGTGTAATCGGGATTATTGGCATCGAAGCGCAGCGCATCGAAATACGCTTGCTGCGCTTCGTTCCAGCGCCCCTGGCTGGCAAACAAGCTGCCGAGCGCGGCGGCAAGCGGTGCCGATTGCGGCTGCAGGGCGATTTGTCCGCGCAATTGATTCTCTGTTTGTGGCTGGTCGTTGGCGAGGGCGGCGAGGCCGGCCTGTGCCACGGTATTTTTTGGATCCAGTTCTAACACACGCCGGTAACGGCGCACGGCATCGCCCGTGTCGCCGTTTTTTGCAGCGATGGTGGCGAGGCCCAATTCCGCATCGGCATTGCCGGCTTCTTTTTGCAAAACGCTTTCATATAATTGCCGGGCTTCGCTGAGGCGGCCAGCTATCAGGGCTTGATATGCGCCGCCCAGGTTCGGATTGATCGCGTAGATTTCTTCGGGGGAGCGTTGCAGCCGAATGCCGGCGTCGGCTGAACTGCCGATTGATGCGGCGGTAATTTTCGGTGTGGCAACGCCAACCGGAGACGGCGTAACCGCGCGGGGCGCTGGCATGATCGGCAAGGTGCGGGGCGCAGTTACCACTTTTGGCGGAGCGCTTTTAGTGCTGGCTGCCGTTTTCAGTTTCGGCGGTGTAGCCGGTTTTTCCTGCTTGATGGCTGGTGCAGGCACCGAAGCGCTGGGTGTGTTGATACCTGGCGTGCTGATACCCGGCGTGCTTATTTTTGGCATGCTTGTTTCAGGTGCCGGACTCGGTTGCGTCACCACAACGGGTTGAGCAGGCTGGGGCTGAGGCGCTTGCGACACGGCTGGTTGCGCCGGTTTTACTGGTTGTGAAGCTGGCGACGCAGGCGACGGCAGCGATTTACTGTTCACCGCGATGTGCGAGGCGGCCGGAAACGAAGTGTTATACCAATACCAGGCATAAAAACCGGCGGCACTGATTAATAACGCCGTTGCGCCGATGCCGGCGATGAGTTTGGCTTTGCCGTAATTGTCGTAGCCGGGGCGTTTGACGTTGAACAGATTTTTGGCGGCGTTACGGTCCAAAGCGAGCTTGTCGGTTGTGCCAAGATCGAAATCCGGCATGGAGTTGGCCGTCGCGCCACTTCCCTTGGCGCGGTTTTTTTCCGACTCCGCGCGCTTCAATGCATCCAGCAGCAGGCTCAAGGTTTGCCTCCTGTAGCG
The DNA here is from genome assembly GCA_043744215.1 of Pseudomonadota bacterium. GTDB lineage: Bacteria > Pseudomonadota > Gammaproteobacteria > Burkholderiales > JBEEJL01 > JBEEJL01. The sequence goes on from JAYTVC010000015.1 coordinate 17,171, forward strand.
GGGCGGTTTTCACCGCTGAAGAATTTGTCGTTAGGCAGCAGGTCGCGATAGTTTTTGAAATCGCCATCAAGATTGCCGTCCTTGATAACCACGGGCCGTAAAAAAATCACCAGCTCGGTTTTGCCCGCCGTGTCGTTGCGGTAACTGAATGCGTCGCCCACTATCGGCACATCTTTCACCACCGGCAGGCCATCGCGTTTGCGCGTCACGCTGTCTTGCATCAGCCCGCCCATCACCACAATCTGGCCGCTATCGACGCGCAACAGCGATTCGAGTTCGCGCGTCTGAATTTCCGGAATCAGGTTATCAAAAGTCGCCTTGGCCAGGCGTGGCGTCGGATCGATGGCAAAGCCAGTGATACGCGAAATGGTAGGACGGATGTTGAGCGAGACGACATTGCCTTCGCTGATTTGCGGTGTCACGCTCATTACCACGCCGACAGGCACGGTATGGATGGTGCTGGTGAATTCGGTGCGCGGCGGATTATTGGCCGTGCCTTCGGTAATTTTTTGCTCGGTGGTGAAATAGACTTTTTCGTCGACCACTTTCAAAATAGAAGTCTGGTTATTCAGCGCCATGATTTTCGGGCTGGACAACACGCGCGTGTCGCCGAACGACGACAGCAATTTCACCGCGCCGCTGATATTGCCGAGGCGCGATGTTGGGTTGGCATAACCCAACACAAATACCGGTGCGGCAGATAAATTTCCGCCCGTCACCGATTGGTTCAGCGTGATACCGCTATTTTGCGCGATGCGGCTCCAATCAACACCGCCTTGATAATTGTCATTGAGTAGCACTTCTACGATGGTCGCTTCAATCAGCACCTGGCGTTTGGCAGCGCCCATAACCTGATCGAGAAACTCTTGAATCTTTTCGTGCTGCCGTCCCGTGGCGCGCACACTAATCAAACCAGATTCAGGGTTGGCGATCACCGATGCGGCTTCGCGGAAGGTGAAGCGCCGTTCGACCGTCGCGGCTTCCTGAGCTGTTTCAATTTCTCCCGCTGGCGTTTTGGTGGTGGCAGTTTTATTTTTTGCGGTTTTTTCTGATGTGGACGTCGTAACCGTTGCGGCGCGTTTTTGCTGGCCGCTTTGCGATGTTTGTGTTTCAGTGCTGCCTTCAGGGAAAACCTTGTCCGTTTCACGCAGCATATCTTTCAGGTTTTGAATCAGCGTTTCCCAAAACCGGTTGTTCGATACGTTGGAGACAGCCGTGGTGGAATTGTTCCCACCCCCCGCATTGCCGCCTGATTGACTGCCTGCGGTAGAGGCTCCGCCACCCGTCGTCGCCACCCGCGTAGCGATGCCCACGGTGCTATTGGCGTTGCGCGAAATGTTGGCGTAATCCACGACATAATTTTTCAGGAAAGGCGCATCGGGCATCACCACCAGATTGTTGCCCTCGACTTCAAAGCGCATATCGACCTGCCTAGCAATGCGCGTGAGAATTTGCGGCAAAGTCTGGTCGATGGCGTTCAGGGTGACATTGCCTTCGATGCCGTTGTGGATGTCCACATTCACCTTCGCGTCGCGGGCGAGGGCGAACAGCAATTGATCAACGGGGACATTGTTGACCACGACGGAATATTTTTCCGGCCGCGCTTCAGCTTTGGGCGGCGGCGGCAATGGCACGCTGCGCACGGGTTCAGGGATGGATGGCGCGCGCGCGACATCGGCCTGAATGTGGCGATCCGCTTTCGGCGGGGTGACTCCGCATCCGGATAACGCGAGCGAAAAAAATAAAGCAAGCAGGATGGAAAATTTCATCAGGCGTATTTTCATGTTGTGCGCGGTGCGCTGTTATGCCGTACTGAAGGTTCGAGACCAAACATAATTATAGGGTGTTTAACTCGCTGCGGCGCATCTAGCCAGGAAATTTTGCCTCGTTGCGTAACAGCCCCACCGTTCGCGTATAGGGTTTTGCCTGTTTGAGCGGCGGCGATAATTTGCTGAGGGCTGTTTCACAGTTCATGCCGTTTGGAAAATCGCCCGCCACTACGGTAAATTTATCCTGGCCATTGATTTGACTTGGGAAAACAAAAATCTTCCCGGCGCTGGTTTGCCGGTCTGCAAGGCCGAGAAACTGTTCGATATTGCCGGTGTTGCTGATATCGGCAATGAGCAACTGAATGACGCATTGGCTTTCCGGTTGCGCATCCAGCCAGGTTTTGCTTGCGGCGATGCGGCTTTGCAGATTTTTGGGCGTATTAACGTCTGCAACATTCCCGCCGGGCTTTGCGTTTTGCGCGGAAGCATCCGTTTTGCCCTTCTGATGATTGTCGCTTGCAACCGTGGTGACTGACAGTTTCGCAACTTTATCAGGCGCGATTTTTGGTTCTGTAGGGCTTTCCGGTTTTGCGGCAGATTTCGTGTCTGCTGCAATGTCGGTCTTGTTGGCAGCCGCCGCTTTTGCGTCGGGTTCAGCTTTTGCCGTTTCTGCTGAGGGCAGAGGCGAAGGTTTCAGATCGCCATCGAGCTCAAAGCCCACTTTAGGTAGTGCAACATCGACTTTGAGATCCCCGTTGGTTGCCGAAGTTATTTTTTCGCCGGAGTTAACTGTAGTTTCAGCATTTTTAAGCGTAGATGTCGATGTTTCAGACGTGGGCTGAGGACTGAGACTCGGCGACGGGTATTTATCTAACTCATTGTTTTTATTGATATTTTTTTGATCGGCTAAAGCGGGGATCGCCCCGGTGCTGGCTTTTTCTGCCGCCACCACGCTGGGCGCAGATTCAAACCATGCCGTATTTTTCAGGCCGAATGCCGCCGCACCGACTATGGCCAATGTGGCGGCACCGACTGCTGCCCGTCTGCCCCATGGGTTTGGCAAGGGAAAATGGCTGTCACGTATCGCAGCGCGCAAGTGTGCAGGCGTCAGCGTATGGGTGTTGTCGGAATAGGCTGCCAGCAGGCTTTTGTCGGCGATGATATTCACCCGCCGCGCCAGACCTTCCGATGCATGTTCTATCAACTTTACACAAGCGGGCGAAAACAGTTCGGGGCCACGGTAACCCGCGCTGTCGAGACGATGGTTGAGATACGTCCTGATGTCGTCGCGTGTCAGTGAGTCGAGTTGAAAATGATGGGTGATGCGTTCCTTCAGCGCGCGCATCGATGGCAGCCGCAACAGATCATCGAGTTCAGGCTGGCCGAACAATATGATTTGCAACAACTTGTGATTGCCGTTTTCCAGGTTCGACAGGAGGCGGATTTCTTCCAGCGTTTCCTGCGGCATCGCGTGGGCTTCATCCACCAGCGCCACCACGCGGCAATCTTGCGCGTAAAGGTCGATGAGTTTATCTTGCAGCACGCTGAGTAACTGGTAAGGGGATTCGCCAGCCGTGGCACATCCGAGTTCCGCGCACAGGGCCTGCAAAATTTCATCGCGCTTGAGGCTGGGCACGGAAAGAAAAATGGTTTCTACATTCTCAGGCAACGCTTCGAGCAACATGCTGCAGAGCATAGTTTTGCCGCTGCCCACTTCGCCCGTGACTTTAACAATGCCCTCGCCTTGTTCAATAGCGTAGAGCAGCGCAGCAAGCGTTGCGCCGCGCGCCGCGCCGGCGAAGAAAAAATCCGTGTCCGAAGTAATGTTGTACGGTGCGGAATGCAAGCCAAAATGGTCTAAATACATAACTATATGATTATATTCAATTATTTAAGATAAAAACAGACATTAAGACAGTTCAATTTCCAGCAAGATCATAGCGCCTTTCGCAGTTGCTGCGACAGCGGCTGGGGCAAGACAATTCAATCAATACATTTCAAAAAAGCGCCTTCCAAATCATGGGCAACAAAGGCCGCGCGAAATGCGTCGGGCGTGCCGGTGAAGCGCACTTCGCCATCATGCAAAACGGTTAGCCGGTCGCACAAGACTTCCACGTCGGCAAGGGAGTGCGTGCTGAAGAGCAAGGTCATGCCTTGTTTTTTTAGTGCGAGCAATTTTGTTTTGAGCAAGGCACGGGCTTTAGGATCGAGGCCGGTCATGGGCTCATCCATCACATACAGCGGTTTTTGCGTCAGCAAGCAGGCGGCGAGGCCGAGCTTTTGCGTCATACCTTTGGAGTGATTGCGCACTGGCTGCGCGAGGGCGCTGCGCTCAAGGCTCAGCTCTGTCAAAAGAGATTCGGCTTGCGCCCCATCATAAGCGAGGCCGTGCAAGTTAAGTGTGTATTGCAGGAACTCGCGGCCGTTCAAAAAATACGGCGGCGTAAATTTTTCCGGTAAAAACGCCAACGGCGCGCGGGCTTTTGGTAACAAATGGGCGACACCGAAAATTTCGATGCGACCACTTTGCAACGCGCAAAAATCCAGCAAGCATTTCAGCAGCGTGGTTTTGCCTGCGCCATTCACGCCGACAATGGCATGGAACTCGCCCGGCGCGACGCTGAAATCGACCTGCTTCAGCCCGGCATGGGGGCCGAACGACTGCGATACTTTGCTGAACAGCAATGCGTGTTCGCTCATGGGCGGGCAGGAAAAGTGCACAAAAATATCGACAGGAAATACTAACACAGCGCAGGTTAGCGCCCCGCCTCGAACTGGTTTACAATAAGCGCTGATTTTTCAGCAAGATATCTCCCGTGCCCAGCGACAATCTGGTCGAAATCTCCGACCTCAATTTTTCCTACGACGCCCGCCCGATTTTGAAGGGCATCAATATGACCATGCCGCGCGGCAAGGTCATCGCCATCATGGGCGGCAGCGGCTGCGGCAAAACTACGCTATTACGTTTGATAGGCGGCCAGATCAAACCCACCTCAGGCCACGTGAAAGTCGATGGCAAAATCATCCATCAACTGGATGCCAAAGACTTGTATGACATGCGACGCAAAATGGGCATGCTGTTCCAGTTCGGCGCGTTGTTTACTGATATGTCGGTGTTCGACAACGTGGCATTCCAAATGCGCGAACATACCAAATTGCCAGAGTCAGTCATCCGCGATCTGGTGCTGATGAAATTGCATGCCGTTGGTTTGCGCGGCGCGGCCCAACTGATGCCCTCGGAGTTATCCGGTGGCATGGCGCGGCGCGTAGCCCTTGCGCGTACCGTCGCGCTGGACCCGATGCTCATTATGTACGATGAACCTTTTGCCGGCCTCGACCCGATTTCCTTAGGCGTGACAGGCAATATTATTCGTAATCTGAATGACGCTTTGGGTGCGACGTCGATAGTCGTCACCCACGATATTCAAGAATCGTTAAAGATAGTGGATTATGTTTATTTTGTTTCCGAAGGCGTCATTGTCGCCCACGGCACGCCTGATGAAATGCGCCATTCCGATAAGGCTTTCGTACACCAGTTTGTGCACGGCGAACCGGACGGCCCGGTACGCTTCCATTATCCGAACCAGGATTACGGACAGGATTTGAATCTGGCTCACCCCGGCGCACAACATCATGCTTGAGCGCCTGGCTAAAACATTCCGCGCAATTGGGCGTCGCTTCATCGGCGGCATCTGGCGCATCGGTGCCAACGCGCACTTTTTTTCCCAGACGCTGATGTATTCCGGCATGAGTTTTCGCCGCTTTCAGCTCACGTTGCGCGAGGTTTTTTTCAGTGGCGTTATGTCGTTGATTATTATCATGGTGTCCGGCCTGTTCGTCGGCATGGTGCTGGCTTTACAGGGATTCGAGACCCTGCAAAAATATGGTTCAGAGGATTCTCTGGGCGTGCTCGTCGCGCTGTCGCTGGTACGTGAACTGGGCCCCGTCGTGGCCGGCTTGTTGTTTGCCAGTCGTGCCGGTTCTGCCATCACGGCCGAAATCGGTTTAATGAAAGCCACAGAACAATTGTCAGCGATGGAAATGATGGCGGTGAATCCAATAGGCCGCGTCGTCGCGCCGCGTTTCTGGGCCGGCGTGATTTCTATGCCGTTGCTCGCAGCGATATTCAGCGCCATGGGCATTTTTGGCGCCTATATTATCGGCGTGCAATTGATTGGCGTCGATGAAGGCTCGTTCTGGTCGCAAATGCAAAAGGCTGTCGATTTTCGCCACGACATCGTGAACGGCGTCATCAAAAGCATCGTGTTCGGCGTAACCATTTCGGCCATCGCCACGTTTGAAGGTTTTGATGCGCCGCCGACGGCCGAAGGTGTGTCTGGCGCCACGACGCGCACTGTGGTGAGTTCGTCGCTGGCGATATTGGCATTGGATTTGATTTTGACCGCATTTATGTTGAAAGGATGGCGCTAATGACACGAAGTATGATTGATTTATGGGTCGGCATATTTGTCGTGATGGGCGTCATTGCCCTCGGCGTGCTGTCGCTCAAAGTGGCCAACCTTGGCTCGGCTAGCGGTGGTAAAACTTATACCGTTACAGCGCATTTTCAAAACATCGGCGGGCTATCCGTGCGGGCACCGGTGCGCAGCGCGGGCGTGCCTGTCGGGCGCGTGACCAGCATTGTGCTGGATAAGGAAAAATACGACGCGCTGGTCACCATGAATATCGACGAGAGCGTCAAGTTTTCCAAAGACAGCAATGTTTCCATTTTAACTTCCGGCATTCTGGGCGAAAACTATGTCGGCATTGAAGCAGGCGGCGATGAGGAGAAGCTGAAAAACGGCGACAACATTAAAATGACCCAATCTGCGGTAGTGTTGGAAAAACTCATTAGCCAGTTTTTATTCAGCAAAGCGCAAGAGGGTGGCAGCGGTGCCAAGGCCGCGCCCGGCAAATAATCGGGTAAACCCTTTGTCTATTCCGGCGTTATAGGCGGTGTTCGGCCCAAAAAGGCACTACGGTGCTGCTGAACAAATTCATTAAATATGAGGAACAAAATGAACAAATTTTCGACATGGTTACTTGCCTTAACGTTGACCGCATCGACTGCGTTTGCTGCCGATTTGGCACCGGATGAACTCGTCATGACCACGGCGCAGGAAGTCATGCAAATTGTCAAAGGCGATAAGTCTGTGGTTGCTGATAAGAACAAACTTTACCAATTGGTCGATGCCAAAGTGTTGCCTCATTTTGACTTCAACCGCATGACGCAACTGGCCATGGGTCGTAACTGGAAAGCGGCGAGTGATGAGCAAAAGCAGTCATTGATCAAAGAGTTTCGCCAATTGCTGGTGCGCACCTATTCGAGCTCATTGTCGCAATATAAAAACCAGACCATCGACTATAAGCCGGCGAAAGTTGCGGCTGGCGACACCGAAGTTACAGTGAAAACATTGGTGAATCAGCCCGGCGGGCAACCAGTGCCAATTGATTACACCATGCAGAAATCTGCCGACGGCTGGAAAGTCTATGACGTGACCGTGGAGGGAGTGAGCCTGGTGACCAACTATCGTGGAGAGTTCAACGAGCAAATCCGCAACAATGGTGTGGAGGGCTTGTTGAAAACCCTGGTCGATAAAAATCGCGCTGCGGACACAGGTAAATAATGGGGCAAGTTGCCGATGATCGCCGGTTCGCTCTCAGCGGGCCGGTAGTGATGGAAAATCTGATCGGCCTCTACAAAGCCGGGCTGCAAAAAGTGGCAGAGGGCGATGTGGTGGTCGATATGGCGGGTGTGACGGATGCCGACTCCTCTGCCGTTTCGTTGCTACTGGAATTGCGCCGCGAAGCGGCGAGACGGTCCCACAAAGTTTTGGTCATCAATGTTCCCGATAGCGTGCGCAGTCTGGCCAAGCTTTACGGCGTGGCCGATCTGTTGCCCGCTTCTGCCTAACCCTTACTTTCGCTTCGACAAAACACCCCTAAACCGCTAACATAGCGGCTAGAAGTTTATAAATAACCGGCGGCTTTCCGCCGGTTTTCATTCGGGCATCCACTTGAATTCCGCTATCGAAATCCGCGATGTGCATAAGCACTTTGGTTCGCTGCACGCTTTGCGCGGTATCGACTTAACCATCGAGCGCGGCGAATTTTTCGGTTTGCTTGGCCCCAATGGAGCGGGCAAAACGACGCTGATCAGCATTCTTGCAGGGTTGGCGCGGGCTGACAAAGGCAGGCTGAAAGTAATGGGCAAAGACGTGGTCGCGGATTACCGCGAGGCGCGGCAAAACCTCGGTGTGGTGCCGCAAGAGCTGGTGTTCGATCCATTTTTTAGCGTGCGCGAGTGCTTGCGAATTCAATCAGGCTATTTCGGTTTGCGCAAAAACGATGCCTGGATCGACGAGCTACTGCATAACCTGAGCCTCAGCGACAAGGCCGACACCAATATGCGCGCGCTCTCCGGCGGCATGAAGCGCCGCGTGCTTGTCGCGCAGGCGCTGGTGCACAAGCCGCCGGTAATCGTGCTCGATGAACCCACGGCCGGCGTCGATGTGGAATTGCGCCAGACGCTGTGGCAATTCATTCGCAAGCTCAACGAGCAAGGCCATACGATTGTATTAACCACACATTATCTCGAAGAAGCCGAAGCGCTGTGTGGCCGGATCGCGATGATGAAACAAGGTCAGATTGTCGCGCTGGACTCGACGCAAAATTTATTGAAGTCCGTGCCATCGAATCACTACATCAAACTGCGTCTTGAGCCGAACCGATTGCCTGAATCTCTCAAGCAGCAATTGCGCGGCGAACACAACGGCACTTGCACGCTGGAGCTGGCGAGTTACGATGCGCTTGAGCCGTTGATGGCGCAGTTGCGTACGTCGAATATCGCAGTGAAAGAAATGGAATTGATTCAGCCCGACCTCGAAGAAGTGTTTGTGAATATTATGAGCGCCTCCAAATGAGCGGCTTCCGCACCTTGCTTTACAAAGAAGTGCTGCGCTTCTGGAAAGTCGCGTTCCAAACCGTCGCCGCGCCGGTGCTCACGGCATTATTGTATTTATTGATCTTTTCCCATGTGCTCGAAGAGCATGTGGCCGACTATCCCGGCGTGAAATACACCGCGTTCCTGATTCCCGGTTTGGTGATGATGTCGATGTTGCAAAACGCGTTTGCCAATTCGTCGTCGAGCCTCATTCAATCCAAAATTACTGGCAATATATTTTTCGTGCTCATTACGCCGATCTCGCATTTCGAATTTTTTGGCGCATACATGATTGCGTCCATCGTGCGCGGAGCGGTGGTCGGCTTAGGTGTCTATCTCGCCGCAATATTTTTGGTCTCCGTGCCGATACACAATCCGCTATGGATCATCGCCTTCGCCGCCATCGGCGCAGGTGTCATGGGCGCCTTGGGCATTGTGGCCGGCATCTGGGCAGAAAAATTCGACCAGCTCGCCGCGTTCCAGAATTTTTTCATCATGCCACTGACATTTTTATCCGGCGTGTTTTATTCCATCAAATCGCTGCCGGAATTCTGGCGCAATCTTTCACACTTCAATCCGATTTTTTACATGATCGACGGTTTCCGTTACGGCTTCTTTGGCACGTCCGATGTGGCGCCCGCTACAAGCCTCGCCGTGGCCGCCTTGTGTCTGGTAATCTTAACCCTTCTCACCCTCGCCATGCTCAAGCGCGGCTACAAGTTACGGCATTGAAATGATCACCGCAAATGAATTGAAAAAAATTATTGAAGAAAAAATCCAATGCGCCGTGTGCAATGTGCAAGGCGAAGACTGCGTTCACTTCGACGCCGTGATCGTCAGCCCTGCGTTCAGCGGCTTGAACATGGTGAAACAACATCAACTGGTTTACCAAGCGCTGGGCAATTTGATGAAACAAGAAGTGCATGCCCTGCAATTAAAAACCTATTCGCCCGAACAATGGGCGCAAAAGAATCACTAAAAAAACTCAATATAATCAAATGGATAAATTACTCATACAAGGCGGCGTGCCGCTCAAGGGCGAAGTCAAAATTTCCGGCGCGAAGAATGCGACCCTGCCGATTTTGTGCGCGGGGCTGCTCACCGCCGATTCGCTCACACTGAAAAACATTCCGCATCTTGTCGATGTCACCACCATGTTGCGGCTGTTGGCGCAAATGGGTTTACGCGTCACCGTCGATGAAAAAATGGGCGTCGAATTAAACGGCGCGCAAATCAACAACCTCGTCGCACCCTACGATTTGGTGAAAACCATGCGTGCGTCAATACTCACACTCGGACCTTTGATTGCCCGCTTCGGCGAAGCGAAAGTGTCATTACCCGGCGGCTGCGCCATTGGCGAGCGTCCCGTCGATTTGCACATCAAGGGCCTTACTGCGATGGGCGCAGAAATTAAAATCGAGCACGGCTATTTGTTGGCGAAAGCCAAACGCCTCAAAGGCGCACGCATTTTTATGGATACCGTCACCGTCACCGGCACCGAAAATCTCATGATGGCCGCCGCGCTGGCCGACGGCGAAACGCTATTGGAAAACGCTGCACGCGAACCCGAAGTCGTCGATCTCGCCCAATGCCTGATTGCCATGGGCGCAAAAATCAAAGGCCACGGCACTGATTTGATTACCGTACAAGGTGTCGATAAATTGCACGGCGCAGACTACACCGTTCTACCCGACCGCATTGAAACCGGCACCTTCCTCGCCGCCGCTTGTGCTACCGGTGGCGACATAACCGCGCGCGGTACGCGAGCAGACATACTGGAATCGGTGCTGGATAAATTGCGCGAAGCCGGTGCGACCGTCACCTCGGGCGACGATTGGATCCGCGTGCAAATGAAAGGACCAAACCATGGCGTATCGATCCGCACCGCGCCGTATCCTGCGTTTCCCACCGACATGCAAGCGCAATTCATGGTGATGAACGCCGTCGCGCAAGGCACAACCGTCGTGACTGAAACCATTTTCGAAAACCGCTTCATGCACGTGCAGGAACTGCGCCGCCTCGGTGCCAACATTGACGTCGAAGGCAATGCCGCCATCATTCGTGGCGTGCCTAAATTGCAGGGCGCAACCGTCATGGCCACCGACTTGCGCGCCTCAGCTTCGCTTGTCGTCGCCGGCATGATCGCCCAAGGCGAAACCACCATCGAACGCATTTACCATCTTGATCGCGGCTACGAACACATTGAACAAAAATTATCACAACTCGGTGCGCGCATTTCACGCGTCAGTTGAGTTTTAAAAGCAACCACAGAGGCACAGAGGCACAGAGAAAAGCAAAGTCTTGTCATTCTGAGCGGAGCGAAGAATCTGCTTTTTGTGTGGACGAACCAAACAACAGATTCTTCGGCTATGGCCTCAGAATGACAGACGAAGCAAACAACAGATTCTTCGGCCTCTGGCCTCAGAATGACAGTAGATGAAATGAATTGTCTATCTCTGCGCCTCTGTACCCCTGTGGTAAAAATTTTACGGTATAAACAAACCTAATCATGTCCAACATCACCATCGCCTTATCCAAAGGCCGCATCTTCGATGAAACCGCGCCGCTGCTCAAAGCTGCGGGCATCACGGTGCTCGACGATCCGGAGACCTCGCGCAAACTGATTTTGCGCACCAACCGTGACGACGTGCGTCTCATTATCGTGCGCGCTTCCGATGTGCCGACTTACGTGCAGCACGGCGCAGCGGATATGGGCATTGCGGGCAAGGATG
>JAYTVC010000016.1:0-28113 GCA_043744215.1 Pseudomonadota bacterium
AAACTGATTAACCGACGGGATGTGAAATTTGTCCTGTATGAATTTTTGAAGCTGGAGCCGCTACGCCAACACCCGAAATTTGCTGACCACACCCAGGAAACATTCGATGCGGCGTTGGATCTGTCGCACAAAATAGCCGCCGAACATTTCGCCACCCACAACCGCAAAGCGGACGAACACGAGCCCACGTTCGACGGAAAAACGGTGACCATGATTCCCGAAGTGAAGCAGGCGATGAAAGTGTTTGTCGATGCAGGTTTGATGGCAGCGGGAAAATCTTACGAGCTGGGCGGCATGCAATTGCCCTCGGTTATTTCCCACGCCTGCTTCGGCATGTTTCACGCGGCCAATGTGTCGAGCGCGGGTTATCCGTTTTTAACCATCGCCAATGCCAATGTGATTGAAGCCTTTGGGTCGCCGGCGCAAAAATATACATTTCTCAAGCCGCTGGTCGAAGGCCGCTTCTTCGGCACCATGGCGCTGACGGAACCGCACGCCGGTTCGTCGCTGTCGGACATCCGCACCACAGCCATTGCGCAATCGGATGGCAGCTACAAAATCAGCGGCAACAAAATGTATATTTCAGCGGGCGATCACGAGTTGTCAGAAAACATCGTGCATCTGGTGCTGGCCAAAATCAAAGGCGCGCCTGCAGGCGTAAAGGGTATTTCCTTATTTATCGTGCCGAAGTTTCTGGTGCATGACGACGGCAGTCTCGGCCCTCGCAACGATGTGGCGCTCGCCGGGCTGCTGCACAAAATGGGTTATCGCGGCACGACGTCGACGGTGTTGAACTTCGGCGAGCAGGGCGGGGCGACGGGTTATCTGGTCGGCGAGCCGCACAAGGGTTTGTCGTACATGTTCCAGATGATGAATGAGGCGCGCATTGGCGTCGGCCTTGGCGCAACCATGCTCGGCTACACCGGCTATTTGCATGCGCTGGATTTTGCGCGCAACCGCCCGCAGGGAAGACATCCGTCGGCCAAAGACCCCACACTGCCGCAAGTGCCGATCATTCAACACACGGACGTGAAACGCATGTTGCTCGCGCAAAAGACTTACGTCGAGGGCGCGTATGCGCTGTGTTTGCTTGCCTGCTCGCTGGTGGATGCGCAGGATGTCGCCGGCAACAGCGAAGCAAAACGCGACGCTGGTTGGCTGCTCGATATACTGACTCCTATCGTCAAATCCTGGCCGTCGCAGTATTGCCTTGAAGCCAATAGCCTTGCCATTCAGGTGCATGGTGGTTCGGGTTATGTGCGCGATTATCCGGTGGAACAATTTTTTCGCGACAACCGTTTGAACATGATTCACGAAGGCACCCACGGCATCCAGTCGCTGGATTTGCTCGGACGCAAAGCGACCATGCACGATGGCGCGGCGCTGAAATTATTGGCGCAGGAAATCAACGCCACCGCAAAGCAGGCGCAACTGTGCGCATCTGCAAAATTGCAGCAATGCGGCGAAGCCTTGCGGTTGGCGATCGACGACGTGATTGAAACCACGCAAACCTTATATAAAGCCGGCGACATTGAGGTGACGCTGGCGAATTCGATGATTTATATGGAGATGTTCGGCCACACGGTCATGGCCTGGATCTGGTTGCGGCAAGCGCTGGTGGCGTCTGCCGCCTTGCCTGGCGCGACGGATGCTGACCAGCATTTCTATTTGGGCAAACTGCAAGCCTGCGAATTTTTCTTTCGGTGGGAATTGCCTAAAACTCGCGCGCAGCACGCCTTACTTCGTTCGCTCGATAAGACTTGTCTGGAGATGCGGGATGAGTGGTTTTGATGACGCTAAATAAAATCGATAAAATCAAAAACCGCTTTCATTCCCGCCTGCACGAATGACAATTTTATTCAATTTTTTTAGAAAATCATGATCAAACACATCGTTCTCTGGAAACTCAAAGACCACGCCGAAGGCGCAACCAAGCAGGAAAATGCCCAACGCGTGAAACAAAAACTCGAAGCGATGAACGGCCGCATTCCCGGTATGCTCAAACTTGAAGTCGGCATTGATTTCAGCGCAACGGGCGCTTCGTACGATGTAGTGCTATATTCTGAATTCGACAGCCGCGCTTCGTTGGACGCATACCAGAAACATCCGCTGCACGAGGCGGTGGCGCCCTTCATTGGCGCAGTGCGCCTTGAAAGAGTGTTGGTGGATTACGAAGTGTGATGGCAAAAAAATTTAACCAGGAGCAATAGAAATGTCAGCAAAGAACAAGCAGATATTATTGGCAGCGCGTCCGCAAGGCGCAGTAAAAGAATCCGATTTTAATATCGTCGAAACCGATATTCCCCAGCCGAAAGACGGCGAAGTATTGGTGCGCAACCATTATTTGTCGCTCGACCCTTACATGCGTGGGCGCATGGACGACGCGAAATCCTATGCGGCGTCGCAGGCCTTGGGCGAAGTGATGATCGGCGGCACCGTGGGCGAAGTGGTCGAATCGAAAAATCCCAAATTCAAAACGGGCGACATGGTGGTCGGCATGTTCGGCTGGCAGCAATATGGCGTGTCCAACGGCGCAGGTTTGATGAAAGTTGATACCACGCATATTCCTGCATCGGTGTATCTGGGCAGCGTCGGTATGCCTGGCGTCACGGCCTGGTATGGCCTCACGCAAATCGGCGAACCGAAGCCAGGCGAAACCGTGGTCGTGTCTGCCGCGAGCGGTGCAGTGGGCAGCGTCGTCGGCCAACTGGCCAAACTCAAAGGTTGCCGCGCGGTGGGCATTGCGGGCGGGCAGGCAAAGTGCGATTACGTGGTGAAAGAACTCGGTTTCGACGCCTGTATCGATTACAAAAAAGATACCTGGTTCGTCGATTTTAAAGCGGCCACACCGAACGGCGTGGATATTTATTTTGACAACGTCGGTGGCGAAATTCTCGATAACGTTTTGCGTCGCATGAATGCGTTTGGTCGCATTCCGTTGTGCGGTTTGATTTCACAATATAACGGCGAACCCTATGGCTTCAAAAACATCCGTTCGTTTTTGATGAACCGCATCAAGTTGCAAGGCTTCATCGTTTCCGAGCATATGGAAATCTGGCCAGAGGCATTGAAAGAACTCGGCGGATATATCGCGAGCGGCAAATTAAAATACCGCGAGACCGTAGCACAGGGCATCGAGAGCGCGCCGAAAGCGTTTATGGGATTACTGAAAGGCGAAAATTTCGGCAAACAAGTGGTGAAACTGGTTTAATTGTAACTTATTGATTATTATCAATATTTTAGGATGTTTTGATCATGATGCGAGTCATGCATTTTGAAATTCCAGCCGATGACACCTCGCGTGTGATGGAGTTTTATGCCGACGTTTTCGGCTGGAATATGAAACAGTTCGGCACTCAAGATTACTGGTTTGCCATCACCGGCGACGCGCACACGCCAGGCATCAACGGTGCGATCATGAAACGCAAACATCCGCAACAACCGGTAGTGAACAGCATCAGCGTGCCATCGGTGGACGACTACATCAAAAAAGTAGAGCAAGCCGGCGGCAAAATTGTCGCGCCCAAATTCGCCGTGCCGACGGCGGGCTATCTTGCGTTTTTCACCGATCCGGAAGGAAATTGTTTCGGGTTATGGCAGGAAGATCATTCAGCGAAGTAGCCCATCGTTTCCGCGCTGGCGGAAACCTGGTGGCGTAATTTTCCCGCCCCCGGCTGCGCGGAGACGACACAGCAAAATATAGACGAAAGCACATCGTTGCACATCAGCGCAAAACATCGGCACGAATTTTTTCATCAACTCACGGAGACCCCAATGCAACTCGAACTCAAAAGCCTGTTACCCAAATCGCACATCACGCGCAGAGAGTTTGTCATGGTCACGCTCGCCAGCGGTTTCTCGCTATCGACCCAACCCGTCAATGCGCAAACCATCGCTACCGACAGCAACGGCCTTGTCGCCGGTGAAATAAAAATCCCCGCCAAGGGTGGCGACATGCCCGCCTATCGCGCCATGCCGGAGAAGGGCGACAAGTTTCCCGTCGTGCTCGTGGTGCAGGAAATTTTCGGCGTGCACGAACACATCAAAGACGTATGCCGCCGCTTCGCCAAACTCGGCTACCTGGCTATCGCGCCCGAGTTATATGCGCGACAAGGCGACGTGTCGCAGATTAAAGATATGAACGACATTTTTTCCAAAGTTGTTTCAAAGGTGCCGGACGAACAAGTGATGCAAGACCTCGATGCGTCTGTCGCGTGGGCGAAAGCCTCGGGCAAAGCCGACGCGTCGCGCCTCGCCGTTACCGGTTTTTGCTGGGGCGGACGCATCACCTGGCTCTATGCCGCGCACAACCCCGATGTGAAAGCGGGCGTGGCGTGGTATGGCAAATTGGTGGGGCCAGCGAGCGACTTGCAACCGAAACATCCCATCGACCTCGCGGCGAATCTCAAAGCGCCTGTGTTGGGTTTATATGGCGGCGCTGACGGCGGCATTCCCAACGACACCGTCGATAAAATGCGCGCCGCATTGAAAGCCGCGAACAGCAAATCGGATATTCATTTATACCCCGACACCCCCCACGCGTTTCATGCGGACTATCGTCCGAGTTATCGCAAAGAACAGGCGGACGATGGCTGGAAAAAATTGCAGGCGTGGTTTAAGCAGAATGGTGTGTGAAGAATTGCTTGTGATTGGCGTTTCATAGGTGGGCACAGTATGCCCATCAATAAACAGAAGCTTCACGATGGGCACACCCGCGAAAAGCGCGCGGGTTTTGCCCATCCTACATGCCACTACTACTTATATTCCCGCTCCCGAATCCATTTGGTCGCAATCCATTTCTCGCCTTCGATTACCGGCGAGCCGCCATGCAAAGTAGCCGGGTCGATTTGTCCTGATGAATTGAAATAAGAAAAATACAGCGCCGAACCTTTTTTCGGAAACACGTTGAGATTGATTTTCGGGAAGATGGTCGTGCCGCCTGCGAGCACATCGTTCAGATACATGATGACGGTGATGATGCGCTGCCCGCCCTGGCGCATGTGCACGCGTCCGCCTTCGCTGTCGGGAAAGTAATCGAAGTGGGGCCGGTACTCGCCGCCGCCGATGTAATTCAAAATCTGAATCCCTTCGCCATTCACCACCGGTGTGTTGGTAATTTCGCCGATGCGCGCTTCAATTTTTCTGACCAGCGCATTTTGCCCCAGCGTGAAATAGGTGCCCATGCTGGTGCGGTGTTCATGAGATACGTGTTTACCGGTTGCGTCATCGACGACGCTGGATTTGGTCAACGTGCCTTTCGACAGCTCGCATAGTTCGTCGCATTCCGCATGGGTCATGAAGTTGTCGAGCACAACGACATCGGGCGCGGTGACGCGCAGCGCAACTTTCATGACCTGGCCGTCACTCGATGTGATGGTGTTCTCGTGCTGGAATAAATAACTTGCTTCCTGCTGGTAACCGGAATCGTTGGCAGCACCAACAGCGGTGTGCGCGACGGTTTGTGCAACGGTTTGTGTAACAGTTTGCGCAACAGCGTTTTGATTTTGCGTCGGCTGGTGGCCGGCAGCGCCGAGCGAAACCAGATTAAACGCCGCCGTGATTTCGGGAATGCCGGCCTTCACCATAATCTTCAGCATGTCGCCTTTGTCGCAACCGCGCGCAAGATTGTCGCGCACCCAGTCCTGCCATTGCCTGTCTAAAGTATGCATCGCGCACCTATTATAACTATTTGATTATGTTGAATAATTTGTTCTTTGCCAAACCTGCCAGCGTTCCTTGTTTTTCATCACGTCGATAGATTCTTGCGCAGCGACCGCTTGGTCGTCAAGCTGCGTGAAATACGGCGTGAGCATGGTTTTCAATTCGTCGTTTTGTAAACCGAATGGCGGGCCTTTGGCTTCGTCGTTGAAATAAAAAAATCCGGCAAGCAATTTTCCTGGCTTCAAAAGGCGCGCCATGCGCGTTGTGTAGTTTTGCCAAAGTTTGCGAGGCAAGGCGCAAAGAAACGTGCGCTCGTACACCAGATCAAAATCACGCTGCGATAAATCATGCTGAAAAAAATCACCGAAGGCAACCAGATGCGAGTGTACGCCGAGTTTTTCCTGCGCGCGTTTAACCGCCAATTCAGAAAAATCCAGCGCCAACGTTTGCCAGCCTTGTTCGTGAAAATATTTTGCTTCGTAAGCCGAGCCGCAACCAGGAATCAGTACGCTTTCTTGCTTAGTCTGCGTGGCCAAATAACGCTGCAATGCCAATGGCACGCCGCCCGCATCCCACGGTGTGGTGTTGTCGGCGTAGCGCACGTTCCAGAAATCGGGCAGGCTGCTATCTTGCTTGGCGGGTTTGGTTTCCATATATCTCTTGCGCTGATTGAACTTGGTCATATTATAGCGGTCTTCCGCGTGACAGGATTTTCTCGGCATCAACTAAGGAATGGCTATGAATACATTACTGAGGCTGTGGAAATGCTTACCGGAAAATATCCGTTTTCTCGCCGTCTTTTTGGCCATCATGCTGCCGTTCCGCTCATCCATCGCCGACTGGAATTATGTGCCCAGCGGCTCGATGAAGCCAACCATGCTCGAAGGCGAGCAAATTATTGTCAACAAACTGGCTTACGATTTGAAGCTGCCATTTACGACAATGCATCTTGCGCAATGGAACCACCCCCAACGCGGCGACATCGTCGTATTTTATTCGCCTCAGGACGGCACGCGGCTGGTGAAGCGAGTGGTTGGTTTGCCTGGGGATACGCTTGAAATGCGCAATGAAATCCTGTTAATCAATGGCCAACCGCTGCCCTATGAAAAGTTGCCTCAGGCTACGGGCCGCTGGCTGCCAAAACCGGAGCAAAATAATGCCGTGTTTGCCGAAGAAAACCTGACCGGTGTTCCGCATACGGTGATGGCTTTCCCGCAAAACCCTGCCATGCGTAACTTCGCGCCGGTGACTGTTCCGGCCAACCATTACTACATGCTCGGCGATAACCGGGACTACAGCAAAGATTCCCGCTACATAGGTTTCGTCGCGCGAGAAGCGATTGTCGGCCGCTCATCGCGTGTCGCGTTTTCGCTCGATGTGCATGACCATTATTGGCCAAGGTTTGAACGGTTTTTGGCGGCGATGCGTTAACAGCATTTTGCAGGTCAGGTTGCGGGGCGGCTTGTTGCGCCGTTACCTGACGCAGTATGAAATACATGTCAGGTAGCCTGTCGGCAACCTGACCTACAATACGAAGTTCCGTCAAGCGCATGGTAAACTTCAGCATTATTTTCTTCGCTAATTTTCATGTCCTTCCTCGAATCCGTTTTTTCTGCCGATGGCGCATTGGCGCACACCATTCCTGCTTATCGCCCACGCACGCAGCAACTTGAGATGGCGCAGGCGGTGCAAGACGCTATTCAAAACTATTCGATGTTGATCGCCGAAGCGGGGACGGGGACGGGTAAAACTTTTGCGTATCTCGTGCCGGCGTTGTTGTCGGGCGGCAAAGTCATTCTTTCCACCGGCACCAAAACTTTGCAGGACCAATTGTTCCAACGCGATATTCCCACCGTGCGCGATGCACTCAAGGCACCCGTTAGCGTGGCGCTGCTCAAGGGCCGTGCGAATTACGTGTGCCATTATCATCTGGAGCGGGCGAAAAGCGACGGCCGCTTCGCATCGAAAGAAGATACGCAGCACATCCATAAAATTGTGCGCTTCGCCAAAGCGAGCCGTACAGGCGATAAAAGCGAATGTGTCGATGTGCCGGAAAATGCTTCAGTCTGGCCGCTGGCGACTTCGACGCGCGAAAATTGCCTCGGCAGCGATTGCCCCAATCACAAAGAATGTTTCGTGCTTGAAGCGCGCAAACAGGCGTTGGCTGCCGACGTCGTCGTGGTGAATCATCATTTATTTTTTGCCGATGTGATGTTGCGCGACGAAGGCATGGCGGAATTATTACCAGCCTGCAACACGGTCATTTTCGACGAAGCCCATCAGTTGCCCGACACCGCATCGCTGTTTTTCGGCCAATCGGTTTCCACCAGCGCCTTGATCGAGTTGGCGCGCGACACGCGGGCAGAAGCGATTACCGGCGCAAAAGATTTCAAGGATTTGCCAGACGCCTGCCTCGCGCTCGACAAAGCCACGCGGGATTTGCGCCTGGTGTTGAGCGAAGACAATGGCCGCTTGAATGCGCAGCAGGTGCGCGGACGCAAGGGTTTTGACGGCGCATTGGATATGCTGGAAAACAAACTGGCTGCGTTGACAAAAATTCTTGAATCGCAGGCGCAGCGAGACGAAGGATTGGAAAATTGTTACGCACGCGCGCAAACCCTGACGCAACAAATCAAATCTTGGCGCGGTGCCGAAGATGCAGGCTCGATCCGCTGGATAGAAATTTTTGGCCATGCGATGCAACTTAACACCACGCCGTTGAATATCGCCGAACTTTTCCAGAAACAATTGCTGGCGCAAAAGCGCGCCTGGATTTTTACCTCTGCCACACTGTCGGTTAAAGGCGATTTCTCCCATTACCAAAGCGAACTGGGTTTGAGCGAAGCGGCTACCGCGTCATGGCAAAGCCCGTTTGATTTTGAAAACCAGGCAATACTCTACGTGCCCGAAGGCATGCCCGAACCGAACACGCCGGACTACACACCAGCCGTGGTCGAAGCTGCGTTTCCCCTCATCGAAGCGAGCGAAGGCCGCGCGTTTTTATTGTTCACCAGTTTGCGTGCAATGAAACTGGCGCACGAGTTGCTGCAGGAGAAATTCGATCAGCACAAACTCGATTACCCTTTGTTGCTGCAAGGCCAGGGCTCGCGCACCGAGTTGCTGGAACGCTTCCGCAAACTCGGCAACGCCGTGCTGGTGGCGAGCCAAAGTTTTTGGGAAGGCGTCGATGTGAAGGGTGATGCGCTGTCATTGGTTGTCATCGACAAATTGCCGTTCGCGCCGCCGGACGATCCGGTGCTTGCCGCACGTATCGAACAAATCAGCAAAGCCGGTCGCAATGCATTCATGGAATACCAATTACCCGCGGCGGTCATCAATTTGAAACAAGGAGCAGGGCGCTTGATCCGCGACGAAGCAGATCGCGGCGTGCTGATGATTTGCGATCCGCGTTTGCTCTCGAAGCCCTATGGCAAACGCATTTGGCAAAGTTTGCCGCCGATGAAACGCACGCGTGATGTGAACGAAGTGACGCGTTTTTTTATACGCAGCCCGGTTAAAAAAGACGCTATTGAGAGTTCAGTGTAACTCGTTGATTATATTCAATATTATGCTCGCTTATCAAAGAGAAAATGTTGAAATTTCAAGCGACAACAACAAACTTGATCTCGACGCTCTGTATTTGCAAAAAACTTAAGCAGCTATAGGCAAGCTGACCCGCGCTTCCAACCCGCCGCCGTCTCTCGGCAGTAACTCAAATTTTCCCCCGTGCAATTTGGCGATGCGTTCCACAATCGCCAGGCCCAAGCCTGCGCCGCTTTCGCCGCTGCGGGACGAATCCAGTCGCGTAAATGGCTGTTTGAGCCGTTCGGTTTCAGTCAACGGAATGCCGGGGCCGCGATCCAGGATGCTGAATTTTATTTGGTTATTTTCCTGCGCAGTATTCACGCTTACATCATTACCTGCGTAGCGCAGGGCGTTTTCAATCAAGTTGTTCAGCAGGCGTTGCATGGCAAGGGGGCGAAAAGGAATGGGCGGCAGTTCGTCCAATTCAGCGCGCACGTTTTTTCCGCCTTGTGCAAAACGTTCGCACACGCTTTGCACCAGTAGATTGATATCGCCCTGCACGACAGGTTCATCACTTTCCTGCCGCGCAAAATTCAAAAACTGGCCGATGATGCCGTTCATGTCTTCGATGTCTTGCTCCATCGCGCGTTTCATTTTTTCATCGGCTTTGTCTCCGAGCAGTTCGATGCCGAGCCTCAAACGCGCGAGCGGTGTACGCAAGTCGTGGGACACGCCCGCCAGCAACAACGCGCGCTCATGGTCTAGGCGCAATAAATCCGCGTTCATTTTATTAAAGGTGTGCGCAAGGGAGCGGATTTCGGTCGGGCCCGATTCGGGAATCGGTTCTGGATATTCACCGCGGCCGATTTTGGTTGCCGCATCGGCAAGTTGCTGCATAGGTTGATTGACGCGGCGCGCGACCAAGTACGCGCCGAGCAGCGCCAGCACCAGCCCCGCAGCGCCCCAGCCGAGCCAGGCCCAGGGGACGAGTTGCTCAACTTTTGTGCGCGGAAACGTCACCCAGACCGGCTTGTCGTTGATGTTCAAGCGCACCCAAAAAGTTCGCTCGGGTTTGTTTTGCACAAACAGTTCGGTTTTTTCGCCCAACGCCTGTTGCATGGTTTTGTTGAACTGCAGCAGTTGCGGATTTTTTGGCACCCGCCCCGGCGGCGATTCGATAACAGTCTGCGAAATGACCTGAATGCCCTCAATTTCTTTCATGCGGTCAATGAATATTTTGTGCTGATCCTGCGGCAGCGATTCCAGCGCGGCCTTGATGGTTTTCAGATGACTGACGATTAGATTTTGGCTCAAGCGCGTTTGCGGGCCCGCGCTATATTGGTTGAACAACAGCAGCGAAATCATCTGGCTGACCAGTAGCGTGGCGATGATCACCAGCGCGGTGCGGCCGAGCAGCGTGCGAGGCAGCCAGTTCAAAGGTTTTTTCCTTCCGGCACGAACACGTAACCCACGCCCCACACGGTTTGGATGTAGGCAGGCCTGGCCGAATCCGTTTCGATCAGTTTGCGCAGGCGCGATACCTGGATGTCGATACTGCGGTCGAACATTTCGAGGTCACGGCCGCGCGCCAGTTCGGCCAGTTTTTCCCGTGACAAAGGTTGGTGAGGATGCTGCGCGAGGGCTTTGAGCAAGGCAAATTCGCCGGTGGTGAGTTCGATCAATTTGCCATCACGCATCAAACTGCGGGTGGAAATCTTTAATGTGAACGGGCCGAAGTGAATTTTTTCGTTCGCCATGTCCGGCGGCGCCGCGCGTGCAGCGGGCTGTTGCCGCCGCAAAACAGCATGGATGCGCGCCACCAGTTCGCGCGGATTAAACGGCTTGGGCACATAATCGTCCGCGCCCATTTCGAGGCCGACGATGCGGTCGATTTCGTCACCCTTGGCGGTGAGCATAATGATGGGCAGATTATTTTTCGCCGCGCGTAAACGTCGGCACACCGACAGGCCATCTTCATGGGGCAGCATGAGATCGAGCACCATCAAGTCGAAGGCTTCGCCTGCGATGGCTTCATCCATCGCCTGCGCGTCGGCCACCGTGGTTGACGCGAATCCCTGTTCGTCGAGGTAACGCTTGAGCAAACCACGCAAGCGGGTGTCGTCATCTACCACCAGGATTTTTATTTTGATTACGTTCATATTGCCATGCTAACGCGCGAGATACATTATTGGAAATGGCATGTTACACACTGTTACCGCAATCGCGTAAGCTACAAAGTAATGAATGCGTTAAAATTTTTTTGAATCAATGGCCAGATTTCTGTTGTAGCTTCAGACGGAGAAATTACGCTACTCGGCATGTTATTTTATTGAATATAATCAAGGAGTTATATAATGACGATTCAATTGAATGTCAGCGCATGGATTCTGCTGATCAGTGTCAGTTTATTAACATTGCCCGCGTTTGCAGAAGACACGGCGAAGCCCACATACAAGTCTGCCACGCCACAGCAACGGGCTGCGCGCAAAGCCGAACGCATGTCGCGTGCGGATGCGAAGTGGCGCAAGGCCGACACCAACGGCGACGGCATGATCAGCCGCGACGAAGCCGCTCGCAGCATGCGTAAGATGGCGCAGCGCTTTGATGAATTCGATTTGAACCACGACGGACAAATTACGCGCGAAGAATTGATGGCTGTGCGCAAGGCCAAACGCGAAGCCCGCCGACAAGCGAAGGGTTTGGCGAAATAATCGACGTACAATTCCCCCAAGTAAGCTCCGCTGAATTAAAATGGGCTTAGTTTTGCATCGCCCATTATGAAAATTCTCGCCTTCGATACCTCGACTGAATACCTTTCCATCGCGCTTTCAAGCGATGGTTCAACGCTCACGCGCGAATGTCTTGCGGTTCAGCAACACGCTGCTTTGTTATTGCCCATGGTGCGCGAGGTGATGGCCGAAGCGAGCCTTTCTTTTACGCAACTCGACTGCATCGCTTTTGGTGCGGGGCCCGGCTCGTTCACCGGTTTGCGCATCGCTTGCAGCGTGGCGCAGGGTTTGGCTTTTGGTGCGGGCATTCCTGTGGTCGGCGTTTCCACATTACGGGCCATGGCGCACGCAAGCGGCGGTATGCGTGTCATCGCTGCGCTCGACGCGCGCATGGGCGAGATTTATCACGCAGCTTATGAAAAAATAAATGGCGAATGGAAAGAAGTGATCGCACCGAATGTATGTAAAACGATTTCTGCGCCGGCATTGAAAGGCAATGGCTGGATAGGTGTTGGTAATGGTTTTGCGGTGGATGAAATTTTGCAAGCACGCTTCGGTTCGCAAATCGCGCAAGTGGATGCAAGCTGTTTTCCGCACGCAATTTCAATTCTGGAGTTGGCGCAGATTGAATTTGCCGCCGGCCGCGCTGTTGCGGCCGAACTTGCCGCGCCCATTTATATCCGCAATAAAGTCGCCATGACACACGCAGAACAAACGCAACAGAAAGCCAAAGCATGAGCGCGTTGCCAGTCGAACATATCGAATATCGCCCGCTGCGCTTGGATGAAATGGATGCAGTGGCTAAAATTGAAAGCGATGTTTATACGTTCCCGTGGACGCTGGGTAATTTTCGCGATTCGCTAAAAGCTGGCCATCATTGCTGGGCCTGCGTCTTGAACGGCGAGATCATCGGCTATGCCGTGATACTGATTGCCGCCAACGAAGCGCATCTGCTCAACATCAGCATTGCTGCGCCGTGGCAGGGCAGGAATATCGGCGCGCGTTTTCTGAATCATCTGATGCTTGTGGCTAAGCAACAGCACGCCGGCATTATGTATCTTGAAGTGCGGCCGTCGAATGCGAACGCACAAAGGCTGTATGATCGCGCAGGTTTTACGCACATTGCTGTGCGGCCAAAATATTATCCGGCCTTCAACGGTCGCGAAGACGCGATTATTCTTGCACGAAATTTGTGAAAGTTTTTTATGAAACTGAATGACGCCGCGTTAAAAGAACTGGGCTTATGGCCGCTGTGGAAGCTACGTCATACCGCTTCGTCAGATAATACGCAAGTAATTGATTATATTGATAAAAATAACATTTCCGCGACAGCCGAAAACGGCGATCGGCGGGCCAGCATTTTGCGTATGGACGCCACCCAACTCAATGCCAGCATCGCCGCCTGTACGCAATGCGATCTGCATAAAGCGCGCAAACAAACCGTGCCCGGCGTGGGCGACGACCGTGCCGAATGGTTTTTCGTCGGCGAAGCGCCGGGCGATGAAGAAAATCTGCACGGCGAACCGTTTGTCGGCCAGGCCGGTAAGTTACTCGACAACATGCTGGCGGCGATTGATCTGACGCGAGCAAAAAATGTGTACATCACCAATGTGGTGAAATGCCTGCCGCCGGGCGACCGCAATCCCACGCGGGAAGAAGCGGGCTGTTGCGAGCCGTATCTCAGGCGGCAAATTGCCCTCGTCGCACCGAAACTGATTGTCGCACTGGGCAAAGTGGCGGCACATAATCTGCTGGGCACGGATGACACCATCGCCCATTTGCGCGGCAAGTTGCATGATGCGCAGGGCATTCCGCTCATCGTGACGTATCACCCGGCTTACTTGCTGCGCACGCCGGCCGACAAGGCGCGGGCGTGGGAAGATTTGTGTTTTGCCCGCTCGACCATGGCCGGGCTGTCTGCGAAGAAACTTTCACCGGCTGATTAAAATTTTTCCGGTCGGGGCTTGCAAAACCTGCCGTCCGCCACCATTATTAGATCGGTTTCACTTTTCTCAAGGAGAACAATATGCGCAAACTGATCCTGCTGGGCCTACTCACATTGACCACGCTGTTAACCGGCTGCGGCTACAACACGCTGCAAACCCTGGATGAACAAACCAAATCCGGCTGGGCTGAAGTGCTTAACCAATACAAGCGCCGCGAAGATTTGATTCCCAATCTGGTGAACACTGTCAAAGGTTTTGCCGCGCAGGAAAAAGATATCTTGGTGCAGGTGACCGAAGCGCGCTCACGCGTGGGTGCCATGCAGGCAACGCCAGAGCTGGCCAATAATCCTGAAGCTTTGGCTAAATGGACCAAGGCCCAAGGCGAGCTGGGCAGCGCGCTGCAACGTCTGCTGGTGGTGTCGGAAAATTATCCGCAATTAAAATCCGACGCTAATTTCCGCGAATTGCAGGCGCAACTTGAAGGCACGGAAAACCGCATCACCGTCGCGCGTAACCGTTTCATCAAGGACGTGCAGGCCTTTAACACTGAAGTGCGCGTGTTTCCGTCGAACCTCACGGCGATGCTGTTCGGCATGAAAACCAAACCAAGTTTCACCGTGGAAAACGAAAAAGAAATTTCTAACGCGCCCAAAGTTGATTTCGGTGCGCCCGCCAAACCTGCCGCACCGGCGACCAAGTAAGTTTTCATGATGCGCAAAACCATGGCGAGAATTTTCGTTCTCGCCATTCTTTTATTCGCAAGCGCGTTCGCCTCGGCGCAAATCGCCGTGCCCGAGTTGCGCGCCCGCGTCAACGACCTTACCGGCACGCTCGACCTGCAACAACAGTCGCGTATCGAGCAAACCCTCAAGGCGTTTGAAGCTAAAAAAGGTTCGCAGATCGCCGTGCTGATTGTGGCGAGCACGCAACCGGAAACCATCGATCAGTTTGGCATTCGCGTGGCGGAAAAATGGAAAATCGGCCGCAAGAAAATTGACGACGGCGCGATTCTCATTGTCGCCAAAGAAGACCGCCATCTGCGCATCGAGACCGGCTACGGCCTCGAAGGCGCATTGAACGATGCGACCGCCAGCCGCATCATTAACGAAATCATCGTGCCGAAATTCAAGCAGGGCGATTTCGCCGGTGGTGTTGAAGCGGGCGTCGCGCGCATGGTAAGCATCATCGAAGGCGAGCCGCTGCCCGAACCCAAACCGCAAGCGCAATTCGGCGGCGGCGCAGGCGAGGGCGATTTCTTTTCCTTCTTGCCCATCGCATTCATTCTCACCATTGTGGTCGGCAGCATTCTGCGCGCCATGTTCGGGCGCTTTCTCGGCTCGTTGGCGACGGGCGGCGTGACCGGCTTCGTTGCGATGGCCATCATCGGCGTCATGGGCGTTGCGGTTACATCGGGCGTCATCGCATTCATACTCACGCTGCTATGGGGTTCCAGCGGCGGCGGACGCGGCGGCGGATTTCCCGGCGGCTTTGGTGGCGGCGGCATGGGTGGCGGAGGTTGGAGCGGCGGCGGTGGCGGAGGAGGTTGGGGCGGTGGCGGCGGCGGCTTCGGCGGCGGCGGCGCATCGGGCCAATGGTTCGAAGGTTTGGCCACAGTAGGCGACGGCAGCTTCGGCGCAGACAGCGGCGGCGATGGAGGAGGGGGCGAATGAGCAAACTCAAACGCATAGGCAAACATTTGCTCGCCGACAAATGGTCGGTGAGCCGCGCCTTTCCGCAAGTAGCACTAAAAAATATTGAAGCCGCCATCAAACGCGGCGAGCAAGGCCACAGCGGGCAAATCTGTTTCGCCGTCGAAGGTTCGCTCGATGCCACCGTGTTGTGGCGCGGCGTCAAAACCCGCCAACGCGCCATCGACGTCTTCGCTCTGCAACGGGTGTGGGACACGCAACACAACAACGGCCTGCTGATTTATTTGCTGCTGGCCGAACGTGATGTGGAAATCGTTGCTGATCGCGGTATTGCCACCAGAGTGCCGCAAAGTCATTGGGAAGCCATCTGCCGTGATATGGAAAAATGCTTCCGCGCAAAACAATACGAACAAGGCGTCATCACCGGCATCGAATCTGCCGCCAAACTTTTGCGCGCGCATTTCCCGCACGAAGGCGGCAAATCGAATGAGATTTCGGATAAACCAATCTTGTTAAAATAGTGTTTATAATCAATATGTTACTGAATTATTGATTAGAAAAATATAGGGTTGCACGATCTGCCCCCGTTTTACTCAGCACGTGACTTAGCACGGTGCCGCAGGGCATACACTGCGCTATAACCCCCAACGCTTACCGATAAAAACCAAACTGATAAAGACCAAGCTAATAAAGACAAAAGTTACGCCACGTGCTTAATCTGTCGATAGCGCAGGAAAATGACAGTCATCGTGCCCGCGAGGAAAAGCCCGAATACGATAACGACTGTATAGATGGAAAACTTTGCGCCGATCATCAGCGAGTAGAGGCCGGACATGATGAGAATGCTGATGTTCTCATTGAAGTTTTGTACGGCGATGGAGTGGCCGGCGCCCATGAGCAAGTGGCCGCGATGTTGCAGCAGGGCGTTCATGGGTACGACGAAAAATCCGCCCAGGGCACCAACCAAAATCAACACCGGCGCAGCGATGCGCCAATCAAATATGAAGTTCATGGAAATCACCAGCAAGCCCATGGCGATGCCGACGGGCAATACTTTCGCAGCTCTATCGAGCGACACCATTTTGGCGGCAAGCGCGGCACCGATGGCAATGCCGATAGCTACGACGCCTTGCAAGTAGGATGCCTTGTCCAAACCAAAGCCGAGCGAGGATTCTGCCCATTTGATGACGATGAATTGCAGTGTGGCACCCGCACCCCAAAACAGCGTGGTGACGGCCAGTGACACCTGGCCCAGTTTGTCTTTCCACAGCAACTTAAAGCAATGCCAAAAATCGTGAATGATGTAGAGCGGGTTTTTTTTCAGCGGCTTGTGGTCGATGGCCAGCTTGGGAATATAGAGATTAAACAGCGCTGCGATGATATAGAACGCAGCAATGATCGAGATGGCCATTTCAGGCCCGCTATCAATGCCGGACTCGAAATGGGGAATGTCGGTCAAGGTGAGCAAAGAGTTTGCGATTTTCGGATTGATCAAAAAGCCGCCAATGACTGTGCCGGCGATAATGGCGCCGACGGTGAGTCCTTCCATCCAGCCGTTTGCGATGACCAGTTTGCTCGGCGGTAAGTATTCGGTGAGGATGCCATATTTGGCCGGTGAGTAAGCCGCCGCGCCGAGACCCACAATAGCGTAGGCAAAAAACGGATCGACTTCAAATAACATCAGCAGGCAACCAACAATCTTGATGCTGTTGCTGATGAACATCACCTTGCCCTTGGGCAAGGCATCGGCGAAGGCGCCGACGAAGGGTGCCAGCACCACATAAGACACGACGAAGAAAATTTTCAGCCAAGGCGTTTGCCATTCGGGAGCGGCCATTTGTGCCAGCAAAGCAATGGCGGCAACCAGTAACGCATGGTCGGCGAGGGCGGAAAAAAACTGGGCCGCCAGAATGGTGTAAAAGCCGCGGTTCATCGTGCAGAAATATTCCGGAAGTGAGTGAAGTCGTTATGTTTATTATGCTGCGTCTGCCATCAGCATGGCATGCAAGCAGCTTTATACCATTAAATGCGATTGCGCTCTATTTGACAGGGTGTGTGTTTTGTCAAAATTACGCTCGATTGCTGACGCAGCCTATGAAGTGCTTCACAAAGCCTCGGCTGCATAATCGGCCAGCCGCGAACGTTCGCCCCGTTGCAGCGTTACGTGGCCGTTGTGGACCCAGCCTTTGAAGCGATCAACCACATAGGTGAGGCCGGAACTGCCTTCGGTGAGATAGGGCGTGTCGATTTGCGAAATATTGCCCAGACACACAACCTTGGTGCCGGGGCCTGCGCGGGTGATCAGCGTTTTCATTTGTTTCGGCGTGAGGTTTTGTGCTTCGTCAATGATGAGATATTTTTTGATAAAAGTGCGGCCGCGCATGAAATTGAGCGATTTTATTTTAATGCGCGAGCGGATGAGATCCTGCGTTGCCGCGCGGCCCCAATCGCCGGCGTCGTCATCGGTTTTATTCAGCACGTCGAGGTTGTCTTCCAGCGCGCCCATCCACGGCGTCATTTTTTCTTCTTCGGTGCCGGGCAGAAAGCCGATGTCCTCGCCAACAGGGACGGTGACGCGGGTCATGATGATTTCGGAATAGAGTTTGGTTTCCAGCGTTTGCATCAGGCCGGCGGCGAGCGTGAGCAAGGTTTTACCCGTGCCGGCCTGACCGAGAAGGGTGACAAAATCAATGTCGGGGTTCATCAGCACATTCAGGGCAAAATTCTGTTCCCGGTTGCGTGCCGTGATGCCCCACACATTATTTTTCTGGTGGCTGAAATCGCGCAGGGTTTCCAGCACGGCGGTCTTACCATCCAGCTCCAGCACGCGGGCAAAAAAAGGCTGGCTGCCTTCGAGAAAAATAAATTCGTTCAGAAAAAAACTGGCACACAGCGGACCTTTTACACGATACAACGTACGGCCCTGCGTCTGCCACGATTCCATGTCCTTGCCATGCTTGTCCCAAAAATCGGTGGGTAATTCGCGCAGGCCGGTGTACAGCAGGTCGGTGTCTTCGAGCACCTTGTCGTTGAAATAATCTTCCGACGCCACGCCAATGGCGCGGGCCTTGATGCGCATGTTGATGTCTTTGCTAACCAAAATCACCTGGCGGTCTTTGCGTTCCTTCTGCAAAAAAAGCGCGACGGCGATGATCTGGTTATCCGCTTTCAGATTTGGCAATTTGCCGGAAAGATCGCCGTCGATGATTTGGGTTTGCAAATACAGGTTGCCCGTCGCCTGTTTGGTGCCGTGGGATTTGAGCGACATGCCTTTGCCCATGTCGGCTTGCGGGGCGCTGACAATTTCTTCGAGAAAACGGCTGGCCTGGCGCGCATTGCGCGCCACTTCGGTCATGCCTTTTTTGTGGTCGTCCAACTCCTCAAGCGTGGCCATCGGAATAAAAATGTCGTGCTCTTCAAAGCGGAAGATCGACGTAGGGTCGTGCATCAACACATTGGTGTCGAGCACGAATAATCTGGTGGCAGAGTCGATTTCGCGTTTGCGGCGAGGTTTTGAATGAGTCATCAGATCAAATTCAATTAGAGAGTTTTCACAAGATCCAAAACATCCTGTGCGTGGCCAGGTACAGAAACACCGCGCCATTCCTGGCGCAGCATGCCAGATTTATCAATAACGAATGTACTGCGCTCGATGCCGCGCACCTGTTTGCCGTACATATTTTTCATCTTGATTACATTGAATATTTTGCAGGCGGTTTCTTCCTCGTCGCTAAGCAATTCAAAAGGAAAACTCATTTTACTTTTGAATTTTTCGTGGGACTTCATGTTGTCACGCGAGATGCCGAACACGCTGCATTTCAACGCGCTGAACTCCGTGTGTAAATCGCGGAACTGCATGCCTTCGCTGGTGCAGCCGGGCGTGTCGTCTTTGGGGTAAAAATAAATGACGACCGGATAGCCTTTCATGGCAGAAAGCTTGAAGCGTTGTTCGCCGGTGCAAGGCAATTCAAAATCGGATACGGTTTGGTTCAGCATGGCTACCTCGTAAAAATTATGCATGACTTAAAAATGTTTTCCCTTGCAGCGCCAAGGCGCCGGAGCGGCCAGGGATTTCACCATCGTGTATTTCGCAGTATGGCAGGGCAGAGACATTCAGCGAGCGGAACAGTTCATCGGTGCTGCACAGCGTATAGCCTTGCTCCTTCCAGCCTGCCAGTAGCGAATCGAAGACGGGCAGTAGTTTCATGCCTTCAAGCTCGGCGTGCAGGGTGTAAACATGGCCGTGAGGCTGGGCTGTTTCGGTAAGCTTTAAAATACGGCTGGCGACATTTTCTGTGGTGATGTCATCGACACCGATCAATTCATCGAGTGTGGGTAATGTCGACGGCAACTGCGGGCAGCTCACCACTTCGCCGTTGATGACAGGAATAAACGGATGCGTGCCGCGCCCATCTGAAGCGTAATCGAAACCCAAATGTTGTTCCATGCGATAAGCATGACGATTCATTTGCCAACCCGCCGCGCCGTGAGTTTTGGCCGGCTCGCCAAAAATTTCCTGATAGCGGTCGAAAGCCTTTTGCATTTCATTTTGCGTCCAGGCTTCGTCTTTTGCCGCGACATAATCCTGCCACTTGATGTGATCGTAGGTGTGGATGCCGCATTCGAAGCCCCCATCGCGCACGCGGCGCAGGATATCGGCGCAACGTGCGCCAATGTCCGGGCCCGGCAAGAGTGTGCCGTAGAGCAGCGTTTTGATGCCGTAGTGTTCGACTACCGAGGTGCGCGATACTTTTTTCATAAAGCCGGGGCGGAATACGCGTTTGATGGCGCGGCCCGTGTGGTCGGGGCCGAGGCTGAATAAAAACGTCGCGCGTGCACCGTGTTTTTGCAGCACTTCCACCAGACGTGGCACGCCTTCGACGGTGCCGCGCAAGGTATCAACGTCAATTTTTAATGCCAGTTTCATATCGTGTTTTGTCTGCGTGATTTTGTATCATGCTACCATATTCCCCTATGAAAACCCCCTTTGAACGCATCGGTGGCGACGCCACAGTAAAGCTTCTGGTTGAACGGTTTTACGATTTGATGGAGCTTGAGCCTGCCTATCACGGCATTCGGCATTTGCATCCGCAAAGCCTTACCGGCTCGCGCGAAAAGCTGTACCAATTTTTATCCGGCTGGCTTGGCGGCCCGCCACTGTATGTGAATCTGTATGGGCATCCGCGTTTGCGCGCGCGACATATGCACGTGACGATTGGCATCGACGAGCGCGATCAATGGCTGAGTTGCATGTCGCAAGCTATGCGCGATGTCGGCATCGACGAAAAAATTCAGCAGGAATTACAGCGCGCCTTTTTCAAAACGGCCGATTTTATGCGCAATGTGGAGGGTTAAAATTTCGTGCAATAGAAAAACAAAAAAGGCGCATATAGCGCCTTTTTTGTCAAAAATGAAACAATAAAATATTGATATAAATCAATAAGTTATATTTCAAAGCTAAAGTATTACCCCGCTAAAAACGGCGAGCGTTTTTTATACGCTACCTGCGGCTTTTTCACATCCATGCCGCGCGTGTCGGCGTCGGATTTGCTGCGCCCGCCTGACCACGCGCCGCCATTGCCCTGGCCACGATCCACATACGCGGTTTTGCCGTAGGCGGTGTCGTTGCTGCCTGACGGACGGCGTGCATCGGTGCCGGTAGTCACGGTGCGGCCGGTTGCGCCGCCACGGTAAGGCTTGTCGCCTGAGATACGGTTGCCGAAGTTATCCGGTTTCGCGCCATAAGCGCCTTTGTTGCCCGCATTATCGCTAACACCAGTTCTGCGACGAGTGTCGTTGGAGTAGCCGCCCGCATTGCTGCGCGGTGCAGCGTTGTCACGGCGACCCTGGCCACCATAGCCCTGGCCTGGACGCTTCGCGCCATTGCTGGCACCTGGACGTCCGCGTGAAGGACCACTCGGGGGGCGCGGTTTGAATTTAGGCTCATGGCCAGCAATGATGTGCACGGGAATGTCTTGCCCGGTGAAGCGCTCAATGCGTTTCAAAACCAGCAAATCACGGCCCGACGCGAACGACACGGCGATGCCCGATGCGCCGGCTCGGCCCGTACGACCAATGCGGTGCACATAATCTTCGGCGAATTTCGGCAAGTCGTAATTGATCACGTGGGTAATGCCCGACACGTCGATACCGCGTGCAGCCACGTCGGTGGCGACCAAAACGCGCAATCCGCCCTGACGCAATTTGGTCAGGGTGCGGTTACGCGCGCCCTGATTCATGTCGCCGTGAAGCGCAGCAACAGTATGGCCTTGGGCGTATAAATCTTCAGCAATCGTATCGGCATCGCGCTTGGTAGCGGTGAAGACGATGGCTTGCTTGAGCGCTTCATCGCGCAGCAGATGGTCAAGCAGGCGATTTTTGTGGCCCATGTCATCGACGTAATGCAAACGTTGTTCGATGTTTTCATGTTTGGCTTGGGCAGCGGCGACCGAAATGCGCTTCGGTGTCTTCAGTAAACGCTGTGCCAGTTTGGCGATTTCGCCTTCCATCGTGGCCGAGAACAACAAGGTCTGGCGCGTTTCCGGTGTGGCAGCGGCGATGCGTTCCACGTCGTCGATAAAGCCCATGTCCAGCATGCGGT
Organism: Pseudomonadota bacterium; assembly: GCA_043744215.1. Classification (GTDB taxonomy): domain Bacteria; phylum Pseudomonadota; class Gammaproteobacteria; order Burkholderiales; family JBEEJL01; genus JBEEJL01. The sequence continues at coordinate 22,112 of JAYTVC010000016.1, forward strand.
CGGCTTCGTCGAGAATCAGTATTTCGAGGCGCGAAAAATCAATGCGGCCGCGATCCAGATGGTCGATCAAACGACCCGGCGTGGCGACAAGAATATCCACTGGCTGCGACAGCAATTTGTTTTGCAGCGGGTAGGGCATGCCGCCGAGAATACATACGGTTTTCACGCGCAGGCTTTTGCCGTATTTGCGCGTGGCTTCGTTGACCTGCTGCGCCAGTTCGCGCGTGGGCGTGAGCACCAATACGCGCGGGCCTTTGCTGCGAATGGCAGAAGGTATCGCCAGTTTTTGCAGGGCGGGCAAAATAAACGCGGCGGTTTTGCCGGTGCCGGTTTGTGCCGAGGCAATAATGTCGTGCCCCGCCAAAATTTCGGGAATCGCCTGCTCTTGAATAGGAGTGGGCGTAGTATAGCCAGCCTCGGTGAGTGCGTTGAGGATGGGGTCGATCAAATTCAATTCATTAAATGTCATGCTGTTTCCTGTGTAAAAATCAAACGCAGGGAAACGCTAATTGCACGTGAAATTACGTAGCGGAAGCGGTTATCCGGCGCTATAAACATCGATGCTAACCGGAGAATCGCCGCCCGACTGTAAAGTGCTGGCGCGGAGAGAAAAAGGAAGGTCAGGGAATCGATGGCTGCGAACGGGCTTAAAGGTATTGCGGCCAGTTCGTCGGGGGTCTGGTAAGTTATAAGAATCCAACACCCGAAGCGCGCATTATACACAGATAAGCCAGATTAGCCAGCGGTTTGTGTTATAATTTTTGGCTTGGTTGGCTTCGTGCCAACTTAACTATTTTGCTATTTTGTTATTTGGAAAGTTAAATCATGTCACGCGCCATTCGCAACATCGCCATCATCGCCCACGTGGACCACGGCAAAACCACGCTGGTGGATAAACTTTTGCAGCAATCCGGCACCTTTGCCGCCCACCAGCACATCGCCGAGCGCGTGATGGACAGCAACGACCTGGAAAAAGAACGCGGCATCACCATTCTGGCGAAAAACTGCGCCGTGCAATACGAAGGCACGCACATCAATATTGTTGATACGCCGGGCCACGCCGATTTTGGCGGCGAAGTGGAGCGCGTACTGTCCATGGTCGATAGCGTATTGTTGCTGGTCGATGCCGTCGAAGGCCCCATGCCACAAACGCGCTTTGTCACCAAAAAAGCACTGGCGCTTGGTTTGAAACCGATAGTCATTATCAACAAAATCGACCGCCCCGGCGCGCGTCCTGATTTTGTCATCAACGCCACGTTTGATTTGTTCGACAAACTCGGCGCGACGGATGAGCAACTGGATTTCCCTGTGGTGTATGCCTCGGCGCTGAACGGTTACGCCATGCTGGATGCAAAAACGCCGGGCACCGATATGCGCCCCTTGTTCGATGCTGTGTTAAAGCACGTGCCCGCCCGCGCGGGCGATCCGGACGGCCCGCTGCAAATGCAAATCAGCTCTCTCGATTATTCCAGTTTTGTCGGCCGTATCGGCATCGGCCGCATCACCCGTGGCCGCATCAAGCCGGGGCAGGAAGTCATGGTGCTCAACGGCGACAAAGCGCCGAAAAAAGCCCGCGTCAATCAAGTGCTAGGCTTCAAAGGTTTGGAGCGCGTGCAAATGGAAATGGCTGAAGCGGGCGATATTATTTTGATCAACGGCATTGAAGAAGTGGGCATTGGTGTCACCATCGCTGATTTGGCCAAGCCCGAAGCATTGCCCATGTTACACGTTGATGATCCCACCTTGATGATGAACTTCCAGGTAAACACGTCACCATTCGCCGGGCAGGAAGGCAAGTTCGTCACCACACGCCAGATCCGCGAACGTCTTGACCGCGAGTTGATGGCCAACGTCGCGCTGAAAGTGGAAGACACTGAAGATACCGACGTGTTTCTTGTGTCGGGCCGCGGTGAATTGCACCTGACCATTTTGCTCGAAACCATGCGCCGTGAAGGTTACGAGCTGGCCGTGGGCAAGCCCCGCGTGGTGATTAAAGAAATCAACGGCGAAAAATGCGAGCCGATTGAAATGCTCACCGTCGACGTGGAAGAGACCCACCAAGGTGCCGTGATGCAAGCCCTCGGCGAACGCCGTGGCGATTTGCAGGACATGCAGCCGGACGGCCGGGGCCGTGTGCGTCTTGACTACCGCATTCCTGCGCGCGGTCTCATCGGTTTTCAATCCGACTTTATGACCATGACGCGCGGCACGGGTCTGAAAAGCAGCGTGTTCGATGAATACGCCCCCGTGCGTTCGGAAAACAGCTCGCGCCGTGCCGGCGTGCTAATTTCCGCCGAGCAGGGCGATGCAGTTGCTTACGCGCTGTGGAAACTGCAAGACCGTGGCCGTATGTTCGTGAGCCCGGGCGACCGTTTGTACGAAGGCATGGTCATCGGCATTCACAGCCGCGACAACGATCTCATAGTGAACCCGATCAAAGGCAAACAGCTCACCAACGTGCGCTCATCAGGCACCGACGAAGCCGTGACTCTCGTGCCGCCAATTCAACTCACATTGGAATCAGCGATTGAATTTATCGACGACGACGAGTTGGTTGAAATCACGCCGAAGTGTATTCGCATTCGCAAACGCTTTTTGCTTGAGCACGAGCGCAAGCGCGCGTCGAAAGCGGCATGATGCATTATTGAGGAGCCAGGATTGAAGATTGAGAAAAAGGCGCACGTTGTGCGCCTTTTTTATTTCCTATATGTGCAGAGTGGGCAAAGCTCGCGTGATTTTTGCGATTGTGCCCACCAGTACCAGGATGAGCACGCTATCGCTTTGCCCATCCTGCTAAACTATAATTCGATCATCAGCGCGGAGAATTTAATATGTCCCATCCCGAATACTGGATCATCGCTGACACGATCATTCTCGTGCTGCTGGTGATTTACCTGTTGTTCAAACTTTCTGCCATGAGCCGCGGCCAGAAAGCTTTGCCGCAATTGGTCGAATCACAAATGGAAACCAGGCACCGCGATATGCTGTCGAGTTTGCATGACGGCCTGAATAAGCAGGGCGACCGCAGCATCAGTTTGCAAACCGATACCGCCGACAAATTGCGCGCCACCGTCAGCGCGTTGCAACTGGCACAAACGGAAAATCTTGCCGGTAACCGCGAAGCATTGATCAAGCAACTAGCCGAACTCAATGCCTCGCTATCGCAAAAACAGGATGCGCTGAAATCCGACATGTTGAATGTGACCCTGCAAAAACTGGCAGAGCAGGGCAGGGCGGATCAAGAGTTGATTCAGACTACGATGCGCAATATCAGTGCGCAACTGGCGGTGACGATTGAAGCGCTGAACAAAACCGTGGATGAACGCCTGCAAAATATCAGCGGCAAAGTCAGCGAGCGTCTCGACGAAGGTTTCAAAAAGACCAACGAAACTTTTACCAGCGTGATGTCGCGCCTCGCCGTCATCGACGAAGCGCAAAAGAAAATTGACGGGTTAACGACGAATGTTGTCAGCCTGCAAGCGTTGCTGGGCGACAAACGCTCGCGCGGCGCGTTCGGCGAAGTGCAACTGGAAGCACTGGTGCGCAACGTGATGCCGGAGCAGGCCTACGAATTTCAGGCAACACTAAAGAATGGCTATCGCGTAGATTGTCTGTTGAAATTACCGGAGCCGACAGGTCTGGTCGCCGTCGATTCCAAATTCCCCCTGGAGAATTTTCATCGCATGTTTGCCGACGACATCAGCGCGGCAGATAAACTCGCGGCGCAAAAACAATTCAAAGCGGACGTGAAAAAACATGTGGATGATATCGCGTCGAAATACATCATCGAAAATGTGACCTCTGATGGCGCGGTGATGTTCCTGCCCGCTGAGGCCGTGTTCGCCGAAATCCACGGCCATCATTCCGACATTGTCGATTACGCCAACAGCCGCCGCGTGTGGATCGTGTCGCCGACGACCTTGATGGCCGTGCTCAACACCGCACGCGCGGTGATGAAAGATGTAGAAACGCGCAAGCAAGTGCACATCATCAAGGACGAATTGGGCAAGCTCGGAAAAGATTTCAACCGCTTTGAAGAGCGCATGAATCAGTTATCGAAACACATCAATCAGGCGAGCAAAGATGTGGAAGACGTGCACATCAGCAGCAAGAAAATTTCAGACCGGTTTGCGAAAATTGAACGGGTGGAATTGGAGCCGAGTCACGCACCGAAGCTGGAGGTCGTCAAAAAAGATGAAAATAATTCAATATAATCAAATAGTTACCGTTTATCCGTTATTCCCGTTTTACACGCGAATGACAACACAGTTAGGCACCAGTCAGATTTTGTAAATCGTGTTCACCGGCTTCTCAAACACCCGACGCAACATGGGTTCAAACGCCGACAGCGGCATCATCTCCGCCTTCGCATCAAATGCCGGGCCATCGTATTTTTCGCAAAACCTGGCTGTGTGTTCGAAATATTTGTGGCCGCGAAATTGTTCGCGCATGTTGCGGTCCATGCCGAGATGGTGGAAAAAATAATAACCCTGAAATATGCCGTGCTGTTGCACCATCCACAAGTTGGCTTCGCTAACAAACGGCTTCAGGATCGCGGCGGCTATATCGGGATGATTGAACGAGCCCAAAGTATCGCCGATGTCGTGCAACAATGCGCACACCACATATTCTTCATTCTCGCCCGCCTGATGGGCGCGTGTGGCGGTTTGCAGGGAATGTTGCAAGCGGTCGATGGGAAAGCCGCCATAATCGCCATCAAGCAATGTCAAATGGGCTAGCACGCGGTCGGGCAGTTTTTTCACAAAGCCTGCGTAATCCGTGCCGATGATTTTCCAGTCTTCGGCGGTGCTGGCGTCCATGGAAGTAAAAGTCGCTTGCGGGTGTAATGCTTCCATTCTTCACTCCGATAAATTCTGTAGGACTTTATTATGCGCGATTTATCCGCTCAAGGTAAAATGTCGCTTCGCGGCTGATGGCCGCAATCTTCTGACCCATAACCAGGGTCCACAAGGAAAACTTCATGTTGCGTCTCATCGAACTCAAGCTTCCTCTCGATCACACCGAAGCGGCTCTCAAACTCGCCATGCTCGCGCGCCTGGGCATCAGCGAAAAACAGCTCGTCAGTTTTACTATTTTTCGCCGCAGCCACGATGCGCGCAAAAAAGCGGCGATCGTGCTGATCTACTCATTGGACGTGCAAACCGCCGATGATGCCGAAGTGTTGAAGCGCCTGCGCGGCGATCCCCATCTGTCGCCTGCGCCGGATATAGAATACAAATTTGTCGCCAGGGCGACCAACGCGCCCGCTTTGCGTCCGCTGGTTATCGGCTCGGGCCCCTGCGGCATTTTTGCCGGTTTGGTGTTGGCGCAAATGGGCTTGCGGCCGATTATTCTCGAGCGCGGCAAGGCCGTGCGCGAGCGCACCAAAGACACCTGGGATTTGTGGCGCAAACATATTTTGCATCCCGAATCGAATGTGCAGTTCGGCGAGGGTGGGGCGGGCACGTTTTCCGACGGCAAACTCTACAGCCAGATCAAAGACCCGAAACATTACGGGCGCAAAGTTATCAGCGAATTTGTGAAAGCCGGCGCACCGGTGGAAATTTTATATGTGAACAAGCCGCACATCGGTACTTTCCGGTTGGTGGGCATTGTGGAAAAAATGCGCGCCACAATTGAATCACTCGGCGGCGAATTTCGTTTTCAAAGCAGAGTGGAAAATATTGAAATCGACAACGGCCGCGTGCGCAGCGTCACGCTTGCCAGCGGCGAAGCCATCCGCGCCGATCACATCGTGCTCGCCATCGGCCACAGTGCGCGCGACACGTTCGAGATGCTGCACAAGGCGGGTGTGTATATCGAAGCCAAACCGTTTTCCATCGGCTTTCGCATCGAGCATCCGCAATCGCTGATCGACCGCGCACGACTCGGGCCCAGCGCGGGCAACCCCATCATCGGCGCGGCAGATTATAAGATGGTGCATCACGCCAGCAATGGCCGGTCCGTCTATAGTTTTTGCATGTGCCCCGGTGGCACCGTGG